>CACBUE010000005.1 GCA_902542325.1 uncultured SAR86 cluster bacterium | reverse complement strand
CGTTGTAAGTAAAATCTGATGTACCCGGTAAATCGTAACTCACACCATTTGGAGCAGTAAAACTTGAATCGACAGAGGCTAAATTCAATTCATAACCAAAACCTGAGAAAAAACCTTCTAAGAATCTATCAAAACGATCAATGAGATTTATTTCAAATCCTTTCAACTCTCCATCGCTTCCGTTATCGCTTCCGCTCAAAGTCCATGATTCTCCTTGTGGAGCCACATCGGAATACAATGAGCCATCAACGGTTGAATTAGAATCTACGATGACATTATCTATTTCTCTATAAAAAATGTTTACTGCAAAAATACTTGCTTCTGAGAAATACCACTCATAAGCAGTATCAAGCCCCCAAGACTCTTCAGGATCTAAACCAGGATTACCTCCGCTTATAGATCTAGTTGTTGGATCAATAGTAGCTGAAGCCCTTGCTTCCGTATAAGTTGGTCTGCTGACACCAGTAGTAGCCGAAAGGCGTAATTTTCTGTCGTCATCTAAGTTGTAGTTTAAATGAAAACTAGGTAAAAAATTTGAATAAGATTTAGTAAGAATTTGAGGGACCATATTCCCTTCAGCATCTAATCTTGATCCAGAAGTTTCAAACTCAGTATCTTCATATCTAGCCCCAAAAATAATATTTCCATAATCTGTATCTATGGTTTGCATTGCATAAACACTGTGCATGGTTTCCTCAATGGTTTCTAGAATATTGGAAGGTAAATCAGCTATGCCAGGTCGTTTGAGGCCTGCATCAATCAGAGCTTTTTTTAGCCCTTTATTGTCTGTATAAAAACCTCCGATATCATTTCTTTGATCACCATGCATCCAGAGGTTTGTAGGTTGGTCATATGAAGATGTATCTACTGCTGCTGCAGATGCGAAATCTAAATCAAATGCATTCCCTCCCAAAGCATCTCTAACATCATATTTATAACCTGTTTTAAATACCCCCGCATTATTGACTCTCTCTAAATCAAATTTAAATTGATCATTCTCAGTCTCTCTTTCACCATAGATGTTGTAGATAAAAATTGCATCAATCTCAAGTGAACTCAATGGTTCAGTCAAGGTAAATCTAGGGTCAAAAGGATTAGTAACATCGTAAGACGCAACTGTTGATCCAGCTCCGTAAGGAATTGGCAGCCAGTATTTTGATTGCATTGAAATTTGGCTAAATCTTGCGTCCAACATCCAATCCCCTATAGACCAGTCCAATCCTAAAGTGTCAATCTCAGTAGAATTATCATAAGTACCATCCTCTACTAATCGAAACACTAAAGCTAAACTAGTGCCAGTGCCTGGAGTAAGCTCAGTACCAGCTGCATCAGCGCCTCTTCCGAAATTTAAATACCAAGAATTTCTCTGTTGGCTTTCCTCGAATTCTGTTCTGATTGATCTAAGGAATAGTTTGTTTCCATTATCGAAATAATACTCAAGTGATCCGCCATTTGCCTTATTTTCATAATCTACCAAATAGTTATTAAATCGAATTCCAAGACTTCCGCTTGATGTAGGAGTGTATCCAGAGTCAGTAAGGGTGAACTCCATATCGTCAAGGTTCGTTGTGATTTGTTCATTATAGGCACTAGAGTTGTATAGCAATATTCCAAACTTTTCATTGGAGAAAGAAATACGTAAATTTTCCCTTTCAGTATCTCCATCTCCTAAATCTTGTTCTCCCCGACCATAATCGAATGCAGCTGAAAAACCTTCTATGTCAGAAGGTGAAAAAGTTTTAATATCAATATAACCAGAGACAGCTTCTCCAGTCATATCCGGAGTAATTGCTTTGTTAGCAAAAATTTGCGATGTTACAACTGCAGGATAAGCATCAAATCTAGGAATTCTTCCATTTTCTGTACCTGGAATGTCAATACCATCAAAAGCTATGGCTGTATAACGAGGAGGTGCTCCTCTAAAATTAAGAAATCTTGATCTGCCTTGATCTCGCTCAATAGAGACTCCAGGTACTCGCCCAAGAGCATCTGCAATATTTTGATCAGGAAAACGACCGATATCATCTGAGGAGATTACTTCCACTATATTATCTGAGATTTTTTTAGCTTGTATTGACTCCATCTGACTGGTTTTTATTGGCTTTCCAACAATTACAATTTCTTCTAGCATCTCTTCTGAGTCCTCTGCATTCAGGTAATTAAAAAAAATAAGTTGGAAGAAAGTTAAAAAAACTAATAGTGAATTCCTTTTCATTACGTCTCCTCTAAAAGAAAACGATATTAAATATTTTTATTGTCGGTTCTGTGTATTAAGTGACAAACAGGTTTCTAAAATATAAATATTAAGAAACTTTTATTTAAAATTAATGAAAATTCAATAAGGCAAAATATTAAATATAACTAGCTTACGGGAAATACACACTTTGGATCATCACTGAATGGATTATTTACATGTGTCGAAACAGGATGATTTTTGATTGCTTTTGAAGAAAAAATATCTGAACAGTCAATATTGTCTCCGTTTAACCAATCTTGAAAGTGTTGTCTTGAAATAATCAAAGGCATTCTCTGATGAATATTTTTTAAAGACTCAACTGCATCTTTAGTGACTATAGCGCATCCCACCTTCCCTCTGTATCCTCCAAAGACTCCACCAAAGAAAAAGATATCTCCATTTAAATGATGAAAATATGGTGTTTTGACTTCGTCTTCCAGCTTCCACTCATACCAACCATCTGCGGGGATAAGACATCTATTGGAATTAGTAAAAGATGGTTTCTCAAATAGAGTTTCTATTCTTGCATTTATCAAATTGAATGGCTTTTCAGCCCAATAAGGCGAGAAGCCCCATTCCATTGTTTGGAATTTATCGGTAAGAGCTAATATTTTTTGACCAGGAGCAACATTATAACTAGGTCTAAAATCCGTTTCTCCATACCTAGCCTTGAGATCATCTAAGTTTCTAAGTGTAAATCTTCCGCACATTTTTCCTGTTCAAATTTTACACTATTTTTAGCCTTATCTTTGAGTTAAGGTCATGACTTTTATTATCTATTTAATAAAAGGATCTATAGCATCTTTCAGAGAAGAAAATTTGAAATTTTGATTTATTGGTTCACCGTATTGATCAAGGTTTACATCATCTTGAGCAATAAAAATTCCTAGAGGAAATTGAGGACTTAATGACCCGTAAAAGGCCTCTATACCATCTGTTTCGCTTGTTCCATCTATAGTTGAAGTTGCAATAGTAAATTTACCAAGGTACTGATTCTCCATGCCGGTTGTATAAATTAGATACTCATTAGAATCTTGAGAGGATGAAATTAATAATGTTTGATCAGGTAATTTAACTAAAGCTAACCCTTCGGAATCACCGGTTATATTCCCAGATGGTTTAATTAAATCTACCGTTTCAATATTTCCACCTTCTGACATTGCTGTTGTCTTGAAGATTCCAGATTTTTCGTCTTCTTGGGAAAAATAAAGTATTTTTAACTCATCATCTACTACACAACCCTCAGATACAGATTGAGTAGGTATTGTTCTGACTAATTTTGCAGACATAGGAGCAAAGGATTGAATCTCATACTGGTATATTGCAAGACTTATCTCATCAGTAACAAATATGAAAGTTTTAGAGTTATCTGTATCTTTAAACATACAGAGACCATAAACAGAGGTTAGTTCAGTCTGATAAGAGTTATCATAATACTCAACAACATTGCCATTTGATCCAATCAACAGAAAATCAACTCTATTAAGATCTCGATTTGTACCGGCCAATAACGAGACTGTTCTGTCTTGAATTCTATAATCAGATCTTAAATCAATATTATTTATCCTTCCCATGGGAAAATAATTTAATGTTTTACCGGACAAGTCGTAAGTGTAAATACCTGATTTCTTATCGGTTCCAAAAACAATACTTTTTTCAGGATTTGTTTTGTTAAACCAAAATGCCGGGTCATCGGCAGCATCACCCGATGTTTTTACTGGTTCAGTTTCATAAATAGGATAAATTTTATGATCTTCTATGGCAGCACTCAAAGTAAATGATACGAAGAAAAGGAAAAAAATTATATTTTTCATATTAAGGTTTTTTTTGAGCTTTAAAAAAGAAACTCCTCAAAGAGAGGAGTTTCATGTTAAAGAAAGTTGCCTATTGATTCAAGATATACCTAAATCCAACTCCATAAGTAGCTCCATACTCGTCATATTGTGAGAGTCTTGAAGGATTACCAAAGTAATAATACTCAGGTTCATCATTTAAATTAATAGCTTCAAACGTTATTCTCAAAGAATCATTAACTTTATATTTTGCAGTTAAATCAACTTGCATATGATCATCTGTATAACGATCATTAAGAGGCTTAGATCCTACTTCATCAAGGTAATTGTCTCTGTATGTTGCGGCCAATCTAATATCCCATGGACCATCGTCGTAGCCTAGAGAAAGATTCCATGTATTTTCTACTTGTTTAAAGTATGGAATAGTCCTTTGTCCTGCAGCAGCATCAGCAGGTAAGTCAGTTTCACCGTCTGCATATGTATAATTTGCAACTAAAATGAAGCCGTTATCAAAAGCTGTTTGATATGAAAACTCTAAGCCATTGATGCTACTATCATCGGCATTGATATAAGTTTCCGCTTTATCCCATATTGATCCTCGCATTGCAAAACTACGAGATTCAACCTCTACAATCGCATCCTCTATATTTTTATAGAAAGCACCCATTCCTAAGAAAGTATTCTCATCAATATAGTATTCAAACGAAATATCTAAATTGGTGGCTTTGGTAGGATCTAAATTAGGATTTCCACCTTCTATTTCATTATCCTCAACATTGATAATCGCACCAGCTCTTGATTCTTTAAATCCAGGTCTTACAAGTGATCTAAATGCACCAAATCTAAGAACCATATCATCTGAGATATCATATTTAATGTTCAAAGAAGGTGCTGCAAAGGTGTAATTATTTTCAAATTCATTATCTCCAAGGTAGGTATCATTCCAGTTTTTACCTTTGTAGGTAGTTTCAGTATCCTCGAACCTTATACCATAAACCCAAGTGGAGTTTTCATACAAAGTCGTACCCATAAAATATAAGGCTAGGATGTCTTCTTCTGTTGTCCAGTCTGCTGGAATAGATTCTTCTTCTTCATCACCACCCATACCTCTAAAATAAGTACCCGGCCCAGGACAGGTAGTGCCGTCTGAGAATGTAACTGTTCCGGAAGTGTTATTTGTGACTATTGATTTGACTTGTTCAAAAGTTGGTGCTGGTCCGTGTGTGTTAGCTAAATACTTTCCTATTGTTTGGTAATCATAATCTGCCAATGTGGTATCTTTTGGCATGTCGTACTCACAAAACTGGTAATTATTTATCTTTTCCCTTTGTCTATACTTAAGACCAGTCTGCACAACTGTTTCACCGATCATATAGGTATAATCAATTTTGAAGCCCTGCTCTTCATCCTCTGTAAGGGCATATTCTTGTTCTGCTGCCTTTCCTGGAAATGTAGACGCATCATAGAATTCAGAAGGAAGTCCTAAAACCGGTTTCTGAGGATTAGCAGTATCTAGTGTAGTAACACCATCTTTTTCTTTACTTCTAAATATTAAATTATATCTATCTGTATCATCTTGTTCTGCTTCAGATCTAAATACTTGAACTTCTAAAAAGCCTCCATTTGCAAGTTGGGTCTCATGACCAATAGCTAAATTATCGATAGATCGAATTTCAGTTCTATTTTTCCCTTCAGTATCCATTCTAGAAGCTCCATATGTCGCTACAGTTCCAGATATAGTTGGTGTGTACTCTTCCATTACATCTCTAACTTCCCACTTTGCCCTATATTCAACATCTTCATATTCGTTATGGAAAAGATGTAAATAAGTTTTACTTCCCGAATTTGATACATAATCTAGATTAAGAACTATTCCGTCTCTTTCTCTTGTGAGATCGTAGTAACGCATTTCATAGTCATCATCTACATAAGTAGATCCCCAACCACCAGTTTCATTATTTTCTGCCTTGATGCGTCTTTCTTGGGAGCTGATGACAAATGCGATTCCAAGATCACCGCTCTCTTGTGGAATAACTGTGGTGTATGTACCAGATAATTTAGGATTACTGCTGTCTTTGGTAAGATCATTTCTAGAAGTTTCTGCTTTAAATTTTACAAAATTAGTTCCGTAAGAAAATGCTGAAATCGTTTCTAAATCTATAGCTCCTCCAATTGTATCTGCATCTAAGTTCGGAGTAAGTGTCTTATAAACTGTCATAGAGTCTAAAAGATCTGTAGGGACACCGTCTAATATCACTCCTCTTCTATCTTCAGGAGAAGCTGTACTGACTCCATTGATAGTCATTGCGTTTAAATCAGTGTTCATACCTCTTACAGTTACGTATCTTCCTTCACCTTGATCATTTTCAACCGAAATACCAGAAATTCTCCTCAAGGATTCTGCTACATTAATATCAGCAAAATTACCTAAGGCATCAGAATCAATGACACCAACATTTTTATCAGAATCTCTTTTTTTATTGAGAGCACTTCTTAAACTTGCAAGAGAGCCTACAACCACAACTTCTTCGTCAGCTTGCTGTGAATCTTCATCTGAAGAAACGAAATTAGGAAAAAAAAGTGAAAGTGATAGAGAAAAAACAGACAAAACCTTTAGATATTTCATAAACAACTCCATTAACACCCATTTTCTAGATTTGTTGTGACAATTGCGCTGTCACTATGTGAACTTCTTGTTACAACTAGATCTGGAATAAGTATCTGAAAAGTGTTAAGAAAATCATTGAGATAATAGCTCCTGCTGGAACAGTAGTTAACCAAGAGGCGACTATCTTACCAACTACTTTGAAATCTAGATCCTTAATAGACATCGCTAAGCCGACACCAAACACCGCTCCGACTAAAGTATGCGTCGTTGAAATGGGCATAGCATTACCTGATGCGATAACAACTGTAGTAGCAGCCGCCAGCTCTGCAGCAAAACCACTCGTAGGGGTTAGTTTAGTAATTTCTTTTCCTATAGTTTGAATAACTCTATAGCCCCACATTGCCAGACCAAGAACTATCCCTATTCCTCCTCCAAGCAGAAGCCAAACTGATACTGCCGCTTCTGTAGATACTCCTTCGTTCATAACAGTCGAAAATACTGCTGCAACAGGTCCAACCGCGTTAGCAGTGTCATTAGAACCATGGGCGAACGCCATGACGCAGGCTGTGAATACCATAAGTATTCCGAAAATTTGATCTATAGAACTATTTCTTAGTCTTGATAAAAATACAAAACCTAAAAAAGTTATAAATAAACCAAAGATAAATGAATAGATTATGCTATCTGTGTAATCTAAACCTAGACCAATATGCTTAAGTCCTTTGGTAAAAGTCACCATACTGACAATAAAGGCAACAAAGAAAAGATATATTGGGCCATATCTTTGTGCCATTTGAATTGGGTTTTTATTTCTTAAAATTAATTTGTCTATAGATAGATATATGAAGAAAGATATAGTCCCTGATATGAGGGGAGAGAGCAGCCAGCTTAAAGCTATATCTGACATCGTGTCCCAATCTATTGCTGAAAATGATAATCCCAATATTCCAAAACCGACTATACCTCCTACTATGGTGTGGGTAGTTGAAACAGGCCATCCAAAATAGGTAGCAACCACAAGCCATGTTCCAGCAGCTAGCAGTGCTGATATCATTCCAAATACAAACAGGTCAGGATTATCTTGAAATAATAAGGGATCTAGAATACCTTTTCTAACCGTAGAGGTTACTTCTCCACCAGCCAAAAAGGCTCCCGAGAATTCAAATATACAGGCTATTAAGATGGCGGTGGAAAGAGTAATAGCGCCGGATCCTACCGATGTTCCCATGGCGTTAGCAACATCATTTGCACCAATTCCCCAGGCCATTATCAAGCCGGCAAGCGCTGTAAGAATTAAAATTGGTAGAGCGAATTCAATAATCATTTTATGGCATCACACTCCAGAAATTTATTAGTGTCAATTTATATTATGTGAAATATAACTTATCGCCTTTATTTATTACATACCCTACTTTAATATTCACACAATTTTATTATGATCAACTACGACGTCTCCGAATACAACAGACTAAATTCCGACCTTTATAGAAAAGAAAAAAGAAACCTGCAAATTGAGTTTCTTAAGCTTCAAAATTGGGCAATTAAAGAAGGGAAAAAGATCGCTGTAGTTTTTGAAGGAAGGGACGCAGCTGGGAAAACTGACACAATCAACCTACTAGCCAGACATCTTATACCTGATCATTTTAGGTATGTGCATTTAGGGATACCAACTGAAAATGAATCAAAAAAATGGTTTAAACGTTATGAAAAACATATGCCTAGACAAGGTGAAATAGTTTTTTTTGACAGGTCCTGGTATACAAGAGCCACGGTTGAGATAACTATGGGTTATTGCTCTAAAAGACAATACACCCATTTTATGAATAAAGTTATAAGATGGGAAAAATCATATATTGAAGACGACCTTATTTTAATCAAATTCTATTTGTCCATTGAAAAAAGACAACAAAGCAAACGGTTCAACGAAAGACAAACTGATCCTCTGAAACTCTGGAAACTAAGTCCTAATGATTTAAGAATGGCAGACAAATGGGAGATTTTTTCTTTTTTTAAAGAACAAATGTTCTCAAACACATCTTATGAACAAAGTCCTTGGATTGTAATTAATGCAAATAATAAAATGGTTGCTCGCTTAACAGCCTTACGGTATCTCTTAAATGAGATTGACTATGAAGGAAAAAAACTAAGCAAACCCAAAACATGGGATGTAGGTATAAATAACCACAGAATAGAGCATAAAGGTATTGAATTTTCTGGTCTCACATATCAGCAGTTTAAATTGTTACAAAAACTCATACAAAACCAATCCAGTTGAAATCAAAGAAAACTTTCCAACGTATTGCTGCCGTTGATATTGGATCAAATGCAATTAAGTTCAAGCAATTTAGGATTAGAACCTCAAAAAATCTTTACCCAATAGAGTTAGATACCTTTAAAAGAATTAATCTTAGGCTTGGACAAGATGTATTTGAAACAAATAGGATCTCAGAAGAATCGGAAAAAAGACTTATTCAAGAACTAAAAAATCTTACAAACAAAGTGCAAAAAAGAAAAATAGAGTGGGCTGGAATATGCGCAACATCGGCTACTAGGAATGCGCTAAATGGAACTGAAGTATGCAGCAAGATTGAAGAAGCCTGTCAGACACCTGTTAATATATTAAGCGGTAAACAAGAGGCCTATTACCTTAAAGATGCTAATACAAGAAAAATTGAAAATCTGAATAAACCGATTTATGTTGATGTTGGAGGAGGCAGTACGGAAATTTATATGCGCAATAGCTCCGAAGAGTTTTATGAATCATTTGATCTTGGTGCTGTGAGAATTATGAAAGGTAAAGACAGCATAAAAGAATGGGAAAAGTTAAAAGCCTTTTTGAATATAGTTAAAAAAAATAATGCAGACGCTTTAGTGGGTATCGGTGGCAATATAAGGAGAATTTTTAAAATTCTTGAATTACAAAAAAATAGTCCTTTAGAACTTAAGAAATTTGAAGAAATTAGAAATAATTTATCTAAGATACCAATTATTGATCGAGTAAATCTATATGGTCTTGCAGCAGATAGAGCAGATGTAATTGTTCCCGCTTCAGATATATTTTCTTATATTTTAAAGCACTCAAATATAAATAAGCTTTTCGCCATAGATTGGGGAATTTGTGATGCCCTGGCTTATGAATATCTTAATGATAAATTAAGTTGATTTATCTAACTCTATCCAAAAGCTTGCTCCATTAGGCTCTTGATTTTCTACCCCAACTGGAGAAGAAAGAGTTGAAGCTAAATTTTTGACTATGGATAAACCAAGACCAGTACCGCCCTGGTTCAGAGACCTTCCTTTGTCAACTCTAAAAAATCTTTCAAAAACTCTATCTTGATAATTTTCAGGGATTCCCTCTCCCTCATCCTTAACAGATAACTTTATCTTTTCATATGCCTCTTCTGCAGAAATTGTGATTTTTGAATTATTCGGAGAATAAGCTATCGCATTATTTAAATAGTTAGAAATTATAATATCCAAAGAAATAAAGTCCGATAATACTTCAATTCTTTTATCGACCAGAGATTCGATTTTTATATCTTTTCTGAGAGCTTCTTGCTCTAGATTTAATATGGTTGATTCAACTATGTGATCAAGATTTATCTTCTCGATAGTCATATTAAGACTGCCACCCTCTATACGCGATAAATGCAGAAGATCATCTACTAAATTTTTAAGTCTTTCGGAATTTCGGTGTATAGCTTTAATAAATTGTTTTAGATCTTTTTCCTTTTTTATGTCAGCATTAAGAATAGTCTCTGATGAAGCTAGAAGCACTGAAATAGGGGTTCTAAGCTCATGAGATACATTACCTATAAAGTCACTTCTGGCAGATTCAAGTTTTTTTATTCTAGTAATATCTGAAAATACGAGTAAAGACTCTTCTGTATCTGGATTGAAACTGGCGCTTGCAATAAAAGCTCTATAAAAGGGATGGTGTATTTCTATCTCATCTAATCCGGGTTCTGAAGAAGTAGTTTCTTGTATTAGGTCTTGTAACCCAGATATTGAGACCTTTTCCATAAAAGAATCTCCTATAGATAGCTTATCTAGACCTAACAGTTTACTGGCAGCTGGGTTAGTTAATTCTATTATTCCATTTTTATTAATCGAAATTACACCCTGTCCCATTTCTTCAAGTGCATTTCCAAACTGATTTCTTTCATTGGCAATAGCAGTAAACTCGTTCTTAAGTGCTCCCTGGATTTCAATTAAATTAGAACTTATTTGCTCTACTGCAGCTCTTTTCGACCCCTTCATGCCACTTGTTTTTGCTAATTTTCTAGCACTTGATATCAATTCAATATACTCAAGCGTTAGAAATCTAGATAATAAATAACTTAAAAGCACAGCAATTAATAGGGATACAAATAAAAAACCGTATATAGAATTTTGCAGAACCAGTAATGTGGCATCTATTTCAGATAATGGAACGGCGAATCTAACAAAGTTTATGTCTCCTGCTTTATTTGATGCTAAAGCAAGATACCTCATATCTGTTTTTAAGGTATTACTGTAACGAGTTGCTTTACCAATGTTATTAATAATAGCTGCCTGAATTTCAGGTCTATTGTAATGATTGTCAAGTTTCCTAAGATCTTCTTCTTCCACATCTGAGTCGCCTACAACTTCACCGTTTGATTTGATCAAAGAAACTCTAAACCCATAGGAATCTGAGAGCTGACGTGAAAGTGTTTGGTAACTTGAAATTTTATAATCTGGATTAGAGAGTATAAAAATTGCGCCCTTTGCTTCAGAAGTAAGTTCTGAATCTAATTGTTCTAATAAATAATCACCTGTTCTCTCTAGGAGTAAATATCCTAGACTGAGAACAGTCATCGATGTAAGCAAAAAAGTAGACCAGAAGATCCTCCATCTAATATCCATTCATAGATTATACGACGTAATTAAAGCGGTAACCTACACCTCTGACGGTTTCTATTTTTGATCCCACATCACCGATTTTAGATCTAAGTCTTTTGATATGAGTATCCACAGTTCTGGTTGTGACTGAATTGTTATAATCCCACACTTGTTCCAGTAATACTTCTCTGGTTTGAATTCTTCCATTACGTTCCGCCAGGTATTTAAGTAATTCAAACTCTTTTGCAGTAAGTTCAATTTCAAGACCACTTATAAAAACTCTATGTGATGCTAAATTAATTTCTACATCACCAATAGAAATTTGTTCTTTACTAGTATTTTTTTCTGATCCTCTTTTTAAGATAGATGAAATTCGCAACATAAGCTCTCTAACACTGAAAGGTTTAACTACGTAGTCATCAGCACCTAGTTCAAATCCCACAACTCTATCTACTTCTTCTCCCTTTGCAGTCAACATGATGATAGACACTTGATCACTAAAAGACTCATTTCTAATTTTTTTACAAATTTCAAGTCCCGACATGTCAGGTAGCATTAAATCAAGAAGCACAAGATCAGGTACTTTTTTTACAATTTCATTGATTGCGGCTTCACCATCCGCAGCAGACTTAACTTTATATCCTTCTGACTTTAAATTAAATTCAAGAGTTGTTCTTAAATCAGGTTCGTCCTCTACAATTAAAATATTTTTTGACATCTACCAATTATAGTGTCACAAAGTGACAAATACGAAAATTATGTATTAATTTTCTGTGACTTAATTTGGTCTAAAATGTTTATCAGCTACTCTTTTTCTTAATTCAGAACTTGAGAAGGAATGGGTTCTCTGATTAAAGTAGCATTGATCTAAGTATTTATCTCTACCAGTGAATTCTTTGTTCTTATACTCATCTCCTATAATTCTTATATCCCAATCCATAGTCTCTAATATTTCAAGTACATCTGCTTCAGTATCATAAATTATGACTTCATCAACATATTTACAGGCAGAAACTTGTATTTGCCTTTCAACAATTGACTGAACAGGTGTATTTTTTGTTGCCCTATCTAGACTAGGGTCAGTTTGTACACAGACTATTAAATGTTCACAAACAGATTTGGCTTCTTTCAGCATAAGGACATGTCCGGCATGGAATAAATCAAAAGCTCCAAAAGTAATTCCTCTTTTCATATTAACTAGCTTTTAATTCAATGTTTCCTTGCTTAATATTTGTAAACGGTCTGCCGATAGAATAGTAGATTATGTCATTTTCTTTCATTGTTTCAAGAGGATAGATATTTCTGCCATCAATGACTACTTTTGATTTCATTCTTTGAAAGACATTTAAATCAATTTGAAAGAACTCTCTCCATTCTGTACATATTACAAGTCCATCTGATCCTTCAAGAGTTTCTGATGCAGAATTACATAACAATGTATTAGGGGTATGAAGTGGAGAATTCTTAAAGTTTTCCATCGCTTTGGGATCATATATCTTCAAGAAGCAACCTAAATCTACAAGTTTGGAAATAACCTTTAGTGCGGGTGCACTTCTCATATCATCTGTGTTTGGCTTGAAAGAAAGCCCCCATAGAGAAATTGTCTTACCATTTAATTGATTGTCATAATGGTCTGAAAGTTTATCAATAAGATAGTCTGGCTGAGATTGATTTATTTTCTTTACTGCCTTAATAAGGTCAAGATTAAGGTTAGCTTCTTTTGCGGAAGATATCAGAGCATCGATATCTTTAGGAAAACAAGAACCTCCAAATCCACATCCAGGATATAAATATTCTAATCCTATTCTGCTGTCCAAACCCATTCCCATTCTGACTTTTTCAATATTAGCTCCCTTAAGGTCTGAATATCTAGACAGTTCGTTAATAAAACTGATTTTGGTTGCTAGCATAGCATTTGATGCATACTTGGTTAGTTCAGCAGATACAGGATCCATAAAAAGTATTCTGTCCTGCTTCCTATTAAATGGGGAAAAAATACTGCGGAATTTATCCCTTTTACGTTGATTATGTAGTCCTAGTATAATTCGTTGAGGCTTCAAAAAATCCTGAACAGCGGACCCTTCCCGTAAAAACTCAGGACAACTGACCAAGTCTATATTTCTTTTTTCACATATTTCACTAGAAAGTCTATCTGCAGTGCCGGGAGGTACTGTGCTCTTTATAACTATATCTTCTAATTTTAAATTATCTATTAGTAATATTTGCTTCAAAGATTTCTTAACATAGTTGATATTTGCTGATCCATCAGGATTACTGGGAGTACCCACACAAATAAAAACACTTTCAGAAAATTCATTGATAAGAGAGAGATCAGTAGAAAAAATTAATCTGCCATTTTTTATCCCTTCTTTAACCAGGTTTTCAAGATTTGGTTCATAAAAGGGTAGATTGCCTTTTTTGATGGAACTAATTTTCTTTTTATCTTTTTCTACACAAAGAACGTCATGACCAGCAAAACTAAAACATGCAGCAGTAACTAACCCAACATAACCTGATCCAACTACAGTTAATTTCATGCTTGAACTATTTTTTCTTGATTAGATTTGCAGTGAACAAGGGTATCCAAGAAAGTTTGCGTAACACTGTCCCAAGATAGATTTTTAACTGAATCTATACATGATTGAGAAGAAATTACTTTTGCTCGAGAAACTGCTCTTTCCAGGTCTTCATTGACAGAACCATTAAGGTTGGGCTCTATAACATCAATAGGGCCAGTCACGGGAAAGGCTGCCACAGGTGTGCCACAAGCCATAGCCTCTATCATAACTATTCCATAGGTGTCTGTCATTGAAGGAAAGACAAATACAGAAGCATCTGAATAAAATTGAGCCAAGTCGTTACCAAATTTAGGACCTACAAATTTTATGTCCTTATATTTTGTTTTATATTCATCAAGCATAGGACCCGAGCCAACAACAACTTTGATTTCATGGGTTGGAAGATTGAGAAATGCTTCTAAATTCTTTTCTCTAGATACTCTTCCAACATAAAGCAAATAGTTATCTGCGCATTTTTTTTCTCTTGGGTAAAAAATCAATTTGTCAATTGCCCTACTCCATAGTTTGAGATTTTTAAATTTCTTGCTTTTAAGTTCTTTTATCTGAGAATTAGTATTAACCAATACTGCGGTGGAGTTCTTATGAAACCATCTGAGATATTTGTAAGTAAGAGCAGCCGGCAAGAAAATCATTTTATTTAAATATTCTGGAAATTTAGTATGAATAGCTGTTGTGTAATTTAAGTCATGTTTGTTGGCAAATCTTCGAGCAAAGAAACCCAAAGGTCCTTCTGTTGCTATATGTAAATAATCAAATTCTGTATCTAGATATTCTTTTATTTTCCAAGGGTTCATTGAAAGAGAAATTTCGGGATAAATAGTTGTTGATGTTGTCTTAAATAAAGAAGGCTCTATGAGATCAACAATGTATCCTTTTTTTTCTAAATTCTGTTTAAGCTGAGAAAGAGTAGTAACGACGCCATTGACTTGTGGATACCATGCGTCTGACACGATAACTACTCTCATGCTACTTCGATTTGATTTTCTTTATCATTTTCATTTACTTTATTGCCGTAATCAATAATGCAAATTTCACCATCTTCCTTCTCTACAAGAGCAGTGCATGATTCTACCCAATCTCCACAATTCATATATTGGATACCATCAATTTCTCTAATTTCTGCATGGTGTATATGACCGGCAATCACTCCATCATAACCTTGTTTTTTGCATGCACTGGCTAATGTTTCTTCAAAGTCGCTAATAAAATTAACAGCTGACTTTACCTTGAACTTGACATAAGCTGAAAGTGACCAATAATTTTTATAACCAAAATATCTGCGTAAAATATTCCATCCTCTGTTAAAGGCCATTAAAAATTCATATCCCACAGATCCCAATACTGCCAGCCATCTACTATATTTAGTGACTACATCGTATTCATCGCCGTGTATAACTAACAATTCTCTATCATCACAAGTGGTGTGAATTGCCTCGTCAATGATTTTGATATTTCCTAGATTAATTGGTGAAAATGATCTTAAGAATTCATCATGATTACCAGTTATGAAGATAATCTCGGTTCCTTGTTTAGAGAAAGAAAGAAATCTTCTAATTACGTTTGAGTGGGTCTGAGGCCAATAAAGACTCTGGCTTAATCTCCAACCATCTATAATATCTCCAACTAAGTATAATGTGTCACAACTATTCTCGTATAAGAAGTCTAGCAACTTCTCTGCCTGACATCCTTTGGTGCCTAGGTGTATGTCGCTAAGCCAAATAGTCTTATAATGTTTAGGTTGAATTAGTTTTATTACTTCATTCATTTATACAACATATAGTGACGTATTAAAAATCTAGCACTATATATTGTGTATTATCAGGATAAAATATTACATTTTAGTGTAACTTTAGTTTCAACTAAGTAAAAAAAAGAGGGATCAAGTCCCTCTTTTTTTCTCCCCAAGAAATTTATTTTGATGCTAGAAGAATTTCCATCTCTTTATTTGAAATTGTTTTTCTTCCGCAAGCTGTAGCTCTATATATCTTGGCTTTATTTACCTTAAATGAGCTTAAAAGATAGTCTACTTGAGCATTGCAACTCTTTAGATTATCTATATTTTTATTTGCATTAAATTGTAAATAATCGGACATAAGACCAACTAAAGTAGCATTAATTAAGTCTACCTCGAGTCCTGCTTGAATATATATGTTTGAAGGTTGATCCGACCTAAAGCAAGCAATCAATTCATCTGAGCACACTTCGCCTATCTGTTCATTGCTTGAAAATATTATATTTGGAGCAGTTCCTTTGATTTCTATCGTATTTTCTGTAAAAGAAAAAAGAGATCCGTGATTGGACTCTGAAAATGTGTAAGAAGAAATCATTATTAGACTTAAGCTTATTAATTTCATTATTAATTTCATATTTACTCCTTATATGTTACATAATTGTGACATATGTGTCTTTTATATGACATTTGTGTGACATTGTAAAGAGTTTTATTGTGACTTTAAATTCTTTGGTGTGATTAATTTATTAAGTCGTAGGGAATTATTTACGGTAGACAATAAAGCTATTGAACATGTTGGAGCTTTCAAAGAACTATCGTTATTAAGATTTCTTAAAAAAACTTCTATACCAGGGTTATGTCCTAGAATCATATATGTTCCGCCTGTGTCTAGTGTCATGATCTCCTTTCTTATAGTCTCTGCTGAAGCATGGTATAAATAAGATAAGTAATTAACTTGATCCACTTTGTGGATATAGTTTAAGAAAATCTCTAGCGTCTCAGAGGTTCTTTTTGATGTGCTACACAATATAGTTTTATAAGTATATTCATAAGTAGCCAGATATTTAGCTATAAGCTTTGCATCTTCCCTTCCCCTTCTACTCAAAGGGCGGTCATGATCAGTAAGATTCAAATTATCCCAACTAGATTTAGCGTGTCTTGTTAAAACAAGGTTCATATTTATAAATTATTGCCTGTTTCTGATAACCTAACCTAAATTATGTTCAAAGTAATTAAAAAAGACGAAGCACTGGGTGCTTACATAGAAGACATAGATCTCTCTATGATTTCTAAAGAAACATCAACAGAATTACTTTCTTGTTTAGCTGAAAATGAAGTTCTTTTCTTCAGAAATCAAAACATAAGTCCAAAAGATCATAAGAGATTTGCTTCTTTTTTTGGAAACTTACAGACTCATCCAGCATACCCTACGGTAGAAGGTTTTCCAGAAATTACCATCCTTGAAAATAATGAAGAAAATCCATCTAAGATTGAGGAGTGGCATACCGATATGACCTTTAAAAAAAATCCTCCTTTAGGAAGTATATTAATTGGCAAAATTATTCCTGAGACTGGAGGAGATACAATGTTCTCAAGCTTATCTAAAGCCTATGATGATCTTTCGCACGAATGGAAGGAAAGGCTTGAAGAGATCAATGCTATTCATAGCTTTGAATTTGGTTTTAAAGAAAGTCTTGAAGAAGAAGGTGGCCGTGAAAGATTAGCTGATGCTCTTAAAGAAAATCCACCCATATCCCATCCTGTAATCAAACGACATCCTGTTACCGGACGAAAGGTAATTTACGTTAATAGACTCTTCACTTCGCATATTGAAGGAGATGATGCTGAAGGTTCGATTTTAAATTTCTTATTTGATCATATTCATCAAGAGAAATATCAATATCGATTTTCTTGGGAAAATAACTCCATAGCTTTTTGGGATAATAGATCTGTTCTCCATAAACCCGTTAATGACTATTGGCCTCAACTTAGAAGAATGGAAAGAATTACTGTTGAGACTTGAACTGATATCTAAAGAAATCTATCCACCAATTAGTTACTTCCAGATAATTAGATTGTTCATTTAACAAACTATGCTCTGCGGATTGAAAACTTTCTTCTCCTATAAGATCCCTTCTCTTACAAACGACGTCATAAGCATACTCATTTGTGAATTCAGGATGTCCTTGTATAGACATTATATGATCGCCCATAAAATACATCGCATTAGGAACAGAGTCATTAGAGGCTACTAAAGTCGTTCCCTCAGGAAGATTAACAACCTGATCTTGATGTGAGTGGATAAGTTTTATATCTTTATTTAGATTTTCAAGCCAAGGAAAATGATCATGGAATGTATATTCTTGAAGTCCTAAAACCCACCCTACTTCAGCCATCTTAACTTCTCCACCTAGAGCTTTGGCTATGAGTTGATGACCAAAGCAAACACCCAATAAAGATTTTTTCTTGTCATTAAGGAGACAAATAAAACTTTCCAGGTCTCTAATCCATTTAACATCATCATAAACACTCAATTTAGAGCCCGTTATCAAATATCCATCGCATTCATCTATATCCTCAGGATATACATCTTCAGTTACGTCATAAATCTTAAGTCTTATATTAGGATCTGCTTCAGTGAAGATTTTGTCATAAAAGTCATTTTGATCTCCATGTTTAACTTGAAGATCCTCTAAAACATGATCTGTCAAAAGTATTCCTATTGTTAATTCACTCACTGCTGTGAATCTTAACTTATAAAACATGACTGATCATTCAATGCCTGATATTCTTTATCAAAAATTTAAGGGAGATATTATGAAAACTGATTACGAATTTCTAACTACGGAAATAAACGGACATATTCTAGAAGTCACTATAAATAGACCTGATGTAATGAATTCATTACATCCTCCTTCGCATAGAGAGTTTGATGAGGTTTGGAGTGAATTTACAAATGATGAAGATCTTTGGGTGGGTATTATTACAGGTGCTGGTGATAGAGCATTTTCAGCTGGCAATGACTTAAAATACCAGGCCTCTGGTGGAGATAGGTCTGGAATGCCTGAAACTGGTTTTGCCGGTCTGACCAGTCGTTTTAATTTGAATAAACCAATAATTGCCGCAGTAAATGGTGTTGCTATGGGAGGAGGAATGGAAATTGCTCTTGCATGTGATCTCATTATTGCTTCTTCTAATGCAAGGTTTGCTTTACCAGAACCTAAAGTTGGATTAGCTGCTCTAGCTGGTGGTATGCAAAGATTACCCAGACAGATAGGTATGAAAAATGCTATGGGAATGATGCTTACAGGTAGACATGTAGAAGCTGCGGAAGCGAAAGAACTTGGTATCGTAAATGAAGTTGTAGAGTCTCAGGCTGATTTGATGGATAGAGCAAGAGACTGGGCAAAACAAATAGAAGCCTGTTCGCCAATGTCCATTAGAGCAACAAAACAAGTTGCTTATGAAAGTCTAAACGATGCAAGTTTGGAGAACTCGATGAAAGGCCAATATACTGCTGTGCACGATTTATTCACGAGCGAAGACTTCATTGAAGGTCCGGTAGCATTTGCTGAAAAGCGTGCTCCCAACTGGAAAGGTAAATAAGTTATATCCTCATCAATATTTTTTATAATCAACGAATATTGGTGAGGACCAGGCTCTCTCTTGTTCTTCAGAGAGACAATCGTCTTCGTATGGCGTAAGCATTGAACTACCACTGCAGATATTCACAGATTTGCAGTTCCCAAACTCATCGTATTCACACCTAAGATTACCTGCATTGATAATTTTAGAAGTTTCTTCAATTGCTTTTACATAATAAACAACATCTCGCTCGGACTGATCAAATTCATTATCAACAAATGTAAATTCACATGACTCGCTATCATTACATTTATGAACTTTCCACGGATCCTGAATAAGATCCGATACGTCTTCATTTTCATTTAATTGAGAAAGAATTCTTACAACTTCTATCCGATCTATCTTCTTTCTTTGATCTGAAGGGTTGTAGCATTCGTTTCTACACAGATCAGTGATCCTTTCTTTGCCGAGCGAACTAATTGCATATTCTGGACAACCTGGTTTTTGCTTGAATGATCCAGCTGCTCTAACGATAAATCTTGGATTAGTTTTCATTTTTGTTTCAGAGCCCATAGGAATAATACCCTCACCAGAGTTTAATAAATCAAACCACAATAAAATCCGAGTTCCGCTCGTCGCATAAACTTCTTTTGTTTTAAGTGAGTTCCATATTGATTCTCTAGATTTATCTTGGGAGTGTGTAGCTACTAAACCACCGGTATAGAAAAAAGATGAAGTTCTTTCCATCTCTATTGGTCCAGGTGGTAGAGTTTGTCTAGTCCAATTTCTTCTTACTGACTCTCCATAGGGACCATCACCTTCTCTAAAACCTAAAAGGTATCCACTTGGATCAGCAGGACCAGCGGCTTCCGTCATTTCCCGTCGATTTATTTCTTTGTATCCAGTTCCAGGTCTAGCATTATGATTGTCCCCTGAGGCAACCAAACCAAATCTAAACTTACTTACTCGGTCGTCTTTATTAAAATTTTGCAAGGCCAATAGATATTGAATTGAACCTTTTGGTTTATGACTAAAAGGAGGCAGAAAACAATCTTGGCATTGATTTGAATCCAACCATTCAGAAGGATCTTCTCCTACTATGACAGACTGACCTGCAAAGCTCTCCAAAGCATAATTTAACTTGGCTTCTTCCGAACGTTTTTTACATATTCGTGCTGATTCTCCTTCTGTCTCACATCTTTCTTTTATTATTTGTCCAGCTTGCCAGCAACCTGGAGTAAAACTCTTTGTTGGATCTGGGCAGGAAACATTTCCATTACTATCAAAAGTTACACTTCTCCATGACCTATACTCTTCTGTATTTCCATGACCAGAATAAATTTCTACAAGATTTTGTAAATTTGGGTCATGAAAATCGTCGTTTAATTGATCTTTCCAATCCGATTCATCGGGTGTATACGTTCCCCAAGATGTACCGTGGGGAATGACGATGACTTCATGTCCCCAATCATTTAGCTTATCAAATAAGATGCCAGGATCTTTTGCATATTCCTTACAATTTAGAGGTAAGTCTCTGACTGGAACATCACTGGGACACGGTACCGTTCGACCATCTTTTATAAATCTCATTAGGTCATGTATTCTGGTATCTAATGACCGCATGCCCGATAGTCCTACTCTTACCGACTGTGGCATATCCATAAAACCGCCAGAAGTTGATGCTATTGGCCTTGCAGGAATCTCATCATCGAAAAGGCTCTTCAAAATTACATTCCGATGTCCATAATGCGATATACCAAAGCCCTCATTTTGTGACCATTCCCATCCTAAAAAAGCTATGGTGTCTGGAGATTCATTATCGCCAGAAATTAAATTACATTGTCGAACTGCATCTTTAGTTTCTTGCCAATCTATGTGAGTTAAATCTTCAGCATGATCGGTATTCGCATAGAAATCTAGACTAGAGCAAAACCTTGCAAAATCGCATGCATCAGATGGAGGCATAGAACCTTCACCTGACAACATGGGTAGACTTAAAAGAAAAGCATCAGACGAATAGGTTGTGTGAACATGTAAATCCCCAAACAAGATAATCTTTTCATTATTAATATTTAGATCACCTTTAGCTTCTAATTGATTTTGAGCCTTTTCAATCAAGAAATCTGGAGATTGAGGACTAGTATTGATTGGTCTATTCGTTTCATAGGTTCCGAGAAGACCTTCTGAAATGAGGTAAACAAAAAATGAAAATATAAGAAAGAGAAATAAAACGAAGTAAATAGCTTTTCTTATCATTGAAGTATTCTATCAAACGAAATGATTAATTTATCTATAGTAATTTTGACTAATTAATTCTAAAGTATTCCCTTCTTAAATAGGGAGAGTTATGTTTGATTTAACAGGAAAAACAGCAATTATTACTGGTTCATCCAAAGGAATAGGTAAATCAATTGCTATGCAGATGGCACTGCACGGTGCCAAAGTTGTCGTATCAAGTAGAAAAGCAGATGCTTGTCAGATAGTTGCTGATGAAATTAATGAAGCTTGTTCAGATTCTGAAGGTGGAGCAATAGTTATACCTTGTAACATATCGGACAAAGCAGCTTTGCAGATGCTTGTAGATGAAACGAGATTGCAGCTAGGGAAAATTGATATCTTGGTTTGTAACGCAGCGTCTAATCCTTTTTTTGGTTCAATGATGGATATTCCAGAAGATGCTTTCGATAAAGTAATGAACAACAATATTAAAAGTAATCATTTATTATGTCAGATGGTCATACCTGAGATGACCGAGAGAAAAGATGGAAGCATAATAATTGTTTCTTCTATTGGTGGACTGAAATCTAGTACAGTCATAGGAACTTACAATATTTCAAAAGCAGCAGACATCATGCTAGTGAAAAATCTTGCTGCTGAATTTGGTCCACAAAATGTCAGAACTAATGCTATAGCTCCGGGACTATTTAAAACAGATTTTGCAAGAGCACTTTGGGAAAATCCTGAAATTCTCAAACAATCAACAGCAACTTGTCCTCTCAAAAGGATTGGTGAACCAGACGAAATAGGAGGAGCGGCGGTTTTTCTAGCATCCGATGCAGGAACATTTGTTAATGGTCACACCCTTGTCATAGACGGCGGGTCGACAGCCTAAAAGGAGAAAAATATGAATAATGCGGTTCTTTATGAAGTAAAAGATGGTGTAGCGATAGTTACCTTAAACAGACCTGAAAGACTCAATGCTGTGAATGATGAGATCAGGGCAGGACTAAGAGAGAAATTAGATGACGCTGCGAAAGATTCTGATGTAAAAGTTATTATTGTCACTGGTGCAGGAAGAGGTTTTTGTGCAGGAGCAGATATGGATGGGCTTGCAGCTACAAGTCAAGGTGAGTCGCAAGGCTCTCAAGTCGAAGCAGAAGAAAGAGAGTATGCGGCAAATGAAGTAAAGGGCTTTGATGGAGGATTTAGTTATTTTCCGACAGTCCCTAAGCCAATTATTGCAGCTATAAATGGACCTACTGCAGGAGTAGGTTTCATTATGGCACTTTATGCAGATATAAGATTTGCTAAAGAAGGTGCTGTTTTTTCCAGTGCATTTTCTAAAAGAGGACTTATAGCTGAATGGGGTGTTGGATGGATTCTTCCTAGACTCGTAGGTATTGCGAGAGCAAATGATATTTTGTTTTCCTCAAGAAAGTTTACTGCTGAAGAGGCTGAAAATATGGGTATAGTTAATCAAACCTTTTCGGAAGATGAATTCGATAGCAAAGTTTTTAATTATGCAGCCGATCTAGCAAAAAATGTTTCACCACGATCACTTCGAATCATGAAGCAGCAAATTTATAACGCTCAAGGAGAAACAATTCAAGAGAATCTAGATAGTTCAATGCAAGCAATGCTTGATAGTTTTAAGTCTGAGGATTTCAAAGAAGGTGTTTCACATTTTGTAGAAAAAAGAGAAGCAAAATTTACAGGGAAATAAAATCATGGATATAAAGGAATTTATTAAAATAGAAGGCAGAGAAAGTTTAACTAAAGAATTTACAAAAGAAGGTTTGTTCGAACTTAAAGAAGAAACCATTAGAGGTAACAAATATCATGTATTTGCTAACTTACCTCAAACATTAAGAGATTATTTTCAATTTCCACTAATACATGGAGAGTGGGATTTTTTGGCGTATGAGGATGAAACATATAGATATCAAGAGGTTCTAAATACTGCTGCCGGACTAGCACATACCCTTATGGATAAATACGGCATTAAAAAAGGAGATAAGGTTGCTTTTTCTATGAGGAATTATCCAGAATGGATATACAGTTATATTGCTGTTACCTCAATCGGAGCTGTAGCAGTTCCCTTAAACTCATGGTGGCAAGGTGAGGAACTTGATTATGGTTTAACCCATAGTGAATCATCAATATTCATAGCTGATGAAGAGAGACTTCAAAGATTAGAAGGTCATGTGGAAGAAATGCCTCGTATAGCAGTGCGTTGTGATGCAAGTAAATTTACAAACACAGCAGCTTTTGATGAAGTTGTATCGCCGATGGATGCTTTTCCTGAGGTTGAAATTGATCCTGAAGATGATGCAAGTATTATGTATACATCTGGCAGTACAGGTTATCCAAAAGGTGTAGTTTCTACTCACAGAGCAGTAGTATCTGCTCCAATTACCTGGGCGCTTATGGGTCAGCTAGCTACGCAAATTGAAGTTGATGGAGAGCCTTTGCCATCTCCAATTTCTGGTGAAAATCCTTGCACAATTGCTGCAGTACCCTTATTCCATGTAACAGGTTCTCATGCTGTCTTTTTATTGTCTTTGGTAACAGCGAGAAAGATTGTTTTTATGTATAAATGGGATGCCGTAGAAGCTTTACGTCTTATTGAAAAACATAAAGTGACTGATATGACTGGCGTACCAACTATGTCAGCAGAAGTTCTGCAAGCACATAAAGATAATCCAGAAATAGACATTTCGAGCCTAAAAGGATTAGGTTCTGGAGGAGCAGCAAGACCTCCTGAACAAATTAAAGCTCAAGAGAAAGAACATCCAGATAAAGTTGCTACCGTAGGCTATGGACTTACTGAAACTAACGCTCATGCGACGAATGCTAGTGGAATGACTTTGTATGAGAGACCAAGTACTGCCGGCTACCCTACTCCTTTTTTAAATCTCATAAAAATTATGGACGAAGAAGGTAATAAGCTGGGACCCAATGAACTTGGAGAAGTGGCCATTAAATCGACATGTAATTTCAGATGTTATCTTAAGAATGAAGAAGCGACTAATGAAGTTTTAGACAGTGAAGGTTGGTTTAGAAGTGGTGATGTAGGCATTATTGATGAAGATGGATTCCTCTATATTAAAGACAGAATCAAAGACATCGTCATCAGAGGTGGAGAAAACATAGCTTGTTTAGAGATAGAAGCTGCAATCTATGAGCATCCTTCTGTTAGAGAAGCATCCGTCTTTGGTATTCCAGATGAAAGATTAGGTGAAAAACTTGCTACGAGAATATCACTAAATCCTGGAGCTGAACTTTCAGAAGAAGATCTTTCATCATTTTTAGCAGCAAAAATAGCTAAATTTAAGATACCTGAATATACATGGTTTCAAGCCGAAGAATTACCAAAAGTAGCAGCTGGAAAAATTGCAAAAAAACAAATGCGAGAAGATGCCATAAAAGAATTGGGACTAGATTAATGCAAATACAAGATAAAAGAGTTGTGGTGACTGGGGCTGCTAGCGGAATAGGCAAAGCCTTATGTGAAGCGTTTAATAAGGCAGGAGCTAAATCAGTTGTTTGTGTTGATATGAACATAGAAGGTGCGACTGAAACTGCTAATGATATCAATGGTTTAGCGGTCCAAGCTAATGTTGGAAAAGAAGCAGACGTTATCAATGTAATAGATAAAGCAAATGAATATTCAGGTGGAATAGATATTTTTTGTTCTAATGCGGGGATTGGTGGAGTACATGGATTTTTTGAAGTAGAGACTAGCGATTGGCAAAATATCTGGGAGGTGAATGTACAATCTCATATCTTTGCAGCTAAGCATGTTCTGCCTCAAATGTTAGAAAGAGGCGAAGGATATTTAATGAACACTTCATCTGCTGCAGGTTTACTCACTCAAATAGGTTCTGCAGGATATTCAGTAACTAAAGCAGCTGCAGTGAGTTTTGCGGAATGGATAAAAATTACTTATGGAAATAAAGGAATTGGTGTCTCATGTCTTTGTCCTCAAGCTGTAAGAACAGCTATGACAGCTCAAGGTGCTGGAGTAGCTGGAGTTGATGGGATGATTGAAGCTGATGAGGCAGCTGCCGATGTACTTGATGCCATTGAAAAAGAAAGATTTCTTGTTACTCCTCATGCTGAGGTCTTGGAATATGTTTCTAGAAAAGGAAACGATAGAGATCGCTGGATAACAGGCATGCAAAGACTTCAAGAAAGATTTGAGGACTGGAAACCAGGAGACAGTTAGTTTTGGATATTCATCACTTACCTGCCTATGAATTGGCAAACAAAATAAAAAATAAAGAGATAAGTTCACTAGAGCTCACCCAACATTTCATAGATAGAATAGAGAAATACGATAACAAGATAAATGCCGTTGTAGTAAGAACTTTTGAAGATGCTATAGAAGCTGCTAAAAAAGCAGACGAGGCCATTTCGAAGCAAGATTCTTTAGGTCCACTGCATGGCATACCGATGACTATAAAAGAGTCTTACAATATACAAGGTCAATGTACAAGTTGGGGTATACCTGACTACAAAGGAAATATAGCCAAAGAAGATGGGTTGGCTGTTAAGAGATTAAAAAAAGCTGGAGCTCATTTCTTAGGTAAAACTAATGTTCCTATGAATTTAGCTGACTTTCAAAGCTATAACGATATCTATGGAATTACAGGGAATCCTTGGGATCTGAAAAAGACTCCAGGAGGTTCATCAGGAGGAAGTGCTGCTGCACTCGCAGCTGGGTTTTGTTCATTGGAGGCTGGATCCGACATCGGTGGTTCAATAAGAAATCCTGCGCACTATTGCGGAGTTTTTGGACATAAGCCAAGTCACGGTATCATACCTTCATCAGGTCATGAATTAATTCCTAATGTTCCTGAACCTGATCTATCGGTCTGTGGTCCTTTAGCTAGAAGTGCAAAAGACTTAGAAATAGCATTAGATGCAATGGCAGGTCCTACGGAAAGAAGATCTAAGGGATGGCAACTCAATCTGACAGAATGTAAAAAAACTTCTCTGAAAGATTTTAAAGTGGCTATTTGGAGTAATGATGAATTGGCTCCAGTTTCAAAGGAAATAGCTCAAAGATGTGAAGAAGTCGGCAATCAACTAAATTCTGTTGGAGCAACAGTATCCTTTGTAGCAAAACCTGAACATGACTTGATGAAAGCTGAAATTAATTATCAATTACTTTTACAATCCGTCATGCAAAGTGGGTTACCTGAAGATGAGTATCAAAAAATAGAAGAATTGGCTTCAAGTTTAGATAAAAATGATTTATCGGTAGACGCAATCTTAGCCAAAGGTACTGTGTTATCCCACAGAAATTGGATAAGACAGAACTATGCCAGAGAACAAATCAAAATATCTTGGTCAAAGTTTTTTGAAGAATGGGATGTATTAATTTGTCCGCAGCTCGCCACAACCGCTATTGAGCACGATCACAGAAAAATCTCTGGGAGAACTGTCATGGTAGATAATCAAGAACAAAGATATTTTCAACAAATCTTCTGGCCAGGTCTTGCGGTAAATGCTCATTTACCAAGTACCGTTTTTCCAACAGGTCTATCAGGGGATGGTATGCCAATTGGTCTACAAGTTATTGGTGGAGCTTATGAAGACAAGACAACAATTAAATTTGCGCAACTCTACGAAGAAGAATTCAAGGCCTTTGTCGTTCCTAATTTAGATTAACAATATGAAATATACAAAAAAATACAAAGATATAAAGAAAAGTAAGATGGCTTTCATTGATGAAGGTAGTGGTGATACTTTTTTATTTCTGCATGGCAATCCAACATCATCTTTTTTATGGAGAAATATTGCGCCCCATGTAGAAGATATCGGAAGAATAGTTATCCCAGATTTAATTGGTATGGGTGATTCAGATAAACTCGAGGGAGTGGATAATCCTGGCTACAAGTATCATGGTCAGTATAGTTACTTAACAGCTCTGATGGACGAGCTAGATTTAGGAGACAATATCCATCTCATTATTCATGATTGGGGTTCGGCTATGGGTTTCCAATTTGCTAGAGAAAACAAAGATAGAATTAAGTCCATAACATATATGGAAGCTATCGTTATGCCACTAACTTGGGATCAATGGCCCGATCCTGCAACTAAAATTTTTGGATTATTTAGGTCTGAGGCTGGAGAGGAACTTGTGCTAGAAAAAAACTTTTTTGTTGAAAGAATACTTCTAGCAGATTCTTCAACTGGCTACACAGAAGAAGAAAAATCTGAGTATATAAGACCTTTTATTAATCCAGGAGAAGATAGACGCCCTACTCTTACCTGGCCTAGACAAATTCCTCTGGATGGTGAGCCGAGCGAGGTTGTTGAGGAGGTGAAACTAAATGCTGAATTTCATAAAGAATCGGATATACCTAAATTGTTTATCAATGCTGATCCAGGTTCAATTCTAATTGGCGATCAAAGAGAATTTGCTAGAAGTTGGAAGAATCAGACAGAGATAACTGTGAGTGGAAATCACTTCATACAGGAAGATTCTTCAGAAGAAATAGGTGCTGCTTTAAGGAATTTCGTGGAAAGTCTTTAATTATTTTCTAGGTAAGATTCTAAATCTTTGATAATTGAGTCGGTATATTCCATGGGTAAGAAATGGGAAGCTTCTTTATAATAATTTGAATTCCAATTACTACCTATCTTAAATAATGCCTCTCTTGCTTGAGATGAAAAAGTTGATCCAATACTCCCATAAACTACCTTGACGTTCATTTTTATTTTCTTGATGTATCTCCAGCTATCCATGGAGGATGATCTAAATGTTGCTGCTTCCCAATTAGGAGAACACGATAATTCAATACCTGATTCAGTTTTTTGAGTGCCACCCTTTAAATAATTTTCTATCCATTCTTGTGACCAGGTGGTAAAAGCACCTCTTCCGGTGTATGAAGTGACTGCTTCATCAATCGAAGAAAAACTTCTTCTTCTTTTTGCTGCACCACCAGCAATCGCTAACTCTCTATTAATACGGAGTAGTGACTTTAATCTAAATTTTAAAGACTCCAATGGCCCATATAAAACTGGCTCAATCATGAATAAATGAGAGACCTTACTAGGGTTTAAAGAAGCTATCTTTGCAGCAATGATAGATCCCATAGAATGTCCTGAAAGGATTACAGTTCCGCTAATATTCTCGATAAATTCCTCTCCATCATGGACAAAAATATCCCAGGTCTTTAACTCCTCAGGATTAGATTTTGCAGAAGATAATCCATGACCTCTTTGGTCTAAAGCATAAATATTTATTCTATTATCAAAATGAGATAGCAGTTTGTCGAAAAGAATCTTATAAGTTTCAGAGTTAAAACCTGTTGCGTGAAAGAAAACAAAATTTTTACTGCTGCCTTCAGATTGATGAACCAAGTAAGAGAAGTCTTCACCTTCTTTATTTGTAAAAGTTTTCCTTTCCATCAATTTTTATCGGTATATAAAGCTTATAAAATATTAAGAATTCCCTATAATCAATTTATTAAAAGATAGGAGATTTCATGGCATTTAAATTAGCCAACATATCTGGCAAAGCAGCTCTTGTAAAAGATCAACATTATTATGATCTGAAAGTAATATCAAATCATACTTTCGATGAAGATACGCTCAATGCCTTGAATCGTTTGGACGAACTGCATGAATTGAATGGTACTTTAGATGAAAAAACGCCTACTGGTTTATTAGAAGAAGCTAAGATAGATGCTCCTATTTCTTCACCAAAAAATTGTTATGCAGTAGGTTTAAATTATAGAAATCATGCCGAAGAGGCCGGTATGGAAATACCTAGTGTGCCCATGATATTTACTAAACACACCAGTTGCCTAGTTGGGCCACATGCAGAGATTGAAATGAGAAGTGATCATGTTGATTATGAAGCTGAATTAGTAGCTGTCATTGGTAAGTCTGGAAAGGATATAAGTGTAGATGATGCCTGGGATCATGTTGCTGGATTATGTATAGGTCAAGATATCTCAGATCGAGTCGTGCAATTTGCTGCCAAACCACCTCAATTTAATCTTGGTAAATCCTTTGATACTTTCGGACCCATGGGTCCATATCTTGTTTCGTTAGATGCTTTGGAAAATAAGGAAAAACTCAATATAGAATGTAAGGTCAATGATGAAATAAGGCAAAATGACAACACCAATGATCTTATATTCGATATTCCTTCTATTATTAAATATCTATCTGAGATAGTTACTCTTAATGTTGGCGATGTTATTTTTACAGGAACACCTGGAGGTGTTGGTGTAATGGAAGGTAAATTCTTAAAAGAAGGCGATGTTCTCACGACAAGTATTGAAGGTCTTGGTTCATTAGAAAATGTATGCAAAAGAATTACAAATCATTCGGGGGTTGAGTAAGACAAGCTTGCTTAGATAGAATAAATAGATAATAAAATTGGTGAAGAGATGAAACTAGGATGGTCACACACAGTACTTAATATTCAAGATAAAGAAAAAATATTAGATTTTTATATAAATACTTTGGGCTTTAAAGTTAGTGATAGTGGTCCAATCTTTAAAAATGGGCCTGAAATAATCTTTATTAGTTATGATCCAGATGAACATCATCAATTAGCATTTGTACTAGGTAGAGAAGATATAGGAACTCCAACTGCTTTGAACCACATTTCATTTAGAGTTGAAACATATTCAGAATTGAAAGAGTTCAAAAAGAAATTTGATGCTATCAATCATGAATACATGCCTTTATGTCATGGAAATGCACTATCCTTTTATTTTAATGATCCTGAAAATAATGGTATGGAGATATTTTTAGATACTCCCTGGGATGTAGAACAACCCCAAGGTGAGCCATGGAATCCAGAGTTAGACGAAAAAGATGCCTTAAAATGGGTAGAAAATACATTCAAAGATAAACCAGGTTTTGTACTTAAAGAAGAAAGTACAAAAGAGTTTGTGAATAGATAATTGATGGGATTTAAATATGGCTAATGCAACATCCAATAAAGTAGCAATAATAACTGGTGGAAGTAGAGGCGTTGGAGCAGCTACAGCAAAATTGCTCGCCTCAAAGGGGTGGAATGTAACAATAACATGTACAAGCTCTATTCAAGATGCAAATGATATAGTCCAAGAATGTGAGGGATTAGGAGTCGAAGCTCTAGCCATTACAGCAGATGTTTCTGAGAACAATGATTGTGTAGAAACAGTCCAACAAACGATCAAAAAATGGGGACGAATCGACGCGCTTGTAAATAATGCTGGAACAACAAAATTTGTATTTAATCATGCCGATCTCGATGGTTTAGATGCAGATGATTTTTTGCATATATACAAAGTTAATGTTGTTGGACCTTTCCAAATGGTAAAGGCTTGCAAAGAAATGCTAATGAATAGTGAGAATCCAAGTGTTGTGAATATTTCATCTATTGCCGGGATTAAAGGAATTGGTAGCTCTCTTGCCTATGCATCATCAAAAGGTGCTTTAAATACAATGACGAAATCTATGGCCAGAAATCTCGGTCCTATTAGAGTCAATGCAATTTGTCCTGGTTTTATTCAGGGGGATTGGTTAAAAAAGGGCATGGGTGATGATCTTTATAATGCTGCTAAAGAGAATTTAACATCTACTACTCCACTAAAACTTACAGTTACCCCAGAACAAGTTGCTGAAGGTATATATAACTTTATTGAAATATCAAAAGTAGTAACAGGTGAGACAATGCTCATGGATGGTGGACATCACCTTATTGTCTAATAGTTTGTTCTAAAACAAATGCAAAGGATGCAAGTAGGCCTTCAAGATTACCTAGTCGAGCAAACCTCAGCAGAATGGACCCTTTATCATAATGATTTTTCACTGTGTTCCAGGAAAGTTAGAATTTGTCTTCACGAGGCAGGTTTCAAATATGATTCAAAGCATATAGATCTTATTGAAACAGGAAAATATGAGGTGGCCTCAAAATCATTTTTAAAAATAAATCCAGGAGCAACCGTTCCTGTTTTGCTCAATAAAGGTAGACCTATATACGAATCACATGAACAAATTAAATTCATATTCAATAAAAAGAAAAACTTAAATACGCTTGAAGACCGTGACGTTAAATCAATAAATTATTGGACAGATAAAGCGTCGATGGTAGGTAATCCAGTAAAAGGTCATGAAAAATATGCCGGTAATACGATTGGACCCCTTACCTTTCCACTTTTTACAACTATGTTAAAAAACGTCTCTATCCTAGAAGTTATGAAAGGATTAATTTCTCACCCAATGAAACAAAGAGTATTAATTTTTTTGCTGCTAAAAATATTTGGGTTTACTTTCATAAAATTACCACCGATTCAAAATCTCATTAAATCTGCTTTTGAAGAACTGAATAACCATTTATGCGAGTTAGAAACTGAACTGTCATCAAGTAAAAAAGATTGGCTTGCATCTGATAATTTCTCTCTCGCAGATATAAGTTGGTCCGTTATCCTTCATCGCCTTGAAGAGTGCGGTTGGAGCGGTCTTTTGCTTGAAAAAAAACCATTCATCAAAGCTTACTATGAAAAAATCAAACAAAGAGATAGTTTCATAAAAGGAATAGTAGATCAAAATAATCCTAACCTTCAAAAAGGTATAAAAGAGCTCCAATATGCCATTCAAAATAATACATTTCTTAAATCCTTTCATAAGGAACTAAGTGCATTAAATTAATGAATCATTTCGATGTAGCCATCATAGGTATGGGACCTGCCGGAAGTCTGGCCGCACTTCTCTTAGAATCATACGGTATGAGAGTCCTGTGCATCGATAAAGAAAAAGATATTTACAGTCTTCCAAGAGCAGTAACTGTCAGCGATCAAGGTTTTAGAATGTCTCAATTAGCTGGAATTGATGACATTTATCTAAAAAATAGCACTATTCTTGGGGGTGCTTACTTTTCTAACAAGAATTTGGAAATTATTGGCGGTTCTATTGATTTAAAAGGTTTTGTATCCGCAAATGGTTGGCCGGCATCAAGCCTATTTCATCAGCCCTACACAGATCGTGATATAAGAAATAAATTAGAAAATTCTAATGTTGAAATTATTTTAGAACATGAATTCATAAGTCTTGATCAAAATAAAGAATCTGTAAGTTTTAAAACTATCAATTTAAATAATCAAGAAGAGAAAGATTTTACTTCTAGATATTTAATAGGTTCTGATGGAGGATCAAGTGTTGTAAGAAAACAGCTAGGTATCTCTCAAGAGGACTTAAATTATAATCGTGATTGGGTTGTTATTGATGTTGAACTTAATGAGCCTGATAAACTTGGTGATAAGTTAATACAAGTTTGCGATAAAGAAAGGCTTGCAACTTTTGTTCCTTCTCACTTACCTTTTCGAAGATGGGAATTCATTATTCATGAGCACGAAGATAAGGAGAGCTTTTTAGATGATAAAACCATTCACGAGCTAATAGATAAATGGTTGAAGCCAGAAGAATATAAAATCATAAGAAAGGCTGTTTACCAGTTCCATTCGGTAATTGCTAAAAATTTTCAGAAAGGTAACTGCTTTTTAATAGGCGATGCCGCGCATCAAGCTCCTCCTTTTATGGGAGAAGGTATGATGTCTGGTTATAGAGATGCAGTGAACTTATCCTGGAAAATCGCAGCATCAATTAAAAATAAATTAAATACAAATTTAGTTGATAGCTTCGAGACAGAAAGAATTCCTCACTCTAGATTTGTTGTGAAAAATTCTGCGGGTATTGGAGAATTAATGGAAGCTTATGCTAAGGCAAAAACCCCAGAAGAGGTATCACAGGATTTAGTTCAAAAGGGTTATGGATCTTTTATATTACCCAATCTTACGAAGGGTCTTTTTTTTGGTGGGAAGGCTGAGGAGTCAATGAATGCTGGTGAGATATTTCCCCAACCAGTAGAGTATTACAATAAAGAAGTTGTAAAGAGAATGGATCATATTCTAGGGAAAAACTTTTCTTTGATATCAAAATCTCCTTTGGAAATCTCTGAAGATCATTATGAATTTCTTGATTTAATAGAATGTAAGTTAGTCATTCTTGAAAAAAAATATATTGAGAAAAATCCTTGGATGAAATCTTTTATGGAAAAGGATAGAGCCTTCCTAGTTAGACCTGATAGATATATTTTTGGATCTACAAATTCAAATATTTCTATCGATATGCTTATCAATGATTTAAAAATGAGAATAATGAATTAATAGGCTAAATTTAATTGGGCTTAAATCAATTCTTCCAAAATTTAATCATATTCAAAGTTGTTAAATCTTTAGCAATGAAATGATGATACATAGAAGCGAAAATATGAATAGCGATAAAGGCTATTATTAAATTTGTAAATACTTCATGAAAAAATCTAATTACGTTATAAATTTGTAGATCTCCATTGCCCATCGTTAGATTTAACGTATTAAATGCAAGAATCGGGTCAGTTGCATACCTTGCTGTCAACAAACCAGTAACTATCAATCCACCCATCAAGAAGTAAAGTCCGTAATGACCAACTTTAGCTGAGATTACTTGCCATCTAGGCATGGAGTCGGGATAACCTGGAGATCCATATTTATATCTTAAGAAGAGTCTCAATAAAAAAAGAAATGTTATGAATAGTCCGACACTAGTGTGATCAATCCTTGATTCCAGCCTATCCAAAATATCCATCTCTCCTCCAAATTTTTGTGCGATATTGAGATCCAGCATAATAATGATAGCCATTATCCAATGAATTATTTTTTGGGACTTTAAAAAATCAGATTTCATCTATTAGATTGGCTTACAATCTAAAGCGAACAAGTAACTTTGGATATGGCTTTCATCGATCTCACCCCATACTCTACAAAAGCTTCTTCCGTCCTCTCTATTTCCTAGCTCTAATTCTTCAACTTTTAAACGGAATAAGACTTCATCAGTATTTTTCTTAGTGACTTCGTAGAAACCATCCAGAAAAACTTTTTGTCCTGTAACATCAACCGAATAAATCATTTCCATTTTTTCTTTTGTAACATGCATAAAGTTAAGTGGACCACTCCATTCAACACCATTCGGTTGAGTTGAATTCGAGCAGGAGCCCAAAATGATACTCACAAAAATAATCAGTAATTTATGCTTAATCTTTTGTCCTTTAGTCACCAAGGTATTTATCTTATTTATCAAGTTCTTTTTTAATACTAATTGAAGTGCCTTCAGTTTGTACCTCAAAAGTTTCTAAATCTTCGAAAGCTGGAGGTGACTGTACAGATCCATCAGTTAGATCAAATACAGCTCCATGAACAGGACAAGTTATGAAATTATCTATAATTTGTCCTCCACAAAGAGGAATATCTGCATGGCTGCATTTATCCTCTACAGCAAATATTCCCTTGGTTGTATGACAAATTAATATAGCTTTTCCATCTAATTCTACAGATTGAGATTGATTAATTTCTATATCTGTTATGTCTGCAACATTAATAAATTCATCACTCATCATTAACTGCCTTATTTACTTGGAAACCCATGTAGGAGATAAATAAAGCAAAAGGTAATGCGGCCCATGTGACGGATAACACCGCTATTCCAGTTCCAACTAAACCTCTCACAAACCATCCTCCAATAACATCGCCAGATCTTGCAAGAAACGTATCTATGAAAACCGTTGATTTATATCTATCTTGTTGTTTTAGCTTTGTGTAGATTGACTCTCTAGTAGGCTTATTTAGTCCATATTCAAATATTCTCAGACTTATCACAACCATCATCACAGTTGTGATAGTTGGATAAAAAGCATAAGCCATGAAAGCAATGGCAAACAAGGCACCGTAAATAGATAGCACAGCCAAGGAACCCACTCTTCTTAAGATATAGGAAGCAAGGAAGAGCTGCATTAAAAGAGTTAAAGGAGTAACAATTTGCTCTATTCTTGCAAAAAAACCAGTCCTTTCGCATGGATCTTTTGACCATTCCTCAACAATTCCTAAAGAAATCATCCAAGAGGTTGTCATTAACATAGTGAATAATATTACATAAAGGCCTATATTCCTTATAGCGGGATCTTTGATAATATTTTGAATTGCCTCAAAGCTAGAACCACCTAACTCTTTTGGGGAATTGTCCATATCTAACGCTCTAGGCTTGAATGTCCTAGAAAAAAATATAGCGAAAAGAAGTGAAAAAATGGAAAAAACTATCAAGCTCATAGGCCCTAAATCAGAAATAGAGGTATTGCCACAAATTTCAGTTGAAAAATATCTTGCAACAGTAGATCCAAAAAAAGCACCTAATGAACCTCCTGCACTGATAATACCGAAGAATTTTTTTGAGTCTGTATGCGAAAAGAAATTAATCATAGTTACCCAAAAAATAGATACAACGAAAAATGAGTATACATTTGCCCAGATATAGAAAGCTCTACCTGTCCAAATACGACCGTCTTCTCCTGCAAATGTCCATAATATTAAAAATAGGATTAAATTCAGAATGAAAAAAGAGTAGATATAGAGAATTAAACGATTTTGATTTATACGAGAAACCAACCAGGAATAAATGGGATTGATAATGAGCATAGCCAGCATAACTCCCATCAATAGCCAGGGAAGATTATAAATTCCTCCTTGAACAGCTAGTTCGTTTCTTACAGGTCTCAATGCATACCAAGAAGCTAAAACGAAAAAGAAAAATAAGAAAGCTCTTAACAGAATTATCTTTTCGTTTTTTTCTATTGTTGGCAAAAAACTAATTAAATTTTTTTCCATATTGTCATTATATTGTTGAAATTCTTAACTACCATACAAGTTAATTTATTTTTATACTGAATAAATGAATGCGCAACCTTTTGAGATCTTTGGGGAGTCTCACTTAGCTACATTACTATTGATATTAGCCGTGGCGTTCTTGCTTCCTTTTTTTATAAAAAATAGCGATCTAGTTAATAAAGTATTAATTGCCAAGGTCTTGGGAGTCTCTGCTGTTACCTTGGAGTTAATTAAACCATTTATTTGGCACTACGGGTTGGATTTTCCCTGGATCAATCTGATACCTATTCATATGTGCAATTTATCTACATTGTTTATTGGGATATTTTTACTCACGGAAAAAAGAATATTTTTTGAGGTATCTTTTTTCTGGGGGATCGGAGGAGGAATTAACGCATTAATCACCCCTGATATTCCTAAAACTTTTCCAGACCCACAATTTATCTTATTTTTCATAGGCCATGGACTTTTAATAATTGCAATAGCCTATGCCTGCATAGCTTTAAAAAATCGACCCACTCTTAGCTCTGTTAAAAATGGGATTTATGTGTCTTTATCGATTCTACCGATCATATATGCAGTAAATATGCTTTTAGGACCTCCAGCAAATTATTGGTATCTCGGCACAAAACCAATTGGTGAGAGTATTCTAGACTTTTTTCCAGAACCACCTTTGCATATACCTCTGTTGATTATTATTGGAACAGTTCTATTTTTTATAATTTACTCACCCTATTGGATATACGATAAATTTAAGAGGAAAGATGTTGGATAAGTAAAGTTGGTATGTTGTAGACATCTGACTTTACAGTAGCAACAAGTGTATTGGGCTTTCTACCCTCTTTTACAGGGGTTATTTCAAATCCTTCATTACAAAGTCTTGAATGAGTTTTTTTGATATCTTCCACATCCCATGCAAGACCCCATAATTTATCTTCTATTTGATTTTCATCCTTTTTTGCTATGACTTCTATAGTGGTTTTATTGAGTCTAAAAAAGAGCATTCTTCCGCCCCATTTTTCTACTGTCTGATCCAATGCAAGTCTTATTCCATATATGTCTTGATAGACCTCAATAAATCCATCAGGATCATTTGTGTTGATAACAACATGATCAAGCTTATTTACGGAAGAATCAGGAAATTTATTAGGTAAGGGTAAATGTCCTTCGGTGTGTTCTATTAAAAAGGCAAACATACCGCGAGTGAGCTCATTTGGAAGAAACAAACTTTTCCATCTTCTTATATCACCTCTATCAGAATCCATTCCTTCTCCAATTGAGATAGGTAGAGATTTATAATGTTTTTTTGAGATTTGGTTTTCACAATCTTGCAAATTATCGCTGCCCAGCACTAGACCGGTTAATCCTTCACCCTTTTCCTGTATGGATTGTTTTACGAGTTCTGCACCTATTCCCTCTCCTTTTGCCGCTAAGATCTCGAAGTAAGTGTTACTAAAATTATAGATAGCATTAATAGTTCCTAGTTCAGAGTGTTCGCCCCTCCAAACAGGTTCTATGCCAAAAAACTTAGTAAAATTTTCTTCAGCAGCAGAAATGTCTTTAACAGAGACAATTAAGTGGTCGAGTCTATCTATCATTTTTTTTTCTCAAGAATTTATTTTTAATGTATGTAAAAAACTCTTTGATCTTCGCAACAAGCTCAGGTCCAGCCAAATAAATACCTAGAATGACAAATATCCAGCTAATTAAATATACTAGAGATGGATAGATTATTCTTTCAAATGCTGACAAGCTAGAGTCTGCTGCAAGTTTTACCATTAACCCGTAGCAAAGATAATTAAGAATTAAAAATATTATTCCTACAAAACGTTTCAATAAAGAAAAAATAAATGCAGGATTTTTCATAATTCTTATACCCTAAAATATTTATTCACAATAAAAGATATTTAAGTAATATTACCTCATGTTAAAGAAGCACGTTCCTTTTCTTTTGCTTTTAATTTTTAGTTGTACATATGAGGATAATTCTATGAACCCCTTTCTAAACGAATACGAGACCCCTTTTCAAATTCCTCCTTTTGAGGCTATTAAATTTTCTCACTACGAACCCGCCTTCATTCAAGGGATGAAAGAGCACTTAGAGGAAATAGATGTTATTGCTAATAATACTGAGGCACCTACCTTTGAAAATACCATAGAAGCTTTAGAGCGCTCAGGTAAAACATTAGACAAAGTGAGTAGTGTCTTTTTTAATCTTCAGGGATCTAATACAGATGATGATATGGATTCTCTTCAGAGGACAGTAAGTCCAAAATTATCTTCACATAATGATTCAATTCTTTTAAATAAAAAACTCTTCATGAGGATTAAGGAAATTTATGAAAACAAGCAATCGCTTAGTCTGTCAGTAGAGCAAGCTAGATTAGTTGCAGAGACTTATAAAAGATTCATTAGATCAGGGGCAAATCTTGATCAAAATTCAATGGATAGGTTAACTGAAATTAATAGTTCTTTATCTTCCTTATCTGTTCAATTCGATCAAAATGTTCTTAAAGAAACAAATTCTTATAGCATGGTTATTGATAATGAAGACGATCTTGATGGCCTGCCTGATGAAGAAATAAGACAGGCTGCTCTTTTAGCTGAATCTGAAGGAGAAATAGGTAAATGGGTATTCAAACCAACTCGAGTCAGCATGTACCCTTTCCTTACATACTCTACCCAAAGAGACCTTAGAGAAGAGCTTTACAATTCTTACATACAACGCGGAGATAATGATAACGAATTTGATAATAAAAAAATAATTGCTGAAATGATTGCACTTAGGCAAGAGAAAGCTTCAATGCTTGGTTTTGAAAGTCATTCTGACTATGTCTTAGATAATAGCATGGCAAAGACTCCCGAAAATGTTAACAAACTTCTTCAAACAGTTTGGGAACCTGGTATCGAAAAAGCCAAGGGAGAAGTTCAGGCAATGCAGGAGTTAATTTCCGAAGAAGGTGCTAACTTTCAGTTGGCAGCATGGGATTGGTGGCACTACTCAGAAAAATTAAGACAAGAGAAATTTGATTTTAAAGAGGAAGAGGTCAAGCCATACTTCAGTGAAGAAAAGGTCTTAGAGGGTGCTTTTGATGTTGCGAATAAATTGTTTGGTATAACTTTTAGTGAAAGAAATGACTTGCCAAAATACCGTGAAAATATTCGTTCTTTTGTTGTGGAGGACTCTGATAATAAAGTGATAGGTATTTTTTATACAGACTTTACATTGAGGCCGAACAAAGGAGGTGGTGCATGGATGAGTACTTTTAGAAGTCAAAGTAAGTTTGACGGAGATGTAATACCCATTGTTATTAATGTATGCAATTTTCCTCCAGAAAATGTTGATGGCGTTTCCCTTCTATCCTTTGAACAAGTCGAGACTTTGTTTCATGAATTTGGTCATGGGCTACATGGCCTTCTATCAAATGCTCAATATCCAAGTCTATCCGGAACTTCCGTAACCAGAGACTATGTCGAATTTCCATCACAAATGATGGAAAACTGGGCAAGAGAACCAGAAGTAATCAAAACTTTTGCAAAACATTATCAAACAGGCGAGGTCATTTCTGATGAATTGCTAGACAAGATATCCGATGCCGGAACATTCAATGAAGGTTTCGCAACAACAGAATATGTAGCTGCAGCTCATTTGGACATGGCTTACCACACAGATAAAAATACAATCACAGATATAGATAAATTTGAAGATCAGGCTTTAAAGGATCTAGGTTTAATTGATGAAATTGAAACAAGATATAGAAGTACTTATTTTGGTCACATATTCGCAGGCGGATATTCATCAGGATATTACAGTTACTTATGGACAGAGGTACTCGAAGCTGATGCTTTTGAAGCTTTTAAAGACAAAGGACTATTTGATAAAGAAACTGCTGATAAACTTAAAAAATACGTCTATTCAGCTGGTAACACAGATGATCTAATGACTCAGTATGTTAGATTCAGAGGCAAAGAGCCCGAAATAGAACCACTTCTGAAAAAAAGAGGATTGAATTAATCTTGAATAACCCAGTCCACCTGCCCTTCAAGGATGGAAAAGGTGGGGTTGATATTGGTTTAAGGCCTATCGAGGATAGTTCTTGGTTAGAAATAGATCATCTTTTTTCGAAAGAAATTGCTCTAAAAGAAAAATTATACTCAGAAAAAAAAGATCAAGTTTTAGTAACTTCTCAAAATTCGCAAGATACTCAAAAAGAGGTTTTAAAACTCGTATTAGAACATCTTAAAAATCATCATAATGATTCATATGAACTAAAGACGGATTCCATCGAATCCAAAAGGAATAATCGTCTTTATTATTATGATGATTTTCAAGACCCTTTAGAATTGGCATCACTTCTTATTCAAGAAGATCTGATCATCATGAAACCAAAAGAAAATATTTTTTATCTTGATTCAGCTTCACTTTGTGCGCCGACTAGATGGTCATTAAAAGAAAAATTTCAACAATCTCTTTCGGAACTTCATCGATCAGTTCCTGGTTACAAAGATAAAATAGATTCAAGAGTCAATACCATATTTACTAACTTGCCAGATCAGAAAATCTTTGAAAGGTATAATTGGTCTATATTTGATAGTCCTGAACTTTTCCAACCGGTAGGTAATAAGAGTCTTGTAGAAATCAAAAACACTCAACCAGACAAACTTTTTATAAGAGTTGAAAGGCAAACGATTAGAAGGTTAAATTATTCAAGAGCAGTTTTATTTGCGGTAAGAGTTCACGTTAACCCTATAACTGACATAATTAATAATAAAAAAGCTATTTCTGATCTAATTCAAGCAATTCAAAATCTTGAGCAAGATATGAAAACATATAAAGTTATCGAACCATTTGAAGAGAATCTTATAAACTGGCTGAAATCAAAAAAAATATGAATGAATGGTGGAAAAACGCAACTATCTATCAAATTTATCCTAGATCATATTTAGACACTTCTAATAATGGGGTCGGTGACCTCAAGGGCATAACAAAAAAAATTAATTATATTTCCAATCTTGGTATCGATGCTATCTGGCTATCACCTTTTTTTATGTCACCTATGAAGGATATGGGATATGACGTCAGTAACTATGTTCAAGTAGACCCTTTGTTTGGTGATATGGATGACTTTGATGAATTACTTGAAGAGGCACATAAAAAAAATATAAGAGTCATCATTGATCAAGTTCTTTCACATAGCTCAGACAAGCATGAAGCTTTTATAGATAGTAAAAGCAGTAAATCTTCGAGAAAATCAGACTGGTATGTATGGGCTGATGCTAATGAGGATGGATCTCCGCCTAATAATTGGTTATCTGTCTTTGGTGGCTCTGCATGGGAATGGGAACCTCTTAGAGGACAATACTATCTTCATAACTTCTTGCCTAGCCAACCTGACTTTAATTTTCACAATGAAGAGGTTCAAGATTTCTTACTAGGAGAAGTTGAATTTTGGCTCAAAAAAGGTGTAGATGGTTTCAGGCTTGATACGGTTAATTATTACTTTCATGATCAGAAATTGAGGAATAATCCAAAGAGCCCTTTATCTTTCAAGAGTCCTCCAGTTAATCCTTACTATATGCAAAATCAATTGTTTGCTATCAATCAAGATGAAAACTTAGTATTTTTAAATAAATTTAGAAATTTATTAAATTGTTATCCTGAGAAAACTTCTATTGGTGAGATTGGCGATTCACATAGAGCGATCAAACTAATGAAGGAATATACCAAAAAGTCAAGGATTCATATGGCTTACAGTTTTAAGCTTCTTGGTAAAGAGTTTTCAGCTCCTTTTTTTAGAGAAACCATCAAAGAATTTTATAATGAGGGTACTGATAGTTGGCCTTGTTGGAGTTTTTCAAATCATGACGTCACAAGACATCTTTCAAGATGGGATAAAAATGAAAGTGATAGTTTTGCAAAGTTAAGTTGTGCCCTACTCCTTTCACTGCCGGGTACTCCATGTTTATATCAGGGTGAAGAACTCGGTCAGGTGGAGACAGAACTAGAATTTAGTGAATTAACTGACCCACCAGGCATCAGATTTTGGCCAAAAAATAAAGGTAGGGATGGCTGCAGAACACCAATGACATGGGATCACCAAAAAATTAATGCAGGTTTTAGTAATAAATCTCCATGGTTACCAGTAAAAGAAAAACAAAAAAATAGATCAGTGAGTCTTCAGGAAAATGAACCGCATTCAATTTTAAATTTTTATAAAAAATTTATTCTTTTCAGAAAGACCGACCCAGCTTTATTGTCAGGAAAGCATATTTTCATAAATGAACACGAGGATTTGCTAGTATTCTGTAGAGAAATTCAAGATATAAAAACACTTTGTATTTTTAATTTGAGTGAGAATGCTTACCTCATTGATAAAGGTGATCTGTGTGTTGAAAGTAATATTTCATCGAATATAAATATCAAAAATGATCAAATAGAGTTTAACAGATATGGTTTTATTATAATTTCAGACATACAGAATGATATAAAGGATTTAGATAAAATTTTAGAATTTAAAAAAATTCTGTAACTTATTGTTTTCAAATAAAAAAAAGGAAGAAATGAACGTAAAAGGAACATGTGAAGATAAATTTTTAAAAGTAAAAGAATTATTTGATGAGTTACATAACACAGATAGAGAGATAGGATCTTCTTTTGCAGTTTATAAAGATGGTGAGCCAATAATTGATATATGGGGAGGTTTTTCAAGCAAGGAGAAAACAAAGGAATGGGAACAAAATACCTTAGCCAACGTATGGTCAACCACCAAAGGTGTAGCTGCCATAACTCTAGCTCATGCCTACGAAAATGACTTAATAGATTACGATGAGAAAGTTTGTGCATACTGGCCTGAGTTTGGCTGCAACGGAAAGGAAGAAATCACTGTAGGTATGCTTCTATCTCATCAAGCTGGTATTTGTGGGTCCATGGCAACAAAAGCTGAAGACTATTACGATCAAAAAATAATGGCTAATGAACTTGCTCTAATGAAACCACTTTGGGAGCCAGGAACAGCTTCAGGATATCATTCCATGACTTATGGATGGCTAACGTCTGAGTTAATGTTAAGAGTCTCTGGAAAATCTTTAGGCAATTATTTTAGAAGTGAGATAGGTGATCCAAACAATATTGATTTTTATATCGGTCTTCCTGTAGTAGAGGAATATAGAGTCGCCGAAATGGTTCCATTCGCAAAGGAGAGTAATGAATCAAATAATCGTCCGAATGAAGCTCAAATTGCAACTGGAAGAGGTCCTAATCTGCTTAAACATCAAAATACAAGAGCATGGAGATCTGCAGAAATACCGTCGGCCAATGGTCAAGGTTGCGCATCGGGTATTGCTAAGCTTTATAGCTTAGTTGTTACTGATGAAGAATCAAAAAAAATTCTTAAAGATTCAACAATTGAAACCATGACAAAGGAGAGAATTACTAATAGAGATTTAGTTTTAGATGTTGTTACGAGATGGGGTTCAGGATTTATTATGAATATGCATAAAGTAATATATGGGCCAGAGGAAAGTTCTTTTGGCCATTCTGGATGGGGGGGATCATGTGGATTTGGAGATCCTATCAACAAAATTGGAATTTCTTATGTTATGAATAACATGAAAAATAATTTTGCAGCCGATGGAAGATCGCTAGAACTCATAAACGAAACATATAGATGTTTAAAAGGAGAAAATTAATATGGCTCGACTAGAAAATAAAGTAGCGCTTATTACAGGTGGAACTAGTGGCATTGGAGCAGAGACAGCTAGATTATTTATTAAAGAAGGTGCACAAGTTGTTATTTCAGGTAGGTCTGAAGAAAAAGGATCTAAATTAGCAGAAGAATTGGGTGAAAATGCCTCTTATTGCTTATCAGATATAACAAAAGAAGAAGATATAAAAAAGGCAATTTCTTTTACAACTGATAACTTAGGTAAGTTGGATATTCTATTTAATAATGCTGGTGGGCCTGTTGGGGCTGGCCTTGAAAATGTCACTCAAAAGGATATTGATTATGGGGTTCATTTGCTTCTGGCTAGTGTCATTCTTGGTACCAGATACGCTATTGGTCCCATGAGAAAAAATGGTGGAGGTTGCATTATCAATAATTCGAGTATAGCAGGAATTAGATATAGACAAGGGGATCCGCTTTATTCTGCTTTAAAAGCAGGTGTTACTCATTTTACAAAAATGTCTGGAGTTGAACTTGGAAAAGACAATATTAGAGTAAATGCGATATCACCTGGAGCTATTGCGACTCCAATATTCTGGGGTGGCTCAAGAGTATCTAATACACTCAGCGCTGAAGAGAATGAAAGAAAATTAAAAAAACTCGAAGGTAATCTTGCTCAAGCAGTACCATTGAAAAGATCAGGTCTTGCATCAGATATAGCGGAAGCTGCATTATATCTGGCTAGTGATGCAGGAAGTTTTGTTAGTTGCCAAGATATCGTAGTTGATGGCGGTAGAACGGCTATGTTCAATGAGAATTCTTAATTTAAAAAGTGGACCCAAAATAGAGACTATATCCTGGGAAGGGATGGGTGAAATCTGGAAAATGAGCCCACTCAAGTTACATCCATGTAACGTGGTAAATTTACAGAAAATTTGCACGTCTGCAAGATTAATAAAGACTATAAGTTACAGCTAATTTCTTAGCTTTTATTTTTATTTTTATCTATAGCAATTACATTCGGAAGCTGTTCTTGCCCAAAAACAGCTTTAGCTGTTCCAGCTAAAAGAGAAATGAAGCTATTTATAGAATCAAACCACTCTTTCTTCATTCCTGCATTAGCAAGTTCTTTATTGATAGTTGCTGTAGATCCTTGGCTTATAAATGATGCCGACTCCCACATGCGATTTCGTCTCATCATAAAACAATAATCTGTTACTTCTTGTAAGATAGAATCGTCGAAAGAATATATAGTTACCCTTCTGTCCTTTTCAGATTTAAATGCTTGTATAAAACCTAGATTTAAGCCCTCTCTTATTGTAGCTTTGATAGAGTCTATTTTTAGTCTTTGAGATCCAATCTTTTCCGTTCTAGTTAAGTCTGTATAACTTACCATTTCGCCATTTCCATACTTCCAAAGAAAGGTATGAAAAATAGAATATCTTGTTGAGTTGCCCAGAAACCAGACATACCAATCTTTTGAAACATAATAATGTTGGCCACCTGAAAAATAATGCATAGCCTCTCCTCGCATTACTGACCTCATATCTGAATTTGACCAATCTCTTTTTATTTTCATTTAATTGCCCCGAGTGTGTTACTTAACTATAACACTTAGAATTAGATCTTTTCAAATATTATTAAATGTAATCTCTGTGTTATGATCTTTAGCAAAACAGGTTCCTATGAACGCATATAGGCTTTTATTCTTCCTAACACTTCTCAATCTTCTTAATTTTGTAGATCGTCAACTTATAGCTAGCTTTGCTAATTTTATTGTCCCTGACTTGGGCCTCACAGATACTCAATACGGATTCTTAACAACCGTTCCTTTTATTGTTTTTTATTCTATTGCAGGTCTGTTTATGGGTGTTCTTGCAGATATGGTGAATAGACCAAAACTCATAGCATTTGGTGTAGTTTTATGGAGTATTTTTACTGCCCTCACAGGTGCAGCTAAGGGTTTTATATCAATGGCACTTCCAAGAATGTTCATTGGTGTGGGTGAGTCAATTCTAACTCCAACATCAATGTCTCTTTTATCAGACTCATTTCCATCAAAAAAAATGGGTTTTGCAGCGGGGTTTTATTATATGGGTGTCCCTATTGGTGTGGGTGTCAGTCTTTTAATTGCAGGTTATTTAGGTGAATCATTAGGGTGGAGGAATTGCTTCTATTTATTGGGCGCAATTGGACTCGTTTTGGGTCTTTTTGCCCTTCTTTTCAAGGATAGAAAAAGAAAAAGTAATGTTTCAAGTGATATGAATCAAACCTTATCCAAAGAAAGTACCATTAATATAATAAGAACATTAGTAAAAGCTCTTAAAACTTCATCTGCATTAAGATTCACAATAATTGCAGGTGTTTTTTATCATATAGTTCTTGGTGCCTCTGGTTTTGAACAACTTTGGTTAGTGCAAGAAAGAGGATTTGAAAGATCCGAAATAGCACAGCTTGTTGGTTGGATTGGAGTATTCGCTGGTCTTTCAGGAAACTTAATAGGTGGATTATTAAGTGATTGGTGGCAAGAAAATACTAATCAAGGACGTCCTATGTTTTTATTTTGGCTTGCCCTGCTAACTTTACCGATTGGGATTTTTTATAGATTTGTAGAACCAGGCACATCGGTTTTCTGGATTGGAATAATCATAGGATATTTTCAATTAGGTTGCTTCTTTGGTCCAACTTTTTCTACCGTACAAGAGTTAGTGCCTGAAAACATAAAAGCAACAGTAGTTTCATTTTATATACTTACTCTAAATCTAATAGGGTTAACTATCGGATCCTTGGGAGGAGGTTTTTGTGCAGATCTCCTGAGGTCTTCAGGCTATTCAGAGCCCTACACTATAATGTTGGTGATCTTTTCAATAATTAGTATAGTTTCTATACCCTGTTATTATTTAGCTGGAATAAAATATAAAGAAGATAAATTGATCTTAGAAGAAACATTCAAAAAGTAAAGTTAATATGATAAATGATGATTTATATCTAGAACAAATACTAGTCGGTCCGATGGAAAATTTTATTTATTTGATTGGATCAAAAAGAACAAGAGAAGTTGCGTTGATAGATCCTGCATGGGATGTTAAGGGTTTACTGAATCATATTCATGCTAGAGATCTAAAGCTTTCATGTGTTTTGGTGACGCATTACCATCCTGATCATGTCGGTGGTGGTATGGGAGGACACTCCATTGAGGGTCTCGCAGAGTTATTAGAGAAGGAATCTGTTAAAACCTTTGTGAATAAGCATGAGGCTGAGGGTTTAAAAAAAGTAACTGGATTATCCGACATCGATATGAACGAAGTAGATTCTGGCGATCATTTAAAGATTGGAGATAATGATATAGAGTTTCTTCACACACCAGGGCATACTCCAGGTTCTCAATGTTTTAAGGTAAATAATAATCTTATTTCTGGAGATACCCTTTTCGTTCAAGGTTGTGGAAGAGTTGATTTGCCTGGCTCTAATTCAGAAGATATGTTTCATAGCCTCAGAAAGCTTTCGGATCTTCCGGACGATACTATTATCTATCCGGGACATAATTACGGTCCCAAAGAATCTGAGACTTTAGAAAAAGTAAAAGAGATAAATAGCTATCTTAGAATTGAAGAGCTAGAACTGTGGAAACAAATAATGTAATTGGAAATTTTTAGGTTTATTTAATGAAATTTTTTTTAATCTTGTTAAAGTTATATTCATTAAATTAATAAGCAGTTATAAAGAATCTTAAAGGAAAAAAAATTGAATAAATTCATAGTTGAAATAAGTAGGATCAACTCACTTATCCATTCGCTTAGTAGTTTTGGGCTCTCTATTCTCTATACAGTTGGTCACGTTATCATAGCCTGGGCTTGCGCTACTTTAATATTCAATGCTAGCTTTCTAGTTGCTTCTGCTGACGCAATCTTAGAACCAATAATTAATGGGTTTTGGTTTTATCTACTTCACAAATACGCTCACAAAAAACTCAAGACGGGATCACTGGCTGTCATCTATACCTTAGGACATTTTCTTATTGCAACTTCTTGGAGCTTCTTCTTACTGGGTTTTGCTCTAGATAAAGCAATTCTCGATGCCATCATAGAGCCTTTGTTAAATGGATTTTGGTTCTACTCTTTAGTCTATATTTGGAATACTCAACCTAAACGGGTCACTTACTAAAAGAACACAGAGCAAAGAAATTCTATAAAGCTTCGTAACCAGGTATTATTTTCATTACGTAAACGGCTTTGTCATATTTGACATGGGCCTCATATATTGCATCTTGTGCAGCTTTCATTGTGTAGGCATATTCACCTTGGATGACAGTACTGGTTGGAAAAGTCTTTATCTTTATTCCTGGGAAAGTATTGATAATCTCAATAAATCCTTTTATTGGTTCAGCAAATTTCTCCCTATTTGGATACATACTTATATCTATTGTTACTATCATCTAATAAAAACTTTTAGTTGGAGCGGGTAGTCGGAATCGAACCGACATCATCAGCTTGGAAGGCTGAGGTAATAAGCCATTATACGATACCCGCAAAAGGGCATGCATTATACATAAAATCTATAAATGTATTCTACATATGAACCTGCTAATTACTGTGATGTCTTTAATGATTAACTTTGTTCAGCATCATACATTTTACCTGCGGTACACTTAGATACTGCATCAAATTGTTCGTCTATATCTTGGATAGTGCCATTTTTTATTTCATATCTAATTTGTCCCCAATGTATGGAATCTTCGTAAGTATCTATATACATAAAACCTTCCATATTTTCTGACAACACTGCCTCTAAAACTTGACTACTTACCTGTTTATCATTCAGTTCATTTACACTCTTAACCCATGCTGAATTAATTCTTTTTACGTCTTCTATTGTTCCATTCTCTATTAATTCACATTCGAGAATTACTAATGTAGATGAAAAGATTGTGAGCGGTAATGATAAAACCAGAATTGTTATTATTTTTTTCATAAATTTTCTCCTCATGTTACCTTACTCTCATGGTGCTGTGTGTAAAGAAGACTTTTAAAAAACTACATGAAGACACCATTGTCTGCTATCTTATAATCGAAAAAAAAATTGGAGATATTATGAAATCACTAAAATATTATGTTGCAGTTTTATGCATAGGTTTTCTTTCAACTACATATTCTGCTGGTTATGCTGATGCTTATTTCTATAAAGCCAAACCAGGCAAATTAACCGAAGCTGCAGAATTGATGAGAGAAGGAAGAGATATTGGTCTTGCAAATGACCAACTGGTAATTGTGCATCAACAAAATATCGGTAGAGGAGCAGAAAAAATGTTCTTATGGGTTGACTTCTTCAACACATATGAAGATAGAGCTAAAGCATATACTGCGGAAGCTTGGACACCTTACCTCGAAAAATTTAATAGCCAAGAAATCCTCGAACCAGTAAGGAGTTACCAAATGACTTCCTTGGATGATATAGATCCAGGAGATTACATAGTTCAGGTATGGATATGGGATCCAAAGAAAGGTAAAGCAGCTGAAACATTGGAGGCCCTAGAAGAGGCAAAAACTATATTTGAAAAACATGGCTTTCTTATTGATCTATGGCAGCATGGATTGGGTAGTAAAAATTACTATCAATTTGTTATGTTATCAACTTCAGAGGAAGCTCAAGCAAAGTCTCTTTCATCTTTAGAGAGTGATAACGAATGGCAGGAGAAACAAATGGAATGGTTTGATGAAGAGAAATATGGAAAATTGGTTGAAAGCTATCAAGTTACTAGCCTTAATTAAATAAATCATGACAGTATCCAAACAAATAAAGTCTAAAATCTCCAAGGAAGGTTTGCTTACTATATCTTTAGATGAAGTAAATGTGTCTGAGCCTGGTGATGGTGAGGTACTGATTAAAGTTCTAGCAACACCAATAAATCCGTCAGATCTTGGTCTCTTGGTTGGACCAGCAGATATTTCTTCACTAAAAGAAGTAGAAAAAGGTTCAGTGATAGAAATGAAAGTTCCAGATGGATTAATTAGATCTGTTGCAGCAAGATTTGATCAAAACTTGCCTGTTGGTAATGAAGGTGCTGGAATAGTTGAATCTGCAGGTAAAGGGGCAGAACATTTGATAGGCAAAACTGTAGGGCTAGCTGGGGGCGCAATGTATTCTGAATATAGATGTGTTCCAGCATCAAGTTGCTTGGAGATGAATGATGGTACTTCTCCAGAACAAGCTGCATCTTGTTTTGTTAATCCATTAACTGCTCTGGGGATGGTAGAGACTATGAGAATGGAAAATCATACCGGCCTTGTTCATACAGCAGCAGCATCTAATTTAGGACAAATGTTAATCAAAATTTGCTTATCGGAAGATATTCCTTTGGTGAATGTAGTTAGAAAGGAAGAACATGTAGATATGCTTAAATCCCTTGGAGCAAATTATGTCTGCAATTCAAGTTTGGATAGCTTTATGGATGATCTTGTGGAAGCTCTTGTTCAGTCTGGATCTACTTTAGGTTTTGATGCGACCGGAGGTGGAAAACTATCCAGTCAAATATTAACTGCGATGGAAGTTGCTGCAAATAAAACTGCAACTGAATATAGCAGATATGGATCAGATAAATTTAAACAGGTATATATATATGGAGGGCTTGATAGAAATCCGACTACCCTTACGCGTTCTTTTGGGTTTTCTTGGGGTTTAGGCGGTTGGTTACTCACACCTTTTATAGGCAGAATTGGGCCCGAAAAGTTTGGAGAATTGCGCAAAAAAGTAGCTGATGAAATTCACACTACTTTTGAAAGTAAATATTCTAATATTATTTCCCTAGAAGAAGCACTTAGTAGAGAAAGTATTATTTCTTATACAAAACAAGCTACCGGAGAAAAATATCTTATAAAGCCTAATCTATAATTAATGCAGAAAGACTTAACGCAAGAGAAATTAGATTGGATATTTGAAAATATCAAAAAAGATAGTAATGAAAATGATCTATTAGAGACTCTACTATCTGAAGGTTTTGACATTTCTCAGTGTAAAATGGCTTTAGGTTTAGAGCTCAGCATTGATGATTTAGTTCAGGTAAAGGAATCTCCTATAATTCAACAAAAATATTACTCAAATAAAAAAATACCAGTAGATAATATCCAAAATGTACCTGCTGAGATCTATGAGGTTGAAAACTTTCTTTCAAAAGCGGATTGCCAGAGATTAATTTATGAAATTACAAGCAAGCTTAGACCTTCTACAATTGCAAGTTCCGGTGAATATGATCCTACCTTTAGAACAAGTAGTACCTGTGATTTAGGCTACAGAGATTCTACTCTTATAAATGATATTGATAAAAAAATTTGCGATTTTATTGGCATAGATATTTCTCATGGTGAAATACTTCAAGGTCAACATTACCTTGAGGGTCAAGAATTCAAAGAACATACCGATTACTTCGATGCTGATCAACTTCTATTGCATGATAAAGGCAGAGGTCAAAGAACATATACCTTTATGATCTATTTAAATAATGTTCTTGAAGGCGGTAATACAGAATTCCCTAAATTAAACAGAATGTTTTCACCCGAAATCGGAAAGGCACTTATATGGAATAATCTTAATGAGGATAAGACACTTAACGGCAATACCACGCATCAAGCACATCCTGTTCTGAAAGGTAATAAAACCATTATTACAAAATGGTTTCGAGAAAAATAAAAAATTAAATTTTTTCTTTTGAAAAAAACGACTAGCTCTTTAAGCTTCTTAAAATTGTTAAAAAGATAAAATATACATTTGTTAATGACCAAATTAAAAAAGATATTTTTAAGAGCGCTTCATCTAAATGATCAAAATACAACAAAAGCACTGTTGTTATCATCCATATCATCAAAACAGATAATGTTGATTTTCTAAACTCTTTTACCCTAAATGGATGACTGTACTTAAAAGGAATAAAAGTAAGAAAGGACAAAGCAAAGATAACCAAAAGATTGGTAAAAGGATCAGTGTCTAATATGTAAAAGTAGAGGATTACAACATTCCAAAGTGCAGGAAAGCCGGAGAAATAGAAATCAGAAGTTTTTATATTACTATTCGCAAATGTATAACAAGATACTATGAGAATACTAGCTACTGATATTAAAGCCATTCCTTCAGGAACTAATTCAAGCCAATAAATTACAAAAGCAGGAAGAAAAACATAATTTAGATAGTCGATGATATTATCTAAGTTTTCACCATTTATGTTTGGAGTATATTTTTTTACATTGACTCTTCTGGCTAAAGATCCATCTACTCCATCTATAAAGAGTGCTATTGCCAAATAAAAAAAAACTAGAGGTAAATTTCTTTCGATGGATGCAATCAGAGCCAAAAAGCTAAAGAAAACACCAGATACGGTAAAAAGATGAACTCCGTATGAAAGAAAGACTTTCAAAATTACTCGGACTTTAATTTATCTAGCATTTTGCCCATCATAGCATGTAGCGTATTCACTGCCTGTAAAGGTCTCACTATTACTTTAAATTCAGTAATTTTATTATCCTGATCCCAGGTAATAAGGTCAATGCCGTTAACGTATATCCCATTCATTTCAGTTTCGAATTCTAAACATGCAGAATTACCACTAATAATCTCTTTCACATACTTAAACTTAGAGTTCTTCTTTTCTGGATCTTTATTTGTTTTTTCAGAACTAAATACGCCTGAAGCAGCGGACAAATATAACTTCGTAATTTCTTTTCCTCTTTGGGGTGTAAATACTACTGGCGAATAAAATATAACATCTTCATGAAGAAGCTCATCTAATTTATCTTCCGCTCCCGAACCACCGCTTTTCATTACATCATGCCATTTATCAACTGCATTCATTTTTATGTCCTTATTCAATGTTTTTTGTGGCGGGGCTGGCAGGATTCGAACCTGCTACCTTCTAGTTCGTAGCCAGACACTCTATCCAAATGAGCTACAGCCCCTAGGAGAGATTATAACCCTTATTTAGATAACTTCATTCGCTATCTAATCTTCTCTTGAGATACGATTGTATACTTCTTCTCGATGAATTTTGATATCTTCTGGCGCCGTAATACCTATCCTTACCTGCCCTCCTCTGATATCTAAAACCGTAATTTTGATATCATCGCCAATGTACATTGACTCTTCAGCTTTCCTGCTTAGCACTAACATAAACCCTCCCCAGTAATCTATGTGTCTTAAAGAACCTTATCAGTTATGAAACATAAGAAAAAGGTTTTTTAAGTATTTTTTAGTACTTTTTCGAGTTGGTCAAGTGATGCAACCATACCTTGTCTAATAGCCTCAGAAAATTCAGGAGGATCAATCTCGGTTGTCCACTCAAAAATTGTTTTATCTTCAATTTCTGATAATTTAATTTTTGCTAGATGGTGTTGAATGGGAATCACGGTCTCTATAGCAGAATACGAAAGCTCCATATTCTCATCATTACATTCTATTATTTCTTCAACCAGTCTGCCCATACCTGTCATCTTGAAGATCCTCTTATTGCCATCAAGTTCAATACTCTCAACTCCCGGCACCCAGTCACTTCTAGAGATGTTACTGACAATATTCCAAATACTTTCTGGGGGAACTTCAAACTCCCTTTTCTCTTTAATCTTATTCATAGATTTCTTACTTTTTTTATTCGAATTTTATTTTTTTCACCTTTTATCTTTAAAAACATAGATCCAAACAAACCAGTTTCAAGAACAACTTTATCACCCGGTGTAGGAATATCTTTTTTTCTAATGGTTTCTATATTTTTCCAAACAGACTTATCATTCAACTCAAATAAATAATCCCTTCCAGACAATCTCACACCTACAAGGACGAGATTATCATTTATGACAGATCTTGGCGCTTTAACTATTACTTTATCATCTTGTTCCTCACCATCTTCGATCTTCTCTTGAAAGATGACTATATCTTCCTGATCAACAAGAATTAATTTTTTATCAGTTTTAAAAAAGCCATCAAAACAAGACAGTCTTTCTTTATCGTTTGCTATCAAAGTGCAGTCTTCAATTTTCTTTTCATCTGAAACTAAAAAATTAGATAGATAGAAAACAAAAGATATAAGAAAGAATCTTTTCATTAACTATTTTTTGCAGCTTCAGGCGGTTCAATGTCATCAGGAACAAAAAAGTCTGGTGCCAATTCTGAAAAAGGAACTTCAGCATACTGAGAGAAATCAGTCACTCCATTATCAGCAAGCAAATTATCATCAATACAGAAATTCCCTGTAAATTCCTTGGAATCTTTGGTTAATATTACATAAGCTGCATCAGCCATTATCTCTGGAGATCTTGATATATTCATAATACTGTCTCCTCCTAACGCGTTCTTTATAGCTGCAGTCGCAACAGCAGTTCTGGGCCACAGGGCATTTACAGCAACCCCATCTTCTTTAAATTCTTCTGCCATACCAAGAACGCAAAGACTCATTCCAAATTTAGCCATCGTATATGCAACATGCGGACCGAACCATTTTGGATCCATGTCCAAAGGAGGTGACAAATTTAGAATATGAGGATTATCAGACTTTAGCAGATGCGGAAGGCAAACTTTACTGACCAAAAAAGTGCCTCTAGCATTTATTTGATTCATTAAATCATACCTTTTCATGTCAGTTTGAAGGGTGCCAGTCAGTTGAATTGCTGATGCATTGTTTACGCAAATATCAATACCACCGAAATGATCTAAGCCTTTATTTACTGCATCTCTTACATTTTCTTCGTCTCGTATATCGCAAATTACAGGTAAGGCCTGACCGCCCTCTTCAATGATTTCATCTGCAGCGGTATAAATGGTGCCTGGGAGTTTAGGATGAGGTTCAGCTGTTTTTGCAGCTAAAATGATATTCGCTCCATCCTTGGCAGCTCTCTTTGCAATTGCTAGGCCTATGCCCCTGCTGGCCCCTGAAACAAATAAAGTTTTGTTTTTAAGATCGTTCATATTTTTCTCCTTTAACTTGGTGATATTCCTAATTTTTTTTCGCAAAATGAGATGATTTGACCTGCAATATCAATCTCTAGTGTCTTTTCTATACCTTGAATACCTGGTGAACTGTTTACCTCTAGGACCAATGGACCTCTATTACTTCTTAGTATATCAACTCCAGCAACGGAAAGCCCTATTGCCTTGGCAGCTCTAACTGCTATTCCTCTTTCTTTTGGAGATATAGATGTACTTTGAGCCACGCCACCTTGGTGTAGATTAGATCTAAAGTCATTTTCTTTATTGGACCTTAAAACAGATCCAACAACCTTACCATCTATGACTAAACATCTTAAATCTTCTCCTTTTGACTCCTCTATAAACTCTTGCACTAAAAAATTAGCTTGTAATCCTCTAAATGCATTTATGACCGTCTCAGCAGCCTTCTTAGTTTCAGCTAAAATAACACCTTTTCCTTGAGAAGATTCTAATAATTTTATAACAAGAGGCATTGTTCCAACTGTATTAATTACTCCCATAGTATCCTTAGGAGAAGAAGCAAACCCTGTAACAGGCATATTTATATTAGCTGAAGCAAGTAATTGATGTGCTAAAAGCTTGTCTCTTGAGTTTGCAATTGCCTGAGGATCATTTAATGGTAAGGCACCTGTCAATTGAAACTGTCTTGTTACAGCAAGACCATAGGACGTAATTGATGCTCCAATTCTTGGAATTACCACATCATATTTAGGAAGAGGATTTGAGTCATAAAAGATTTCAGGATTTCCTGTATCAACATCCAAAAAACATCTGGTAGAGTTTATTGGTTCGACTTGATGACCTCTTTGCTGACCGGCAATAACTATCCTCTTAGAGGTATAGTTATTTGGCTCTCTTGTTAAAAGAGCAATTCTTAATGCTCTACGTGATTTCAAAACCCTTTTCTTTCTGGTTGAGTACGGATTTTTAGACTGAGGTTGACCATTTAAGAAACTTTCATTGGGAAAAACCGTCATATCTACACCTATTGAGCTTCTGCCCAATAACATTCTATATTGCATGCTATGTCTATCCGTTAGAGATATTTCAACTGACCAAGTTTGCCCTGAAATTTCAATATCAGTTTTTATGAAGTATCTTTTTTCAGATTCTCCATTTGAGCTTGTTACCTTTCTTCGGCCAATCAATGGTGCCGAACAGGAAATGGTAAAATTTGGTTTTTCTGGTAGAGGAGATATTTCAAATCTAACAAACTTTTTCTTTTTTACTTTAAATACTTCAATATGTTTAGCATGAAGCACAGAGTTTTGTGCTCCAGTATCAACTTTAGCTTTTATGTATGGAAGATTTATTGCAGGGAGGCTCACCCATTCTTCCCACCCTAGATCTATACTCGCATTCATATAATTTCATGATGGCGGAGAGAGAGGGATTCGAACCCTCGAAGGCTTTGACACCTTACACGCTTTCCAAGCGTGCGCATTCGACCACTCTGCCATCTCTCCTTTTTTGTTGCGGCATTATAGTGTTTTTTATAGAAATGTCTGAATAACAAATTGTTTATCAGTAATGTGGAGGTTTTTCAGCTGTATCTTCAATAATATTCTTTTCGTTAGATTCTTTTAAAGACTTTAATTCTTCTTTTAATAAAACAATCTCTTTCTGCTGAATGCTCAATTCTTTACTAAGCTTTTCTATAGTATCTTCCTGAAAGGTTGCTCTTGCTTCCAATTCATTTAATCTTTTGCCTTCTGAATCTTTCATTTATAAAAGTTTATTGTCTAATATCTCTTGTAATTTCAATGTTAAAATTTGGTGTCGTTCTGATTGGATTAATTTCAATTCCGCCTCTTCTAAGAAAATTTGCCCTTACTGAAAGGTCTTTCAATCTGCACCTTTTCAGTAAGTCTGTGAAAATTCTTTCCACGCACTCCTCGTGAAATCCCTGATGATTTCTGTAGGAAAGCAGATAACGAAGAAGCCCATCATGTTGAATAGAGTTTCCATTATAGGAAATATATATCGTTGCCCAGTCAGGCTGAGAGGTAACAGGGCATAAACTTCTAAAAAGACTGCATGACAAATATTCGCTAGTATTTTCTTTTTCACCTGGTTGAATTACTTGAGAGTTTGGGTACGAATCCATCTTCTCTAGATATTCTTCATCTATAGAAGCTGAGCTGTCTGAGATTGATCTTGGTAACATATCTAAATCAACATCAACTTCTGTCTTCAATGCTTTCTCTAAATCATCTTTAATTAGATCTCTTAGAGTATCTAGGGATTTAAATTTTTTATTATTAAGAGAGTATAAATATAACTTTAAAGATTTTGATTCCACAAAATATTTTGAGTTGCAATCATATGAGATATTGAGAATTTTATTTTGAGGAATGCCTACATCATTCAGCCATGAAGTTTCGTAGGAAGTCCAAAAATCCCTACCATGAAAATCAGAAAATTCATTTAAACCATTTTTTATCCTAGAATCTAATCTGCTTATTGGTGAAAGAATCGCAGGATCATATTGCAAGGGAATGATTGAATTTTGGCCTAGGATTGTATTGTCCATTATCTAAGTTCTGATACCACGTCCTTTATGCAGGAACCATAAACAAATAGAAGCAAAAAGAACTATAAATCCAATAATCATAAAAATTGCATAGTTAATTGAAAACCCAAGAGCCTCAAGGTCTGAGGCTCCCAAAATAGAGTATCTAAAAGCATTAATCATATAAAGAATTGGATTAGCCAATGAAACTGTCTGCCAAAAAGAAGGTAATAATTGAATAGAGTAGAAAACTCCGCCAAGATAGATTAGCGGTTGCATTATAAAGGTTGGAATAATTGATATGTCATCAAACGATTCTGCAAAAAGAGCGTTTAAAAATCCTCCTAATGAAAACAGAATAGATGTGGAAATGACTACAAATATACTCAAAGTCCAGTTATTTACTGACAAATCGTAAAACCATAAAGATACAATCGTAACTATTGCTCCAACCAAAAGTCCTCTGGCAACTCCTCCAAGAACCCAACCAAGTAAAATTAAATAGTGAGGTAATGGAGTAATTAATAACTCCTCAATACTTCTTGCAAACTTTTGACCGAAAAAAGAAGAGACGACATTAGAATAAGAATTGCTTATGACCGACATCATGATCAAACCTGGGATCATAAATTGCATGTAGTCGAATCCTCCCATTTGTCCAATTCTTTTACCAATGAGCGTTCCAAAAATAACAAAATAAAGCATAATCATGATAGCTGGCGGAATAAGAGTTTGTGTCCAAATTCTCATAAACCTATGGATCTCTTTGTATAAAATTGTCAGTAGTGCTCTATATTGCTCTAATGGAGTCATCTCTCTCCTCCATTTAAGTTTGAGTCAACTAGCCCCATAAATAATTCTTCTAAACGACCTGTATCATTTCTCATACTTGATATTTGAATTCCAGAATTAGATAAAACTTCAAAAATAGTATTAAGACCCTGGCCTTTTCCAATAGTTACTTTAAGTTTTTGTGGGTTTTCTAAAACAGCTTGGTATTCAAGATTATCAGGTAATGTTTGTAGAGGGTTTTTAAGATCAAAGACAAATGTTTCTTCTTCCAAGCGCGTTAAAAGTTCTTGCATGCTTGTATTTTCAACAATTTCTCCTGAATCTATTATCGCTATGTTCCTGCATAATCTCTCAGCTTCTTCAAGATAATGTGTGGTTAAAATTATGGTAGTTCCTTCGTTATTGATTTCAGTTAGAAAATCCCAAAGAGATCGACGAAGCTCAATATCCACTCCAGCAGTTGGTTCATCTAATATTAAAAGTTCAGGGTTGTTTACTAAGGCTTTCGCAACCATCACCCTTCTTTTCATACCTCCAGAGAGTTTTCTGGCTTGCTCATTACGTTTATCCCATATATCGAGCTTCTGCATGTAGTACTTGGCATTTTCTCTGGCTTCTTTAAAACTCAACCCATGATAACCGGCTTGATTCCTGATTATATCGCCAACTTTTTCGAATTGATTAAAATTAACTTCTTGGCCTACTACACCGAGTTTCTTTTTTGCTAAGGAGTGGTTTTCATCAATATCTATATCTAGAATTTTTACTTGGCCTGAGGTTTTGGTAACTAGTGAGCTTATAACTCCTATTGTTGTTGATTTTCCTGCACCATTTGGTCCGAGCAATGCAAAGAAATCACCTTGACTGACTTCCAAATCAATACCTTTCAAGGCTTGTAAGCCTCCAGCATATTCCTTCTTTAAATTAGAGATGGAAAGGGCTTTCATGAGTTACTTACTCAAATAAGCCATACTCTCTTCAAGACCCCTTATAGTTAAAGGAAACATATTATCTTCAACAAGGCTTCTAGTTAGTTCGACAGATGCACTATATTCCCAATGTTCCTTAGGTACAGGATTTAGCCAAACTAATTTGTCATATATACCTACCATTCTTTTCATCCATAGAGCTCCTGCCTCTTCATTCCAGTGCTCAATGCTTCCACCAGGATTAGTGATTTCATATGGAGCCATAGTTGCATCTCCAACGAAAATAATTTTATAGTCTGCTGAATACTTATGAATTATGTCTTCTGTGTAAACTCTTTCATTTTGTCTTCTTCTGTTATCTTTCCATACAGTCTCATATATAAAGTTATGGAAATAGAAATATTCTAAATTTTTAAATTCTGTTTTTGCAGCAGAGAATAATTCTTCACAAACTCTAATGTGAGGGTCCATAGAACCACCCACATCAAATAAAACAAGCACTTTTACAGCATTTCTTTTTTCAGGACGAAATTTAACATCTAATAGGCCAGCCTTTTTAGCAGTTGAACTAATGGTATTATCTAAATCAAACTCTTCATTAGCACTATCTCTAATTAATTTTCTGAGTCTTCTGAGAGCAACTTTCATATTTCTAGTACCGAGCTCAACATCATCATCAAGATTTTTAAAGTCTCTGGCTTCCCAAACTTTAGCTGCTTTTCCTTTTCCTCCCTCACCACCAACTCTAATACCTTCTGGATTCTCGCCAGAATTTCCAAATGGAGATGTACCTCCGGTTCCTATTTGTTTATTGCCACCCTCATGCCTTTCTTCTTGTTCTTCGAGTTTTTTCTTGAACTCTTCAAGCAGTTTCTCCAGACCACCTAAGGACTGAATTTCCTTTAACTCCTCTTCAGTCAGGTGCTTTTCAAATTCAGCTTTCAACCATTCATCTGGAATTAACATTTCTAAAATATCATCTATGCTTTCAATTCCTTTAAAGTAAATATCAAAAGCCCTATCGAATTTGTCATAGTGCTTTTCATCTTTCACCAGAATAGCTCTACTTAAGAAATAAAATTCATTCATGTTTGCAAAAGCTAGCCTCTTATCTACAGCAGCAATTAAGTCCAAGAGTTCTCTTAAAGAACACGGTACTCCAGTAGCTTTTAATGTATTAAAAAGAGATATAAACATTAAGAACTAGTATTACCTTCCCTTCTAGCCATAAATGCTAATCTTTCAAGTAATTGAACATCTTGTTCGTTTTTTACGAGTGCACCATATAAAGGTGGTATTGCTTTAGAGGGATCTCTATTTTTAAAAATCTCATCAGGGATATCATCAGCCATCAGAAGCTTTAACCAATCGATTAACTCAGAAGTAGAAGGTTTTTTCTTCATTCCTGGAACTTTTCTGATATCAAAGAAAATTTCTAAGGCATCTTTTACTAAATTTTTTTTAACCTTAGGATGATGGACTTTTACAATTTTTTCCATTGTAGGTCTATCAGGGAAGTTAATATAGTGGAAGAAACATCTTCTCAGGAAAGCATCAGGAAGTTCTTTCTCATTATTACTAGTAATGATCACTAAAGGTCTTTGAACAGCTTTAATTGTCTCTTTAGTCTCATAAACATAAAACTCCATACGATCTATCTCTTGTAACAAGTCATTTGGAAACTCAATATCTGCCTTATCAATTTCATCAACAAGCAAAACTGCTCTTTCATCGGAGGTAAAAGCCTCCCACATTTTTCCTTTTTGAATATAGTTAGAGATGTCTTTTACTCGTTCATCCCCAAGTTGTGAATCCCTTAGTCTAGTTACAGCATCATATTCATAAAGGCCTTGTCTAGCTTTTGTCGTAGATTTTATATGCCACTCGATTAATGGCATATTGAGTGATTCGGCAACTTGCTCAGCTAGCATAGTTTTACCAGTTCCTGGCTCACCTTTAATTAGTAATGGCTTTTCAAGCTCTACTGCAGCATTGACTGCCATACTAAGATCTTCAGTTGAAATGTAAGAATCAGTCCCTTTAAATTTCATAGTTATTCCTTTTAAAATTTATCGTGACTTTATCACAAACTAAAAGAATCACTAACCAACTTTTTAGAGTTAGATCTTCCAATATCCTAGTATTGTTATTTATAAACTTACAAGCTTATTGATTTGTTGATTTAATCTTTTTTAAACTGATTATTAATAATATCGAAGTCAAGATTTCGAAAAAAATTGCTGACATTAAGAATTCAGTTCCGTGCATAAGACCTGCATAAATTCTAAATATAGCCGCTGAACCCAGAAGACATACGGTGGCATATATCCATGTATGCTCATTTCTATAAGCACCTATGATGGCCATAATGCCAGCAGTAAAAAAGAAAGAGGTGAAATCACCTATTTGAGTATTACCCCCTTCTCCTTGTAATAAAGACATAGATAGGCCTGCTGCAGCTGAAGATGGATCTATTATCCAATTGAAAGCAGTTAAGATCATAATTGAACCTATGATTCCTGGAATTATCCTTGCCCACATATTCTTTCCTTAATTTGGTTGTACACTTATTATCTCTCCTCCACTTCCATCAGTTGCTAGAAGTATTGAGCCATTTGGAAGAAATGCGATATCACGAATCCTACTTAAATCATCGAAAATTATATGTTCCTGAATAATCTTATTCTCTTTAAGCTCCAATCTTCTAACGCTTCCAGGTTTCATTGACGAGACAAATATACTTCCTTTCCATTCAGGGAATAAGTCTTTGTCATAAAGCATCATTCCTGAAGGTGCTATAGAGGGTACCCAGTATTTAATAGGTTGTTCCATACCTTGCATCTCAGTAAATGGAGAAATAACTGAACCGTTATAATCCTTACCATAAGTTATGGCAGGCCAACCATAATTATTTCCTGGTTTAATTACATTTATTTCATCTCCACCCATTGGACCATGCTCCAAACCATAAATCTCTCCTTTGTAATTTATTATGCCTTGAGGGTTTCTATGTCCATAAGACCAGATCTCAGGAAGAGCATTTGGATCATCTGAAAAAGGATTACCTTCTGGCAAAGAGCCATCTGAATTTATCCTAACAATTTTTCCAAAATGGTTATCCAATGTTTGAGCCTTCTCACGGTAGTTAAAACCATCACCATTAGTAATTAGCAAAGTACCATCATCCATAAATGCCATTTTAGCTCCATAATGAAGAGCGGTATTTCGAGAAGGAAAAGCGCTGTAGATTTCATTTACATCTTTAAGCTCATTATCAGAAAGGACTGCTCTGATTACTTTTAATGTATTAGTCCTAGCACCTTCATCACGCGCAGAAAATGCCAAATACAAAACTTTATTATTTTGAAAATCTGGATCCAAAACAACACCGGACATACCACCTTGTCCCTTGAAAAGCACTTCAGGCGTGCCAGCTACTGGAGTAGAGAGTAACTTACCATCTTTTATTTGCCTTAAATTTCCAGATAACTCTGTAAAAATAATATTTTGATCATCGATAACGGCAAGACTCCAAGGCCTATCAAGTCCTTCAGCAATTATTGTGTAATTGTAATCAACATCTTCAGACCGAAGAAAGACAGATAGTATTGATATGAGTATAACTAACGCAAGTTGCTTATATTTCATTATCAACATTCCTAATTTGTCTAAAACCATATAAATACCCACCGAGGCAACCGCATATTGTCATACACAACTTACCGATATTTGTTCTAGATCCAGAGATAGGTTCCAAGTTATCAAGGGCGAATGGCAAGAGAACCATTAATAAGAGCATAGATATTCCTCCGGAGAGAACATAAGGAAATATCCTATTTGTTAAAAATCTTTCTGATATTATTTTTGTGCAAAATAAAAACAGAATTAAGGGTACTGAAATGAGCAGATAGAGTGGTATCTGAGAGTTAAAATTCATACCGACTATATCTTTTAAGAAAGTAGAAGTTACTAAATTAAAATCAATCGGCATATTCATAGAATTAAGCCACAGAAGATTACTAGATGTAGATACAACTACAACTAGTATTGTTACAACTAAAACGGTAAATAGTAAATCAAAGAATGATTTAATCATTTTGGGATTGATTTTGAGCGTCCATCATTGCTTTTATCAACATCCTGTTTTGATTCTCTCTTTCTTCCATTCTCTTTATTATATCATCACCAACCTTAAGCTCTTCAAGGATTTGCCTATTATTAAAGCCAAGAATAGGTGCTAGAGTTCTTGGGAACTCTTTCTGGCCTTTTAAGTTTGCTGGAGGTTTTGGCATTCTCATTTTGCCTAACTCAGGATGATCTATTTCAACAATCGAACCTTGTTCAATAACCTGAGGATCAAGATGAACTTTGTTTAAATCATTGCAAAGTGAAGCTGAGATTCCTTCATCGTCCATTTTATCCTCGAGTTCTTTGCTAGATAGATTTCTGGTAATTTTATTTATTTCCTCTGTTAATTCTTCTTTATTGATAATTCTAGAGACAAGATTATTGTACTTCTCATCTAAGTGTAATGAGAGGCTAAAAACCTCACAAAATTTTGTGAATACTTCATCATTTGCAATAATTATCAAAACCACTCCTCCATCTTTAGTTTCATAAACCTCAAATAGATCTGCCAGTTCACCTAAATTTAGACCGCCCTCGTCAAATGTATAATTCATCATGAGATCAGGCCAATTATAGTAGAGAGCAGATTCCATCATAGATATTGGAAGATATTGACCGCCTTCTCCATTAGCTTTCTGGTATAGGGCAGCTGAAATTGCTTGGGCGCTTGTTAATCCAGTGACCTTGTCATAAATGATTGTTCTTATCAATTCAGGAAATTCACTATTTTGAGCATGAGGAATTCCAACTGTTCCCTGGATTAATGGATCATATACTTTCTTTTCTTTATAGGGCCCTGATTGACCGTAACCTGATATAGAACAATATATCAAATCGGGCTTAATCTTTTTTAAAGTCTCATAATCGATTCCAAGTTTTTTAACTATACCTGGCCTATAATTTTCGATTAACACATCAGCAGTTGAAACTAGCTCCATTAAAATTGATAGGTCTTCCTCATTTTTGAAATCCAAACAAATACATTTCTTGTTTCTGTTTAGAGTAGAAAACATGGCCCCCATGCCATCTTTAATGGTTCCCATGAATCTAGCAAGGTCTCCTATACCAGGTGGCTCAATCTTTATAACCTCGGCACCTTGATCAGCAAGCATCATTCCAGCAAAAGGTCCTGATACTGTAGAAGTCAATTCAAGTACTCTTACTCCTTTAAATGGTCCGCTCATATCTCCCCCTGAAAAATATTGTGTTTTATAATAGTGCTCATAATGCCACTTATTCAAGAACAATTTTTTGATATCGGAGCCAATTTGACACACAAGTCTTTTAAGGAAGACTTAGATTTAGTACTAGCTGAAGCAAATAAACTGGGAGTTAGAAGACTCTCAGTCACTGGAAGTTCTTTGAAAGAGAGCATAGAGGCTTTTGAAATTAGTCGACGATATCCCGAATCTTGTATTTCTACCGCTGGAATTCACCCGCATAATTCAAAGGAATATTCCCCAGAATCCTTTAGTGAAATAAAAGATCTATTAAAAAATGATTTAGTTAAATCAATAGGAGAAACTGGTTTAGATTTTAATAGAAATTTTTCATCTCCAGAAGATCAACAAAAAAGCTTTGAAGCACACCTAGAATTATCCATTGAAATAAGTAAACCATTATTTCTTCATGAGAGGGATGCCCATGAAAAATTTGTTGAAATTACTTCACCATATTTGAAAGATTTGCCTAAGAGTGTCGTGCACTGTTTCACAGGAACAGAAGACGCATTGCTAAAGTATCTGGACATGGGATTCTACATTGGAATAACGGGCTGGTTATGTGATGAGAGAAGAGGAAAACATTTGGAAAAGCTCATATCTTTGATACCACTAGAAAAATTAATGATTGAAACCGATGCGCCTTATCTTCTGCCTAGGGATATGGGAATAGATAATTCTTCAAGAAATGAACCAAAATATTTAAGTCATATTGCAAAAAAAGTTGCAGAGTTTAGAAAAGAAAGTGAAGAATTAGTTTTTACTGCTATTTATATGAATTCATTAGACTTTTTTGATATATCAATCTAAAAGTTTAATTACTTTTTCTTTATCAAATGGCCAAAGAAGCTCTTGCTCACCATAGAGAATGACTGGAATTTTATCCCAATATTTATCGACATACGTTCTCTTTGAATATATATCGACAGTGGTCAGTATGCAGTCTTTGAGTTTTATCTGAGAAAGTAATAATTGAGCTTCTCTGCATAAATTACAGTCTTTTCCAGAGATTAGGATAAGCTCCTTCAAACTATAGAACCCGAAGAAATTAATCTGTCATATTCATCACTATCAATACCTAGTGATTCTAATATTTCTTTTGAATGTTCACCTGCAATGGCGGGTGGTAGTGTAATTTCATTTTGAGTTCTATCGAATCTTGGTGCAGGTGCGGGTTGGGTTACACCCTCAATTTCAATAAATGTTTGTCGAGCAATATTATGCGGATGCATAGGTGCCTCACTCATATCTAATACGGGCGCAAAACATACATCACTTCCCTCCATAAGATCACACCATTCTTCTCTTGTCTTTGTTAAAAAAACATTCTTAATCATTTGTTTTTTATTTTGCCAAGTATCTCTTTTCATTTGATCTCCAAAATCATCTTGAGATAACTCAGCCTTTTCACAAAGCAAGGCATAAAATTGAGGTTCAATCGATCCTAGTGATATATACTTACCATCCTTACACTCGTAAGTATCATAAAAATGTGCCGCTCCATCTAAAAGATTAGTTTGACGTTCCAAGTTCCAGAATCCTGATTGATGCATTGAATACATCATTGTCATTAGTAGAGAAGATCCGTCAGTCATGGCTGCATCAATGACCTGCCCTTTACCGGAATTTTTAGTCTCTAAGAGAGCAGCCACAATACCTAAAGCCAATAACATACCACCACCTCCAAAATCTCCGATTAGATTTAAAGGTGGAACAGGAGGAGAATCGTCTCTTCCTATGGCAGCTAAAGCTCCTGACAAAGCAATATAGTTAATATCATGTCCAGCTGCATTCGCTAATGGTCCAGTTTGACCCCATCCAGTCATTCTTCCGAAAACTATTTTCTCATTCCTTTTTTGGCATATATCAGGTCCTAGTCCTAATCTTTCCATTACACCGGGTCTAAAACCTTCGAAAATAGCGTCTGCACTTTCAACTAATTTCAATACTACCTCAACTCCATCTTCGCTCTTTAAGTCTACAGCGATTGATTTCTTTCCACGGTTCGCTGGCTCTTCTCTTGAGCCAGTCCCTGCAGCAGAAGCTCTATCAACTCTTATAATCTCTGCTCCAAGATCAGCCAAAATCATTCCACAGAATGGTCCTGGGCCTATTCCAGCCATTTCAATTATCTTGAATCCCTTTAGTGGTCCCATACTAGTCTCCTATTAATTTTTCTTTTCCCAACGGTTTAAAATAAAGAATCAATTGGGGTAATAACGTCAATGCCCCTAATAATGCCATAACCATCGCTAATGATACAAAGAACCCAAAGTAGACACTTGGATTGAAGTTAGAAGTTGAAAATACTAAAAACCCAAGAATTATTGTTAATGAAGTATAAAACATAGCCCTGCCAATGGTTCTATGACTATCTTTCATGGCTTGAACATAGATTCCAGAAACTTTAAATTCTTTTTTAAATCTATGAATATAGTGGATCGTATTATCTACAGCCATACCAACGCTGATAGCAGCAACAGTAATGGTCATGATATCTAGTGGTATTGAAAAAATACCCATAGTTCCCAACACAACTCCTGCTGCCAATAGATTAGGAATAATCCCAATAATGGATAAATATAAAGAACGAAAAAGAATTAAAAACATTATAAAAATTATGCTAAAGACAATAACAATAGTTCCAATCTGCGAATCAAATAAGCTTTGTAACATATTGTTATAAAGCACTGCTAAGCCAGTCAGTCTAAATTGTTCTTCTTCCAAATTGTAATCTGTTTTTAGAGTCTCAGAAATTTCATACAAGAGTTCATTTCGATTTAGACCCTCGGCAGACTCAATCACTCTGGCTGATATCCGTACTTGATTTTCATCATTGCTTATATAAGAACTCAATAAATTCTCTTTAATATCCTCTGGAAGCATGTTTTTAACCAGAGCTAAATCTAGCTCGGACAAAGGTTCACCATCTTTTAGTTCGGTAGCTACTTTTATACCACTAGCAACAGAAAGAACTTTTCCTATTTCTGGTAAGGAATCTAAGTAGTCGTGAATCTGCTCAAGCTTTTCTAAAGAAATAGTATTCCACCAGTAGCCATTATTAGTTGATTCTTCATCTTCAAAGCCAAAGTCATCATCGAAAGATTCTTCTTCTATATCAGTTATCCAATTTTTGGGTGCATTAATAACAACATCTAAAGGTGCTGTACCACCAAGCTTGTTATCGAGTAAATCCATACCTTTATAGATTTCTGTAGATGGCTTGAAATAGTCTATAAATCTATTCTCAACTGTAAGTTGGTTGATGCCGTATATCGATATGCAAAATAAAATAATTCCGATAAGACTGACGTAATTCCCTAATTTTTCAGTTAGCTTAGAAAAACCTACGGTTACCCCTTTACTGAAATCTTTCGATTCTTGGTCAAGACTAGAGGTAAAAAGTAGACTGAATATCGGAAAAAGAAAAAAGGAAAAAATAAAAGCAAAGAATATTCCTGCAACCATCATCTTACCAAAATCCATTACAGGTTTAATTTCACTCACTCCCAAAGAAGCAAAAGCAATGATTGTAGTTAGAGCAGTATAAAAACAAGGTTTCAACATTTGTTCTACTGTTAAAGCCACTAAATCCTTTTTTTCGAGTGAAGGATTAATCTCGTATAGCTCTTGATATCGAACAATTAAATGTATTGTTAATGAGATTGATATTATTAATAGAAGGGAGATGAAATTTGAAGAAACCACTGTAACCCTCCAGTCCATCCAGCCCAGAAACCCAATAACGAAAACAGCAATTAAGGCACTTGAAACCAAGGGCATTGCAACCCAACGTAATTTTTTAAAAATAATACTTAAAGTTATTACAAACATAATCAGCACACCAAGAGCGAAATATTGAAGGTCGCTTTTTATGAAACTAATCATGTCAGAAGCAATCATTGCGGTGCCGCCAAGGTATATATCGCCTTTATCTTTAAAACTTTTTATAACATTTCTTGTAGATTCAATTAGCGCGTCTCTATCTATAGATGCTTGTGCATTGAGTGTTTTTATTTCCTCATTTATATTTTTTAGTTGTAAATCATGAATACTAGGGGAATATTGTTCAGAATTTATTAGGTCAAGAATATGATAACGTTGATCAATAGCCGCTTCATAAGAATCATTGCTTTTTAGCAATAATTGCATTGCGGTATAAGTTGCATCTTTGTCAGTGAGCAGTTCTGTGTATAAAGGGCTATTTTTAAATTCTAGCCTTGCTAAATCTTTATCAGTGCCTTCGTCTTCAATAGTCCGAAGATTATCAGCTAGTTCGCTCATACTCATTTTAGGACTAAAAAGTAATGGTGCATCTAAATAACTTAGAACAGAATCAACTCCTTCAATTTGTTCAAAAACATTTACCATTTCTCTAACTTGAGAAATAGTCTCACCAGAAAATAGGTCTTCATTTGGTTTAAAGATTACTATTAAAAAGTCAGACGAAGCATAATCAGAATTTACCTCTCTATAATATTTGAGATCATCATCACTCTCTAATACTAGAGAATCAGATGAGGCGTCTAGCTTAAAGTTATTAAGATTTAATATAGAGAAAGATAAAGCGACAAGGAAAGAAATAAAAATCATCTTTGGGTAAGATGTAACGAATTTAGAAAAGACCTTAGACATCTTTATACCTTATCTTGTTTTGCGTTAGCACCCATATGAACGTGTCCTCTTTCTTCAGCTAATTCAATCTGCAACTGTCTTTGGGAGAATCTTTCCTTATCTTTTTTAGAAGAGACGTTGTAGCACTTATGACAAGATACGCCCTTTTCATAATATTTTGATTCAAGATCAGTTTTTGATAGAGGTCTTCTGCACCCAAAACATTGAAGAAAATTTCCTGGTTTTAAGTTCTTATCTACAGTAACTCTTTCATCAAAAACAAAACATTCCCCTTCCCATAGGTTTTCATCTTGAACATCTTTGAGATATCTTAAAATACCACCATCAAGTTGATAAACATCTTCAAAACCTTCGTTCATCATGAAAGAGGAGGCTATTTCGCACCTAATACCTCCCGTACAGAACATAGCTATCTTTTTCTTTTTGATTTCAGATAACTCTTTATCCACGAAATGGGGGAATTCAGTTAGATTATCCATTTTAGGAATGATTGAGTTCTTGAAGGTACCTATTTCCGTTTCGTAATTATTTCTGACATCTAGAATAATTGTGTTGGGATCTGTAATTAATTTGTTCCAATCCTGGTAATTCAAATGTTTACCTCTTGAAGTGACTGGATCAAAATCACCCTTTAGTGGCAACAATCTATTTCTGCACTTTATTTTTAATCTCTTAAAAGGCAAAGAATTAGAAGAAGACCAAGTTTCATCTTTTATAGTTAATTTAAATTTCTTTTCCAATAAGAAAACAAGGTCAATTAAGGCCTTTTTCTTTCCAGACAAAGTAGTATTGACACCCTGCGGTGTCGAAAAAAAAGTTCCAACTAAACTGTTTTTAATACAATGTCGCTCAACAGTCCTGCCAACTTTTTTATGGTCACCTATTTTTTCGATGGAATAGAAGGTAACGACATGATTATCTGCCATTTTAATTTTCTAGTTTTCGTTTTTACTGCCACCCAGACAATTAGGAGAAGGCTCTGCTTTCTCATTCTTTTCTATCCACTCGTTTTCGGTGAAAGTATGAATAGATAAGGCATGTATTGGTCCATCAATTTCTTCTTGTATCTCAGAGTAAATAAGCTGATGTCTTTTAACTAAATTGAGTCCGTCAAAAAGATTAGAGATGGCCACTATCCTTACATGGGATTCTCTTCCTGGTTCTACGTTATGAAGATAACTTTCGTCTATTACCTCTAGATGACTAGGGTCTAGCGCTTTTGTTAATTTAACTTCTATAGATGTAATTGCACTCATTGTTGAATTTTAATTGCTTTCAAGCTCTAAGAGAAATCTTTTAATATCTAATCCGCCACTGAAGCCCCCTAAACCTGATTTTGATACAACCCTGTGACAAGGCACTACTAATGGAATTGGATTGTTTCCACAACTAGTGCCAACAGCTCTATAAGCTTTCGGATTACCGACTTTCTCGGCAATATATGAATATGTAACACATTCTCCATAAGGTATTTTGATCATTTCATTAAAAACTTCTGACCTAAAACCAGTAAAAGGCAATCTGTATTGGATAGTAAAATTTTTTCTACCTTCAAAAAAGTACTCATTAAGCTGATCAATTATTATTTTGAAGGTATTTTTATCACTTCTTGCTTTTGTATCACAAAAAACTTGGCTCGAAAAAGATACGCCTATTAAGTCTGAATCATCCTTTAGTAAACTTATATCCCCAACTGGTGAGTTATATAAGTGAGCGTAAAGCATTAACTATCTTTCCAAACCTTGGTATCTGGGTTTGCAGCATTTTCTTCATGATCATCTCTGGTAAGGGTATAGCCTGAAACTAGAGATAAGGCGCTTCCAAAGGCAATAATACAAATAGGTACGTACCACAAAGCTAGATTAGCTAATATATCATTAGGTACAACATTATCGAGAAGCTCGCGAGCCTCAGGATCTGGAAAAGATATTAGAGATAAAATTATGCCTGCAAATAATATACCTATTCCACTAACTGCCTTATCAGCAAAACTTCTTGCTGAAAAGAGTATGCCCTCTTCTCGTCTTCCAGTTTTAAGTTGAATATCTTCAACTAAATCCATGAGCATCGATGCAAGAGTTGCAAACACTATGATTCCTGAAGCAACGTTTATAACTACGTGAACACACAATACTGGAAGAAGATAAGGACTTCCATTTTCCGGAAACAAAGAAGTACCATAGACTAAATCGATGTACCTCAAGGCAAAGGGAAGAGCAGCAAAAATTATTTGAAATGTCCATATAGACATAACAGTATTTTTCTTACCAAATCTGTCTGTAAATACTGGAGCAAGAAAAATTGCTATTACCGGAGCAAGGTAAAGACATAATCCTCTTGTAAGCATTTCACTAGTGTTTAAACCCCAAAAGAAAGAATCAAAATATATAGCAAATGCAGCCTCCATTCCACCTGCCATGGCAGCAAGAAGACCAGAGAAAAAAAGAAACATATAAGATCTATTGGCAAGTAAAGTCTCTTTAAGTTGTCGAAAAACCACGCCCAGAGGAGCGGCTTTTGTTTCAGGAGGAGCTAATAATCTAGGAATATGTTTATGTGTACCAAAGCTGGTCACTAATATACCAATGAAAATCAGTGCTGCTGCGACCAAGCCATATTCAGCCCAAGCATCTGGGTTGAATCTACCATCAGAGTAAGTTTCGTTAACGTTATTAGGTCCAAACCAAAACCATACTAGATTATAAGTTGTAAGGCCTCCAAACCAACCAAAGAAATATCTAAAAGACATTAACGATGTTCTTTCTACGTAATTACTTGTAAGTTCTGGGCCAAGTGAAATTGAAGGAACCTCATAAAAGGTAATGAAAACTCTAATAATGATTGCACAAACCAAAAAATAAAAAAATAACTGCCAATCTGAATAATATTCAGGAGGCGTCCAGAGAAAATAATAGGTTAATGCAACAGGTAAAGCTGCTGCATACATATAAGGATGACGCCTTCCCCACTTTGATCTAGTTCGATCAGAATAATAACCTACTAAAGGATCTGTTATGGCGTCCATAAATAAAATTATGTTGAGTGCAAGCCCAGTCATCCATCCAGGTAATCCAAATACGGTGTTGTAAACAAATAGAACAAAAAAACTAAAACCATTATTCTTGATACCAAAAGAAATCGAACCAAATCCATAAAAAAACTTGGTTTTGAAATCTAACTCAGTCTCTTGTGCCCGTTCTTCCATGCTTTATAAATATTAGTCTAAATCCCCGTAAAATTAACATAGATAGGTGAAGACCAAGCTCTTTCTTCAGAAAGAGTTAAACAATCGTCCTCCCTATCGGTTCTTGAATCACCATAACAGATATTCACCTTAATGCACTCTCCTTTATCGTTGTAGGTACATCTTAAATTTCCACCATTCACAACAGGTGAGGGTTCTTGGATAGCTCTTACGTAATAAATTGTATCTCTTGAATTGTCTTTGAAATCCTCATCTACAAACTCAATCTCACAACCTTGTTGACTTGGACTACATTCAAAAGTCTTCCATGTATCAAATATAAGTTTTTCAATAGGCTCGTTCTGAGTTATTTGTGGTGTAATCTTGACCACTTCAATTCTTGAGATATTTTTTCTTCTATCGGAAGGGTTATAGCATTCATTTTTACAAATTCTTTCGATTTCGACCTGTGTTATATCTGTAGATGAATAGTCTGGACAGCCTGGTTTCTGCTCAAATGCGCCTACTGCCTTGACTCTGAATATAGGATTATCTGACTGATTAACAGTACTTCCCATAGGAATCGATGAATCTTGGCGCACTAAATCAAACCAAAGAAGAATCCTATCACCTGTAGTCCCATAAGTTTCCTTACTAG
>CACBUE010000004.1 GCA_902542325.1 uncultured SAR86 cluster bacterium | reverse complement strand
TCGGTTTACTGCAGATTTCTTGTGGAGTCAAAGTGCAGATAGCCTGGTAGAGTGGGGCAAAGCGGTTGATATGGCAGTTAATGGTGGTGGCAATCAAGCTATGCAATCGATATATGGAGATCTCATGACTTGTGATAACAGAGCCGTTTATGATGTTCTTCAGGTTAGATCAAACAATTAGGAGGAAAAAATGAAAAAAATTAAATTTATATTCGTATTATTTGCTTCCTTATCTCTAAGTAGCCTTTATGCAGATGATCATGTCATGCAAGCACCGACACTTATTCCCTTAGAAACCCTTCAGTGTAATTTTAATGGAAATAAGGATGTTGAAGATTTATATAAGATTCAGGATGAATGGAGCGCCTTCGTTGAAGAGAATGAAGATGTATCTTATGCATCTTGGTTGGTAACTCCAATGTTTAGATCAGCTAGCGATTTTACCAACGACATTGGGTGGTTAGGTGTTGCTCCTAGTTGGACTGCATTTGGTAAGGCTTATGATGCTTGGTTTGATAGGGCAGGAAAGATTGCTGAAAAATTCGATAAAGTTTATACATGCGATTCACAGCAATTATTTGCCGCACAGATTATTAGGCAGACTGAAAACACATCTAGTGATGGAGTTATGATGGTTTCTCATTGTTCATTAATTAACAGTGCAACATTAATGGATGTGACAATGGCAGATCAAAAATGGAATGCTTATCTTGATAGCCAAGGCTCTGAAGGTACAATTGTGAAATGGTATCCAGGACCTGGAACTCCAACTGATTTAGACTATTCATTTAAGTACGTCTCTCTGGCTCCATCAATGGAAGCATGGGGTGAGAGTTCAGAATCATTTGTAAATAATGGAGGATTACTGGTGCAGCAAGAAATCTTTGGAAATATTGTCTCATGTGATTCTCCGAGACTTTATCGCATTAACGCTTATGGTGGGCAACAATAATTAAGGAGAAATTTATGACAAATCTAGTTAAAAAAATATTAATAACAGCTTCACTATTTATATCTTCTAGTGTTTTTTCGATGCAAGGGCTTAGTGTCATAACAATTACAACAGATGATCCTGAAGGCTATGTGAAGTGGCTTACAGAAAATACGTCTGTTTTTCAAAAAGCCGGAGGTGATGATGTTTCCTCCTCTGGGATTTGTTCTCCTATGGCTGGAGGAAGAGAAATGAATGAACATTATGTTTGGAGTATGCACCCCTCCACTTCTGCCATGCTTTCTAATAGACAATTTACAGATGAAGATGCCCAGAGAGCAATAAAAAGTATCTCTTCTAAAAGAGACTTAGTTAGAAGAGATATGTGGTCTGTAATGAAAGGTGATGCAGTAGGAGAAGCAGGAACTACGAATGCTAATTATAATGTTATCTCGGAAACAGACGATGCAAATGCATACTTAGCCGGCATAACAGCATTAGAAAAAGCTGCTAATGATAATGATTTTGCTGTGAGCTTTGCCTTTTATATATCGACAGTAGGTGGTGATAGAGCTGGTACAGTAATGGTAAGTGTTCAGGCAGAAACTGCTAATGAATTAGGAAGATTTCTTGATCAAAGACAATCTGATTGGATGTCTGAAGCTTTATCGGACTTTGATGTTGTGAGGAATCCATTAGAAGACTTCATAATGAATTGTTCAACCCTAGCTGTAAATAACTAAGTGAGGAACTTAAATATGGATAGATATTTTCTTGTCTTAATTTTATTCGTTGGACTGAATAATTTAATAGCTGATGATCACATGCCTGTAAGTTATGGAATGGAGGGTTACCAGTGCAACTTTGAAAGTGGGAAAAATATGGATGATGTAACCGATTTTATATCAGAGGATTTGAATCCTTATGCCGATAAAAGTTGGAAAGCCGCTTATAGTGGATTTGTGCTTACACCATTTCTTAGATCTGCTAATGAGACTAACTTTGATTTTGGATGGGTAGGCTTTACTAATTCCCATAAAGATATGGGTATAGTTCAAGATTCATGGTTCTCCGAAGAAGCAGCTAGTACATTTGCAAAATGGGATTCTATATCTGACTGCGGTTCTCAAGGTTATTACATGGCTGTTGAGGCCAGAGCTCCAACAATTCCCTTTGAAGAAGGCGAAACTACTTTTTGGGAAATTAGAAGTTGTTCTTTTATTGAAGGTAAATCAGTTGAGGATCTAAGAGCGAGCGATAAAGCTTGGAATGATTACAACGATAATAGAGGGTTTACTGGAGGTGTATGGCGCTGGTGGCCCGGTCCAGGAACTTCGAATTCTCTTGAGATAGATTTTCTCTTAAATGTTACCTACAACACTTGGGAAGAGTATGGAGAGTCATTAGATGACGAATTTTGGAATAGTGCATCTAGACCAGAAAGTATATTAAGTTGTGATACACCACGAGTTTATACTGCAATGAACGCTAGAAATAGACCTTTTAACTAAACTAATGAGGAAAAAATGAAAATTAAAATTATATTAATATCAATATGCTTATCTTTTTTGAACTTCGCTAATGCGGATGATCATGATGATGTAGGTGGCATGGCAGCATTACAGTGTCAATTTGCGGATGGTAAAGATATGGATGATGTGATGAAAGTATTGGATGAATGGAATGAATACGGTGATGAATACTTTACAGAACCTTTCAGTGCTTGGGTTATGACTCCGGTTTACATGTCAAATTCTGATTTTGACCTAGATTTTGTTTTTTTAGGATTTGCTGAAACTCTTGCTGGTGTTGGTAAAGCCGAAGATGAATTCAGGGATGGTGGTCAAAAGATTGGTGAAAAATGGGAGAGAGTTACTGACTGTTCAGGAATGTCACTTAATCTTAATGTTGAAGGGAGAGCCCCCAAAAACGAATGGGTCGAAGGCGCAACTGGCTACACTATGATTCGATCTTGTTCTTTTAAAGAAGGTAAGTCGGTTGATGACTTAGATTCTAATGATGAGGTTTGGAATAAATATTTAGATGACTCAGGATTTGAAGGTGGTTATTGGAGATGGTGGCCTGAAACGGGATCTCCAACTGAGACAGATTACGACTATTTAGTGGCTGTTAGTTTTTCTAGTATTCAAGAATATGGAGCTTCAAGAGATAACCGACTGGTAGCTATGATGAATAATACAAGACCAGAGCAAGTTCATAACTGCAATACACCAAGGCTTTATGAGTCAACTAACGTTAGACTAAGATTAGCTGAATAAATTAAGAGTATAAATTATGAGAAAATTTTTATTAATATTTGTCTTGAGCTCTCTTAGCCTTATAGGTTTTGCTGATGATCATGAATGGACAACTTACACAGGAGAAGTTCTGCAATGTAATTTAAAGGATGGTAAGAGTGTTGAAGATGTAATGGATATGGTTAGGACCGACTGGTATGAATTAGATTATCCCATTCCATACGATGGCTGGGTTACTACTCCAACATTATTTGCCGATAATGATGGCGGATACGATTTATTCTGGGTTGGATTTACGACAGATAATGCAGATATGGGTACTTCACTTGATTGGTTTTTTGAAAATGGGACTGAAGTATTCAGTAAATGGGAGAATTTAGTTGAATGCGCCTCTTGGAGTCATTGGGACATCTGGGAAGCAAGAGAACCTCCATCAAGTCTCGAAGAAGGAGACACAAACATTTGGGCTTTTCATAGCTGCACTTTCAAGAAAAGAAAAGGTGCTTCTGACTTCAAAGAGAATGATAAAGAATGGAATGCATTTTTTGACAGTATTGGACATTCAGGAGGAGCTTGGAGATGGTGGGCAGCAGGTGGATCAGACACTTCAGCTTCTAACGACTTCTACATAAATATTTCTTTCAGCAGCATGAATGAATATGGAAAATATAGAGATGCTCGAAAACAAGCTATGTCTGATGGTTCTTTACCAGAACAGATAACCGATTGTGAAGCTCCTAGAGTTTACACAGCCAATAATATAAAAGTAATGAACTAAAATTTTTTTATTGAATAAGACGGTCACTTTGGTGGCCGTTTTTATTTAATATAATCAATTATTTAGAAAATTTTGAATTATCAGATATTTATCTTTGTATAAATATTTTTAAGACTCGCCTGCCTTAGTTATAATTACGAGATGGATAGTTCCAGAATTAAGCCTTCTGATCTTCTTAGCGAACAACAGTTAGCCATCATTAGATCAAAAAGTGATCTCAAGAATGTTTTCGCCCTAATTTTTGATTGGGCATTAATTGTTTCTTCAATTGCTCTTTTTTACTCATACCCTGGCTTTATTAATTTTTTTATAAGTGTGATTATCATTGGTTCGAGACAGTTTGCATTAGCAGTACTTGTCCATGATGGAGCACACAACCTTTTATTCTCAGATCCAAAAGTAAATGATTTCATCTCACAATGGCTTTGTGCATATCCCATTTTCCAAGATAATAGAGTTTACAGGCCATATCATCTCAAGCACCATAGGTTCACTGAAACAAAAGATGACCCAGATTTATCATTGAGCGCACCTTTTCCGATAAAAAAAGACAGTTTTTACAGAAAGGTTTTTAGAGATTTAACCGGAATAACAGGGTACAAAAGGTACTCTCAAGCCCTAAGTTCAATCTTGAATACTGAAGCTAAAAATTTTAAGGAAAAGCTAAATAAAGTATTGCATAAAATTCACGGATTTTTGATTACAAACACAATCATATTTTTAATAATTTCTTTCTTCTTTCACTGGTCTCTATTTTTCTTACTATGGTGGCTTCCAGCATTTACATACTATAGTTTAATAATCAGGATAAGAAATATCGCGGAACACTCCGTTACGCCCGGTAACAATAACTTCGATAACACAAGAACAACATTAACAAACCCTTTAGTGAGGTTTTTAATGGCTCCGCATAGAGTAAACTATCATCTTGAACATCACTTATTTATGATGTGTCCATGGTATAACTTACCGAAAGCGCATTCCATGATGATTGAAAATGGATATGAAGATAGAATGTGTATCGCAAATTCCTACAGAAGTGTTTTAATGAAAGCAGTGAGTGCCTAACTATGAGCCAAAATAAAGATAATCTTAAAGATAAGTTAACGCCTGAAGAGTATTATGTAACTCAAAATCACGGGACTGAACCTGCTTTCAGTGGAAAATATGATTCCAATAAAATGCCTGGCACATATCACTGCGTGGTGTGCGGATCAGAAATATTCAGTTCTAAAGAAAAATATGATTCTGGATCTGGTTGGCCAAGTTTTTTTCAGCCTTCGGTAGATAGCAATATTGAAACTCAAGAAGACCGCTCAGCTGGTATGATTAGAACAGAAGTTCATTGTAGTAACTGCAAAGCACATCTTGGACATGTTTTTCCCGATGGGCCTCAGCCTACAGGGCTTAGATATTGCATCAATTCGGTCTCAATGGATTTTACACCTTCCGAAGAGGACTAGGCCTGAGCCAAGACGACCCATCTCAAAAAAAATCCTTAAAGCTCTTAGCTAGCAGCGGACTAGTCTCATTCTGGACTTTTGTATCAAGAATACTCGGATTGATTCGAGATATAGTCATTACCGGCTTGCTTGGAGCAGGAGTGGCACTAGACACATTTGTGGTCATCATGAAAATACCAAGTGTTTTCAGGAGATTATTCGCTGAGGGGGCTTTTAATCAAGCATTTGTTCCAGTGCTTGCAGAATATAAAGAAGATAACCCCAGCCAAATCAAAAACCTCGTAAATAATACCTTTGGTGCTTTATCTAGCATTTTATTATTAGTCACAACTTTAGCTCTTTTATTTGCACCAATTTTTGTAATGATCTTTGCACCTGGTTTTTATATGGAGCCTTTAAAAAAGGATTTAGCCATTGATATACTTCAGATTACTTTTCCTTATTTATTTTTGGTTTCTTTAGTGGCTTTTTCCGGCTCAATATTAAATTCTTATCAGAAATTTTCTCTACCTGCGCTTACACCTTTATTTTATAACCTTAGTCTTATTGCGGCTGCTGTCTGGTTCGCGCCTAAATTTGAACTTCCAATCTATGCTATTGCATGGGGAGTCTTTGCTGCAGGTATCATCCAAGTCCTCATTCAAATACCTGCATTAGTAAGCATGGGTTTATTGCCTAAATTCAAATTAAATTTTAGTCATCCGGGTGTAAGGAAGGTGATGTATTTGATGATTCCAGGAATTATTGCTGGAGGAGTAAGTCAAATAAATATGCTTATCGACACAATACTGGCTTCACTACTACCTACAGGAAGCCCAAGCTGGCTTTATGTTTCTGATAGGCTTATGCAATTGCCTTTGGGAATATTTGCTATTGCTATAGGAACAGTGATTTTGCCCAGACTATCATCATTGTTTGTGATAGAAGATAAGGCATCTTTCTCTAACACTTTAGATTGGTCTATCAGATTAATATTGCTCATAGGGATACCGGCAGTTGTAGGCTTAATTATGCTTGCAGAACCAATAATCTTAACTTTATTTGAACGAGGTGCTTTTAATTCTCAAGATTCTTTGCAAGCTTCATATAGCTTGATTGCTTTAGCGTTTGGTTTAATTGCATTTATGCTCATAAAAATTCTGACACCCAGTTTTTTTGCTCGACAAGAGCCTAAAAAACCAATGTATGTCGCTTTGGCTTCAATGATTTTGAATGTATTTCTAGCCTGGTTTTTAGGCTTTAATCTTAGTTATGGTCATGTAGGTCTTGCACTAGCGAGTTCTATATCAGCCTTTTTCACTGTATTAACCTTGTTAATCTTTCTTAAACGCGATGATGTTTACAGGCCTTCAGAAGGGTGGCTTTTATTTTGGTTAAGATTGGTTTTTGCCTCTTTACTGCTAGTTCTATTTTTAAGTTTTTTTGGTCAAGAAGTTGCCTATTTAAGAAACTCAAGTGATTTTGAACAAATATTCTATCTTTTAAAGATGATAATCATTGGTATGGGTTTATATTTGATTGCTTTAAGATTGACAGGATTAAAAATTGAGAACTTTGTGAATTAGCATGTATCTAATAAGAGGAATACAGAATATAGATCTTTATCTTTCTAAATATAAAGATGTTGATCTCATAGCAACTATAGGTAATTTTGATGGACTTCATCTTGGGCATCAGCACATCATTAAGAATATGAAAAAAGATGCTGCTCAAAATAATTGGCAGACTCTTGTAATTTTTACTGAGCCGCACGCAAAAGAGTTTTTTGCTGAGGCCTTAGGAACTGAAGAAGAAAAACCACCTAGAATTTTTCCTTGGCCTGAAAAAGTAAAAAGATTAAAGGAATTAGGTGTGGAGTTTTCATTTTTCCTGAATTTTAATAATCAGCTTAGAAAAATGACTCCTGAAGATTTTATAAGTGAGGTTTTATCAAGATTGTCGATTAAAAAGATAGTTATAGGTGATGACTTTCGGTTTGGTGCAAATAGAGAGGGGGATTTTAATTTCTTAAAGAGCTGGGGCAAAGAAAACGATATCTTAGTTGAAAATACAGAAACCTTTGAAGTAAATGGAGAAAGAGTAAGTAGCACTAGAATTAGAAATTCACTGATTTCAGGAAACTTTAGTGATGCGAAAGAACTCTTAGGAAAACCTTATTCTTTCTGCGGGAATGTAGTTTATGGACAACAACTTGGAACTCAACTTGGTGTACCTACCGCAAACTTATGGCTTCCTAAAAATAAACTTCCTATCGCAGGAGTTTATATCGTTAGCGTAGATTTAGATGATAAGAAATATGGCGGTATAGCTAACATGGGCACAAGACCAACAGTGGATGGACAAAATCCAGTGTTGGAGGTTCATATTCTTGAGTTTTCAGGCAATTTGTATGGAAAAAAGATTACAGTCGAATTCTTAAAAAAAGTTAGAGATGAAAAAAAGTTTGATGGTTTAGAAGCTTTGAAAGAGCAAATTTTTAAAGATATTTCTTTCGCAAAGGAATATTTCAGTTAAAGTGCAAAAAATTAAATATGTCTGACTATAAAGAAACACTGAATCTACCTGATACAGGATTTGCTATGAAAGCAAATTTGCCTTCAAAGGAGCCCAAAATGATTGAATTTTGGGAAGAAATGGATTTGCGCAAGGAAGTTGCTGCGGCAAGAGAAGGTAGAGAAAAATTTATACTTCATGATGGTCCGCCATATGCCAATGGGCAAATTCATATTGGACATGCCGCCCAGAAAGTTCTCAAAGATATAGTAATTAAATCTCAGACATTAAATGGAAAATACGCGCCTTATGTTCCTGGATGGGATTGTCATGGCTTGCCTATTGAATTAAATGTTGAGAAGAAAAAAGGCAAAGCAGGTCATAAGATTTCTGTATCTGAATTTAGAGAAGCTTGCAGGGAATATGCCCAGTCACAGATAGATATACAAAAGAAAGATTTCAAGCGATTGGGAATTATTGGAGATTGGGATAATCCATATGTAACTATGGACTTTGCTTTTGAGGCGAACATTATCAGGTCCTTAGGTAGAATAATTGAAAAAGGGCATCTTCAAAGAGGAGATAAGCCTGTTCACTGGTGTGTTGATTGTGGTTCAGCTTTAGCTGAAGCTGAAGTTGAGTATCAAGACAAGATATCAACTTCTATCGATTTTATTTTTCCAATTGATAATAAAAATATATCAGAGATTTTTTCTTGTTCCTCAACTAATGATTCTTATGTTGCGAGTTGGACGACTACTCCTTGGACTTTACCTGGGAATCTAGCTTTGACAATAAATGAATCATTTACCTATGAATTAATAGAGATACTTCATGATAATAAACCAATAAATATAATTCTTGCTCAAGATTTAGTGGATTCCACCCTAGAAAGGATTGGTGTTGATAAATTTACTTCTCTTGGAACTTGTACAGGTACTGATCTACTAGGTTTTAATGCTAAGCACCCTTATCTTGATAGAAATTCTCTAATAATATCTGGTAATCATGTTACAACTGATGCAGGAACAGGAATAGTACATACCGCACCCGGTCATGGGTTAGAAGATTATGCTGTATGCAAGGAAAATGGTATTGATGTTCTAAATCCAGTTAAAGGAAATGGGACATATAATGAGGACGTAGAACATTTTGCAGGGCAATTTGTCTTCAAAGCTAATGAAAACATAACAAATCTATTGGAAGAGCGAGGAGTTTTATTATCTAAATCGTCTTACGAACATAGCTACCCCCATTGTTGGAGGCATAAGACCCCAGTAATGTTTAGGGCAACACCTCAATGGTTTATTTCTATGGAGGAAAAAGATCTATTACAACATGCTCAAGATTCTGTCGATTCTGTTAACTGGGCACCAACATGGGGTCATGCCAGAATGAGCTCTATGCTGGAAGAACGTCCAGATTGGTGTATATCTAGACAAAGGTCTTGGGGCGTTCCAATTGCTTTGCTGATACATAAAGCAACAGGAGAGCTCCATCCAGAAACCAGAGAAATAATAGAAAAAGTAGCTGATTTAGTTGAATCAGTAGGCATCCAAGCTTGGCATGATATAGAAATTAAGGATCTAATTGATGATCATGAGTCTTTCGAAAAAATAACAGATTGTTTAGATGTTTGGTTTGATTCTGGAGTTACTCATGCTTGTGTATTAGATGTGAATGAAGATCTACAGTTTCCTGCTGATCTATATTTAGAAGGTTCTGATCAGCACCGAGGATGGTTTCAGTCATCATTACTTACAAGTATCGCGATGAAAGATGTTCCGCCCTACAAGGCAGTCTTGACCCATGGCTTTGTAGTTGATGCTGATGGAAAGAAGATGTCTAAATCTCTAGGAAATGTCATTTCTCCTCAAAAAGTATGGGAGACGATGGGTGCTGATGTCTTAAGAACATGGGCGGCATCTACTGACTACACTAAAGAAATTGTCCTTTCTGATGATATTTTAAAAAGATCATCTGATTCTTACAGGAGAATAAGAAATACAATAAGATTTTTATTAGGAAACTTAAGTGATTATTCTGGACAAAAACTGGTACCTGAAAAACTTACAGAATTAGATAAATGGATGATTCTTAAGACTCAAAATCTTCAAGAGGAGATCATAGAAGACTATGTAAATTATGACTTTCATCATGCGTTTCAAAAAATTCATAATTTTTGCGCTAATGATTTAGGTGGATTTTATTTAGACATACTAAAAGATAGACTTTACACAGCTAAATCAACATCTGATGCTCGTCTATCTTCTCAGATTGCTCTTTCCAATATTTTGCAAGCATTATTAAGATGGATTAGTCCAATTCTATCTTTTACTGCAGAAGAAGCATGGCAGCTATTGAATAATGATACTAAATCAGTCCATCTCCTTGAGTGGTTTGAGGAATGGGATGAGATAGGCAACTTGAAGTTCTCTAATGATGAATGGACCAAGATTTTAGAAATCAGATCAGAAGTGAATAAGCATGTAGAAGAAGCAAGAAATAATGAAATCATAGGATCTTCATTAGAAGTGGAGTTGGAGTTATTTTGTGAAAAAGATATTAAAAATCTTCTTGATAAATTTTCTAGTGAATTAAGATTTATTTTTATCACTTCCGAAGCAAAAGTTTCAGATATCGGGCAACAAGGTAATGATTCAGCCATTCAAGGAATGAGAGTTCAAGTAAAGAAGACTAATCACCAAAAATGCGTTCGTTGCTGGCATAGCAGATCAGAAGTTGGAACAATTAAAGGACATGAATCCATTTGTCAGAGATGCTATGACAATGTCAATGGAAATGGTGAAATAAGGATTTTTGCCTAATTGTGACTTATTCACATGAAAAAGATTATTCTCCTTGTATCTCTCATTTTTACAGATCAACTAAGTAAGTACCTTATAGTAAAAAATTTTTCCATAGGGGAGAGTTTAAACTTGCTACCCATTTTAGATATTTATTTAATACTTAATACTGGTATAGCTTTCAGTTTATTCGATGATGGAGGAGATTTAGGGAGATGGATTCTAGTCACTTTAGTTTCATTTGTTTGTTTATATCTGGTTTATATTTTGGTATTTGAAACTTTAAATAAATATGAATCCTTAGCATTATTATTCATACTGTCAGGAGGGATTGGAAATTTAATAGATCGCAGCTTTAGAGGTCATGTAATTGATTTCATTAATTTTTACTATGAAAACTACTCATTCTATATTTTTAATTTTGCGGATTCATTTATTACAATTGGAGTAATAATTTATATTCTTGATATAGTAATTTCAAAACTTAGACTAAATGGAAATAAGACTAGCTAATACTCGTGGTTTCTGTGCAGGAGTAGACAGAGCCATAGAGATCGTTAAGAAGGTTATAGAAATCCATGGCGCTCCAGTATACGTAAAACATGAGGTAGTCCATAACAAAACCGTTGTTGAAGAATTAAAACGATTAGGTGCAATTTTTGTAGAAGATATTAAAGAGATACCAGAAGGGGAGGTCGTTGTTTACAGTGCTCATGGTATTTCAAAAGCAGTTGAATTTGAATCTGAAGTCAGAAAACTAGATGTATTTGATGCGACATGTCCTTTAGTAAGTAAGGTACATGCTGAAGTTAATACATATGCGAAGATGGGGTTTGATTGTTTGCTAATCGGTCATAAGAATCATCCCGAAGTAGAGGGAACAATGGGACAGTTTGATACATCATTTGGCGGTACAATTACTCTTATTGAAGATATATCAGATGCTAAAAAGCTAAATTTTAAAGATTCGTCTCGTTTGGCATTTGTGACCCAGACAACTTTATCTGTAGATGATACGAAAGATATAAAAGATTTTCTGATTGATAGATTCCCAGATATCAAGGGCCCAAAGAAAGATGATATTTGTTATGCAACCCAAAATCGACAGGATGCAATTAAGCAATTAGCTCTTGAGTCGGATCTAGTGTTAGTTATTGGTTCTGAAAATAGTTCTAATTCCAATAGACTGAGAGAAATAGCTGAACGATCAGGAGTTGAGGCTTATCTAATTGATACTATCGGTGACTTACCTTCAGATTGCTTAAAAGGCAAATCTAAAATTGGCCTTACTTCAGGAGCTTCTGCTCCAGAACATCTTGTGTCGGAAGTTATAGATAAACTTACTTCATCTTATGGGTTTAATTTGGTAGGAAATAAAAAAAGAACTGACGAAGGAATATCTTTTAGATTACCCAAAGGCTTAAGATAAGCTACTTGGAACTTTCTCGTTCATTAGATGCCTAAGAATTAAAGAGGTGAAGAATATGAAATTAAAATATTTTATTGGGACATTATTAATTGGACTGTTCTCTTTAAAGGTTAGCACAGCTTCCAATATGTCAGGACAACTAAATGAAATGGATATTGATAAAGAAGGATCCATCAGTCTTGAAGAGTTTAATTCAGATACTTTAAACCGTTTTAGCTTGATGGATCTAGATAGTGATGGAACTCTTTCAAAAGAGGAGTTTCTTGCATCAAGCAATTTACGTTTTGAGAAAATGGATTTAAATTCTGATGGAGTACTCAAAAGAAGAGAAATAAGAAAAGGTTTAAAGCAAGCCAGAAAAGATAAGAAGACTAATGACGTTAGAGAAAAAAAACAGCCAAAACTTTTCATAAAACAATAGAGGAATTCTTTTGCAGATTGATCAATCATTTCATTTAAAAGAAGCGAAAATCTGCTTGTCTGAAAATTGCTCTGAGCGAATGACAGAAGAAATTTCACTTCTTGTGATACATAACATCAGCTTACCTCCCGGTGAATTCGGTGGAGGTTATATCGAAAAACTTTTTACTAATAGCTTAGATCCAAATGACCATCCTTATTTTAGTGAAATATATGATTTAAAGGTTTCTAGTCATCTTTTAATACAGCGAGATGGATCACTAGTTCAGTTTGTACCATTTAATAAGAAAGCTTGGCATGCAGGTGTGTCATCATTTAAAGGTCGCGAAAATTGTAATGAATTTTCCATAGGAATTGAGCTTGAGGGTACTGATGAAAATGCATATACAGATGATCAGTATCGTGCCTTAATAGATATAACCAAAGAATTAATGCTTGTTTTTCAAGATATAAAAAAAGAAAACATTGTTGGGCATTCTGATATTGCACCTGGCAGAAAGACAGATCCTGGAAAGGCATTTAACTGGCATTATTACTTATCTAACCTAGTGTAAATCTTTTTGGTAACTCATGAGAGTGTTACACTTTGATTGTTTGCTAATTATTTTCATAATGTGATTGGCAGACTTTTTGTAAAAGTAATTTGGAGGTAAGCATTATGGCTTCTTTTGATATTAAATCTGAGCTTGATCATCATGAGCTTACTAATGCCGTAGATCAGGCTAATAGAATTTTACAAAATAGATTTGACTTTAAAGGTACCGGAGCTGAGTTTAGTATCAGTGAAAAACAGATAGATTTATCTGCGAATGAAGAATTCCAAATTCATCAAATGTCTCCTTTACTCAACGAATCTCTTGCCAAAAGAGGAATTGATCTAAAAAGCTTAAAACCACAAGAAATTCAAGTGTCTGGAGGATCGGCCCAACAAACCATAGACTTGCAAGAAGGGATTGATAAAGAGCTAGCAAAAAAAATAACTGCTTTGGTCAAGCAATCAAAGTCGAAAACTCAAGCCTCTATTCAGGGAGATAGCATAAGGATTACTGGAAAAAAAAGAGATGAACTGCAAGCTATTATTCAGCTTATAAAAGATCAGAGTTATGATATTCCTTTGCAGTTTGTAAACTTCAGAGACTAAATTTCTAAATGTTAAAGAATTTTACCATAGGTAGCTTAGGCTTCTCGTCGGGCTTGCCTTATATTCTGATTTTTTCAACTTTGGGTGTTTGGTTAGCGGATATTGGTATTGATCTTTCCCTTATAGGCTTTTTTGCATGGATAGTCTTAACATATTCCTTAAAGTTTCTATGGGCACCATTAGTAGACAATTTTTCAGTACCTTTACTTAATAGACTTGGCTATAGAAAGAGTTGGATATTGCTATCTCAAATATCTATAGCGACTTGTCTCCTGCTCCTTTCTATTGTTAACCCACTTGATAGTTTGCAGGTGTTTGCGTTAATTGCTTTTCTGGTAGCCTTTTTAGGATCGATACAAGATATTGCCATTGATGCTTTTAGAATTGAGCTTGCAGATTTAAATCAGCAAGGCAACTTAGCAGCTAGTTATCAATTTGGTTATAGAATGGCGATTCTAATTTCAAGCTCCTTCGCATTAATTTTTGCTTCAGACTATGGTTGGACTTTAACATACCAAGTTATGTCTCTTCTGATGTTAATCGGCATCATAGGTGTTTTGATTTGTCCTGAAGAAGTAAATGTCAATTTAAAAAGAGTAACGCTACAGAATTCTATAGTTGAACCTTTGAAAGATTTTGTTACACGCTTTGGACTATATTTTGCATCCTTTCTTCTCATGATCATTGCAACCTATCGGCTAACCGATATCGTCATGGGCCCTATGGCCAGTCCATTCTATTTAGAAAAGGGATATACGCTTAAGGAAATTGGTTATATTGTTAAAGTTGTTGCTGTCATTGCCTCGATAGTTGGGTTTTTTTTAGGAGGCCTTTTGGTTAAAAGGCTAGGAGTAAAAGTTACTCTCATTATCGGCGCTTTTCTCGTGTTGATGACTAATCTATCTTTTTCATTGATAGCCATACTTGAAAAGGACTTATATCTTCTTGGCTGGGTCGTTGGAGCGGATAGTTTGGCGGCTGGAGTTGTAGGCACTGCAAATATAACTTTTCTTACAAGTCTAGTTTCAAAAAAATATACGGCTGTTCAATATGCTCTTCTGACTTCCTTCATGATGTTACCTGGTAAATTATTTAGTGGTTTCTCAGGAATGTTAGCGAATTTCTTTAAATATGAATTTGGTGAAGAAAATGGATGGATGGCTTTTTTTATATTCACATCTTTTTTAACGCTGCCCAGTTTATTGCTGCTTTTTTATTACATTAAACGTAATAATCTTGATGATTAGAATATATAGATTTGTATTTCTGTTCTTAGTTTTATTTATAAGTTATGCCGCAGTTACTCCCTTGGAAGGTGGTGCATCTGTACCTTATATAGACAAGCTGCTTCATTTCTCTGCATTTTTAATATTGACTCTTTTTATGGACCTTTCCATAAAAAAGCCATTACATTTTAATAAAGCCGCATTGATTTTCCTTATTTTGTATGCGTTCTTTATAGAATTAGTACAATACTTTTTACCTTATAGATCAGCAGAGGTTTTCGATTTCTTCTCGGATCTACTAGGAATACTTGTTTATTTATATTTTGCCCCAAAAATAAATATAAGGCATATGCGATGAGATACTTTTTTTTATTTTTAATAATATTTCCTTTCATAGAAATATATACCCTCATAGTTATAGGAGGAAGCATCGGTGCTTTTAACACCATGCTCTGGATTTTCTTTTCAGGAATAATGGGATTGTATTTATTGCGTAATCAAGGGTTAAAGACACTACTGGATATACAATCTAAAAAGTCTTTTTTTGAACCAACCGCAGATAATTTTCTAAAGACAATTTTTACACCTATAGGTGGGTTTTTTCTTTTAATTCCGGGTTTCATAACAGATGTTATTGGTATTTTGGTTCTTTTACCTATAACTCGTATATTCATTTTAGGCCTTCTCTTCAGTTATCTCAGGCCAATTGGGCAAGGAACTGGCACAAATAAAAATAATGGAGACTGGATAGAAGGTGAATACAGGAAAGATAAATAGAAAAAAAACTTGAAAAATCCTTTAAAACCCCAAAATATTCAATGTGAGAGGTCAGGACTTTCAAAATTCAGCATTGACGTGTGCTTTCAACTGATTAGAATGTCGAGCCTTTCATGATAACAATTTAAATTTTTATTAAATTTTTGGAGAAAATAGATGAAATTTAGACCACTAGCAGATCGTGTCCTAGTTAGACGCACTGATGAAGAGCAAACTACTGAGGGTGGTATTGTTCTACCTGGATCAGCAGCAGAAAAACCATCTCAAGGTGAAGTAATAGCTGTAGGGCCTGGAAAAACTTTGGATAACGGCGATTCACAAGCTGTTTCAGTGAGCGAGGGCGATTTAGTCGTTTTCGGTCAGTATGCCGGAAGCAATACGGTAAAGGTAGATGGGGATGAACTTGTAATTCTTAATGAACAAGACATCCTTGGTGTTTTAGAAAATTAATTTATAAAAGAGAGGAATATAATGGCCAAAGAAGTCAAATTTAGTGATGTCGCTCGCCAAGGTATGTTGGCAGGAGTAAATATACTTGCTGATGCTGTAAAAGTGACATTAGGTCCGAAAGGAAGAAATGTAATTTTAGATAAGTCATTTGGGGCTCCCACGGTAACAAAGGATGGTGTTTCGGTTGCTAAAGAAATCGAACTTCAAGATAAATTTGAAAACATGGGTGCGCAAATGGTGAAGACCGTCGCATCTCAAACTTCAGATGAAGCTGGTGATGGAACAACAACAGCTACAGTATTAGCTCAATCTATAGTTAATGAAGGGCTTAAGTCTGTTCAAGCTGGGTTTAACCCAATGGACCTAAAAAGAGGTATAGACAAAGCGGTCGCCGCTGCAGTTGAAACTCTTCAGGATGCATCCGAGCCATGTGAGGATGATACAGCGATAGCTCAAGTGGGAACTATATCTGCGAATAGCGACACTGCTGTAGGCGAAATTATTGCTGAAGCAATGCAAAAAGTTGGAAAAGAAGGTGTTATAACCGTAGAGGAAGGTTCTGGTATAGAAAATGAGCTAGAAGTAGTTGAAGGTATGCAGTTTGATAGAGGCTATTTGTCTCCTTACTTCATCAACAATCAAGAAAGAATGACTGCAGATTTGGACGATCCGTTTATTCTTTTGCATGATAAGAAAATTTCAAATATTAGAGATCTTTTGCCTTTACTGGAAGCTGTTGCGAAAGCAGGGAGACCACTTCTTGTTTTAGCTGAAGATGTAGAGGGCGAAGCTCTTGCTACTTTAGTTGTTAATAACATGCGAGGCGTAGTCAAAGTAGCTGCATGTAAGGCACCTGGATTTGGTGACAGAAGAAAAGCTATGCTTGAAGATATTGCTATATTAACTGGTGGAACTGTTATATCAGAGGAAGTTGGACTCTCTCTAGAAGGAGCAACTATAGAAGATTTAGGTCAAGCTAAAAAAGTAGAGCTTAATAAGGAAGATACTACTATCATCGATGGAGCAGGATCTGCCGATGGTATCTCTGGAAGAGTTAATCAAATCAGAGCTCAAATAGAAGATACTTCATCTGATTATGACAGAGAAAAGCTTCAAGAAAGAGTTGCAAAACTAGCCGGTGGAGTTGCTGTTATTAAGGTTGGAGCTGGATCTGAAATTGAGATGAAAGAGAAAAAAGCCAGAGTAGAAGATGCTCTACATTCAACCAGAGCTGCTGTTGAAGAAGGAGTGGTTGCTGGCGGTGGCGTAGCTTTAGTAAGAGCTCAACAGAAGATCCAAGGTCTTGAAGGAGATAATGAAGATCAGAATGTAGGTATCAACATTGCTCTTAGAGCAATGGAAGCACCTATTAGACAGATTACAAATAACGCCGGTGAAGAAGCCTCTGTTGTCCTCGACAAGATAAAGGATGGAAAAGGAAACTTCGGATTCAATGCAGGATCTGGTGAATATGGAGATATGATCAAGATGGGTATTCTTGACCCAGCGAAAGTCACGAGGACTGCGCTACAAGCTGCAGGCTCTGTTGCTGGCTTGATGATCACTACAGAAGCCATGATTGCTGATGCTCCGGATGAAGGTGGAGCTGCTGGTGGTATGCCGGGCGGAATGCCTCCAGGAATGGATATGGGCGGCATGGGCGGTATGATGTAAAGAAAAAGCCCTTCGGGGCTTTTTTCTTGCCTGAAAGAAATAATTTATAAGTTTTGGCTAATTAGGTATCATTTACTTTTTATAAGGGAGGGATTATGGACGAACTATTTAATATGTTATTCAGATTCGGTCACGTACTGGTCGGTATAGCTTGGATTGGCCTTTTGTACTATTTTAATTTTGTACAAACAGAATATTTCAAGGAAGCTGAAGATGATGCAAGAAAGGATGCAGTTGCAAAATTGGCACCAAGAGCGCTTTGGTGGTTTAGATGGGCAGCATTCCTAACTTTCTTAACTGGGTTAGCACTTTTGCACTATATTTCTGTAAAAATAACTCTCGAAATTATTCTAGGAGCAACGATGGGTACACTAATGATGCTCAATGTTTGGGGAATAATTTGGCCTAATCAGAAAATAGTAATTGGTATAAAAGAAGGAGATGCTGCAGTAGCTGGTCCTAAAGCAGCTTTAGCCTCCAGGACAAATACACTTTTTTCTGTTGGTATGCTTTATTTCATGGTTGCTTCTGCTCATTATCCAGCCTCAGGTCAGATTTTAGGCGCCAATTTAGAAATGACAGGACTGCTAGTAGGCTTAGCAATTATTTTTGCAATTCAAGCAAATGCAATTTGGGGGAAAATGCTACCAGCTATCACTTCAGTAAGGAGTGTTATATTGTCTAGTTTTGTTCTATGCATAGCTTTGTCTAGCGTTGCTTATTACTTATAGAATTTGAGTATAAAGAAGGGAGCTTTTTGCTCCCTTTTTTATCTTTTGAAAGTATAAATTTAGATAGGATTTATGAATAAGAAATTTAAAGAATGTTTACTGGAGGTTTATCACAGCGAGCAGACAGGAGAAATGATATTTGAATATTTACTCAAGTATGCACAAAACAAAGAAGAGAGATATATCTACGGCTCGATGTTACAGTTTGAAACAGAAGCAAAAGCAGTTATGAGACCTTTGCTTCGCAAACTAGACTTGCCCTTAGGAGAGGAGATTGTATCTCGCGAACGTGGAATTGAAATTGGACTTTCTCTAAAAGAAGTTCCCTTTAAAGAATTGATGAAAGACGTGGAGAAATCTATAGAGAACCATTACCTCCCGCTTTACGAAGAATTGGAGAGCTTAGCTGATGAAGAGGAGGCAGAAGAATGTTCCGTTTCAAAGTTCATGGGAGATCATGAACGTGCACTGCTTTTAACAGCCCAAAACTTTATTTTAGATAAAAACGATTCTATAAAACCTATTACTAGTATGCTGAGATTTCCTTTATAGGAGGCTAGTCTTGTTGTTCTATATATAGTGACCTGCTTGGGAAAGCGAAATCTGATTCATAAGTACCTACTACTTCCATGATCTTGAAGATTAGCTCTTGTTTCACTTGCGAGAATTGTGTGTAGTCAATTACATCCATGTAACACAAAATTGTTAAATCTATTGAACTCGATCCAAGCTCTGTAACTTTTACAAAGTTCTCTTGTCCCGGATTCTGAATAAAGTTCTTGCTGGTATTTATATATTCTTCTACATCCTTGCAAATACTTTCGAGTTGTTGAGCAGTGGTACTGTATACAAGATTGACTGTCCAAAATATCCTTCTGTAATTCATATTTTGATGATTTATAACCTGTGCATCTGAGAGGTCTGTATTTGGAACAAATACTGGAGAAGTGTCTAGTAACCTTACTTGAGTTGAGCGAAAGCCGATTGACTCGACAATTCCATGCAGTCCATCCCCGATCCTTATTCTGTCTCCTGGTTGAAACCTTTTTTCGCTTAGAATAAAAATACCAGCAATGATATTTTTAAACATATCTTGTGCACCGAGAGCTACGGCTACTGAAAAAAGTCCTAGTCCTGCGATAATTGGACCGATTTCAATTCCCCATATGTCAAGCATCATTGTTATACCAACTATCCAAACAAGTGCGCTTGCAACTCGACTTAGCCAAGTTGTCATAGCTGGTGTTAACCAGGAATTATCACTGAGTAGGTTTAATAAAGGTTTGGTTAGGTTTGCTAGTGCGCTGAAGATAGTATAGATGACAAGCATTTTTACTAAATTTGTTGCTATCAAATCTAAAGACCCACTAAATGGTAGGTAAGCTGTAATGAGATAAAGTCCAAAAGCTACAGGAATTAACCCAAAAGGACCTCTCAATGATTCTATAATTTCATCATCTAATGTAGTTTCTGATTTCTCAGTTAGTTTTGCTATCTTGTCTAGAAGATAAGTATTCATAAGGGCTCTTGCCACTAAAGATCCCAAAATAATTAGCAAACAGATAATTATATTATCAATACCTATTCCTCTAATCCCTTGTTGCCAGGTCTCTAAAACAAGGATCCAAAATTCATTAATCATTCTTGTTCCTCATTTTGTTCAATTATTTCTTCGATTACTTCAACTTTAGCTAGCTTGATAACGTTATCTTTGATAAGTACTGTTTCAATTCTATAGTTTTCTATGCTCAAGCCAACATTGGTATCAGGTATAGTTTGAATTTCTTCAAGTATTAAGCCACTCAATGTTTTTGGGCCTTCGGTTGGTAACTCCCATTTAAGTCTTCTGTTAAGTTCTCTAATCATCATGCTTCCATCTACCAAATAACTACCATCTGCTTGTGGCATAATATCCATCTTTTCTATAGATTCGGTTGTAATCTCTCCAACAATTATCTCAAGAATAGATCTCAAGGTGATTATTCCTTCGATATCTCCATATTCATCTACAATCAAACCAACTCTTCTTCCTGAAGACTGAAAATTGGCAAGCTGTTTATATAAAGGAGTATTTTCAGGAACAAACAAAGGCTCACGTAGTTCATCTTTTAAACTTCGAATTGATTTTGCCTCGCTACCTAGAAACTCTGCCTTTTTATTTAAAGACAAAAAACCTTGAATATTGTCTATGGTATCTGTGTAACATGGTATGTATGTGAAATCAATTTCTTGCAATTGCTTCACTATGTCTTCTATTTCATCATTAAGATCAATACCAATGATTTCATTTTTGGGAATCATCACATCATTAACAGATAGATTATCCATGTCAAAAATGCCCATTAACATTTCTTCCTGTCTCTTTGGCACACCTGAAGTTTGCAGTAAAGTTCTTAACTCTTCTGGCTTTAATTCGTCTTTATTAGCATTATCTAAATCTATCCCTATTAGCTTGGTTACATTATTGGAAACAAAACTAACTAGAGTAATTAAGGGGCTTAAGATTTTAGATAAAGGTTTTAGCAAGTATGAAGAAGGAAATGCAATACTTTCCGGTTTAAGTGCCGCAATTGTTTTTGGCATTACCTCAGCGAATATGATCATAATGATAGTCATAAACACAGTCACAGCTAAAACAGCATTATCGCTCCATATCCTTATGGCAACTACAGTTGCTAAAGCTGTAGACAAAGTATGAGTAAAATTATTTCCGATTAAAATAACTCCCAAGAGTCTATCTGTTTTTTCCAATAATCTTGAAACTCTCTTAGCAGACTTATTTTTTTCCTTCACCAAGTGCTTTAAGCGATATCTATTAATAGCCATCATGCTGGTTTCAGAACCAGAAAAAAAAGCTGACATCAATACCAAAAAAGCTATTGATGCTAAAAGAATCCATAGGGGAATTTCGTTCAATTTAAGATATCCTAATCAGGATTTTAGGTGTGAAAAGTACGTACAAGAAATATAAATATTGCTTCAAAGTCTGCATTATAAACATTTGTAGGCATTAGAAAGCAAATAAACATATAAATTTCTCTTGAAAGAGACAGCTTATGGACTAGAATGATCGCCTTTTTAAATATAAATAACTATTTTATTAAATGTTAACAATTAGATTGGCTCGATCTGGAGCAAAAAAAAGACCCTTTTTCCATGTAAGCGTTGCAGACTCTCGCATGCCTAGGGACGGGAGATTTGTTGAGAGAGTAGGTTATTACAATCCAATAGCCTCTGGTCAGGAAGTTAGATTAGAGTTAGATATAGAAAGAATAGATTACTGGATAGGACAAGGTGCTCAGCCCAGTGACAGAGTATTGAATCTTCTTAAGCAAAATAAAGAGACACCAGAACAGACTGAAAAAAGACTAGCTACAAAAGATCTCAAAAGACAAAAGAAACTCGCCAAGAAATTAGCTGATAAAGAACCATTAGAAGAAGAACCAGCAGAAGAAGCAACAGCAGAAGAAGCAACAGCAGAAGAAGCAACAGCAGAAGAAGCAATAGAAGAAGCTCCGGCTGAAGAAGCTCCGGCAGAAGAAGCACCAGCAGAAGCTCCAGTTGAAGCTGCAACAGAAGAAGCTCCGTTAGAAGAAGCTCCGGTAGAAGAAGCATCAGCAGAAGAAGCACCAGCAGCAGAAGAAGCACCAGCAGCAGAAGAAGCACCAGCAGCAGAAGAAGAAGCACCAGCAGCAGAAGAAGAAGCACCAGCAGAAGAAGCACCTGAAGAAGCTGCGACAGAAGATAAAGAAAAGGATTCATAATCCTCAACTGATCTATGCGGTCCGAAGACCGAAAAATACTTATAGGAAAACTTGGTAAGCCACATGGAATAAAGGGTTACATTTACTTTCATTACTACGGTAAAGATTTATCTACTCTTTTAAATTATGAAGAGCTAATTGTTGAACAAGAAAAGTCTTTCAAGCTAGAAAACACTTTTAAGAAATCAGATAGATTGATTATAAAACTTGAAGGATGCGATGATCGTAATTTCGCAGAGAAACTTAGAAATAAAGAAGTTTATATTCACGAAGAAAATCTACCTCCACTAAAAGATGGAGAGTATTATCTTTATCAATTAGAAGGGTTAAAAGTAAGGAATTTAGAAAATAAAATTCTCGGAATTGTTCAGGGATCGTTCGGTACAAAATCTAATGAAGTTCTAATAGTTCAAAGTACGAAAGAAAGTATAGATGACAAAGAAAGACTTTTGCCTTATATAAAACCTCAAGTAGTTAAAGAAATTTCTTTAGAAGAAGGCCTGCTGTTAGTTGATTGGCCAGATAACTTTTAAAGTAATGAAATTCAATTTAGTTACTATTTTCCCCGATCTGGTTAATAATTTTATTGAACATGGATTATTCGCTAAGGCTATTAACAGCAGTTTGATTGAAGTAAAGGCTTGGGATCCTAGAGAATTCAGTGGAAATAAAGATGGAAGAATAGATGATAAGCCTTTTGGGGGAGGACAAGGCATGCTTTTTCAAGCAGAACCAATTATCAATACCGTTAATGAGATAAAAAAGCATAATAAAACTCATGTCATATTCGTGGCACCGCACGGTACTATCTTTAACCAAAAAAAAGCCATTGACTTAAAAGCTTATGAAAATATAACAATAGTTTGTGGTAGATATGAGGGTATAGACAAAAGAATTGAAGAAACTTGTATTGATGAAGTAATTTCAATAGGGGATTACGTATTAAATGGTGGTGAACTCGCAGCTTTAGTTCTTATGGAAGCTATAGCAAGACAGCATAAGGATTTCATTGGAAATAAGGAGTCTTTAAATGACTCTTTCAGTGATGGACTTTTAGAACATCCTCAATATACAAGACCCGAAAAAACACCTCATGGGAATGTGCCCGAAATATTAATCAGTGGAAATCATGAAAAGATAAATAGATGGAAACTCAAAGAGTCATTAAGAATAACACTTAAAAACAGACCCGATCTTATAAAAAGTAAAGATCTTTCTGACTTGGAGATTGAACTATTAAATGAAATTAAAGATGAATAATCGAATATTTATCTGATAGAATGCGCAGCCTAATTAGGTTATTTCATAGTGAATAAGAATAAATACATACAAACTGTAGAGACATCTCAACTAAGAGATGATATTCCAAGTTTTTCTCCTGGGGATACCATTGTAGTGGATGTGAGAGTCGTTGAAGGTACCAGAGAGAGACTTCAACCATTTGAAGGCGTTGTCCTGTCTATCAAAAAGAGAGGATTAGGGTCATCATTTATTGTGAGAAAGATCTCTAATGGAGTAGGGGTAGAAAGAACTTTTCAAACTCACAGCCCCATTATAAGCTCTATTAAGGTTAAAAGACGTGGAGATGTGAGACAGGCTAAACTTTTTTATCTGCGAGAAAGAACGGGCAGATCTGCAAGGATTAAAGAGAAACTAAGTTAATTACTGTCTTGCTCATTTCGGCTATGGGCACTGTAGATATAAATTCAGAAAATCTCATTGATTCTTTCATCGATGATTCATGGCTTGAAAAAGGTTTAAGCAAGAATACCTTATCGGCTTATAGGCACGACATTATTTCTTTTTCTAATTGGTACAAAGGTTCATCGTTGTTAGATGTCAGTAGAGGGGATTTATTAGATTATTTGGCTACAAGACTAAAAGAGGGCTATAGTGGCAGATCAACTGCAAGATCTCTCTCAAGTCTCAGAGCTTTCTACTCACACCTAACTATCAAACATAATTTAGTTCAAAATCCTACCTCTAAAGTGGATAGCCCTAAGCTAGGTCAATCACTTCCTAAGACACTTTCCGAAGATGAAGTAGAAAAACTTATAAATACTCCCGACGTCGAAGAAGTTATTGGTTTAAGAGATAGAGCAATGCTGGAATTAATCTATGCCTGTGGCTTGAGGGTGTCCGAGTTAATTAACTTAGACATCTTAAACATAAATATAAGACAGGGAATTATCAGAGTTATTGGTAAGGGAGAGAAAGAAAGATTAGTTCCTATGGGTGAAGAGGCTCTTTATTGGGTAGAGAAGTATATTAACGAAAGTCGACCCAACTTGCTGAAAGAAAACAACAAAATATCCGAACTTTTTTTAAGTAAAAGAGGAAAATCCATGACCCGTCAAACTTTTTGGTACAGAATTAAAGACTATGCTCTAAAAGCTTCTATAAAAAAAGACCTTTCACCACATACCCTTAGACACGCTTTTGCTACACATTTAATAAATCATGGTGCTGACCTTAGAACAGTTCAACTTCTTTTGGGCCACTCAAGTCTTTCAACGACGCAAATTTATACAGAAGTTGCTAGACATAGAATGAAAGAATTACATAATGAGCATCACCCAAGAGGTTAAGTACGCAAATGCAATATAAAATTTTTACTTTTCTTATAATTTTGATATTTTCAGCTGGCTGTTCGGCTAACTCATCAGATAACATAAAGGAAATTGAAGCAGTAAAAAGAAAGCTCGCGGAGATTCTTCCCAATGAAATTAATTTGATTTCAATTCAGGAAACAGATTTGAATGGCTTTTTTGAAGTAAATTTTGAAGGAATAGAACCTCTCTATGTTTCATCTGATGGTAATTATCTAGTATCTGGAGATATTTATCTTATTACAAAAGATGGTTTAGTAAATAAATCTGAAGCAAGAAGAGACTACCAAAGAAAAACTTTAATCAAGGGTTTGAATGAAAGTGAGCTTATAACTTTTGAGCCTAGACAAATAAATCATAATATATTCGTTTTCACAGATGTTGATTGCGGATATTGCAGGCAATTTCATAATCAAATTGATGAGTATTTAGAATTAGGGATAAGAGTTAATTACCTTGCATATCCAAGAGCTGGTATAGGGTCAGACTCTTTTAATAAAATCTCTTCAGCATGGTGCAATGAAGATCCTAATTATTCACTAACTTTACTAAAGCAGGGTCAAGATATAGTAACGAAGTTATGTGAAGATAATCCAGTCGAAAAGCACTTCAATCTTGGCAATACAATCGGAGTTCAAGGCACTCCATCCATTATTACTGACGAAGGAAAAATGATTCCTGGTTATCTGCCTCCTCAAGATTTACTTAATATTCTTGCTACTAACAGCTAGAATTACTCTATGGACAGTAATTTTCCTAGAATTAATCAATTGCCACCTTATGTATTTGATGAAATTCAAAACTTAAAAGCTGCTGCAAGAAAGAGAGGTGAAGATATCATCGACTTCGGCATGGGCAATCCTGATCAATCAACACCAACAGAAATAGTAGATAAGTTAAGAGAGTCTGCTTTAGATGGAAGCACTCACAGATATTCGCAATCCAAAGGAATACCAAGACTTAGAAAATCAATTTGTGATTGGTATGAAAGGAGATATCAAGTTCATCTAGATCCAGAAAGTGAAGCAGTTGTGACTATGGGTTCAAAAGAAGGTCTTGGGCATCTTGCATTAGCAACTTTAGATAAAGGTGACGCAGTTTTAGTGCCAAATCCCTCATATCCTATTCATCCTTATGGATTTGTGATTGCTGGAGCTGACATAAGGCATGTTCCGATTGGCGAGGATATAGATTTCTTTTCAGAACTAGAGTCAGCAATGACCAATTCTTTCCCAAAACCCAAGATGTTAGTTTTGAATTTTCCTAGCAATCCTTCCACAGAATGCGTAGATATCGAGTTTTTTGAAAAAATAGTAGAGTTTGCCAAAGAACATAAGATTTGGATAATCCAAGATCTTGCATATGCAGATATATGCTTTGATGATTATAAGGCGCCATCGATACTACAGGTAAAAGGTGCAAAAGACGTTGCTGTAGAGTTTTTTACTCTATCCAAAAGTTACAATATGCCAGGCTGGAGGGTTGGTTTTTGTTGTGGAAACAAAGAACTCTTAGCTGCTCTTTCAAGAATAAAGTCCTATTTTGATTATGGATTATTTACTCCTATACAAGTCGCTGCAATAAAAGCTTTAGATCAAGGAGATGAGCATGTAAACGAAATAAAAGCTATGTATCAATCAAGAAGAGATGTTTTGATTAAAGGTTTGAATAATGCTGGTTGGTATGTGGAGAGTCCAAAGGCAACCATGTTTGTTTGGGCAAAGATACCAGTTACTCATAAACATCTCGGTTCTTTGGAGTTCAGTAAACAGTTACTTGCTCAGGCTAAGGTTGCTGTTTCACCAGGAGTTGGTTTCGGAAGTTATGGTGAGGGATACGTACGTTTCTCACTCATAGAAAATGAGCATAGATCGAGACAGGCTATAAGAAATATAAAGAAATTTTTATCTAATTCATCTAACGTACAAGCAATAAATTAATGAAAACATTAAAGATTGGCGTTTGTGGCGTCGGAAATGTGGGTGGAGCAGTACTTGAGAACCTCGCCAATTCTCCAGATATAGTTGAGGAAAATGGTGGAGTAAGGATAGAAATCATTCAGGTTGGTGCTCGTAAAGGTAAATCAGTCGTTCCTTATGATCTAGATGTTGTGACTGACCTTATGGAGGTAGCTAGAAACCCTAAGATAGATGTTTTGGTAGAGTTGATAGGGGGATGTGATTTAGCGAAAGACTTGATTGAAGAGGCTATTAAAAACGGAAAACATATAGTGACAGCCAACAAGGCTTTAATTGCAACTCATGGAGATGAACTATTTGAGCTTGCAAAAGAAAACAAAGTACAGATTGGGTTTGAAGCTTCAGTTGCTGGTGGTACACCAGTGATAAAAGCCCTAAGAGAAGGTTTGGTTGCGAACAAAGTAAATTGGTTTGCGGGTATATTGAATGGTACTACGAATTTTATTCTTTCAAAAATGTCAGAAAATCAATCTTCTTTTAAGGATGCCTTGAAAGAAGCGCAAGACTTAGGTCTCGCTGAAGCCGATCCAACAATGGATATAGATGGAACTGATGCAGCTCAAAAGGCTTCTATACTGTCTGCATTAGCTTTCAATACTTTGTATGATTTTAATTCTGTTTCTTACGAAGGAATAGAAAATGTGTCTCCTGAAGATATTGTTTACGCAGAACAGTTGGAATATTCAGTTAAACATATAGCTTATGGGTCTATAGTAGATGGTGAAGTAAATGTAAGTGCATTTCCAACCTTTGTTCCTAAAGGTCAGTTACTATCCCAAGTAGGACAACAAATGAATGCATTGGAGATTTTTTGTGAAGAAATCGGCTCCACTGTTTACTATGGTCCTGGTGCTGGTCCTAAGCCTACCGCTTCTGCAGTCATTGCTGATTTAGTTGACCTTTCGAATGGCGGATGGCCTGTATCTGATAAAAAGCGAAATAAAAATAATTTTGCTAAGGAAGATAATCAAAACTTTGGAAGGTATTTTAATTTAAATGTCATTAATCAAGCCGGGGCTATAGCTAAGCTTTCCTCAGTTTTTGCGGATAGCCAAATTAGTATTGAGGCTCTTATCCAGAAAGAAACCAAAACCAATAATAAAGAAAATATATATGTTCCAGTAGTTATAATTTCAGGTCCCTTAACAGAGATCGAAGCTATACAATTAAAGAACAATTTGGAATTAATGGAAGAGACATCAGACTCTGTCAAACAATTCAGAATCTATAATGCTATATAACAGTACAAGAGGAGAAAGCCCTATAGTTCCTTTTTCAGAGGTACTATTGGGAGGACTGGCCCCAGACGGAGGCCTCTATATGCCTCAAACATTCCCTAAATTCTCCATCGAAGAAATTGAAAGTTGGTCAAATCTTCCTTTCCACCAATTAGCTTCAAAAATTCTTTATACCTATGTAGAAAGTGAAATAGACGAGAGTATTTTTTTAAAACTATTGGAGGAGGCATACTCGTCTTTTGATGAAGAAGATGTTGTTAAGTTAAAGGAGATTGAAGAGAATCACTGGGTCTTAGAATTATTTCATGGTCCTACACTAGCTTTCAAGGATGTTGCTATGCAGCTATTGGGAGCTTTACTTAATCACTTTGCAAAAGAGAAGGGTGAAAAAATAGTTGTTCTTGGAGCTACATCTGGAGATACCGGAGCAGCAGCAATTTCTGCTTGTGCGCGACATGAAAATGTTGAAGTTTATATTCTTTATCCGCATAAAAAGGTAACTGAGTTTCAAAGGAAACAAATGACAACAACTCAATCTAAAAATGTTTACCCACTAGCGATAGAAACTGATTTCGATGGCTGCCAAAACATAGTCAAAAAAATGTTTCTTGATGAGGATTTCAAACATACTAAAGTAAGGTTTATTGCTGCAAATTCTATAAATTGGGCAAGGTGTATGACTCAATCAGTATATTTCTTTTGGTCTTACTTAAGACTAAAAGGAAAAGGAGACCTGACCTTTTCTATACCTTCGGGTAATTTTGGTCATGCATATGCTGGCTGGACTGCAAAAGAAATGGGATTGCCAATAAAAAGGCTTATCATAGCAACCAATGAAAACGATGTTTTACATCAAACTTTTTCTAACAACCTCTATGCCAAAACAAATGTTGTTCAGACCCTTGCTCCTAGTATGGATATTTCAGTTGCCAGTAATTTTGAAAGACTGCTCTATAATTTATATGATAATGATTCGTCATTACTTGCAAAAAATATGCGCGCCTTTCCGGAAAAAAGTATTGATATTCCTGATAGTAAGATAGGTGTAGTTTCTAATTTTTTTAAAAGTTATTGCAGCAATGATCAAGAGATAATCAAGCAAATTATCAATACACATCAAAAGATCGGTTACTTAATTGATCCACATACAGCCACTGGGGTTAGGGCGAGTAATGAAATATCACCTTCAAATGAACCCGTCATAACAATGGGAACTGCTCATCCTGCTAAATTTTCAGAGGCTATTGAGCAAGCCATTCCAGACTATCATTCATCTCTTCCTAAGAAAGTTGAAAAAATATTTCAACAGGAAGAGCAATTCAATATTTTGGAAGAAAATTACGAAGAGATTAAAAGTTTTGTTCTCTCTAAAGCACTTTAATACATGACAGAAATTACATCACTTAATGAAGAGCTAAAAGATCACTCTCAAAGAATAGAAGATCTAAGGGGGTATCTTTGACGTTGAAAATAAGACCTTAAAACTTGAAGAATTAATTCTTAAATTGAGTGATACAAAAATATGGGACGATCCTCAAAAAGCTCAAGAAATTAATAAGGAGAAGGTCTATTTAGAAAAGGAACTTGTGAAGTTCAACAATCTAGATGTTGCTATTAAAGATTCTATAGAGTTAGCGGAAATCGCTATTGAAGAAGATGATTCATCTGCACTCGAAGAGATTTCTAAAGAGATAGACAATAATGAATTGGCATTAAGTGATTTAGAATTTATGAGAATGTTTTCAAATAAAATGGATCCGAATAATGCATATTTAGATATTCAATCAGGTTCAGGCGGAACAGAAGCACAGGACTGGGCAGAGATGCTCATGAGAATGTATTTGAAATGGGGTGAATCTAAAGGTTTTGAAACAGAAGTAATAGAAGTTTCTCCTGGTGAAGTGGCCGGTATAAAGAGTGCGGCAATAAAATTTAATGGCGATTATGCATATGGATGGTTGAGAACAGAGACGGGAGTTCATAGATTAGTCAGAAAGTCTCCATTTGACTCGGGAAGCAAAAGACACACATCATTTGCATCTATTTTTATTTCACCAGAGGTTGATGAAACAGTTGAGATAGAAATAAACCCCGCTGATTTAAGGATTGATACCTATAGAGCCAGCGGAGCAGGGGGGCAACATGTAAATAAAACCGACTCAGCTATAAGAATTACTCATGAACCTTCCGGTGTGGTGTCACAATGTCAGTCACAAAGATCTCAACATCAGAATAAGGATAAAGCCATGGCCCAGCTAAGAGCTAAACTATATGAGATAGAAATGAATAAGATTAATGAAGAAAAACAATCTCTAGAAGAGTCAAAAGCTGACATTGGTTGGGGTAGTCAAATACGATCGTACGTACTTGATTCCTCAAGAATTAAAGATTTAAGAACTGGCGTAGAAACTACAAATTGTTCAGCGGTACTTGATGGCGGGCTAGATTATTTCATCGAAGCAAGCTTAAAAGAAAATATTTAGTTAAAGTATCAACTATGACAGAAAAACTAACGGAAAATGAGCTTCTTGAACAAAGAAGATTAAAACTCGATGCACTAAGGGAGAGGGGAGCTGCCTATACAAATTCTTTTAGAAGAGATTCTTTATCTCAAGATTTGAAAATTCAATTTGACGGAACATCTAAAGAAGAGTTAGAAGAACAATCTCACGAAGTTGCTATTGCCGGCAGGATTATGCTGCAGAGGATTATGGGTAAAGCTAGTTTCATAACTTTGCAAGATATGAAAGGACAAATCCAAGCCTATATCCGATCAAATGACATTCCTGAAGGTCAATATGATGAATTTAAAACATGGGATCTAGGAGATATCGTAGGAATAAAAGGCAAATTATTCCTCACAAAAACAGGAGAATTGACTGTTCATGCAGATTCAATACAAATGTTGACTAAATCTTTAAGACCTTTGCCTGAAAAACATTCGGGATTAGTTGACACAGAGCAAAGATATAGAAAAAGATACTTAGATCTGATTACAAACTCAGAAAGCTTAGAAATTTTTAAGAAAAGGAGTCAAATAATAAGTTCTATAAGGGAGTTTTTTATAAGTCATGAATATTTGGAGGTAGAAACTCCAATGATGCACTCTATTCTAGGTGGCGCAGCAGCTAAACCATTTACAACTCATCACAATGCATTGGATATGGATCTTTATTTGCGTATAGCACCTGAATTATATTTGAAGAGACTTGTGGTAGGAGGAATGGAAAAAGTTTTTGAAATAAATAGAAATTTTAGAAATGAAGGGCTATCTACAAAACATAATCCTGAATTTACAATGCTAGAGTACTATACCGCTTTCGCTGATTTTAATAATCAAATGGATTTTTTAGAGAGACTTTTTAAATTTGTTTCAGAAGAAGTATTAGGCTCATCAAAATTGGAAACTGAAAACATAAGCTACGATTTTTCTAAACCATTTCAAAGAATTAGTTTGAAAGAAAAAGTTTCTAACAAACTTTCTATCGATCCTATTTCATTTGATGATAGAGGTTTCCTTCTGGATTTAGGAAAAAAATATAAGTTTGAAGATATAGAAAATCTGTCAAATGGAAAAATTTTATTTGGATTATTTGAAGAGCTTGTTGAATCAGAATTAATAAACCCAACATTCATTACTGGATATCCCAAAGAGGTATCGCCTCTATCAAGAGCTTCGGATGAAAACCCTGATGAAGTAGATAGATTTGAGTTATTTATTGGAGGTAAGGAAATAGCTAATGGATTCTCGGAACTGAATGATCCTGATGATCAGGCAGAACGTTTTCAAGATCAGGTATCTCAAAAATCAGCAGGTGACGAAGAGGCCATGGAATTCGATTCTGACTACATAGAGGCTTTAGAGTATGGCTTACCTCCCTGTGCAGGAGTGGGTATCGGCATTGATAGATTGGTGATGTTACTTACAGGTGCTCAATCCATCAGAGATGTTCTCCTATTCCCGCAAATGAAGCCAAAAAATTAGCCTATTAGATCTGAAACGGCTTCTCTTTCAGACTCTAATTCTTCGGTAGTAACTTTTATCTTGGTTTGAGCAAACTCATTCAGCTCTATCCCTTGAATTATCTCGATTTCTCCATTTGAATTGGTACTTAAAGGGAATCCAAAAATTAATCCCTCTGGAATTCCATAACTTCCATCACTTACAACAGCCGCGCTATAACAGTCACCTTCTTTGGTAGGGTTGATTACCGCTTTAACCGTATCTATCGCAGCATTAGCAGCGGAAGCAGCAGATGATGCTCCTCTTGCGTCTATTACGGCCTTACCCCTTTGTTGAACCAAAGGTAAATAACTATCTTCGAGCCATAGGTTGTCATTAATAACTTCAGCAGCACTAACACCATTAATAGTTGCATTATAAGGATCGGGATACATGGTAGGACTATGATTACCCCATATAATCATATTTTTTATAGATGAAATTTCTACTGCTGCTTTCTCTGCTAGCTGTGCTTTCGCTCTATTTGCATCAAGAGCAGTCATAGCAAACCACTGCTGGGAAGAATTATTCGCTGAGTGCATTCCAATAAGTGCATTAGTGTTAGCTGGATTACCTACTACTAATATTTTTGCATCTGACTTAGCTAGTTCTCCTATGGCTGATCCTTGATCTGTAAAGATTCCACCATTTATTTTTAGAAGATCACTTCTCTCTTCAATTTTCTTCCCATCAATAACAATCCCTCTTGGAATACTCCCGACCAAAAGAATCCAATCAGCATCTTTTACTCCTTCTTTGATGTCGGAGGTAGCAATAAGCTCACCTGTTTGCTCAAAACCACAGTCTATCAATTCCATAATTGTGCCTTGTAACTTATCAACAACTTGAGGTATTTCGATGAGTCTTAAATTTACTTTTGTATCAGACCCAAAAGTTTCTCCACTTATCAATCTTGGTAAGAGTGAATAAGCTATCTGTCCTGCTCCGCCTGTAACTGCAACATTAATTTCTTTCATTTATTTCTCCTTATAAATTAGGCTTAAAAATATTTCTTTTTCCATCATTTGAAACTGTACCGAGAGCATTAAGCATCTCTTCGTGACACATGTATTCTAAAGTAGAGGTATCCCTTTCAGTATTTGCAATAAATCTTTTTCCATCTTTAAGACGACCTATGACAATACCTTTATCTGGACCATTTCGAGAATGAGTAATTGTATAAGTTTCTATTGAACAATCTCCTTGAGGAGTCTCTGTAAAATTTGGCTTATCTGCTGTATCAATAGACTTTTGTATATGAGACGTTTCAGCAACTTGATTCCATTCGCCTTCAAAGGGTTTTGAGGAGAATATACCTGCACCATGCTTTGTTATATACCAACCATTTGCTGTAGCTAAACCAAACTTTCCAGGTTCTGCTCTCAACTTGTCCATCAAAGTTGCAATTGAGTGCATCACATATGCATTTCCTGGACCTCCAAAGTAAGGAAGTCCGCCGGTAACCGTCAAGCCTCTTGGATCATCAGCCTCTAAGGATAGTTCTTTCATAGCAATTTGTACTGCAGAGGGAAAGCAAGAATATAGGTCAATAAAGTCAACTTGATTAATTGAAATGTTTGCTAAATCAAAGACGCTATCAGTACAGGCTTTAATAGCAGGTGAGGAATAATAATCAACTCTATCAGAAACATTCCAGATATCATTTAAACATGCTCCTGAATACATGAATATCCATTTAGATTCTGGAACACCGAGTTCTCTAGCCTTCTTAGCAGACATCATGACTATTGCACAAGATTGATTTACTCTCATTATAGAATTCATGTACTTGGTGTATGGCAGGCCAATCATTCTATTTTCAGGTTTAACTTCAGCAATTTCTTCGGCAGATCTATGAATTGGGAACCATGCAAATTCATTATTAGAAGCTACTCGTGAAAATTCTTCAAACAACATTCCTGTATCTTGCATGTGTTCATCGACAGTCTGATGATTCACACCTCTTAGTGAATTAGCAAAAAGTGGATAGACAGACGAAGGATCAAGTAATCCATGCAGTTTCTCATGATCATTTGTTCCATCTAAGGACTTTCCTATTGATTCAGGTCTCCCTCCTGAATCATCTGCCCAATTTACTTCCAATCCTTCCTTCAATCTACCTACAAAAGTATCAAGAGCTTCGCCTCCTGCTAACAAAGCACATTCAATTTGATTATCTTTAATTCTATTTGCTACTTCATTAAGCATTAATTGAGGAGAGTTGCCACCTGTTGTTGTATAAATTTCATTTTGGTTAGGAATGTTTAATGCATTAGATAAACTTCTTGGCATATTTGGATAACCCCACAAGTTAGAAGTTGCAGAGTCTCTATGAGGAGTATCTGCTACAAATCTGATCACCGCCACGGTATCGATATGTTCATTGAGCTTTATTGAAGCATCACAATCTAGAATAGCTTTTTTAGAAACTTCTTTCAGAATTTCTAAGTAGTTAAAACCATTAATACCTTTTTTGTCAGTGAGTTGACTGTTCCCAACTAAGACTGGGGTATTATCATTGACGTTTGTGTATGAAATATCTGTCATAATTTAGATTATTAGGACCCGCAGTCTAACCACTGAAACAGTACTGAGCAATAGGTATCAAGCAAAATTTAGAGTAATATGATTTTTATTCATGAAATATGATTTTGACCAAATAATATCGAGAAAAGAAACTTATAGTACTAAGTGGTTGAAGTTCTCTGACGATGACGTGATACCAATGTGGATAGCAGATATGGATTTTATTTGTCCTCCTGAGATAACTAGTGCCATGTCTGAAAGAATAGCTCAAGGAATTTTTGGTTATTCTGAAATTCCTAGTAATTTGACTGAAGTTTTTGTTAATAATGTAAAAAATAATTCTGGATGGTCTATAGAGAAGGATTGGGTTGTCTGGATTCCAGGTGGAGTAGTGGGTCTAAATGTAACTTGTAAAACTGTTCTGGCACCTGGAGAACTCGCTATGGTGCCTTCTCCAATTTATGCTCCTTTTACAGAAGCACCCGAAAATATGGAAAGGGGATTTATCAAAACACATCTATTTGATTCTCAAGGAAGGCTTGAATTTGATATGGATGCTATAGAAACGCTCTTAACAGAAGATACCAAATTATTTTTTCTATGTAATCCTCAAAATCCTGGTGGAACAGTTTTCAGTGAAGATGAGTTAAAAGAACTTTCTAAAGTTTGTGAAGAAAGGAACATTATTGTTTGTAGTGATGAGATACATGCTGATTTAATTTTAGAGGAAGGTTTAAAACACATACCCTATGCAAGTCTAAATAAACACAATGAAAACAACTCTATTACTATTATGGGACCTTGCAAGACTTTTAATCTTGCGGGATTTCCAATTGCAGCAGCTATCATACCTAATGAAATGCTGAGAGAAGATTTTAAGAGGAATACGAAAGGCATTGTTGCCCATATAGATAATATTGCATTTGTAGCTGCAGAAGCAGCTTATAGTGCAGCTCAAGAATGGTACTTTGAATTATTACAGTATTTAAAATCAAATAGAAATTTATTACAGGAAAGATTAAATAATATAGACGGTCTGTCTCTAAAGGGTCCTGAAGCCGGATTTTTGGCATGGATAGACTGTAGCGAAACAGGATTAGATAATCCTGCAAACTTTTTTATAGAAGAAGCAGGCGTTGGTGTTTACGATGGCGCTTGGTTTGGTGATAAAAACTATGTTCGGTTAAATTTTGGATGTCCTAAGTCTATATTAGAAGAAGCTTTAAATAGAATAGAAAAAGCTTTTTCACAAAGAAACTAGGTTAAGTTAATATGTGCGCCTAAATTTATAAAGAGGAGAAATTATGTCAATTACATTTAATGATCGTGTTGCAATTGTAACTGGTGCAGGTGGAGGATTAGGAAAATGTCATGCATTAGACCTAGCAAGAAGAGGTGCAAAAGTTGTTGTTAATGACTTAGGTGGAAATGTAGATGGATCAGATGATGGCTCTTCTTCTGCGGCAGAAATGGTCGTTGAGGAAATAAAAGCTGCTGGCGGTGAAGCAATAGCTAATGGAGCTAGTGTAACTGATGCAGAACAAGTCAAAGCAATGGTTGATGAAGTCATGGATACCTATGGTCGTATTGATATCTTGGTTAATAATGCAGGTATTCTTAGGGATAAAAGTTTTTCTAAAGTTGAAGACCAAGATTTTAGAATGGTCTTAGAAGTTCACCTTATGGGAAGTGTAAACTGCACAAAAGCAGTTTGGGAAATTATGAAAGAACAGAACTATGGAAGAATAGTAATGACATCTTCATCGAGTGGACTTTATGGAAACTTCGGTCAAACTAATTATGGATCTGCAAAGATGGGAGTAGTTGGCCTTATGAATACACTTAAACTTGAAGGAGCTAAGTATAATGTTAAATGCAATACTCTTGCACCTCTAGCCGGTACAAGAATGACTGAAAGTTTAATGCCAGAGGATGTTATTGAACAAATCAAACCAGAATATGTAACTCCTGCCGTAACTTATATGGTCTCTGAAGATGCACCCACAGGTGTAATCATTGCTGCAGGAGCTGGTGTCTTCACTAGGGTTATGATTCATGAAACAAAAGGTATCTATTTAGGCACTGGTGATGAATTGACGGCTGAAAATATTGAATCAGGCTGGGATCAAATTTCTGATATGACAGATGCAACTCTTTGTTATCAGGGCGGGGATCAATCCATGAAGGCTTTTACTCTCATACAAGAAAGTAAAAAATAATATTCAGGAAATCAAATAGCTTTTTAAAGGTTCTTAGCATTCAAATTGTTATGCGTTTGAAAGATTGCCATAGTTTTGCTGACTTTAGAGAGTTAGCCCGAAAACGTTTACCTAGCCCGATTTTCAATTATATTGATGGTGCTGCAGATGATGAGAGCACTTATGAAAGAAACACAAAGAGTTTTGATGACTGCGATTTAGTTCCTAATGTATTGCGGGGTGTTCAGGATATTGACATGTCAGTTGAAATTTTGGGTAAGAAATTAGATATGCCAATTTATTGCTCACCAACAGCTTTACAAAGAGTATTCCATCATCAAGGTGAAAATGCAGTAGCTGCAGCAGCAGATAAATATGGAACTTTATTTGGTGTTTCTTCTCTTGGGACTGTAAGCCTTGCTGATGTAAGAAAGAGATACCCAGGACCCCAGTGTTATCAATTTTACTTTCATAAAGACAGAGAACTCAATAAAGTCATGTTGGAAAACGCAAAAAATGCGGATGTTGATATCATGATGCTTACTGTTGATACGATAACGGGAGGAAACAGAGAAAGAGATTTAAAAACAGGCTTTTCTATACCATTTAAACTAAGTTTGAATGGAATTTTTCAGTTTGCGGTTAAGCCAATGTGGGCATTCAATTACCTTACTCACGAGAAGTTTTCTCTACCTCAATTAGATGATCATGTAGACATGTCTGACGGGCCTATCTCCATTGGAAGATACTTTACCGAAATGCTTGATCCTAATTTAAATTGGGATGATGTTTCAAGAATGGTTGAATATTGGGATGGACAATTTTGCTTAAAGGGGATCATGAGCGTCGAAGACGCAAGAAAGGCCGTTGAAATCGGATGTACAGGTATTGTCATATCTAATCATGGCGGAAGACAGTTAGATGGGAGTAGGTCTCCCTTTGATCAGTTAGCAGAAATAGTGGATGCAGTAGGGGATGATATAGATGTTATTATGGATAGCGGTATACAAAGGGGTACCCATGTGTTGAAAGCACTTTCACTTGGAGCTAAAGCTGTTGGTGGAGGAAGATTCTACTTATACGCTTTGGCGGCAGCTGGACAGGATGGGGTTGAGAGAGCCTTAGAGTTGATGAAATTAGAAATTGAGCGAGATATGAGATTGATGGGAGTCACCTCTCTAAAAGAACTCTCTAGAGAGAATATCCGTTATCGATAGTTTTAATTAATTTTTTAACTTTACCTCTTATATTCTCTATAACTTTAAGAAATTCGGGCTCTTCCATATCTTTAGGATCAGGAATATCCCATTCAATTCTTTTCTCGGCAACTAAATTAGGACATTCGTCTCCACATCCCATTAAAACTAAATAATCTATCTTGATATTTATAAATTCAGAAACATCCTTTGATCTCTGATCAGTTAAATAAACTCCTTGAGAATTTAGTAATTTTATTGCCATAGGATTTATGATCCCACTGGGTTTAGATCCAGCACTATAGAAATCAAATTTATGGGGAGAAATTTTTTTTGCTAAAGCCTCAGCTATCTGGCTTCTGCATGAATTTTCAACACATGCAAAAAGGATTTTCACTACTTGTTCAAGTAATTTAATGAATAGAAAAGATCACGCATTGAAATTACACCTAACAATATATCTTCTTCCATCACGGCTAAATGTCTTATTTGATTTTCAACCATCAAATTTACTGCTTCTTCAGATGTTGCATCAGGTGTGGTGCTGACAACAGAATTAGTCATTATTTGATCGACTGTTCTATCTTCAATATTATCTAAATGATGCGAAATGGTCTTAACGATATCTCTCTCTGTGACTATTCCAATGACATGACTGTGTTCAACATCAGTTTTTTTATCAACTACGATCAAAGCTCCAATTCTATTTTTATCCATCAATTCACAAGCGTGTCCTACCGTTTCCTCTTTATCAATGACAAATACTTCCCAGTAACGTTGCCCTGCCAAGTAGTGCTTAACTTTCTTTGATTTACTCATTGTGATCTTAAGATTTATAAAAAGTGTATAATATAGATATATACAGGAGTAAACCATAATGTCTTTAAATAAAGTTTATAAAATATCATCAAGAAGCATAGCTATTTTTGTGGCAGCAATATTTACTTCAAGTGTCTCTGCGATTTCAGACATAGGATATGTTGGAGAAGACGAAACAGAGATTACTGTTGAGAGAAATTATGCAAAGCCTCCTTCTTTCCCGCGAAAAGCCTTGAGGCTTGGCAAAGAAGGATATGTAATTGTTGAGTTTGACGTAGATACAGATGGAGCAGTCTTAGATCCTTATGTAGTAGAAGCTTCACCTCAGGGTGTTTTCGAAAGATCGGCAATTAAAGCTGTAAGAAAATGGGTATATGTGCCGCCTTCCTTCAACGATCAATCTGTCAAAGCTAACAATGTTCAAGTTAGATTAAATTTCAATCTGCAGTAAGGTTGTTTTTTTAGGCATTTCTCTCAAATATGTCAATTAGACTGCAACTTCTGCTGTTTGTAGTAGTAGGATACCTACTAGTAACGGTAGTTTTTTATTTTTCTACAGATAGTAGAGATTCAATTCAGGAAGATGCTGCTGGTGAGTCCTTGGTAGTACTTTATGAGTCAGCTTGGTATCAAACCTTCAATAGTACCTATGAATCCATGGGAAGTTGGCTTCCAGGTTTTGGTGAAAAAGGCGATATCTGGGACCCAGATGATGAAACTTTTATCGACGAAGTCGATTCTTCAGGCAGTTATTTAAATCCAATTTTCAATACCATTGAAAACAAGTCCCTTGGAGACCTTCAATACTTAATTGAATATATTTTTGAAGAGGAGTTGGATGATGGAGAGTTAAGCTTTGTTATGGCATATTTTCCAAATGGCCAAAGATTTTATTGTGGTAGCGCACTTGATTTACTGGGTATTGATGCATGCAGCCCAAAAGCTAGGCCAGAATTTTTTTCATATTTAGATTCACATATTAAGGATATTTCTGAAAGACCAAGACAGTCAACACTAAAGATTCTTGATGTTGATGAAAATGAAACAGCTACATTGAATCAAACTTATTCTTTTCCAATAAAAGTAAATCAGGAAACTTTTGCCAATATAATTTTGGGAGTTGATGTAAGAAAAGCTATTGAGATTTTTGAAGATGAGTTTGAGGTCAGAACAGGCATCAAAACTCCGGAAGGTCTAATCTCTCTTGAAGAAGATTATTCCTCCGATGATTTCAGCTCTGAATCAAGATTCGGCATCGAAAATTATTCAGAAATTGTAAAACAGGCTAATGCATTGATGATCCAAAATGGAAGTAGGCATAGCTCAAAGGATACTGATTTAGGAGCCTCTATCACTTTAATTCCTTTAAGCACTTATCTATCTTCAGATCAGGCAGAATTATTTATTTTTAAAGATGAGAAGCTTGCAATGGAAAGGGCCTCTGAAGTTCTTGCAAGGAGTTATTTCATATCAGCTCTTATGATTTTATTTATTGTTGGTTTGACTGCTTACATAACCTACAGAACATTTGGAGGAATTACACGAGCAATTGCAGTTTTAGAAGGTTTGACGCAAGGAGATCATACTCAAAAGATGCCTGAACGCCATGGACTCTTAGCCTCAAAAAATGATGAAGTAGGTCACCTTTCCACAGCACTTCATAGTTACAGAGGCCATCTCTTGGAGATGGAAGACATCAGAAAAGAACAGGCAAAAAGAAGAAAAGAAAGAGATAGAGTGATAATTGAAAAAATGTCTTTCCTCGCAGATCAGTTAGAAGGTAACGCACAGAAACTTATTCTCGACGATATTAAGAAAATGACTGAACTTGCTAAAGAGGGAGATGGTGCTGGTAATGAAGAAGCTTCCGTAGAATTAATGTCTTTAGCTTTCTCGAGAATGTCGGATGAGGTAAATGCATTAATTTCAGCTCGAACAAGTGAGATGGAAACTTCTAGAGACGAGGCTAGAGACGCAAATGCTGAGAAAACTAGATTCTTTGCAAATATGAGCCATGAATTAAGAACACCCTTAAATGCAATCTTAGGTTATGGAGAGATGTTAGCAGAGGATTGTGAAGACCTTGGTTATGATGATTTACTGCCTGATCTAAAGAAAATTACTTCGGCTGGAAGCCACCTCTTATCCCTTATCAACAATATTTTAGACATTTCCAAGATAGAAGCCGGAAGAATGGAGCTATACCTTACTAGTTTCGAGATAGAAGGCATGGTTGATACTATAAAGGATGTGACAGGCCCACTAGCAGCATCAAATGACAATGGATTTAAGGTTAATCTGCAAGATGCGCTTGGTTCCATGACACAAGATGAAACTAAGATAAGACAATGCCTAACAAATTTTCTCAGTAATGGTTTTAAGTTCACCTCGAATGGAACTGTTACCCTAGATGTTGATACCTTTGTAGAAGAAGGCATAGAGATGATTAGATTTGCTGTAACTGATACAGGCGAAGGTATGTCTGAGGAAGGGCTAAGCAAGGTTTTTAGAGAATATGAACAGGCAGAAAGGTCAACTTCTGCAAAACATGGCGGTACAGGACTCGGACTTCCCATCACAAAAAAATTAGCTGAGATGATGGGAGGTGACGTAATTGTTACTAGTGAACTAGGAGTTGGATCGGTCTTTACTCTGTATGTCCCAAGGGAATGTCCTCAAGATTATGATGAAGTTGAAGGTGGCAACTCAATTGATAAATTAACTGAAGAAGAAAAGATAGTGGTATTAATTGATGATGATGTTGCTATGCACGACCTAATAAGGAGAACTTTATCAAAAATAGGTTTAAAACTGGTAGGTGCTGTTGATAGTGAAAAGGGTATGCAAATTGTAAGAGAGATGAAACCAAAGCTACTTCTTTTGGATGTTTTGATGCCTGGAAGAGACGGATGGTCAATATTGAAGGAATGTAAAAGTGATCCTGAACTTAAGGAAATGCCTGTAGTCATGGTAAGTCAATTGTCACAAGATGTTTTATCTCAGTCACTAGGTGCTGACGATTATTTAACAAAACCAATCAATAGGGATTTATTCCTGGAAACGGTATCCAGACTTATTTCTGTAGCTGATCAGGATGGAACCGTTTTGATCATTGATGATGATGCCGATGTGCGTGATTTACTCTCTCGAATGCTAAGTGATGCCGGCTTTAAATTTGATACTGCCAAAGATGGCAAAGAGGGCTTAGAAAAATTAAATAAAAATCCAAACCTAATTGTTCTTGATTTAGAGATGCCACGAATGGATGGATTTGAGTTCTTAGAGAATTATATGAAGGAATTTAATGAAACGGAAAGGGCTCCTGTGCTTGTATATTCAGGCAAAGATCTTACGGAAGTGCAAATAGAGATGCTTGAAAAAAATGTTGCCGGAATGGTCAAGAAAGATGAGGTTTCTATGGAAGAACTCTCAGCCATAGTTACTAATATCTACAATCAATAAGAATCTTATCCTAGGAGTCCTTCGATTTTTCCTAGTAACCTTTTGAAGTCTACTGGTTTTGTATCGAAATCATCAGCACCGCAATCTAGGGCTTTAACTCTATCAGATTCTAAGGCGTGAGCGGTCAAAGCAATTATAGGTATATCTTTTATTTCAGGATCTGCTTTGGCTGTTGTTGTTGCTTCCCATCCATCCATCACGGGAAGACCCATATCCATAAGAACTAGATCAGGTTTTTCAGATTTCATCATATCGAGGCCTTCTTGCCCATCAAATGCCAGTAAAATCTCGTGCTCTCTTCTCTGTAATCTTCTAGACAACATATCTCTATTCATTTCGTTATCTTCAACATACAAAATTTTTGCCATTTATTTCTCCATTATTAACTAATAACAAATTTATCTCTTCCTGATTTCTTAGCATCATACAATCTTTCATCAGCTTTGTTTATAACATCTGATGCGTTTCCAGACTCGGAAGTAATCGCAACACCTCCACTGGCTGTTATGGAGATTTCATGATTTTCATAAGAAACTTTTATTCCATGAATTTCTCTACGCAAATTATCACAGTAGCTTCCTATATCCTCTTGATCAAATATTACTGCTAAGAATTCTTCACCACCAATTCTTCCAACGATATTAGGTTCACTAATATAATTTTTCAAAACATTCGCCATAGCCTTCAGAACTTCATCTCCTCCTGAGTGTCCGTATGTGTCATTAACTGATTTGAAGAAATCAATATCAATCATTATGACGGAGAAATCATCTCTATTGTTTGTGTGAAGATCAGCATAAGCACTTTCAAGTTCTTCAAAGACAACTCTTCTGTTTGAAATACCTGTTAATTGATCTGTAGTAGCCTGTATATGTAATTTATTTACTAACTCTTTCTCTCTTTCTCTAAAGAATTTCCTCTCTAAAGACGAAATAACCTTTGCGAGTAAGATAGTGCCATTAAGCGGCTTAGGAAGATAGTCTTGCGCCCCTAGTTGTATGCATTTTGCGATACCATCTACATCATTGAATGCAGAGACCATTATGATAGGAAGATTCTCGCTAGTATTCTCGCTTCTAAATTTCTTAAGAAGCTCAAGGCCATTTATATCAGGAAGGATGACATCAAGAAGAATTAAGTCTGGTAATTTTTCTTCAACTTCCTTGATTGCTGTTGTACCGTCATAGGTAGTCCTACAATGCAAGCCTTGCATTGTTAGGCGTCTCTCAAGAACTTCACAATTTGTTTTATTATCATCGACAATTAAAATATCGGCCCCTTCAAGGCTTTCATCTAGTTCAAGAGAATAATTAATATCTCCTAGAGACTTGAATAATGATTCAGCAGACTCAAGTTGTGAATTTCCTCCAGAAGTCTTAGTGGCTTCTCCGCGAATATAATCAACAAAATTTTCAATTGCTGTCTCCGTTTCTCTAGATAAATCTATAATACTTTGTAAATCTTTTAATGATTCTTCATTCAAGTCGTCTTCTAAATCTTCTATAAGTATTTCGCTGTAACCAATAATCGCATTTAATGGAGTCCTTAAATTATGTCTAAGTTCGGAGTATTCTTCGGGAGTCTTCTTCACACTTGTTGCATTAGGACCCGTATTTTCTACAAATGCTTCTTCGTATTGATCAATCAGTCTTTTGCAGCCTGATTTAATTTGTTCAACCTCATCTTCCATGGAGATTTTAGCTTCAAGGAGTGTTTTTTCTACAAGTTCTAAATAATCAGAAATTGCATCTGCAGGTGTTGTAAACTCCTGCTTTATTTGAGCTAGTAAAATTTCCTCTGCACCTTTAGAGGTTTTATTTTTTGATATCTTATCCATTCTGATTTTTAAGTGTTTCAATAAATTCAGGTTTATGCATTAAAAACCCTTGTCCGATAGCGCATCCAATTTCTAGCATTTGTTTTTTTTGTTCTTCGGTTTCGATGCCTTCTCCTATCATTTCCAATGAAAGAGAGTTACAGACTTCAACAACAAAACCTATTAATTTTGCAGTCGCCTTTTCATCTAAACCATTTGTAAAGTGCTTATCTAATTTTATAACATCTAGAGGTAAGTCCTTTACATATCTTAGAGATGCATAGCCTGCACCGAAGTCATCTAAAGCTATTTTGATCCCACTATCCTTCAATTTTTGTAGGTTTGCCCCTGCTTGTTCAGTGCTACTTAACTCCGCTGTCTCAGTAACTTCAAGCCCGAATTCATTCTTTTTAAACCCCATTTCGTTAACAAAATTAGAAAAAATAGAACTAAATTCAGGATGCATTATTGTATGAGCAGAGACATTAAGATAAATGGTTGCGTTTTCAAGTCCTATCTCTGATTTGATGGCGAATATTTCTTTGAGTTTTTCTAACGAAGACTTAACAACCAATGAGAATAAACTCTCACCTTCTATTTCAGGAATGATTACATCGTTTGGAATAATTTGACCTTCTTCATCTCTGAGTCGAAGTAAAGCCTCCACGCCAGTTACTTCTCCGGTTTTTAGGTCATATTGCTTCTGATAAGCTAGATCTATTCTGTCATACTCTATACAAGAAATTGTTTGTCTAAGGGCTTCTAAACCTAGTCTTGAATTACACAAAACCTCAACTAACATAAAGTCTTTAGATGATTCAGAAGGTATTAGGTGAACTCTTGTTTTCATATAGAACTCAATATCCCTTAGCATTACTTCAACAGGTGTTGAATATGATTGAGCAATAAGATCTTTACTGGTCTTATGTTCTTCAAGATTAATCTTTTTTATTCCTATTTCTGAAATATCTTCTGTTCTAAAAATATATTCTGCAGCTAAATTAATCCATCTAATGGAACCATCGAGATCATAAATTATGTAAGGGCTTGGGTGATGTTTTAAGGACTTAAATAAGTAATCCAAATGTTCATTTTTCATTATCGCGATGACCTATATTTTCTTTCTTTCTTTTTCAACCAACTCAACAAAGTCTTCCGGGAAGGTTGGAGATACCCATGTCCAGATTTCTAAATTCTTTTTATCTCTTAGAAGAGTTCTGAAAGAGGAGAGCATAGCTGACCATTCTGACTCATCAAGCATACCAATTGTGTATTGATAATGCTGGCTTTGTCTTGCTCTCAGAATAGCCGTGAAGTGAGTTAAGTAAGCTGCATCCTCTTCTTCTGTAAGTTCCTCTCCTTTTTTCAGTTTTACTTTGATTTCGATCAGCCTTTTATTGAGACCAGCTAAGGTGAGTTTTTGATGACTATCAGCAATATTCTGCCTTGCATTTGCTCTGGCTACTCTGTTTTGTTCTTTTAATTCAGTTACTAGGAAATAGACAGTAACTAAGACTGTAAAAGGACCAATGGTCTGTAAAATTATTATTATTGTTTCAAAGCTCATATCATCCAATACTTCCAATTTAAACTTTATCAGGAAAATAGAAATAAAAAAGTGCTTTGAATTTAATAACTCATAACTTTTAAGTAAATCTACTATAATTATGTTTCGAATGATTTAAATAAATGGGGATAATGCAAAAATTATTTCAATTCAACCTAGAAAATTTTCAGAATTGATACTCTTTGTTTTGAATGGTTTCAACTGTTCAAAGAACTTTAGTTCATTCTGCAGATGTTGAGTTAATAGAGAAGTGGATTGATAATACGGATACATAGATGAGTGATAGAGAAGATTTACTTAATAGCTTGAAGATAGATAGATCTGCTCCTCCTGCATCTGAAGGGCAACAGTCTAATAAACTATATTTATTTGGCATATCTATTCTGATTGTAGGCTTTTTTTGGTGGTTATTTTTATCAGACGATGAACTTAAAGAAGTCACTACTTTCACAGTGAAATCTCTTGAAATGTCTGATGCTTCAGCTACTAGTATTCTTGATGCTTCTGGTTATGTAGTTGCGAGAAGAAGGGCAACAGTTTCCTCTAAAATGACCGGAAAGGTTATGAAGGTCTTTATAGAGGAAGGTATGTACGTTGAGGAAGGTCAAATATTAGCTCAACTCGACGATAGTACAATGAAAGCTGATTTGAATTACTCACAGTCGCAACTCAATGAAGCTATACGAATATTTAATAGAACTAAGGAATTAGCAAAAGACGAGCTAGCTAGCCAGGCTTCTTTAGATGCTGCTAGAGCTTCTGTAGAGGGTTTGGAGGCCCTAAATGCAGTAAGGAAGCAAGTTGTTCAAGATATGAAAATATTAGCTCCATTTAGTGGAGTGGTTGTATATAAAGCGGCTCAGCCAGGCGAAATGATATCTCCAGTCTCAGCTGGAGGCGGATTTACTAATACCGGTATCTGTACAATTGTTGACATGGATTCTCTTGAAGTTGAGGTAGATGTAAATGAAGCCTTCATAAATCGAGTAAAACCGGGCCAACCAGTCATAACAAATTTAAATGCATATCCTAAATGGGATATTCCATCTGAAGTTATAGCAATTATCCCTACGGCTGACAGAAACAAGGCTACCGTAAAAGTCAGAATAGCTCTTCTTGAGAGGGATGAAAGGGTTCTCCCCGATATGGGTAGTAGAGTGTCTTTCTTGAGGAAAGTGGAAAATAAAAGTCCTGAAATTGTTAAAGAGGGTGTAATGATACCTTTAGCAGCTGTGGCTATTAAAGATGATCAGTCAGTTGTTCAAGCGCTCGATGGATCAAAAATTAGGTTCACAAAAGTAGAGGTTGCTGAAGAAACTGCCAATTATGCAAGGGTAATAGATGGTCTGAAATCAGGAATGACTGTGGTAGCAATATTTGATGATGAATTAGAACACAATCAACAAGTAACAGTAAAATAAAAAAGAGGTAACTATGTCTAACTTAATTGAAGTTCAGTCCGTAAACAAAACATACGAAAGAGGAAGAGAAACGCTTATTGTGTTAGATGACCTTAGCTTAGAAGTACCCAAAGGAGATTTTCTTGCTCTGATGGGACCTTCTGGTTCGGGAAAATCAACCCTTTTAAACCTTATTGGTGGACTTGATTCACCCACTTCTGGACAGATTGTCGTAAATGGAGAGCACCTAGAAGAAATGGGCCCATCTGGCTTAAGTGACTGGAGAGCAACTAATATTGGTTTTATTTTTCAATTCTATAATCTTCTTCCAGTTTTAACTGCTAATAAAAATGTAGAAATACCTCTTCTCTTAACCAATCTTTCTAGCTCTCAAAGAAAAGAACATGTGACTACAGCTCTAAATGTCGTTGGCCTATCTGATAGAGGAGGACATAAGCCTAATGAGCTTTCTGGCGGGCAACAACAAAGAGTTGCAATTGCAAGAGCGCTTGTTTCAGATCCAGGCATATTGGTTTGTGACGAGCCAACAGGTGACCTGGACAGAGATACTGCAACTGAGATATTGGAACTCTTGCAGATATTGAACCGCGACCATGGTAAAACCATTTTAATGGTGACTCATGATCCAGTAGCTGCTGAGTCTGCCAAGAGGACTTTACATTTAGATAAAGGAAAACTCACGACTTAATGTATTGGACCTTAGTTAAGATAGGATTAATTAGAAAAAGACTACGAACTTTTTTGACAATAATGTCTATGTTCGTGGCATTCGTATTATATGGTTCTTTAAATACCCTTTCAGGCCTTTTTACAGGTTCTATAGAGGGTCTTTCTGCAGATAATATAATAGTTATGCCAAGATATAATATGCTGGGAAAACTGCCTTATTCTCACGTTAATTACATAGAAACACTAGAAGGTGTTGAGGAAGTGATGTACATGGATTTTCTTATATCCGATAGCATAGAAAGTATGATGGAAGGAGTCGCTTATGCTGTAAGCCCAAATTTTTTCGATGTATATGATAGATTTGAAGCAACGGAACAAGCCATACTTGCTTTAAAAAGTAATCCAAATGCCACTATAGTTGGTCAGCTGATGGCAGATCAGAAGGGTCTAAGAATAGGAGATAGATTAAACACAGAATCGTCATCGCTAAATATAGATGGAACTAACAATTGGTCCTTTGAGGTTGTAGGATTTTACACAGCAAAACAAATAAAAGGAGATGAGTTAGGAGCGATAATTAATTGGCCTGCTTTCGATGAAGCTAGAATGAGTGAAAAGGGAACTTTAGGTACGATTATGGTCAAAGCTACTTCCTCTGAAGTGGGTGAAAAAATTTCCAAACAAATTGATGAGCAGTTCATGAATTCTTCTTATGCAACCAGATCAGGTCCTGAATCAATGGTTGCAGCAGAAATGGCAGGAGAAATTGCAGATGTTGAATTAATTGTGAATTCAATACTGTTATCTGTATTTTTTACCATATTGTTGGTTTCCTCAAATACGCTTGCTCAATCTATAAGAGAAAGAACAAGCGATATAGGAGTGCTTAAGTGTCTAGGTTATAAAGACAATATTATTTTTATTTCGGTCATTTTAGAAGCTGTCACAATTTGTTTCTCTGCTGTGCTTTTGGGTTTATTAGTTACAGCTCTAATGATTCCGGCCATAGAAATAATGTCGGGCGGTATATTGGAAGATACAGTTTCTATATCGCTAGAAATAGTTTTAGGTGGTTTCCTGATAGGATTATTAATAGCACTCATGTCTGCTGCAGTTCCAGCTTATCAAGCCTTGCGCTTAAGAGTTGTAGATGCCCTTAGGGAGGGATAATGAAATATTGGATGATCGTTAAATCAGGCATAAATCGTAAAAAGATTAGAACATTCATGACCATCTTTTCAATCGCTACTGCTTTCTTATTGTTTTCTTTGGGAAGATCAGTTGCAGTAGCTTTTAATAGTGAAGTAGATTTTGCCGGTAAAGATAGACTCATAGTTGTGTCTCGCCTCGCTTTTACTGAATCTCTTCCAATGGCTCATAAAAATAGAATAGAAACGGTAGAAGGTGTAGATACTGTTGTATGGCGTCAATGGTTCGGAGGCACTTATAAAGAAAGACAAAACTTTTTTCCAAAATGGCCTGTTCCAGACAATTACTTTGATGTCTATCCTGAATGGGAATTGAGTGAAGGAGCAGAAGAAGCTTTTTCAAGAAATATAACAGGGATGATTGTAGGGAAAGATTTGGCTGATCAGTTTGGATGGAAAATAGGAGATAGGATTCCTATTATTGCTGACATATGGCCTAAAAAGGGTGGAGGTGTTTGGGAGTTTGACCTCGTAGGCACATACACAAATAAGACTAGTAATGAGCAAGATGAAGCATTTATAAATTGGAAATACTTTGATGAGGCTAGGCTTTACGAAACCGGTAGACCTGGTAACTATATAGTGAAAATAAAAAACCCTGAGCAGGCTGAATCTATTGCAAAGGAGATAGATGAGCTATTTAAGAACTCTTTAGACGAAACAAAGACTTCAACAGAGGAAGCTTTCAGCAGGATGTTTGCTGAACAAATTGGAAATATAGGTTTAATTATTAATTCAGTTTTGGCTGCTTCCTTTTTTACAATTCTTTTACTAACAGGGAATACTATGAGCCAGGCAGTTAGAGAGAGAACACCCGAACTAGGTGCTTTGAAGGCAGTCGGTTTTCCTGATCGACTAATAATGCTCTTTGTTCTAGCAGAGTCTTTCTTGTTGTGTGTGGCTGGAGCATTAATAGGAGTTTTGATAGCTTATCTTTTGTTCCCTATGTTTTCCGGAGTGGCTATAGGTTTTTCAGGAGAGATAGAATTTTCTATATCTATTGTTATAAGTGCAATCTTAGTTGCTTTTATTACTGCTTTAATATCAGGAGTCTTACCGGCCCTTTCGGCAATGAGATTAAACGTAGTTGACGCTTTGAGGAAAAATTAATATGAGTTTTATTAGGCAAGTTTTATTGGTAACGAATATGAATTTACGCTCTATTCTAGAGAGATCAGGTTCTTCGCTAGTGATCATTGTAGGGATAGCTGGGTCGGTAGCTGTGATGGTTTCCTTGCTAGCTATGGCTGAAGGCCTAAGTTCAACAATTTCAAGTACTGGAGAAGAGGATAGAGTAATTATTCTAAGAGATGGATCAAGTTCAGAGTTGAGCAGTGGAGTTGCCATGACTGAGCTTGATACTGTTTCTAGTTCTCCCGGTATTAAATCTATAGATGGTGAGCCAATGATTGCGGGTGAGTTATTTGCAATTATAGATCTAAAAAAGAAGGGTGCGGAATCAACCTCTAACTTGCCAATCAGAGGCGTTCAACCTGCGAGTTTTAAAATCCGCCCTGAAATAGAAATCGTAGAAGGTAGAAACTTTACTACCGGAACAGCGGAGATAATAGTTGGAAAAGGAGCTAATAATCAATATGAAGGACTCGAAATCGGAGATCAGATTAAGGTACGAGACAGTTTTGCCACAGTAGTAGGAATTTTTTCAAGTAATGGTAATGTTCATGAGTCTGAAATTTGGGCTGACCTAGCAGCTGCACAAGGCCTTTTTAGAAGAGGAGCCTCTGCATCAAGCATGATACTAAAATTAAATTCTCCAGATTCATTTGATGAAGTTGGATTGTTTGTAGAAAGTTATCCAAATTTAGAGCTCAAGGTTCAATCTGAAAGTGACTTTTATGAAAATCAGTCTTCTGGAGCAGATTTGATAAAGGTATTTGGACAAGTGGTTGGGTACATAATGGCAATTGGCGCAGTTTTTGCAGCTTTGAATACTATGTATAGTGCTGTCTCCACGAGATTGGTAGAGATAGGAACACTTCGAGCTTTAGGATTTAAGGGCACTACTGTTCTTCTTGCGCTTTTGATAGAAGCTTTATTACTAGCTACGATAGGTGGTTTATTAGGAGGTGCTATTGCCTATCTACTATTCAATGGATATACAGTTTCTACGCTCGCAGGCGGTTCTTTTTCCCAGACGGCATTTGCCTTTGCAGTTACGGGAGAGATCATTCAACAAGGACTCACCTTGGCTTTATTTGTAGGTTTCATAGGTGGAGTATTCCCTGCATGGAATGCCGCCAGGAGAGATATCACTGAAGCGCTTAGATCAATCTAAGAAAGATTTAACTCTTTTTTACTTAGCAAAAGTCCATTATTGTCTGCATAGACATAATCACCGCTTGAAAAAGTTAACCCACCAAAGGAAATATCCACTCCTATTTGTCCTTGGTTTTTCTTTTCACTTCTTATTGGCATTGTTCCTAAGGCTTGAACGCCAATATCAAGTGTGCTGAGTATATCTATATCTCGGGCATAACCGTTTATAACTACTCCACTCCAATTATTTTTTACGCCTGCTTCTGCTATCATGTCTCCAAGCAATGCAACGGTCGATATGCCATTCGCATCAACCACCAGAACTTTTCCATTACCCTCGCTATTCAAAAGTTCTTTCACAAAAGAATTATCATTAGGACATTGAAGCGTTTCAATTTTTCCCCAGAAGATTTTCCTACCTCCTAAGTTTTTAAGAATAGGGAAAAGGGCCTGAACCTCTGGATTTGCATCAGACAAGTCTGGGGTGCTAAATGACATACAAAGTCAGTTTTATGCGCTTATTGCTTCAGCAGTTCTTTCGCCTCTTAAAACGGTACCAGGAAGCTCGCCAGTAGCTTGATCATTCTTAAAGGTCACAACTCCACTCTTGATAGTTGCAATGTATCCACCAGCTTTTTGAATTATTCTTCTACTGCCGGTAGGTAAGTCATGAACCATCTCAGGTTTGTATACACATAAATTTTCATGATCGATGATGTTAATATCAGCTAGATAACCTTCTTTGATTTGCCCTCTATCCATTAAACCAAAGGTCTCTGCTGTCTCTTTAGTTTGTTTCCTTATGAGAAATTCTAAAGGTATTTTTTCTCCTTTTACCCTATCTCTTGTGTAGTGAGCTATATTCCATGTTGGCATACTAGCATCACATATAAGGCCACAGTGAGCTCCTCCATCGCTAAGACCTGCTACAGAACTTTCAAATTCCATCATCATTTTATATGTATCTAGGTTATGGTCAGGATAAGGAGAAAATGGTGCCCAAACAAAAGTTTTTCCTTCGTTTTTGAGCATCTCATCATACATCACTTCCATTACTGATTTACCTGAACTTTCCGCTATGCCAGCAATACTTTCTTCATATGAAGGTTCATAATCTGGTATCTCATTCATAGGAAACTGTTTGTCAAATGACATCATCAGAGTGTAGATCATATGATTTTTATCAACCGCAGGCTCTTCAGAAAGAATCTTTTGTCTGAAAGATTTGTCTTTCATAGTTGCAACTTTTTCCTCTAGAGTTTTTTCTGCTATCTCAGCATAACTAGGATGTGCAATAAAAGGATGAACGGTAGACTCTAGACTAAAGAGCATACCAGTGGGTCTACCAGGAAATTGAGGTCTTATTTTTACACCCTTAGAAAAATTTTCTTCGCAATACTTCCATGTTTCAACTGGATTACCACCTGTCTGGGCATAAGTAAGTGTTCTATCAGACTTTTCAACAAATTCTTTAACCCAGTCTAATTCAATATCTTGATCCATCCAGTCAGACACGATTTCTAAGGTACCTTGGCCAAGATCAGCTATTGTATTAGCAATCTTCCTCATTTCTTTGGCAGTAGCCTCTGTTCCAGGAACATACTCCCCAAATTTATCTCTATGAAGATACGTTCTAGAAGTGCTGAATCCAAGGGCTCCAGCTTCAATTGCTTCTTTTGTGATCTTTGCCATTTCATTTATTTCGTCATCAGATGCTTCTTCTTTACCTTGGCATCTGTCCATTCCCATAACATATGACCTAATAGGTCCGTGTCCAATCATCGCCCCAATATCCATTGCATAGTTTTTTTTGCCAATGGAATCTAGATATTCAGGAAAGCTTTCCCAATCCCAGCTGACTCCCTCATTCAATGCAACTCCTGGAATATCTTCTACACCTTCCATGAGTTGAACTAGAAATTCTTCTGTACCAGGTTTAACAGGAGCAAATCCTACACCACAATTTCCCATGACCACAGTAGTGACCCCATGCCAGCAAGAGGGTGTTAGATATTCGTCCCAGCAAACTTGACCGTCATAATGTGTATGAATGTCAACCCAACCAGGTGTCACAAGATTGCCCTCGGCATCTATTTCTTTATTTCCTTTATCTTCAATAAGACCAATCTTTGCTATGCGATCTCCATTAATGGCAATGTCGCCCATAAAAGAAGCTTCTCCGCTTCCATCTACAATTTTTCCATTTCTAATAACTAAATCGTACATATATATTGTTCCCCAATAAATTTATTAACCATATTAATATTTTTTTTGTACACTTCAAATTAAATAGTGAATATTAATTTAACTGATTCACTTAAAACCCGATCAATTTGGAGGATTTATGAAAGTTGTCAAGCCTGAAACAGTAGGTTTAGATGCCACAGTTTTACAAAACATAAGAGAATACTTAGACGAAACTTACGTAAAGCAAGGAAAATACGTTGGAACTATGACTTTGGTTTCAAGAAAGGGTGAAGTTGCCTATTTAGATTCTCTTGGAATGATGGATAGGGAAAATAAAAGACCTATGCAAGAGGACACAATCTTTAGAATTTACTCTATGAGTAAGGCGATAACGAGTATCGCAATTATGCAATTACTTGAGAAGAGTAAATTCAGATTAGATGACCCGGTTCATTGGTATATTCCATCATGGAAGAACCTTAGAGTTTACCAATCTGGAATTTATCCAAACTTTTTGACTACAAAACCTAAAAGACACATGACTATAAGAGACCTGCTTAGTCATATGTCGGGATTAACTTACGATTTTATGTATAGAACTAATGTAGATGCAGCCTACAGAAAAACAAAAGTGCAACAATCAGAAACTCTACAAGAATTTGTAGATACGCTTTCTACAATCCCTCTTGAATTCTCGCCAGGTGATAAATGGAATTACTCTGTTGCTACAGATGTTTTAGGTCATCTTGTAGAAGTTTTTTCTGGCATGAATCTTGAAGATTACTTTATAAAGTATATTTTTAAGCCTTTAGAAATGCCTGATACTAGTTTCTCTTGTCCTGAAGATAAACTTAATAGATTAGCTTCCCTTTATGAACACAACCCAAAAGGCGACCCAAATTTGTTAGAAATACCATTCCTAAATACAAAAATGCCTTCTGGAGGAGGGGGATTATTTTCTACTATGAATGACTATCATAACTTCTGCTATATGTTGCTAAATCAAGGAGAATTTAAAGGTAAACGTTTGATAGGAAGAAAAACTTTAGAGTTGATGACTGCAAATCACTTACCAAATAATCAAGATTTAACTGAAATGAGTGAGTCAGCTTTTAGTGAAACACCATATGCAGGAGTGGGTTTTGGACTAGGATTTTCTGTCATGCTTGACCCCGCAAAATCTCAATCTTTGAGTGACATAGGAGAATTTGGTTGGGGTGGAGCGGCTAGCACAGTATTTTTCATAAATCCCAAAGAAGATATGTTCGTAATATTCTTGACTCAATTACTTCCTTCTTCAACTTATCAAGTGAGAAGAGAGTTAAGATCTTTGATCTATTCAGCCCTAAAACCGACCTAAATATCAATAAAATCTAATTTATTGACTTTGAAGACGTTTTCTGCACTTTTCTCGTTGTAATTAATGTCTGTAGGTAGTATATTTTTAAAAGTCTATTTGCTTAATTGAACCTTAAACGTTGTTTAATTAAGATTTAATAGCTTTTGTACTCGAGATACATAAATAACGGGAGAGAAATATGAAATCTTTATTGATTCTATCAAGCATGATCGCAGCTCCTCTATTTGCCGCTTCAGGTGGTGATTTAGATTCTGACGATTTTGTTGGTGTTTCCTTTTGGCTAGTTACAGCTGCTATGGCGGCTGCTACGGTTTTTTTCTTTGCAGAAAGAAGCAATGTAGAAGGCAAATGGAAAACTTCATTAACAGTTGCAGGTTTAATCTGCGGTATAGCTTTTTGGCACTACCTATACATGAGAGGTGTTTGGATTGATACTGGAGAAACACCTACAGTATTCAGATATATAGACTGGTTATTAACAGTACCACTGCAGATGGTCGAGTTCTACTTGATACTTGCAGCAGTCACAGTTGTTGCTGGATCTTTGTTCTGGCAACTTTTACTTGGTTCACTAGTCATGTTAATTTTTGGTTACATGGGTGAAGCAGGTGTCATGGCAGCGTTACCAGCATTCATCATTGGAATGGCAGCATGGTTGTATATGATCTATGTACTATACATGGGAGCAGGTAAAACTGTCGTAGCCACTACCAGTGCCTCTGTCCAAACAGCATACAATTCAATGCTATTAATCATAGTAGTTGGTTGGGCTATCTATCCTTTAGGTTATGTCTTTGGATACCTAATGGGTGCAGTGGATGCCGATACGTTAAATTTAATTTATAACCTAGCTGATTTCATCAACAAAATCTTATTTGGTCTTGTGATTTGGAAGGCAGCTATAGACGACAAGCAAACGCAAACAGTCTAGATTAGTTTCTTATAAATTAGAAAGAGGGCCATTTTGGCCCTCTTTTTTATTTGTATAAATAAGAGAATTTTATGTCCCACAATAGGTCCTCCTTATTTTTTCCTTTTCAAGCGGGGCTCGAGAGTAAGATACATATTCTGATACTTCTTTAAATGGATTTTTAAATACTTCTATCATCTCTAACATTTTTGAAAAGTCATTTTCGTAAGCTAGATCGATAGCGAGTTGGACCTGATGATTTCTTGGAATGTATACAGGATTAATTCGATTGAGCCTATCTGTTAATTTGGAGAGATCTTTATACTCATTTTTTAAAGCTTGCTTCCAATTATTCAACCAGGCATTAATTTCTTTTTTCTCAGAAAATTGATTAAAAAATTCATCTGAGTCTTCAAAGAGAACTTTTGATAAGCTTCTGAAAGTAATAGTATAGTCTGCTTCATTGTCCATCATTATTTTAAGTAATTTCCTCAGTAAAGTTTGATTCTCTTTTTTTCCTCCATTTAATCCAATCTTTTCGCACATCAGATCAAGAATTTTTTGATTAGTTTCTTTCGAAAAATTATCTAAGACCTCTGTAGCAAGCTCATTGGCCTTATCTGAATCTTTATCAATGAATGCAATGAGGCAACCCGCAAGAGAGGCAAGGTTCCATGAAGCAATGCTTGGTTGATTACCGAATGCATATCTTCCATTTTGATCGATTGAACTAAATACTTTCCCAGGATGATACTCATCTAAAAAAGCACATGGCCCATAATCAATAGTCTCTCCAGAGATAGTGAAATTATCTGTATTCATGACCCCATGTATAAACCCAATGCTCATCCATTTTGATACGAGTTTTGATTGATTAGAAGCTACCCTTTTTAGAAGTTCAAGATAGTGTTTCTCCGTTTCTCTTATTTCTGGATAATGTCTTTGAATAGCAAAATCAGCCAGTATCTTGACATCATTTAATTGTTGTCTGGAAGCAAAATATTCAAAGGTTCCCACTCTCAAGTGACTTTTCGCAATTCGTGTTAACACACCTCCGGGTTCAAAAGTTTCTCTTGCAACATGTTCTCCAGTTGCGACAGCCGCTAAAGCTCTCGATGTAGGAACTCCTAGATAGTACATTGCTTCGCTGAGAATATATTCTCTTATGACTGGTCCAAGAGCTGATCTGCCATCTCCTTGTCTTGAAAACATAGTTTTTCCAGAGCCTTTTAACTGTAAATCATACGTTCCATCTTTGTTATTGATTTCACCAAGCAAGACAGCACGACCATCCCCCAGTTGCGGAACAAAGTTTCCAAACTGATGCCCTGCATAATTCAATGCTATTGGAACTGAATCTTCCAGCAAATCATTGCCAGAAAAGAAATTTACTACCTCTTCATTTCCTAATTTTATGCCAAGTGAATCTGCCAGATCCTCATTAAAAATAAGTGTCTTTGGATTTTTTACTGGAGTTGGATTCACCACTTGATAGAATTCCTCTGGTAACCCTATGTAAGAATTAGAAAGTTTCATATATTTAATTCCAGAGCAGTAGTTTCATAAAATCAATTATTTTGTTTTCCGAAGGCTACATATATTAGTAGAATAATTATTGTGATCTATTTTAGATTAAGAATTATATAAATAAAGTTATACCTGAATGAAAGTCGAACCACTAAATAGATCTTTTGGCGCAAAAGTCTCGGAATTATCATTACCAGATCTTAATCAAGATCAAGTTCAAGAAATTTATAAATTATGGCTTCAATATGCTCTTTTAATTTTTCCGAAGCAAAATTTAACTAATTCTCAGCAGATAGAATTTGCAAAAAATTTTGGTGCATTAGAGTTTGACCTTTCTCCAATAAGTAATGTTCGAAATGACGGCTCCATAAGAGACGCGAATGATGATGACATTGTTAAGTCATTAAAGGGCAATATGGAATGGCATCACGACAGTACATATATGCCTATTCAGGCAAAAGGAGCTGTTTTTACGGCTCATAAAGTGCCAAAAAAAGGTGGAGAAACAGGTTGGGCTGATATGAGAGCAGCCTATGAAGGACTCAGCGAATCGATGAAAGAAAAGATTCAAGATTTATCAGCTTATCACTCATATGAATGGAGTCAAAAGGAAAGATTTGGACATAAAGATCCTAAAGTGAGTGAATTCAATAGTTACGGATTCGATATTGATCCTAAGCCACTTAGGCCATTAGTTAAAACTCATTCAGAGACAGGTCAAAAATGTTTAACAATAGGCAGACACATTAATAAGATTACGGGTATGTCAGATCAAGAGGCACAGAATCTCGCCAAAGAGCTTGAAGAGTTTGCCTGTAGCAATGACAACTGGGTTTACCATCATTCGTGGGAAGTAGGAGATGCTGTGATCTGGGACAATAGGTGCTTAATGCACCAGGCAAGTATGTGGGACTTGAATGAGGGTAGGATTATGTATCACTCAAGAATTGAGGGAGATCCGATCTCAGAAGCTGCCTCAAACTATCTCTAGTCAAATATCCAACTCTTTGAAAAAGGGAAGTGCGATATTAGGAAACATAATATAAGTTAACAGCATTTCGATCTTCTCGCTTAAATCAGGTAATCCGTTATTACTGCATAAATCTTTCAATTCAGTCGCCATAATGTCTATTTCATTTTCATCATAACTATCGCTATCAACACCAATTGATTCAGCTCTTCTCAAAAGGTCAGGTTCTATCTCTCCAGGAAGTTTTCCATATTTACCAAGAATTAAGTTTAGAGACTCATTGGATAAATTCTCATATCTTCTGCTGCTCATAATATTGAGGAGAGCTTGAGCCCCCACAATTTGCGATGCTGGTGTTACCAGAGGGGGATATCCAAAATCTTTCCTAACCTTAGGTATTTCGTCTTTGACCAGATCTATCTTATCTTCTTGTTTATTAGCTCTTAATTGAGATTCTAGATTTGACAACATTCCTCCAGGGACTTGTTTTACCAACATTGAAGAGTCAACTCCCTTAAGATTTCCCTCAAATTCAGAATATTTATCTCTTATTTCTTTAAAAAATATAGAAACTTCTTCTAAGGCACTTAAATCCAGATTTATTTCCCTTTCTTGATTTTCAAAAATTGCTAACATAGTTTCTGTGGCAGTATGACCATAAGTCATGCTTAAGGAGGATATAGAAGTATCGATATTATCTATTCCTGCTTCTATGGCTTTCATATTTGTAGCAGTGGACATACCGGTAGTGGCATGTGTTTGCATATGGATTGGAATGGATAAGGTGTTTTTTAAATTCTTTACTAGCTCATAAGCATCAAAGGGCCTAAGTAGGCCCGCCATATCTTTAATTGCCAGAGAATCTGCTCCCGCATCTTCTATTTTTTTCGCTAGATCTAACCAAGTATTTAAATCATGAACAGGACTTGTTGTGTAAGCTATTGTTCCTTGTGCATGCTTACCTATTCTCTTTACTTCTCTGATTGTGAAATCAATATTTTCGAAATCATTTAACGCATCAAAAGTTCTGAAAATCTCTATCCCATTTTCTGCCGATTTTTCTAGAAAATTCGATACTACTCTGTTTGAGTAATGTTTGTAACCAACGAGATTTTGGCCACGAATTAGCATTTGCTGTGGTGTGTTCTTTAATAGAGAGTTAAAGGTTCTTAATCTTTCCCATGGGTCTTCATTGAGGTATCTGATGCAGGAATCATAAGTAGCTCCCCCCCAGGTTTCAAGCGACCAATAACCCACCTTATCTAAAGTTGGAAGAATTGAAACTAGATCTCTTAAAGGTACCCTAGTTGCCAACAAAGACTGTATACCATCTCTTAAGACTACCTCTGTTATACCTACCGTTTTAGAAGATTCCATATTGCGCGTACGTTATATTTTATCTTTTACTGAGGCTTATCAATAGCAAAGTTATTATTTACCCATTCGCTAAAGCCACCTGACATTGACTTAACGTTTTTGTATCCCATTTTCTTTATGTTTTCACCAGCTAAGGCTGATCTAAACCCTCCCTGGCAATACAAAACTATAAGCTCATCTTTTTCCGTTACAACGCTACTGATGTCTCTTTCAATGATCCCTTTGCCAAGATGTGTTGCACCTGTAATGAATCCTTGTACCCACTCTCTGTCCTCTCTTACATCGATTAAATAGAATTCTCTATTTTCTTCTAACATCGCATTAACCTCATAAATATCGCATTCTTCAACATTCTTCAGGGACGATTGCACAAGTTCTAAAAAGTTTAAGTCATGATCTTTCATATAATATCCATCTTTATTATTTCATCTTTTTTAAGTGATTTCTCAAAAAATAAGGTCTATTCGTAGTGATAGAGTCTACACCCTTTTTAAAATAATCTTCTGCGTCATCTGCTGAGTTAACTGTCCAGACATGAACGGATTTATTAAAATTCCTTAGCATTTGAATAAGTTCATTATTAAATCTTTTATGATTTTGAGCTCCAAGACCGTCCGCTCCGATTGATTTAATAATTTCCTCTATCTTATTCGTCTTAATATTTTCGTAATCAAAAGCTATTAATAGATTACATTTAATATTTACATTATGTTCTTTAATGCGTCGTATAACCTCAGGATAAAAACTTATGACAGTTATTTGGTCTAAAGCTACTTTCTGACTTTCTATTTCTTGAAGTAGGTAGGGGACAATAACCTCCTTAGTTTTTACTTCTATAAATATATCTTTATTGTGAGGAAGGATCGAAAAAACTTCTTTGATTTCAGGTATTTTTTCGGTTTTCCAAACCTTTTCAAAACCGTAAGAACAATCTAAGGACCGAAGTTCCATAAAAGTAGCTTCATCTATGTTTTTATCGAAGCCGGTTGTGCGCATAGCCGATTTATCATGGAAACAAACAATGCGCTTATCAGCAGTTAGTCTTACATCTAGTTCTATTCCATCAGCTTGCTGCTTGAAGGCCTCTTTAAAAGCCGAAATGGAGTTTTCGGGTGCATCTTCTGATGCACCTCTATGAGCAATTATCTTTGTCTTTAGTCCCAGCTTAGAGCGCCACCAGTTTGATACTCGATTACTCTTGTTTCAAAGAAGTTCTTCTCTTTTCTTAGGTCCATGATTTCGGACATCCAAGGAAAAGGATTAGTTGCACCTTCGAACTCTTCTTCTAAACCTATTTGTACAAGTCTTCTATTAGCTATGAACTGAAGATACTCTTCCATCATGCCTGCATTCATACCAAGAATACCTCTTGGCATAGTATCCCTTGCATACTGTATCTCTAATTCTGCACCTTCTAATATCATTTGTGCTGCTTCTTTTCGCATCTGCTCATCCCATAAATGAGGATTCTCTAATTTTATTTGGTTAATCATATCGATACCAAAGTTCAAATGCATAGATTCATCTCTTAAGATATATTGGAATTGCTCAGCAGTTCCAGTCATTTTATTTCTTCTACCCATTGATAGTATTTGCGTGAATCCACAATAAAAGAATATGCCCTCTAAGACGCAATAGAATGCAATTAGATTTTTTAATAATAACTTATCGGTTTCCTCTGTTCCTGTTACAAAACCTGGAGTAGATATTTCTTTTGTGTATTTAAGGCCCCAAGAAGCTTTTTTCGCAACGCTTGGTATTTCTCTATACATATTGAATATCTCTCCTTCATCCATCCCTAGAGACTCAATACAATATTGGTATGCATGAGTATGTATGGCCTCTTCAAAGCTTTGTCTCAATATATATTGTCTACACTCAGGATTTGTTATTAGACGATATATCGCGAGCACTAAGTTATTAGCAACCAGGGAATCTGCCGTAGAAAAGAACCCAAGGTTTCTCATAACTATAGTCCTTTCATCTTCAGTTAACCCTTCATTGGACTTCCAAAGAGCTATATCAGCAGTCATGTTTACTTCTTGCGGCATCCAGTGGTTGGCACTGCCATCAAGATATTTTTGCCAAGCCCAATCATACTTAAAAGGCACCAATTGATTTAAATCAGCCCTGCAATTTATCATAGCCTTGTCGTCCACTTGAACTCTTCCTGCAAGACCTTCTAACTCTTCTTCTCCTTCTTTTGTATCTAATAATTCAAGAGATTCTTTAGCTTGTTTCGCTCTAATACCTGGCTCTGCTGGAATATGTTCTTCCATAGATTCATGAATTACTTCAGGATTGGTTTGCTCTAAAGATGGTTCTTCTTTAAGCACAGGTTGAGATTTTTTGGTTTCTTCAGGTGCTTTGTAATCGTCCCAATTTAACATTCTTTTCTCCTTATTTTTATTGACATGCATCGCAGTCAGGATCAAGCACTGAACATGCTGATGGCGCAGTCGTATTAGTTTGTAGTTGTTGTTCAGGCTGAGCAGTTGCCGAAACCGCGTTTAGCTCACCTGTTGATATAGTTGATTTTTCTGTTGTTGTTGCTGACCTAGAACGCAAATAATAGGTTGTTTTTAGACCTCTTAACCAGGCCATTCGATACATGATATCTAATTTCTTACCATTCGGTTCATCAATATATAGATTCAAAGACTGACTTTGATCTATCCATTTTTGTCTCCTGCTTGCAGCATCAATTAACCATCTGGGTTCAATATCAAATGCTGTAGCATAGAGTTCTTTTACACTGTCGGGGATCCTCGATATTCCTTTTACGCTACCATCATAATACTTGAGATCATTTATCATTACTGAATCCCAAAGACCCAATTCCTTGAGGTTATCAACCATAGGAATATTGGTAACCGTAAATTCCCCGGATAGATTGGATTTAACATATAAGTTTTGATAGGTGGGCTCTATTGATTGTGAAACCCCGGTAATATTAGCAATTGTTGCGGTTGGGGCTATGGCCATAACATTAGAATTTCTTATTCCTTGTTTTTTTACAGTTTCTCTTAGACTATCCCAGTCCATCGTTGAGCTCTCGTCCATGTCTAGATAGTCATCACCTCTACTTTCTTTAAGAAGCTTTATTGAATCTATAGGTAGGATGCCTTTGCTCCATAGAGAACCTTCATATGACTGATACGCGCCTCTTTCTTTTGCCAGATCACTTGAAGCTTTTATGGCGTAGTAACTTACCATTTCCATAGATCTATCCGCAAAATCAACTGCCTCTTGTGAAGCATAAGGTGTTTGCAACATATAGAGAGCATCATGGAAACCCATTATCCCAAGGCCGATAGGTCTATGTTTCATGTTGGAAGTTTCTGCTGCCTTTACAGCATAAAAGTTGATATCGATGACATTATCTAACATTCTTATCGCTGTATTGATTGTTTTTTCTAGCTTCTCCTCATCCATCTTTCCGTCTTTTATGTGATGAGTTAGATTTACTGACCCTAAATTGCACACAGCTATTTCGTCTTGACTTGTGTTAAGAGTTATTTCAGTGCAGAGATTAGAAGAGTGAACAACTCCAGTATGCTGTTGAGGAGATCTTAAGTTACAAACATCCTTGAAAGTTATCCATGGATGTCCTGTTTCAAACACCATGGAAAGCATTTTTTTCCAAAGTTCTTTTGCTTCTACTTCTTTGAAGAACTCAATTTCTCCAGTTTGTGTTTGTGCTTCATATTCTTCGTATCTTTTTTCAAAGTCCATACCATAAAGATCATGAAGATCAGGAGTATCGCTCGGTGTAAATAATGTCCACTTTTTGTCTTCAGACACTCTTTTGAGGAATAAATCGGGAACCCAATTAGCAGTATTCATATCATGAGTTCTTCTTCTATCATCTCCCGTATTTTTTCTTAGCTCAACAAACTCTTCTATGTCAACGTGCCATGTTTCCAAGTAAGAACAAACAGCTCCTTTCCTCTTGCCTCCTTGATTGACTGCAACCGCTGTGTCGTTGACAACTTTTAGGAATGGAACTACTCCTTGTGATTTTCCATTTGTCCCTTTTATTTGTGACCCTAGCCCTCTCACTGGTGTCCAGTCATTTCCTAGTCCTCCTGCCCACTTTGAAAGCATCGCGTTATCTTGGATTGCTCCATAAATACCATGGAGATCATCTGGAACTGTTGTTAGATAACATGAAGACAGTTGTGAGTGCTTAGTACCTGAATTAAATAGAGTAGGGGTAGAGCTCATATAATCAAAACTAGATAAAAGATTATAAAATTCTATAGCTCTCTCTTCTCTTTTTTCTTCCCTGAGGGCTAGACCCATGGACACCCTCATAAAAAATACCTGAGGTAATTCATACCTTACCTCAGTGTCATGAATGAAATATCTATCATAGAGTGTTTGAAGGCCTAAATAAGTGAAGTTAGTATCTCGTGTCGCGTTGATGGCCTCTCCTAGTTTCTCTATATTCATTTCAAGCAATTCTGGATTGAGTATTTCGTTTTCTACTCCTTTTGCTAAGAAATTTCTCAAGGCTTGAGGATAGAGGCTCTTCATTTCTTTTTGCGTTGCTTGCTTCTGCATCCCCAGATAGCTTAGCGCCTCGGCTCTAATATTATCGAGTAATATTCTTGCCGTTACATATGTGTAGTTTGGTTCTTGTTCTACCAGTGTTCGTGAAGTCATCACTAAAGAAGTTCTTGCATCTTCTTCTGTCACTCCGTCATATAGATTTTTGTTTGCTTCATCTATTATGTTCTGAGCATTAGTTCCTTCTAGTCCTTCACAAGCTTCTGCAACCATGATCTCAAGATGCTTTATATCAAGAGTATCTTCATCTCCATTTTCAAGAGTAAAATTTATACCCTCTTTTTCTTCCTTTTGTGGAGCCTCCTTCTGTCTGAGCTGTTTTCTTTCTTCTCTATATAGGACGTAGGATCTGGCTACCTTCTGTTCTCCCGACCTCATTAATTCCAGTTCCACTTGATCTTGAATCTCTTCTATATGCAGAGTGCCTCCCGAAGGCATTCTCCGATTGAATGTTTTAGTGACAGCATTTGCCAGTTCATTAACCTCGTTATGTATCCTTGTCGAGGCCGCTGCGGCTCCTCCCTCAACAGCCAAAAAGGCTTTCGTAATGGCAATGGCTATCTTTTCTGCATCGTAAGAAACCACTGAACCGTTTCTTTTTATGACTCGCATTTGCCCTGGTGCAATGGCTGGTTTTACTTCTTTTTGCACTTCTTGCTTGTTTTTTTTGTCTTTCTCTTGAATTTGTGTAGATGATTCCATCTTTTTCCTTCTATTTATGTATTCTTCTTCTTTTCCTAATATCCCTATATATTGTGTCTACTTTTGACTATAGACACAAGATACTGTGTTTTCACAAAAAACACAATACTATAAGCACATAAATTTTCTGTTAATTTGCTGTGGATAACTATTTAGTAAGTTATTTTTTGTATACTGCGTTTAGGGAGACTTCATGAAAGAAAAAATTATTTCTATTGACCAAGGAACCACAAGCACAAGATCAATTTTGTATGATAAGGAGGGAAATTTTATTTGTTCTGCCCAACAAGAATTCAATCAATTCTTTCCTAAAGATGGGTGGGTAGAACACAATCCTGAAGACATTTGGCAATCTGTTTTATCTACTTTGCAGAAATTAGTAAAGGAAAGCGGAATAACGAGTTCCGAAATAGCTTCCATAGGCATAACCAACCAAAGGGAAACAACATTAATTTGGAATAAAAAAACAGGCAATCCAATTCATAATGCTATTGTTTGGCAAGATAGAAGAACATCAGAATTCTGCCATGAATTAGGTTTGTACGAGAATATTATTCAAAAAAGTACAGGGCTTACTATCGACCCTTATTTCTCGGCAACGAAAATTCATTGGCTCTTAAATAATGTCGAAGGTGCAAAGGAACTCGCATTAAATGGAGACTTGTTATTTGGAACAGTAGACACCTTTTTAATTTGGAAATTGACGGAAGGTAGGTGTCATAAGACAGATATCACTAATGCCTCAAGAACTATGTTGTTCAATATAGCAGAACTACAATGGGATGATGAATTATTGGATATCTTTGAGATTCCTAAACGAATACTTCCGGAAGTTTGTGACAACGTGTCAGATTACGGAATGACTGAAGTGCTTGGAGGTGAGGTGAGCATAGGCGGAGTAGCTGGAGATCAACAAGCCGCATTAATTGGCCAATGTTGTTTCGATCCCGGGGATGTTAAAAGCACTTACGGTACTGGTTGTTTCATGATGGTAAATTCAGGAGAAGAGATTTTATATTCTGAGAACAAATTGCTTTCAACCATAGGTTATCGAATTGATGGCAAAACAACATATGCTTTAGAAGGCAGCATATTTGTTGCTGGTTCAGCAATTCAGTGGTTGAGAGATGGATTGAATTTTTTTGAAGACTCCATCGAAACTGAAGCGATGTCGAAAAAGGCCTCTTTAGATTCTAAAGTACTCGTAATTCCGGCCCTGACTGGTTTAGGCGCTCCTTATTGGGATGCTGAAGCAAGAGGAGCCATATTCGGAATAACTAGAGATACAAGTAAAGAAGATATTACGAAAGCTACACTTGAGTCAGTTGCTTTCCAGTCAAAAGATTTAGTTGAGGCTATGAAAAAAGATAATGCAACTTTTAAAAAATTAATGATTGACGGAGGAATGGTTAATAATAATTGGTTTTGTCAGCAACTTGCAAATACTCTTCAGGTAGAAGTATCTCGCCCAGTAACTATTGAAACAACTTCTTTAGGAGCAGCTTTTCTAGCAGGATTAAAAGCAGAACTATTTGAAGATTTGAGTTCCTTAAAAGAAAGAAAGGTTATAGATAAGGTCTTTTTACCCAATGCAGATGAGGACAGATATCAAGAGTGGAAGGACGCAGTTAAAAAGATCTTAGTTAAGTAATTAATTTAAAAGCTCAATCAGAAGACCCTTTTGAGCATGAAGTCTATTTTCTGCTTGCTTCCACACATAACTCCTAGGATCTTCTAGTAAGTTATGAGAAATTTCTTGACCTCTCATAGCAGGAAGGCAATGCAGAAAAACAACATCTGATTTGGCCTGATCGAGAATCTCTTGATTAACTTGGTAGTCAGAAAATAATTTTTGTCTTTCATCTGCCTCTCTTTCATCTCCCATTGATACCCAGACATCTGTAGAGACCAAGTCACTGGCTTCTACGGCCTTAGATATAGATTGAGTAAAGGACACATTTTTATAGTTTTTCATATCCTCAGGATAAAATTCTTTAGGGCAGGCAATAATAAGTTCGAAATTTAATAACTCAGCGGCCTGAGCATAACTAAAGCAAACATTATTGAAATCCCCACACCATGTAACTTTTTTCCCTTCTATTGATCCTTTCTCTTCACGAAAAGTGAGTAAATCCGCCAGTAATTGACATGGATGGGATCTGTCACTCAAGCCATTAATTATTGGAACAGATGAATTTTCAGCAAACTTTATCTGCGTTTTATGTTCCAGTGTTCTGAGTACGATGCCATCTACCATAGAACTTAAAACTTTCGATGTGTCCTCAATAGGTTCACCTCGTCCCATTTGCAGATCATTCACAGAAAGAAAAGATGCTCTGCCACCAAGTTGTGCCATTCCAACTTCAAACGAAACTCTAGTTCTAGTTGAAGATTTTTCAAATACGAGACTTAGAAATTTGCCCTCTAAAATTTTTAAACTTTTCCCTTTGGACTTTATTTCGAGAGAATTGCTTAAGATTCTATCGATATCGTCTTTAGAAAAATTATTTAAGTCTAGGAAATGTTTATTCATATTGTTAAAAGGAGCGCGACTATATAGATAATCGATCATTTAAGCAATTAATGGTAAGCTTCGCGGCCTTAAAAATAAAGCTAACTATTATGCAAAAATATTCAGTGAAACCATTAAGCAACATTGCCAAGATAGGTTTGGAAAAGTTAGAGGGGACTTCCTGTTCTCTTGAAGAGAATTCTGAAGCTCCCGATGGAGTGCTTGTTAGGAGCACAAAAATGACTAGTGATGATCTAACCTCAAATTTAAAGGCAATATCTAGAGCTGGAGCAGGAGTGAATAATATTCCTATTGAAAAATGCACTGAAGAGGGGATAGTTGTTTTTAACACCCCCGGGGCTAATGCGAATGCCGTCAAGGAGTTAGTGCTAGCTGGTCTAATGCTGTCATCCAGAAATGTATATGCAAGCATAGACTTTGTTAACAAACTTACTGAGATGAATGATATGGCCGAACTTGAACCTTTTTTAGAAAGTAACAAGAAACAATTTAAAGGAAATGAACTAGCTGGTTCTACTTTAGGAGTAGTAGGATTAGGAGCAATCGGTTCTAAAGTAGCTCGAATTGGTGTTTCTCTCGAAATGGATGTTGTTGGCTATGACCCAGCTATTTCAGTTGAGGCGGCATGGAAACTCCCAAGTCAAATTCAACCTGTAGGTTCAATAGAAGAGTTATTTAGAATCAGTGATTACATTTCTATTCATATTCCTGCTCTTTCGAGCACAAAAGGAATCATTAATAAGGATTTATTCAAAGATGCTGGAGAATTATCTTTACTAAATTTCGCCAGGCATGAGGTTGTAAATACTTCGGATGTATTGGAATTTCTAGACAAGGGTAATCTAAGAAATTTTATTACAGATTTCCCGACCCCAGAATTAATCAAAAGAGCTAATGAAAAAAAAGATGTGATTCTTCTTCCTCATATAGGAGCGAGCACTGCTCAAGCCGAAGAGAATTGTGCAGTCATGGCTGTAAACCAAATGATAGACTTCCTAGAAACTGGAAATATTAAAAATTCTGTTAATTTTCCCAACGTCCAACTCAAACGAACTACTGAACACCGTATTAGCATAATTAATAAAAATGTACCTGCTATGATCGGGCAGATTGCAACAGCTCTGGGGGAGTTAAATTTAAATATAGCCGAGATGACCAATGTTAGTCGTGGCGAAATTGCATACAACCTGATAGACATAGAGAATGGAGTGGATGAAAGATCTATTTCCTCTCTTAAAGGCATAGAAAATGTAATAGATGTAAGACTTATACTTTAAATACCTAAGTTATTGTTTTAAATAATGATTTACATATTCCAAAAGTAATTATCTAATACTCACACATTAATTTGATATTACGCACAGTTTTGGATCATTTTATTTTTTCTTTTCTAATTTAAATTACTAGATTCTTGAAAAGTATAAAATCTTTAGAATTAACAACTAAGATATTGATTTTATTAAATTATTTAATTTTTGTTTGAATTTTGAACAATCCGCTGAAAGATCTATTAAACATCAAGCTAGAAAAAAAAATATAAAGTTATCCCAAGAGTTATCCACAGAAATTGTGGATAAAAAAGTTTAAATTTATAGTACCATTTAAGAAAATTTAATTATTACTCTTAATGTAAATCAATGACCTTAAAGAAAAGACCAGCTATGCATATTTCATGGTTTGAAGCACTTCAGTCAGAGTTTAATGAAGAATATATGGAAGATTTAAGAAATTTTTTGATTGATAAGAAGTCAAAGAATGAAGTTATTTATCCGCCCAATAAAAAAATTTTCAACTGTCTCGAGAGAACCCCTCTTGATTCAGTTAAGTTAGTTATCTTAGGACAAGATCCATATCATGGATTAGGGCAGGCAAATGGGTTGGCGTTCTCCGTAGATAAGGGAATGACTGTCCCACCGTCACTTCTTAATATTTATAAAGAAATCAAATCAGACTTAAGGCTAGAACCACCTTATCATGGTGATTTGACCTTTTGGGCTGACCAAGGTGTGCTGCTACTAAATTCAGTTCTTACTGTCGGGAAAGGAAATCCTGGCTCTCATGCAGGGCAAGGGTGGGAAATCTTTACAGATAAAATCATTGAAGTATTAAACGGTAAGGAAAATTTAGTATTTATGTTATGGGGCAGTTATGCTCAAAAAAAAGGGTCAAACATAGATCCTAAAATTCACAAAGTTCTTAAAGCTCCTCATCCATCTCCACTATCTGCTCACAGAGGATTTTTCGGTTGTAAGCATTTTTCTCAAGCAAATGCATACTTAGAAAAGAATGGGAAGTTGCCAATTCAATGGAGAGATGAAAATTAAATTACTTAAAAATCAAGATCTTGACCGGAATAGTTTTTATTCATAGATAGGAGGCATTGATAGTTATTATCAGTTTTAGTACAAGATAAAATTAACCCTACCACCTTGCTATTTTTGTCATAAACTTTCATTAGGTCTTTAACTTCTTTATTTGTGGATCTAACTATAATCTCAGGCAATTTTTTTGCTCTATAGTGCATTCGCGCGACAATTTCTTGACCGGTATAACAACCTTTCTCAAAATCAATTCTAGTATTAAGGTGATATCCCAGCTCATGAGGAGTAAATTTATTTATAACTTCTGATGTAATTTCAAAGTTTTGATTAATTATTTCATCTAACTCCCAAGGTAATTTATCATTTGAAATGTTAAAGCCTAAAAATTCTTCTGATTCTGTAAATGCTACCAAATGATATTTTTTTTCGAGATAGTGCAATCTAAAAAAAGAATCATAATTTTGAAATGAAATATCTAATTTTGACTCTGGAAAATTCCTAAGCAAACAATCCTCTTCAATTGCATAAAATTTGATATCTTTTCTAAATCTAAGTGAACAGTCATAAAAGGGTTGATATTTTTCGAGGATAGTTTTAGTAGCTTCTAATGCTTTTGTTTCACCTACCAGAAAGAAAGAATTATTTCCTTTTACATTTTTGGATGTAATAAAAGAGCTCACAACTCTACCTTTAATGTCGCAAATAGATCCCATAACACAATTATCAAGAGAGACTTTTTCCATATCGGACGTTATTTGCCCCTGAAGAAGCTCAAATGAACCTTTGCCATTTATTTCAAGTATGCTCAAATGCTCAAGTTTTATTAGCTCTTTTCCTTTCACATAAACTATTATAAGGGAATTATTTTGAATGAATTAAAGAAAAAAATTTTGTGGCAATGTAGACGAGGCCTGTGGGAGCTTGATGCGATATTCATACCTTTTGTCGAAAATAATTTTGAGTACCTTGAAGAAGATGAAATCTCTAATTTCCAAAGACTATTAGAATACGAGGATATTGAAATATTTGATATTTTGGTGAATAAGAAGTCATTTAAAGACGCAACTCTTAAGCCAATCATAAAAAAAATATTAAGTTTTCATGATGTTAATCTGGGAACCTCATCTTGATTCTTATCGCGGATTTGGGAGCGACAAATGCTAGGTTTTGTGTGACCAAGGATTGTCTTGCATACAGTAATAAAGCTAATTATCAGATCAATAATTTTGATTCCATAGAAGAGCTCTGTCTTACTTATTTTAAAGATAAAGGTTTAAAGGATATAAATAAGGCGGTTATTGGTGCTGCCGCCCCTATTTTTGGAGACAAGGTTTCATTCGTTAATACCAAGCTTGAATTCAGTATAAAAAATCTTAGAAAGAAGATCTTTACTGGAGGGTTGATTGTCGTGAATGATCTTGAATTGCAGGCTTATGCGCTTTTTAATCTAAAAGCTGGAGATTTATCCTATATAGGACAAAAAAATTTAACAGAAGGACCAAAGATCCTTGTTTCTCCAGGAACAGGTTTGGGCTTGGCTGGAATTTTGGGAGATACTGTCATAGCGACTGAAGCAGGTCATATTAATATCTCTGATAAAGAGTTAAGGCCTGACTTGAAAGTAATAATAGATAGGTTTACCAAAGAGAATTACCGAGCACCAACATATGAAGATTTCTTGTCTGGAAAGGGAATAACATATTTTTATGAAACTTTGTCGGGAAAAACAAACCTGGAGCTTAGGAGTGAAGATATTTTATTAGAAAGAGGAGATAAATATAGTCTTCAAGCTATCGATGTATTGAATTATCTGTTGTCTTCTTATTTGAGATATATGGCCCTAGTCTGGGGTTCCTATGGAGGAGTTTTGTTATCAGGATCAATCGTAAATTCTCTTTTGTTAGAAGAAGATTACCAAGAATTTAGAAATACTTTTGAAGATAGTGAAACTATGAAAGATTTTATGCGAAAAATACCCTTAGCAATAGTCTTATTCGAAGATATAGGCTTTGTAGGGGGATTAGAATTATCAAAGAAATTGAAATAGATGAGAACTTTAACGTTAAGATATAGTCTATTTAAGTATAGCTATGAAAATTTCAAATAAAGATCTAGATTTAGGCTTAGTTAAAAGAGCCAAGGCCGGGGATTATCAGGCCTTTGATTTGTTGGTTTTGAAATATCAATCTAGATTAATATCTACTGCCTTTAAGTTCGTTAAAGATCTACAAATTGCTGAAGATCTCGTTCAAGATTCTTTCATCAAATCTTTCAAATCCATTGGTTCTTTTAGGGAAGATAGCACATTTTATACTTGGATCTATAGGATCACCGTTAACACATCAAAAAATTATTTACTCTCTAAAAAGAGAAAAGACGAAATTTTGCAAACTGATATTTCAAAAGAAGAAGATTACGCCATAGAACCAATAGATAAAGATACGCCAGAAGATTTATTTCATGCTTTTCAGCTGCAGAAAATAATTATTGAAAGCCTTAATGGGCTCGGAGAGGACACTAAAACGGCTCTAACTTTAAGAGAATTTGATGGTTTAAGTTACGAGCAAATTGCTGAAGTAGTAAATTGTCCTGTAGGAACAGTTAGGTCTAGAATCTTTAGAGGTAGAGAGGTTATCGACGATGCAATTAAAGAATACAGAAAAGGTCACCAGGCCTCATATGCGCTGATTGAGTCATGATTGAAAATAAAATTATGAAAGAAAAAATTTCTGCACTAGCAGATGGTGAACTGTCTGATTTCGAAACAAGAAGAATATTATCTGAAATATCATCTAATCCTGAATATAGAGAATTTTGGAAAAATATTCATCAAGGCAAAGAAGCTCTAAGGAACGAAGAATCAGAATTTTTAGATATCGATATTTCCAATAGGGTTTCTTTTGGATTGGATAAGGTTCAACCTGAAGACCCAGAAGAAATTAAAAAACATAAATATCCTCAGGCAAGCTATATTGCCGCGTCAATCTTCGGATTTTGTGCAGTGATTATATATTCCTTAATCCCAACCTCTGTTGAATCTTTCTCTGACATAGCTTCACAAAGAATAGTGGATGCAATCGACAGCCCTCAAGCAATAGAAGTTTTGAATAATTCTGTGTCTGAGTTAGGTATTTTGCAAGACTTTAAGTCAAATCAAAGAGGAACTTTGGCAAATTATAGGGTTCCTAATTCAAATAAAACCTTCAAAGTAAGTTTGTATCCAATTAAAGAAGTCAATAAAATAGGGGCAGGTGAAGCTACTAGAATCTCTTATATCAAATCTAAGAATGGAATTTATGTAGTTTCTGTAAGTGGGAATATTTCTGCTGAAAAGAAGAATAAAATTCTACAAAATGCAAATTTTTTTGCTGAGAAAATAAATTAATTAAATATGACAAAATACAAATTATTTTTGGTATCTATTCTTGTATCTTTTTTTGCAGTACTAGAGTCAAAAGAATTACCGAATTTCTCAAATTTGGCAGAGGAAGCATCCCCTGCCGTCGTCAACATCACAAGCTCGAGGACGGTTAAAGAAAGAAATACTTATGGACGTGGATTTGGAGATCCGAGATATGACGAGTTTTTTGAACGGTTCTTTGGTCAGCAACCTAGACCTTCTATGCCGAGACAAAATGCAAGACCGGTAGTATCGACTGGATCGGGATTTATAATATCGGAAGATGGATACTTACTTACCAACAATCATGTTGTTGAAGATGCAGATGTAATTACGGTTAGTCTCGGAGATAGAAGAGAATATAAGGCAGAGGTTATTGGGGCTGATGAAAGATCAGATGTAGCACTACTTAAAATAGATGCTGAAAATCTACCGATTTTAGAGATTGGCAAATCAAAAGAGCTAAAAGTAGGTGAATGGGTTGTTGCTATAGGTTCGCCTTTTCAATTAAGGTTTTCAGTGACATCTGGAATTGTTAGTGCGAAAGGAAGAAGTATACCCAACGGGTCAGATTCCACATACGTCCCTTTTATCCAGACAGATGTTGCAATTAATCCTGGAAATTCTGGAGGTCCACTATTTAATCTAGAAGGAGAAGTGGTTGGAATAAACTCTCAAATTTATACCAGGTCAGGAGGTTACATGGGGGTATCTTTCGCAATACCAATTGACTACGCAATGGATGTGGCTGATCAATTAAAAGAGAAAGGTTATGTCGCAAGAGGTTGGCTGGGAGTAAGTATTCAAGAGATTACAAGTGAGCTAGCTGAGGCTTTGGATATGGAAGTACCAAAAGGAGCCTTGGTTTCGCAAATAATCGAAGAAAGCCCTGCTGAAAAATCAGGTTTAAAAGAAGAGGATGTAATACTATTTTTTGATGGGGAAGAGATATTTTATTCTTCAGATTTACCTTTAACAGTTGGTGCAATTAGACCTGATACGGAAGTAAATGCAATGGTCTTAAGAGATGGGAAGAAGAAAACTATCAAGGTCACTGTAGGTGAGCTTCCTAACGATCCATCGATTGCATTTAATGAAACTGAACAAAATGTTCTTGGGATAACAGTAGAAAATCAAATCAACGAAGATCAAAGATCATTTATCGAAGGTGTTCTGGTGACAAATGTTGATCCTGAGGGTGTAGCTTACATTTCCGGTATAAGAAAAGGAGATATTATTTACTCCTTGGCTAGGATAAAAATCAAGAATGTTAACGAATTCAAAGACGTCTTGTCTGATCTTGACATAGAGCGAAGAACAACAATCGGTGTTGCAAGAAACGGAAATAAGAGAATTCTCAGCATAAATTTGTCAGAATAGTAGCTGTAGCTAAATTTCAGCAAAGCTATAACCGATGAATATTAGAAATTTCTCAATAATTGCGCATATCGATCACGGAAAATCCACTTTAGCAGATAGGATCATAGAGTTATGTGGTGGTTTATCTCAAAGAGAAATGACCTCTCAAGTTCTTGATACTCTTGAATTAGAACAGGAAAGAGGCATCACCATAAAATCCCAAACTGTAAACCTGCAATATACTGCAGAAGATGGTGAGATATACCAGTTCAACCTCATTGATACCCCTGGGCATGTTGATTTCGCCTACGAAGTTTCAAGATCATTATCAGCATGCGAGGGTGCAATACTTCTAGTTGATGCCTCACAAGGAGTTGAAGCTCAAACTCTTTCAACGTGCTATAACGCGGTAGAGGAAGGTTTAACAATTATTCCTGTATTAAATAAAATTGACTTGGCGCAGGCAGATCCCGAGAAAATAAAAAAGGAAATAGAAGAAATAATTGGTGTTGATGCATCTGATGCACCAGCAATAAGTGCTAAAAACGGAACTGGCATTAGAGACGTCCTTGAGCAAGTCGTCAAGTTAGTTCCTGCACCAGTGGTACTAACCGAAGAGCCATTACAGGCCTCAATTATCGATTCTTGGTTTGATAACTATCTAGGAGTTGTTTCTCTGGTGAGAGTTGTTAAAGGAAGAATAGAAAAGGGTGAGAAAATCGAGATTTTTTCTAGAAAAGAAACACACACAGTAGACAAAATTGGAGTTTTTACTCCCAAGATAACTGATCTTCAAGAGTTAAACTCTGGTCAAGTAGGATTTATATGCGCAAGCATCAAAGAGATTAGAGGTGCTCCAGTTGGCGATACAATTATAAAAGCTAATTCAGGAACGGCCAATTTAGAAGGATTTCAGGAAGTTAATCCTCAAGTTTATGCAGCCTTGTTCCCGCAAGATTCTGATGATTTTGAAGCTTTTAGAGAGGCCTTGGAAAAGTTATGTCTAAATGATGCTTCACTACAATATGAACCAGAACATTCTGAAGCTTTAGGCGCTGGCTTTAGATGTGGATTTTTGGGAACTCTACATATGGAGATTATCTCGGAGAGACTTAATCGGGAGTACGGAATGGACCTAATAGCTACAGCACCAACCGTTGCTTATGAAGTAGTTACTACAGACCAGCAAGTAAGACGTGTTGAGAATCCGAGTGCATTACCAGAGACTTCAAAAATTAAGACAATATTAGAACCTATTGCTAGAGCAAATATCCTTGTTCCCGATACTTACATTGGCTCTGTCATGAAGCTTTGTAATGATAGGCGAGGAAAACAAATTAATATGAGGTATGTAGGTGGTCAAGTGGAGCTTGTTTATGATCTACCTTTAAGTGAAATTGTTGTGGATTTTTTTGATAGATTAAAATCCGTGAGTAGAGGTTATGCCTCGCTAGATTACAGCCTTGATAGATATGAGGAGTCTGATGTTATTAAGTTAGATATATTGCTTAATGGCGATAAAGTAGATGCCCTCGCATATATGGCTCACAGGACTGTCGCTAATATTAAAGGTAAACAATTTACTGAGACTTTGAAAGAAGTTATTCCGAGACAACAGTTTGATGTCGCCATCCAGGCAGCAATAGGAGCAAAAATAGTATCTAGACAGACTGTCAAAGCCTATCGCAAGGATGTAACTGCAAAACTTTACGGTGGAGATGTGACAAGAAAGATGAAGTTGCAAAAAAAACAAAAAGAAGGAAAAAAGAGGATGAAAAATATTGGAAGGGTAGAAGTTCCTCAGGATGCTTTTCTATCTGTTCTGAAAGTACAAGATTAATATCATGAATACAGCTTTATCACTTCTTATAATGACTGAATTAGTTTTATTCTTTTTATGGGTATCTTTTGCTAAGAAAGATAAGAAGAAATCCAAAGATTTCATTAGCGGCATGATGTTTTTATTTGCTTTAGTGATTCTTTACCAGGTATTTAAATTAAATCTAGATTTTGGGTTAGTTTTATCATTTGCAACTTTATTTGCAGGAGTTTCTTGGTTTTTTGGAAAAGTAATAGCCTTAAAAGAATTACAAGTAGAGGGAAGATCATATTTTTTAATTCTATTGGCTATAACTTGCATCAGATCATTTGCTTATGAGCCCTATCAAATACCAAGCAGGTCTATGGTTCCAGGATTGCAAGTTGGAGACTTTGTTTTAGTAAATAAACACGCCTATGGACTAAAATTTCCCGGCACCAATGTTCTTTTAACCGATCTGAGTCCTCCTAAAAGAAACGATGTTGCAGTCTTTATACCTCCACA
>CACBUE010000003.1 GCA_902542325.1 uncultured SAR86 cluster bacterium | reverse complement strand
GCTTTAATAAGTTTTGGCATAGTTTCCTCTTTCTGAAATATTAAAAAACCTTTTGTTTCATAGTCATCATATTTATCAAAAAAAGCAGCACCTCTCGAGCCTATTGCCCCATCTGCATAAAACTTAACGCCCCTAGAAGTAAGATAATGATCTGGATCTAAATAAGGGCCTTCATCAAGAAACTTATTACCATCTTCGCCATCACTTACATAAAATTGGATCCGTACTGGTAAGCCTTCATCTTTTTTTAGTTCATTGAGAATTTCATAATCGGATAAAGGAGATCCCGCATCATGTAATTGTGTCCATCCCATCTTCGCTGTCCTATTTAGTCCCTCCCTTAAAGCACGCTTTTCTTCCTCCCTAGTGCGTTTAGGAATTATAGATTCAACTAAGGATGAGGCTTTGTCTATCAATACTCCATTAGGCTCCCCACTAGTATCTTTATCTATTTTTCCTCCAATAGGATCGGGGGTATTTCTATCAATGCCTGCTAATTTAAGTGCAAGCGAATTAACAATAATTGCATGACCATCTGCCCTTTCTAAGGCTATTGGCTTTTTATCGGAAATAGCATCTAACTCCTCAATAGTAGGAAACCTTCCCTCTGGCCATTTTTTTTCTATCCAGCCCCTGCCTACCACCCAATCGCCCTCCGATAATTTATTTGAATGGATTTGAACCAAGGTGAGCATATTCTTCAAACTATCCGCACCCTGAAGATTGAGGGTTATTTCTCGGTAACCTATACCTTTAAGGTGTGCATGTGCATCAATGAATCCTGGGAATATAAAGGAATCTTTTAAATCTAAAACTCTATTCGATCCACACGCATAAGCAGAGGAATCTTCATTACTCCCAATAAAGATAAATTTGTCACCTAAAATTGCCGTGGCTTCTGCTTCCCATTGATCTACATTCGCAGTATAGATTTTACTATTTACTAAAACCAAATCTGCTTCGTAACATACCTCCTCTTTTGAGCAAGAAATAATGAGTGATATGAAGAGAAGAGCTGATATTTGTTTTATATAAGTTTTCATTCTTTAAAGCTTATTAGGCCAATAAATGGCAGATTCTTCTTTTAAATCTTCCAATTCAGCATCTGAATATCCCATATTCTCCAGAACTTCTTTGGTATGTTCGCCTACATTGGGCGCTCTAGAAAAATCTATCTTATTTTCATCTTGAATTGTGAAAGGACTATTGATGGTTAATAGATTCTCAAAAGATTCATGACTGAGGGGAACCAAAGTTTTCGTTTCTAAAAATTGCTCATCATCTCTATGATCAGTAGTTTTACCGAGTACACCATATGTAACACCCGAGTTCCTTAAAAGTTCATTTATTTCATCAAGTGATCTTTTCATAAACTCATCTGATAATTCTGATCTAAGTACATCAGCATTTTTGAAAGCATCATCAAAATCAAATAGTTCTCTTTGCAACCAATCCGCTCTGTCTAATACTTCTGTTAGTTTCGGCCATTCAATTCTTGAATTGATCATACCGAGGGCAAATTCTCTATTATCCTTTGTCTTATAAAAATCGTAAAAGGGATGTCTTGGGACAGGCTCAGTTCTTTCAGGAAATTCAATATCCATTAAAGCTGCCTGAATAAAAACTCCATTAGCCCATGCTCCATTTGCCATTAATGAAGTAGATACTTCTCCTCCCTTTCCAGTTCTTTCTCTATTAAATAGAGCAGTCATTATTGCTCCATATAAAGCCATCCCTGTAGGATGATCTCCCATACCTGGTGTTGACCATGCAACAGGTGAGTTATTAGACGGTCTTACGAAATCCATTAATCCACTTCTAGCCCACCAGGCAACTGAGTCATAAGCAGTCCTATCTGCATCGGGCCCAACCTCACCATAACCAGTTAGAGAGGCATATATTAGTTTGCTGTTATGAGGTCTTATATCTTCGGATGTTATTTTTAATTTTTTTCTGATTGGGAATGGCATATTAGTTATAAATACATCAGCTTCTTTTATAAGGTCAATCAGGATCTTGTGAGCTTTTTCATCTTTTAAATTAAGAGAAACACTTTTTTTGTTTCGAGAGGTTAATTCCCAGCAGTAATTTTCTGGTCCTTCAGGCATTCTTCCATTAGTGATCAAATTTCTTAAGCTATCTCCGTTTTGCGGTTCAATCTTTATTACTTCTGCTCCATAGTCAGACATTATTGTTGCTGCTGAAGGTCCAGCTATAAAACTTGCAGCATCTATAACTTTTATACCACTTAACAAGTAATCTTTTTTTTAAAGTTTCCAAAGTTCTCTCCCTATCATTAATAAATATGATAACGAATTTACAAAAAAAATTTTAATTAATCTTATTACGAGGTATCTTGTAAGAAATATGGGGAGAAATTTGTAAATGCATCAAAGATTTAAAGTAATTGCATTAACTGTTGCAGCAGTTTTCATTTGTTATATAGATAGGGTGGTAATCTCCTTAGCTATTATTCCTATGAGTGAAGAAGCTGGATGGTCAGAAACACAAAAAGGAATTATTTTAGGAAGTTTTTACATTGGTTACATGGTAACGCAAATCTATGGAGGAGTCCTTTCTGACAGAATAGGTGCAAAAATAGTTCTTGGAGTTGGGTTACTTGTTTGGTCTTTATTTACCCTTATAACTCCTTGGGCTTTCTTTGGAGGCTTTATATCATTAATCATAGCCAGAATTGGGATGGGTCTAGGCGAAGGTATCACATTTCCTGCATGGCATAGTTTATATGCAAGATGGATACCTTTTAGTGAGAGAGCCAGGTCCGTCGCAATAACCAACAGCGCTATTCCAATAGGAACTATATTTGGCTTAGTGGTAACTCCTATAATTATCTTAAACTTGGGTTGGCAATGGGCCTTTTATCTTTATGGAGGTTTAGGCTTTATTTGGTATATTTTTTGGAAAAATATTATTCAATCGACTCCGCAGGAAGATAAAAATATTTCCCCTGAAGAATTAGATTTTATTATTAATAATGCTCCAGCAAGTGAAAAAGCTGAGACGCTTCCTTTTTCTAAACTAAGATCAAACCTTCCTTTATGGGCCATAACAGTTGCACATTTTTGCAGTAACTACAGTTTATTCGTATTTCTTTCATGGCTACCAATTTTTATAAAAGACGGACTCGGAATTCCAATGGCTGCAGTAGGAGTTCTCGCTATGCTACCGCACATTGCCTCTTTTTTGTTTATAAATATTGGAGGTTATTTTGCAGATTACTTAACCAATAAAGGTATAAACCTTTTAACTGTGAGGAAGCTTTGTAATTCAATAGCCTTTGGAGGAAGTGGTATCTGTCTATGTATTGTCCCAGAGCTTGAGAGTGTTGCAGGTATTATTGCAATCATGTGTTTAGGAAATGTTTTTGGTGGTTTTAGTGCGGGAGGTTTTATAGTAAACCATGCAGATATAGGACCGAAACATACAGGAAGACTAATGGGAATCACAAATATGGTGGCCGCCTTACCTGGTTTAGTTGGAGGCGTTTTAACAGGCATAATTCTTGATACAACTAATTCATGGGATATGGTATTTTACGTGGTTGCTGGAGTTACTTTTTTTGGAGGAATCTTTTACTTTCTCTTTGCCAGTATAGAGAAACAATTTGATTAGATAAATTATGAATGACGCGATACAAAAAGAATTAAATAATGATGGAGTCCTAAAACTAAGCCTTAATAGGCCAGAAGTTCTTAATGCGATGAATGCAAACCTTATAATGGGTCTTTTAGATGCTTTATACGAAGCTAAATCTGATAAAAAAGTAAGATCTATTATTATCACAGGTAATGGAAGAGGTTTCTGCTCTGGAGCAGATTTAATTGAAGGTGGCTGGCCTAAAACAGAAGGCTTGTCAGCAGGAGAAGCTGGTTCTATGAATATGGAAAATGCATTCAATCCACTTGTAAAAGCTATAACACAATCTACAAAGCCTGTTGTGAATGCGATTAATGGAATTGCCGCTGGAGGTGGTGTTGGGTTAGCTCTTACAGGAGATATAGTTATAGCTTCAGAATCTGCCAAATTTAAATTAGTTTTTGGACCTAATCTAGGTATCATTTCTGATGTGGGAGCTTCCTGGTTTGTACCTAATTTAATTGGAAGAGCTAGAGCTAATGGTATGGGACTTCTAGGTGAAGATATTTCAGCAAAACAAGCGAAAGAATGGGGGCTCATCTGGGACTGTGTACCAGATGAGGAATTAATTCCAAAAGCTGAAGAGATAGCTAAAAAGTTAGCTAATGGACCGATTACTGGACTTAAAGAAATAGTGAAAGCTCATGATAAAGCTTTATCTGGTTCTTTGAGCGAACAATTAGATTACGAAAAAGAAACGCAAAGAATTAGACTTGATTCAAAAGATTTCAGAGAAGGCGTTACCGCTTTTGCTGAAAAAAGAAAACCAAATTTCAAAGATCTAGATTAATAAAGCTCAATACTAGCTAAATCAATATCTGCATAGAAATCTTTCCCAAAAGCTACAATTCCAATCGATTTAATATCTGATGCATCAAATTTTCGCGGTAATATTAATCCTGATTTTTTAAATGAATCAAATGGTATTTTTATAGATTGCCATTCACTACTCACAGTAAAAGAAGAGGCATAATAATTCCAAGGTAAGCGAGTTTTAGGCGTCCTGATATGAATAAAATACTCTTCCCCATTTCCTCGTGTGTTGATTTTCAAGCCCTTGTAGGGAAGATCTTCAATCTTAACATTCGCTCTAAATTGAATAAATCCACCATTATTCTCAGTACTCACATTTCCTTCCATATGATAATGCGAAAGACCATTCTCCTCTCTTTCCATAAAATTAACTTCAGAAATTCCTCCCATTACCTGGTCTGAGAATGGTACCCATTCGATTCGTTTATCAGCTAAATTATCTAAAACTTTTGTCATAACAAGCAGTGGTGTAAATAAAATTAGAATTGTTATTATTTTCTTCATATATAAGGGAATAATATAGTAAAAATTAAAGAGATGTTGTATTCCAAATCCTTTAAAAAAGAGTTAGAGTAAATATAAAAGTTAGGACTACAAATGAAAAATAAAATCTTCTATTTTGGGTTAATATCAATTTTATACGTTGTTGGATGTAGCGACTCTGAAAAAGATCAGGCTCTAGAAAAAGCTGCTTCTTCAGGTTCTACCACCATAGGTCAGATAAATGATCAAAGAATAATGGCGGCTGAATCTGAACCTGGTAATTGGCTTTCTCATGGCAGAACTTATGAAGAGAATAGATTTTCTCCACTAACACAAATCAATAAAGAAAATGTCTCGCAGCTCTCATTAGCATGGTACAAAGATATGGGAACTAATAGAGCGCAAGAATCTACTCCAATTGTTGTAGATGGAATTATGTTCTTAACTAGCTCATGGAGTAAGGTATTCGCAATTGATGCAGTTTCAGGAGAAACAGTTTGGTCTTTTGATCCCGAAGTTCCCGGTGAAGTAGCAAGAAAGTCTTGTTGTGATGTTGTAAATAGAGGAGTAGCTGTTTATGACGGTAAAGTTTATTTCGGCAGTTTAGATGGACGATTATTTGCCCTCAACGCTGAAAACGGAGAGAAAGTTTGGGAGGTAAACACCATAGAAGATTCTGATAGATTTTACACAATTACTGGGGCTCCAAGAGTGGCGAAAGGTAAAGTATTTATTGGAAATGGAGGAGCTGAATTTGGAGTAAGAGGTTATGTAACTGCTTATGACACTGAAACAGGAGAGCAAGTATGGAGATTCTATACTGTTCCTGGTGATCCTAGTCTTGGTTTTGAAGATCCGATTATGGAAGTAGCTGCAGGAACATGGAAAGGAAGTAATTGGTGGGAATTTGGCGGTGGTGGAACTGTTTGGAATTCTATAGTCTACGACGCAGACTTTAATAATCTTTATTTAGGGGTTGGAAACGGCTCTCCTTGGACAAGGGAAATTAGATCTCCAGGTGGTGGAGACAATCTATTCTTATCGTCAATTGTTGCAGTTGATGTTGATACTGGAGTTTATAAGTGGCACTACCAAACTACGCCTGGAGATAATTGGGACTTTACTGCAGTCCAAGATATGGCATTGGCAGATATGAATATAGATGGAGTAGACAGAAAAGTACTCCTACAGGCTCCTAAAAATGGTTTCTTCTATGTCATTGATAGGCAGGATGGAAAGCTCTTAAGAGCCAATCCTTTTGCTACTGTTACATGGGCATCTCATGTTGATTTAGAAACTGGAAGACCGGTAGAAAATCCTGACATGGACTACTCTGAAGAAGCAAAATGGGTACTCCCTGGACCTTTAGGAGCTCATAACTGGCAAGCTATGTCAGTTGACGCTAAATCTGGCATGGTATATCTACCCGCTCAGGATAATCCTTTAATTTACTCTCTAGCCGATGAGTATAAAAAGACCGGTATCTATAAAAGAAATCCAGGTAGAGCAAACTTAGGACTAGAATTTGGAAGAATTACTCAGTTATTTTTAGATAACATTGACGATTGGCCCACTCCTAAAGGTTATTTAAAGGCCTTTAACCCACTTACAGGAGAAGAATCTTGGTCAATAGAGATTCCTCACTACTGGAATGGCGGTGTTGTAGCAACTGAAGGCGGGTTGGTATTTCAAGGAGATGCTCTAGGTATGTTTACGGCCTATGATAAAGATTCCGGTGAACAACTTTGGCAATTCAATACATATACTTCCATGCTTGCACCACCAATAACCTATATGATTGATGGAGTACAGTATGTCTCAATCTTAACTGGAACCGGGGGTGGAGATCTTTTTTCTGGTGAACCTTTAGACCCTGTCCAGAAGCCAGCTTCATTAAACTATAATAATTCTGGTAGATTATTGGTATTCAAACTTAATGGAACAGAGGAGTATCCTCAGCCTAATTTAAGAAATAGAGATATACCTCAGCAACTTCTAACTAATGTAAGTAATTCCGACATGAAGAAAGGAGAAATCTTGTATCATGATTTTTGTGCCGGTTGCCATGGATTGGTGGCTAGGTCAGGTGGCGTTATACCTGATCTGAGATTAGTAGCGCACACTGATGATACATTTGAGTTGATAGTTTTGGATGGGATACTATCCAGTAATGGCATGTCTTCTTTTAGCGATGTAGTCACTAAAGAGGAAACAAAATTAATTCATAATTATGTTAGAGGAAGGGCTGAACAAGATAGATTGGTTGCATTAGGTGAAATAGCTTCAGGAGAGGAAAGGCTGACTTGGCAAGATCTAGACGACTAGATCAATTAATTCAGCGGGCTTTTGGTTGGTAAAACCGGGGGAGATACCTCTTTGAATTGAAAGGTAGGATCTCCTTCGTCTGTGCTGGATGTTCCTTCTTTCTCATTAACAGTACCGTCAGATTTTTCTTGGTCACCGGTGAGTATATTTCTACTAATATTTCCATTTAAAATTTCACCATCTTCCATTTTTGTTATGGCCTCTTCAGCTTTTTTTGCATTTTCTTCTGACCATTTAATAGAGTAAGCTCTTGGCTTCCCGAATGGCTGATCTGCTTTATTTAATTCCTTAACCCAGAAAAAGATCTCACCATCTTCAGACTCTCCTTTATCTGGTTCATTGACATCGATCCAAAGAACCCTAAATTGACTAGGCATTTCTTCTTGAGATGGCCAACCTAAAAGCCCTTCAACGGAAAACCATGTATAAAAATAAGATAAAGTTACTAAAAGAACAGTTAAATTCTTTGTTAATCTAGAAAATTCAGAATAAAAATAAAAACATAACAGTAAGGTAGTTACAACTAAATAAGCAAGTATCAAAAAAAGTCTTTCTTCGATCACTTTTCTTAGTCCTTAGAATCTGCACTAAGAGCTCTAGTTAAAAGTCTCTTAGTCAGTTGATTTACATTGACAATATCCTTACTCGCATCAACTGTAAATCTAACAGCAGTTTTTTCATCTCCCACACCTTCTAAATTATGTGTACCGTAATAGATCAATTCAACTTCAGGATTAAGTTTCTCAACCTTGACATCTACTTCGAGAGGTTCGGGATAGTTGGCTTTGTAATGAAGTAAATTTACAACATATTCGCCAGGTTGGAGTTTTCTAACGGTCACAATTTCTTGATTAATTGGATTAGATATCGCAGCACCATTAACATTCATCTTATCCGCAAATAAACCTCTGTCATCTCTATCTAAATGCATTAAGCCACTATCTCGATTGTGATACCAAACTAAACCTCCCTGTGGATCCTCTACTATTGCATCTACATCATCTGGATGACTATCTGGCCAACTCACAGAAATCATAACTTCTGCTTTTGATTCAATCTTGCCACTATCATCAGAGCTATTGATTAGCATAAATGCAATCGCAAACATGAAGGCAAATCCTAATAGTGCATTAAAGAGTAAGTCAGTGAAGACATCTTGTTCTTCATTTTTTTGAAGAAGTCTATTCTTCATGCAGTAATTTTGAGGATAAATAGTTGATAAGACTAGTAAGGCTTGAATCTAATAAAAAATACTGAAGCCTTAAAAATATACTTGTTATTAAGCCTGTTAAAGTTGTGTAAAGAGCTACAGCCATACCTCCACTCATCTTTGAAAGAAGTTGTTGAATTATTTGTGTATCAAAGTCTTTTATCTCACCTATAGGAAGTAGCATTAAGATAAATCCTATTACCGTCCCGGTAAGTCCTAGCTTTAAAAGAATATCTACTATCATATAACCAAGGGCATGTTTATTTGATAGATCATCCTCCATTAAAGAAATAGTCTTTATATCTTTACCAATTGAAAAAGAATCAATTGCATCAATCTGCTTACTTAATGCGATGCTTAGAATATACCAATGAATAGTTGCACAGAAATAAATGACTAGGATGGCAAGAGATATTCGGCTTTTATCGGAGTCAATTATTAAACTTAAAACTCCAAGGTCATAAACTAAATAAAATAAGAATAAAATTATCCCTAATACCATAGAAGACTTTAAGAAAAGATATTTATTCGTTTTTTCAATTACCATCTTTTAGTCATGACTTGCGCCATCTATAATTTGAATTTGAGTATTCTTCGGTACAAATATATCATCAACACACATTATATTGACACTTATCTGTGTCGGATCCCTTCTTCTAATGTGGTGCGTATAAACTCCACAAGTTTTACAGAAGAAATGTTTTGCTATATTTTTATTCCACTGATATTCGCTTATATTTTCTTTATCAGACAAAAGAGTGAATTCTTCCTTCGGGATAGATTTCATAAGAATTGACTTTTTTAAACACAAAGAACAATTACACTTGTATAGGTTATTTAATATTTCATCAGTATAAAATTTAAATTGTACTGAGCCACAGTGGCAAGATCCGAAGTACTCTTTCACTTATATATGACCTGCCTGACCACCATCAACTTCTATTGAAGTACCGCTTATATAAGATGCAGCCTCTGAACAAAGAAAAGTGACAAGTGATGCCACTTCTTCAGAAGTTCCATATCTCCCTACTGGAACTGAGGCACCATTGCTTTTTATTACCTCTTCCATTTTTCCTCCAGTTGCCTCTGCTATTTCAGTAGCTGCCCTCTCCCACATTGCGGTATGGATAAGTCCCGGTAGGACAGAATTAATTAAAACTCCATCTGATCCATATTTTTTAGCTAAAGATTTGGAAATGGAAATCATAGCTGCTTTTGTTGCTCCATAGTCGATAAGAGCAGCATTTGGATATTTACCTGCAGAACTAGAAATCATCACTACCCTTCCCCACTTGTTCTCTCTCATAGCTGGCAGAAAAGATCTAGTACATCTCACAGCTGAAAGAAGATTTAGTTCATGTAGTTCCTGCCATTCTTCATCTTTCATGTATAGAAAATTTCTTGAAGGCGATGCACCGACATTATTAACTAGAATATCGACATTTCCCTCTGCTAGAACACCATCAATAAAATTTTCAGTTGAATCTTTCTGCCCCATATCAGCTACAAAACCTTTGATAGAACCATTGGCTGTTTCATAAGCTGATAAATTTTCTACTGACTCAGTAGTTCTTGCGCAAAAAGATACATCCGCACCATGTTCAGCTAACATCTTTACAGTTGCTTCTCCAATACCAAGGCTAGCACCTGTTACAACAGCTCTTTTTCCTTTTAAATCAAGATTAATCATATTTTACTCTCCAAGAATTAAATTCATTTTCGTGTTTCCCCTATCGTATCTATTATCATCATTTTGTTCATTTAAAACAAAGCCGCATGAGAGGTACAAATTTAAAGCAGGTTTCAGGGAATCATTAGTAATTAAAAAAATTTCTGTGGCTTCTCTTTCTTTTGAATAATCAATACAGCGTTTTAATAATTTTTTCCCTATACCAAGCCCCTGCAAGTTTTTTGCAACAGCCATTTTTGCCAACTCGTAAATACCCTTACTTTTTTGAATCATAGCAGCAGTACCAACTACATCACCGTTTAATACAGCAAAAAAAATCTCGCCTCCTCTTTCTATTACATAAGATTCAGGATTTTGAAGCGTCTTTAGGTCCTCTTCTTCCATTACAAAATATTCCTCAATCCACTCCCTATTCAGATATTCAAAAGCTGATTTGTAATCAGCATTGAAAGGAACTATTTTTAGTTTATCCATTTAAAGATTCCAAATAATTTTGGAAAGCTTCGCCTCCCTTTGATACATTCTTATTCCAATCCGTTGATGCATTTTCATTAGCTTCATCGCTAATATATTTGAAACATAAATAATTAATTTTTTCGATTAAGCAAAGTTTCGCAAGTGCGTAAGCTTCCATATCGTATAAGTCAGTTTTTACTTCTAGAAGTGCTGTAACAAAACTATCTCCAGTACCGCAACTTAATCCAGGCCTATCAAGGCAAATATCATTTATATTATCGTTAAGAGTGACACCAAGCGGAAGTCCTAAGCTTCGCAGATCCATATCTCTCTGCTTGAAAGTAGTTACTTCATGGAGACCCTTCAGATCACTCCTTGATGAACCAGCAGTTCCGAAGTTAATAAGATTATCTGGATTAAATTCTTTTAAAGCTCGATTTACTGAAATTAATGCGTTCACTTTGCCAATCCCTGTATAGACGACATTCCATCCCTCGGCTTGTTCAAGGCTCAGCTCCTCTTTCATTGCTACTGCGATGAGCGTATTTTTCTTGGTTAACTCAGTCTGCATAACTAATGAGACTTATAATGGGCATATCTAACTTAGTCGATCCTTTTAGAGATGTGAGCTCAATGACTACAGCCCCTGCTACAACATTAGCACCCAAAGACTCTAATAGTTCCTTTGAACATTGCATAGACCCACCGGTGGCTAATAGATCATCTATGATTACTATAGACTTGTTCTCTAGATTTTGCTCTTGGATGCTCAAAGAATTAGTACCATATTCTAGCTTATAACTTTTTTCTACTAGCTCTCCAGGAAGTTTATCTGGCTTTCTGATCATCAATGCTCCAACCCCTAAGTATTCTGCAACCAAAGTACAGAATAAAAAACCTCTGGCATCGATACCTGCAATATAGTCAGGTGAAAGAGGTCTAATGGTTTCTGCAAATCTATCTTTCAAGAGGCTCAGTGCTGCGGGTTCAGCCAATAAGGGGCTTATATCTCTGAAAAGAATTCCTTTTGAAGGAAAATCAGGGTAACTTTTAATCCATTTTTGAAGATCTTCCATAAATTCACTCCCTATCTAAAAAAGGTAAGAAAGCAATATTTAGCAGTAAGTAAAAAAACAATACATTAATAAGAAGAATTTCTGGACTAAAAAAATAAAGATAACACACACAAAGAAAGATTATCATTGCCTTTAAATACTCCAATTTTACTATCTTTTGAGCATCCAGCCATTTTGCAGTACAGAACATTGAAAAGATAACTATACAAATCAACATAACACCATGGTCATATTCCATATTCTTGTCTGCAAATAGAACTACAGCTGCATAAGACATACATAAGAACTGTGTAAAGGCATAAAATTTTGTTAGAGGCTTTATAGAAGGATCATGCTTCTCAAAAATATTAGGATCAAAGCTATCCTCAGATGGTCCTTCGGGCGACCAGCCTGTTCTAGCAGTTATTACAGAATAGAAATTTTTAAAGGAGAGAGAGTAAGATAAATCCTTAAAAATCTTTTGATAAATATGGATATTTGCTTTCACTGGATCAAAGGTTTTGATTGCACTTCTTATTCCGTAAACACATCTTTCACCATCTTTCTCCTCCTGATAAGTTGAGAATAGTCTGTCCCAAATAATAAAAACACCACCATAGTTCCTATCTACATATAAATCATTCTGAGCATGATGAACCCGATGATTGGAGGGAGTTACGAAGAATAATTCATACCATCCAAGTTTAGGAATATGCCTAGAATGAACCCAGAACTGGTAGACCAAATTAAGAGTGCCTACTGAAACCATTACATAAGAAGGAACTCCAACTAAGAACAAAGGGATATAGAAAATCCAAGATATAAAAAATCCTGTTCCAGTCTGTCTTAATGCTGTGGATAAATTATATTCTTCGCTTTGATGATGGGCTACATGCGATGCCCAAAATATCTGTCTTTCATGACTTATACGATGAAACCAGTAATAAAAGAAATCGTATGCAATAAATGCAAATATCCAAGTAATCCAAAGACTGCTATCCATTCTCCAGAGAGAAAAATGTGTTTCAATTTGATAGTACACATAACCACTAAAGCCTATTTTTAGAATCCCACTCGTACCTCTTATAGAACCCATGAATAGACTACTGATCGTATCATTCAATCTATAGGTATTGTTGCCAATTAGTTTCCCGTAAGATAATTCAAGGACAAGAGCCAATAAAAAAAATGGTATAGCTATTTCAACATAGTCCATAATTTACATTTCGTACCAGTCTAAATAAGATCCCATGACATTTGAAAACTCCTCTTTTTTGCATAAAGCTTTAAAGTGCTCAAATGTTAAAGGATAGTCTGTGGGAAAATTTTTACTTATCAAAGGTAAATTCTTTTTCTTCAATTGCTCTAAATAATGACCTTCTCTTAAAAACTGCGCAAATTCACAGGCAAACGAGATATCAGCAATTGTTAGATGATCCCCGGCAATAAAGCTTGAAAGAGATAGTGCTTTTTCTAGACCATCAAGATAAAACTCATAGGAGGCTTTTGTTCTCTCATAAGTATATTTAGTTATATCTTCCAGCTCTAACAGATAGACTTGAAATTCCCTTGAGAACACTAGATTAGCATCCAAAAAACTATCTATTCTGGATGTTAAATTTAGATCATCACCTCCATAAAGTGATTTATCTTTACACTCTCTGGCAACTGCTCTCAGAATACTATTAGATTCAAAAACTCCCAATCGACCCTCGCCAACGAATCCTGCTGGTACAGTTCCAAAAGGATGTTGACCTATGAATTCATCTGTCTTGTATAGGGAGCCTTTAAAGCCTCTTTTGCTTTTGATTTCGAATGATTTAAGTTTAGATTTATCTTCGTCTGTTATTGGCTTTGCATCAAAATCCCATAACCAATTTGGCATGTTATTTGGTTTATCTCCAATGACCTCTAGGTCAATACCACCAATTTTGGCAGTAATAATCGACTTCCATACCCTGGGATTAGGAAGATAAGAGAATATCCTAATCTTGTTCAAGTTTATTGAGTTTCTATAGCCTTTTTAAAAGCTGGTCTACTTTCTAATTTCTCTACATAAGCCTTTATGTTACTCATTTCATCTGAGACACAGCCTAATCTATTACTCATAAAACAAGAGTGTCCAAGCATTATGTCAGCACCTGAGAAATCACCTATCAAGTAGTCTTTGCCTTCTAAATTTTCATTAATAGGATTCAAGGCATTTGCAAGAAGTCTCTGAGCTTGACCTAAAACTGTTTCATCTCTCCTCTCCGGAGGAAGAATAACAGTGTGAACAACAATTGTATTCATGGGCGGCATAACCATACCTTCACAATAGTGAAACCATTGTAGATATTTAGCAAAATGCTCAGAATCAACCGAAGGTTTTAATCCTCCGTTTTTATGCTTCTCTAAAATATAATCTGTAATTGCTCCTGATTCCCATATTTGAGTATCTCCATCCTCGAGAACTGGAACCCTGCCCAATGGATGTCTTGCTCTATGCTCATCAGACTTCAAGTCTGTAGGACTGAATGCCATTTTATTAAGTTCATAGGGTAGTTCTAATTCTTCAAGAAGCCAAAGAATCCTTCCAGCTCTTGAATTTGGTGCAAAATGTAGTTTCAACATAAATCTCTCCTTTTGATGTGCGTTATTATAAGCTTAAAAATAGTCCTAAGAAATCCTAAGAACTCCCTATTGATGATATAACTTTCAAAGCTTCTGTAGCCATATTGGTTTGAACAAAGATATGATCATGAAAAAATCCAGAAAAAATATTCGAAGATATTCGATGCTTAGAAAGTTCATTAGTTATCGTTGAAATAAGACCATAGCTTTCAAGACTTGAGTGAACTCCTAAGGATATACATTTAAATACAGAATCATATTGTAAAGAATGTTCTTCAGCATCTTTTTGGCTTATAACTAATGTTATTCCCTCATCTTCTAAAAAAGTTGCTTTGGGATTAAGTAAGTTTAGAAGATCCTCGATAGGTTCAGATGAAGTGATAAATACAAAAGATTCATCAAGTAAGTATGGATTAATATTCTGTAAAATCTCTTTTAAATCTGTCTTTCCTGACATGCTTAATGACAGGCAATATTATATTTTTTAAGCCTGTAGTAGTTGTAAGGTAAGGGAGTAATAAAACCTGCTATTAGCATAAAAGGTATGACCCACCAAACAAGAACTCCTCCTGCAAATACTACATCAACAGTATTCATGGCTATCTCCATGGATATCATAGAAATAAGAGACATTCCTGTAGCTGTGCTGAATGCTTCTTTCAAATTCATCTGTCTGAAGAGAATTATGGTCTCAAGGATAATAGATGTAATCAAACCATTAATAATTGCTAAGGTCATTATGCCCAACATGGGAAAAGGAATTTCATTTATTTGGAAAAAAAGAATAGTACCAAAATCTCCAATAGAACAGCCAGCTAAACACCATAGGGTATTTTTTGCAGATTGTTTCCAGATATCTGGGTTATTCCAAAAGGACATATACATGTATATTAAACTTTAATCATTTTTTTTGAGGAATAAAAATCTTTGACTTGCTCTTCAGGAACAAATAGACAGTTGAAATAATCATAATATTCTTGTCTTTCTTGTTCTTTATAACCTTCTTTATAACGCCTAAAAGCTATATACGAATGAGTATTTAGAAAATCAAAAACGGCAGAGGACCTTGGCAGATCTTTTCCTAAAACATCACCAAACTCTATTACTAATATTGGTCGCACTTCTTCTAATATTTGTACTGAGCCTCTAAGTATTTCAAACTCTGAGGATTCACAATCGATCTTTATCAAGTCTGGAAATATATTTCTTTCTTTACAGAAATCATCTAATGCAACAAATTTCTTTACCTGCTGATCAGGGGTCAATTTTTCTTGTAGCCTTGGAGAATAAATTGAATTGAGACCACTGTAGTTATCTCCATAATGGTTGAAAGTTATAGAGACTTCCGAAGAAAAAAAACCTTGATTATGTATTGAAATATTTCCTTTATGTTGAGTATTTTTTTTTAAAATATTGTATGTACTTTCTGTAGGCTCAAATGAAAAAATCTTTCCTTGATCACCTACTAGATTAGACAAAAAAAGGCTAAAGAAGCCGTAATGAGCCCCTAGGTCAAGGGCTGTGAAGGATAACTTAGTATTTTCTTTCAAAATTAATAAAGTGTCTGCTTCAGGTGTGCCATAAAATATATGTTTGAAAATATTACCGCTCATGACTGGAAAAAGAATTTTTTCGCCAAAAATAGTTTTTAGATCAATATTTATATTGTCTTCTTCACGTAAATACTTATTTAAGAAAAAATGAATATTCCTCAAAATTTGCTTAATCTCATTAGGTTTTTCTTGTCCCACTTCATCAAGACTTATTATCAACTCCTCAATATCTTCTTTATATTGGATTCTTTCATTTAAGATTCTGTATATAACCTTATTCAAAAAGACTAACAAAAAGAAAAAATAAATACCTGCTGTCGAACCCAGGATATTCAATAGAATTGTTCCGAAATCAAACTGTCTGTCATCAAATGACATTTGAAGGGTTTGGGATATCAAAGAAGAACAAGCTAATAATAATAAGAGACTCGATCTTTTAGTGGAACTAGAAATTACACTTAAAAATAATCCCAAAATAAAGTAAATAAAAAAATTGCCATAATTTTGTAGAAAAATTATCCACTTATCTTCCAACGAAAATATTGGTAAAAGGTATAATAATGATAATAAAATAGGGATAATTGCTAAATGTTTTACTTTCATAATTCTTTTAGGTTTTATTCGAATAACTAATCAGCTTTTTTTGTAGTATCAAATGCTTTTAAAGCTTGATCTCTAGAAATCTTCAAATCTACTATAGGCTCAGGATAATCCTTTCCTAAGACTATATTGCAAGAGTTCAAGACGTCTTCCGGAGCTTCCCATGGACTAAACAAGTATTTTATTGGGAGATTCTTCAACTCAGGTACATATTTTTTTATGTAATTTCCTTCAGAATCAAACTTTAACCCCTGTGTAATAGGGTTAAAGATTCTAAAATAAGGAGCAGCATCGGCTCCAGATCCTGCTACCCATTGCCATCCTGCACTATTGCTGGCTAAGTCAGCATCCACAAGGCAATCCCAGAACCATTTCTCGCCTTCGTGCCAGTGAATTAGAAGATTTTTAACTAAAAATGAACCGACAATCATTCTTAGTCTATTGTGCATGTAACCTGTCTGCCATAATTCCCTCATACCTGCATCAACAATGGGATATCCTGTTTTTCCTGACTGCCAAAGTTGTAAGAGTTCTTTATTTTCTTTCCAAGGAAATGAATCAAATTTCTTTTGAAAATTAACTTTAGGAAAATCTGGAAAATGATAAAGAAGGTAATAAGAAAACTCTCTCCAACCCAACTCACTATGAAAATGAGCTAGACTTTTATCTATCCCTGGAATAGTTTCCTTTGTTTTAGCTCTATACCAAACTTCGTTAGGTGATATTTCACCAAAATGTAAATGCGGAGATAGTCTTGATACAAACTTTTGTGAGGGGAAGTTTCTTCCTTCTTTGTAGTTCAATAAACCATTATCAAGAAATTCTTCTAAATTCTTTTCTGCACCCTCTTCTCCAGGATTCCATTCTTCTTCGAAACCTCCATACCAATTTGACTTTGGCAGTAAATCCAAACTTTCCAAAGTATCTGAAACATTATCATTCTTAGAGATATTCTCGAGGTTAGGTTCACTTATAGGAAGTCTTGGCTCACTAGCATTTAGGCATCCTTTTTTATAATAAGGAGTAAAAACCCTATATGGAGTCCCATCATCTTTAGAAATATTCCAGGGTTCCCATAACAAAGAACCACAAAAACTTTCTACAATTATATTGTTTGTCTCTAGTTCATTTTTTATTTTCTTGTCTCTACCTATTCTCCAAGGCTCATAACATCTATTCCAAAAAACATTAGAAATAGAATAATCCTCAACAAGTTTGGGCAATATTTCGCATGGATCTCCTTTAAACAATCTTAAATTTCCGCCTAGTCTTTCATTAAGCTTATTTATAGAGTGAAATAACCACCATCTACTAGCGGAACCCATTTTGAATTCTCCAGGATTCGTATCATCCAAAATAAAGATAGGAATGAATGAGTCGCACTTGCTAGCTGCCTCAAGAGAAGGATTATCATTAATTCTTAAATCTTGTCTAAACCAATGTATTGCAATTTTTTCTGACATTTATGCTGTGAAACCTCCATCAATTGTGTGCACAGAGCCGGTGATAAACTCACTCTCATCACTAGAAAGAAATAACATCAACTTAGCTATTTCATCGGCTTCAGCATATCTACCTAAAGGTATTTGTTCTGCCAAAGAGTCTTTACTAGTTTCTTCTCCAGTTACCTCAGAGAAACCATCTTCTAAAACTCTCATCATTGGTGTCTCTACTGGAGAAGGGTTTACCGAATTAACCCTTATGTTCATCTCAGCGCACTCTTTCGCAGCTGATTTAGTTAAACCTACAACAGCATGTTTACTCATCACGTAAGGGGATAACAGAGATGCTCCTGTAACTCCTGCTACACTTGAAGTTATGACCACACTTCCTCCCCCTCTTTCATTTAAAGCTGGTATTACTGCCTTTAAGCCCAGAAAAGGGCCTTTTGCATTCACTGCCATTACACTATCAAATATCTCTTCATCGTAATCAACTATTGACTGAATTTCTCCAGCCACACCGGCATTAGCAATGAAAATATCTATACCTCCATATCTTTCAAGTACCAAATCTACTGCTTTTTGATTGTCTGAAAGTAGTGATACATCTCCTTTAAAATAACTGACCTTATTAGAATCAATCTCTTTAATTGCCTCCACAAGATCATCTTCACTTAAATCAACCATCAAAACACTTGCACCTTCTTTAAGAAAAAGTTCTGTAGTAGCTCTTCCTATGCCCCCAGTTGCACCAGTGACTATAGCTACTTTGTCTTCTAATCTATTCATAAATCTACCTTATTGATTTTTTCAGTGAGTGTTTATTATGAGAGTAAAAAAATACCTCTACCAATAAATACTGCTCCTACAGAAAGGACAATTCGTTGAGTCCATCTGAAAAAAATTTCATCGTCTATTATATCTAAAACCTTCTTACCAAGAGTAGTTCCTACTACAGATAAAAATATTGCTAAGAGCAAGAATGTAGGCTCAGGCCAATTTTTTAAACTATATGTTAACAATCCTCCAAAAAAAATAATTTTAGAAATATGTCCAATAGTTTGTGCTACTGCTTTAGTAGCAACGACTTGATGTCTTGTCATATCTACTCTTTGAAAGAAGACATCTAGCAAAGGGCCGCCAACGCCAGCTACTAAGTTTGTTATAACAACCACACAACCTGCTAAAACTCCTGTACCTGCTTTTGTGATATCCAGAGAAAGTTCTTTTGGGACTATCCATGCAATATAAGGCAATAGTCCTAATGCAAATATAATCAAAATTTGGCTAGGTTCAAAGGCTATAAAAAATAGAAAGATTAAAGCTAAGACACTCCCAATCAACAGCGTTGAGATAATTCTCCAATTGATATCTTTTCTATTTAGCCACGCTCTATATCCATTTGATGTCGCTTGAATTAGACCATGAAGCACCATCGCAGGTCCTACAGAAAGGAAACTAATCAATATGCCCATGAGAATAAGGCCGCCGAGCATCCCAAAAATAGAGGATAAAAAAGCTGTTGCGAAAGTTGCAACTAAGATGAAAATGAAAATTAAATCTAATTCCATTTATTGATCTAACAGAAAATCTTCAATTGATCTTCGTTTAAGACGCAAGATCAAAGAATGAACATACAATACAAACTGCATTATCAAAGGCCTTTTTACTTCTTTTCTAAAAAGATTATTTGCATATAGTCGTTCATACCAACCAAATACACTAGGGTGCAATCTTTTGAGGGGATAATTTGCGTGTTGTATTCTTGTCGTGTAAATAAACCAGGCAATATCAACTAAAGATAGTTCCGAACCTAAAATATATTGATTATGTTCTAGTTGATCGTTGAGATCTTCCAAAGCAGTTCTAAAATTAATCAAAGACCTGCTTGCATCTTTATCTTTTATCCCATGCTTTTCGTACTGCTCCCAAAAATTTCTATTTACATCGTCCATGAAGTCTAATTCTCCATTTAAAGTTGCTTTATTTTTTGCTTTAGGTTGAACAGACTTTCCTTTGTTTAAAAATCTTGGAACCAAAAACTTAAATGTAATATTTCTTATATCAACATGTAGATCATCTTCAAATTTTAATAAATCTTTAATTTCTTCTTCCATATTCTCTGGAATTAAAGAGACTTCTTTATAGCGCCCCTCTAGATACTGAAGAATGTCGTTGCTCTCTATATGAACCTCTCCATTATGTATTAGAACTGGCACTAGAGATCTTGGGTTAATACCCTGAAACCATTCTGAGAAATTTTCGCCTGCAGAAAGGTTTATTTGATGGGATGTAAATGGTATTTTTTTTAAATTTAGATAGATTCTAGTTTTCATCGAACAAGCTGAAAACTGGTAATTTAAAAGATGAGTACCCTTCCAATCCAAGATTTCCTTCGTTTTGATATCAGAACTCAATAATTTCATATGTAAATCTTTTCACTAGAAATCATCTCTCCAGTTTCCAAATTATCTGGATTGTGACCACCACAAGAATTGATCTCAGCAACAGCTTGAGCATTTTCTATAGTAAATAAAGTAAAACCATTTTCTTCTCTAGTTCTATATAAAGATTCACAGATAAGTTGATTAGGGTTATCGGCTGTAATGCCGCGCGCAAAAGAAGGCCAAGTACCTGTCGAGCTACTTATAGGTCCAACCAAAAAGGTTTTTACCTCTCTTTTTAATTTTATTTTATCTGATTTAAGGATTGAGGTTGCACCCATTGCATGTATATCGCCTGAAAAGATAAATCTTGAACCAGCTCTTTCTGAGATACTTTGAAGTAAACGTTGATGTTGCAAAAACCATCCCTTTTGCCAAAGGTATTTATTTGCATCGATTGTCAAAGATCCTTTTCTGCCTGATAGTATTTCATTTATTACTATGCCAGATGTCCCTTCTTCAGCGACAACATCGGGATACCACTCCCTCCATTTTCCAGCAGTATAACCTAAAGGATGTGACGGGATGAAGGCAAGATGCTTTGCTTTTGAGTTATTTATTCTTGATATAAGCCATTTTTCATCTTCATTAGAAATTAAAACTGCTTTTTCTTCGCCAAGAGTCATATTGCCTGCGCAATCTGCTATGAGACCCTCAAAAGCATTTCCATACCTTATTCTGCCTGTCCTTCTTCCGGGCTTGTTATCCGGAGTATCAATAAAAGGAGGATAAAAAAGATCAGCCATTTTTTGAAAAGCATCTTTACTGAATGCATCAGCCGGAAAGGTTACCAAATCTTCTTCTGCATCATCATTTTCAAAATAGTCATGATCATCAGGAATAAAGAAAATTGGCGTACTTTTAAATTTTGTACCATAAAGCGCTGCTATTTGTTCATTACCAATTTTTTTCAAGACTTTTTCATTAGTTTTGCTATCTGCCCTTTCTAATCTATTGAAAACACCGTATCTAAATTTTAAATACCCTCCCACAAAAAACTTTATCAACTTACTATTACGTCCAACAGGAGGAGAATTTTCCCCTCTAAGATCGAAATAGATATGATCTCCTATGGAGATGGCGAAATCAGGATTTTTGGAAAGGCCTTCATCAAAAATCTTTTGTCTAAACTTAAAAGACTTAAAAAACTCTTTACCAGAAGCTTTGAAACCATCTCCACCACCAGCACATGTAAAGGCCATCATAGAGATGTTTTTGACTTCTGATTCAGGATCAGGAAAAGTCTTCAACTGCCAAGGTTTAAAAATAGATTCTCTCTCAGAAAATAACTCAAGTTCATAAGATGTATCTGAGAGTAATTTGTCTGAAATAAATTGCCAATGTTTGCCTTCGCGATCAATACGTCTTCCAGCAATAAGAATTTGATTATTGAGGATAAGATCAAGATTTTCGACACCTTTTGATAATGATAATGAAACAGCAAGTTTTTCATGACTTGCTGAAGATAAAATATGCTTTACTTCAGCGAGACTTGAATTGCGAAAAATATAACCACCTGCCAAAAGCGTGGCAAGTACTCCCGAAATCTTCAGAAAAGTTCTTCTTGAGTACACTCTCTTTATAAGCTTTGAAAGGCCTGTTTTGCTGTATTCTCTATGAAATCTATGTCTTCCTTGCGATGAGCTAGAGAAATAAAATGATTATGGTATCCAAGCATATAGACACCTCTCCTCACACATTCATCAATCCATCTAAAATGGGTTTCAAAGTCTACACCCTCCAATCGATAATAAGGCATTGAAGGTATTCCTGAAGCAATTAAGTTAAAACCTTCTTTCTCAGCAACTTTAACGAGTCTTTTGTTAAGATTTTCACCATACTCAATCAGTTTATTTGGAGCATTTAGCTTTTGTAATTGATCGAGAGTAGCAAGTGCCGCAGCCATGGGAGGTGCACTAAAAAACTGAGTACCAGTAAAGTAAACTTTTTCAGCAGAATGCTTCAACTTTTCTGCACCGACCAATGATGCTAAGGGGTGGCCATTAGCAATAGCCTTTCCAAAACAAATCATATCCGGTGCAAAATCAAAAGCTACATTAGAGCCGCCTAGGTTTATTCTAAATCCAGCCCTCACATCATCAACAATAGTCAAAACTTCATATTGTTTGCATAAAGATGTGATTTTCTTCCAGTAACCCTCTTCAGGCAGAGAGTTATCTCGAGAGACGGGATGGTCGTACGGTGAAGAAATGAAACATGCAATATCATTTCCGTGCATGTTCAGCAATTCTTCTAAACCTCCAATGTCATTCCATTTAATTTTCAACACATGTTCATTATCAGAGTCAATTATGCCAGGCCTACTTTTATCTTGCATCCATGGAGCAACGCCATGATAACCGTCATCAATTTTTACTATCTTCTTCTTTGACGTGTACTCGCGAGCTATCATTACAGCTAAGCTTGTTGCATCTCCTCCATTCTTTCCAAACAAGGCCCAATCTGCAATATCAACCATTTCAACTAACTTAGTTGCAAGGTCGACCATGATTGGTGAGGCTAAGCTGACAGTATTTCCTTTTTCAGAAGAGGTCTTGAATGCTTCTTCTACTTCGGGATGGTTATAGCCTAAAATTGATGGACCATACCCACACATTAAATCTACGTATCGGTTATCATCAAGATCCCAAAAATATGCCCCTTCGGATCTAGAAAAAAATTTAGGTCCAGTATCTCTTACGGCATATTTATAATGCCCAAAAATACCCCCAGGAATTACTTCCTTGGCCTTCTTGAAATATTCATTAGATTTGGTTACTTCGTAAGTAGTATTTTTCATCTGAAAGCTAGTCGAAGAAACAAACTGCTCTAACTTCTATGCTTTCTCTTGGTGAAACTCCCTCTGGAGTATCTGGATAATCAAACGCACTATGTAAAGTTGGTATAAAAGGCTTTTCTTCGGAGTCATAAGTCTTGAACATAAGAACCTCATCTCTATTCATTTCTGGATAGAAATACCATTTATGTGAATCACTGTGAGAAGACTGGCAAATTTCAACCGTCAAGGCATTTGGTTGATCTGGAAGATAATTAAATAAATCAGTGGGTATCAATTCTTTGTCAGAAACTGATCTTTTATCGCAAACAGCAAAGGGTGTGTCTACGCCATCTTTATCAAATCTCCTCCAGAGATTAAAAACAACAATCCTTTTAGGATTGATTCCTGTCTCTTTTAAAAAAGGATCAAGCGTTGCTCCAAAACTAGTTGTGAAATCATTATGGACTAACCTGTGTCCTCCCTTTCTCTCACCTGTTTCAGCTTGAGCTTCATTTCGCGTGATGTGAGAAAAAATCTGAACCGTACTAGCACCAACCTTTTCTTTTACGAGACTTGCCATTTCCTCATAATAAGTGCTCACTACTTGGTCATCATTATAAAAATCATCAACTAGTGATGAATGATTAATCAGTTCAAATCCTCCCATTGAAATATCAAAATCTGACTCACGAGCATTATGGACAACTTTTTTGTAAGATTTATGATCTGGCATATTCTCATCAGGCTCACTTAGTCCGAATGCAGGCTTAGCTTCATTTTCTTTTAAGGGTTTTCTGTAATTAAAATTTGCTTCAATATTCATATGTAAAATTAGTTAATAAGTAATATTTTACGTCAATTCTAGCATGAAGATTATCTAGCTATAAATAACGATTGAACTAGAAAAAAGAGTAACTAAAGTTTTGGAATAATTTTATCTAAAAGAGCTTTTAATTCAGGTTTATTATTTGCTATCTCTTCTCCAGATAAGCCCTCAAGTTCATGCGGAAAAACCAACCATTTATCAGTTTCATGAAGAAAATAATCCGGGTTTCTGTTTGTTTTATTTTGAGCAGGCTTAAAATAAGGAGTTGCTATTCTTATCTCAGGTGTGTTCTTCTTACAAGCAGTTTGTATGTCTATAATAATTTGATTAATTGAATTGCCAGTATCAAAAACATCATCAACAATTAATAGGGAATCTTCTGATTCAAGCTTTTTAATAAGATAGCTCAATCCATAGACTTGGACCTTATCATTTCTTTGACCGATGCTCGAATAGTAAGAAGTTCTTATGGCTATATGATCTGATTCAACTCCCAAAACATCAAACAGCTCTTGCACGGCTATACCAATGGGAGCTCCACCTCTCCATACACCGACTATATAGTTTGGTCGATATCCACTTTCGTAGACTTCCCATGCCAACTTAAAAGAATCCTCCAATAGTTCCGTTGCGCCTATGTAATGTTTATCCATAATTGATTATTGATAGAAATGGATAATACATCAAAAGGTTCTAATTGGTATTGAGATCAGCTGCCTTCCCTATTTACAAAACAAGGAAGGCTTATAGATATTTAGAATTCGTAACTAACTCTGCCCATGATTTGTCTCGGAGGAATATACTCTATACCTGTACCGGCAACTCCAAAAACATCAGTCATACTAGAGTTCATGCCATCTTTATCACCAGCATTTAACAACATCAAATCGATACCCCACTGATCTCCTGGAAGATCTAAGCTAGCCGTAAAATTTGTTATTGAGTAGGAATCTACTTGATCAACTATTGGATTGTTAAAAACTCTTTGCTGAAAATCACCACGATAGATAAGTTCAGCAGTAGTTGTTAACAATCCATAAGCAGTATCAGTAGTATATTCAATGCCTACATTTGCAGTTAATTCAGGGCTTTTTGCTAGCTCGTTACCTTGTAGGTTTTCTCTTAAAGAATAGCGTATTGGCTCTTCTCCAAAGAAATAGAGTTCAGCTTGTAAGTTATCAAGAGCCTCGTAAGAGGAAGTGATTTCTGTGTCAAGATATGCAACCCTTAAATCAAAGGACAAAGACTCAGAGACTAGACCTATAAGTTCAAGCTCTAACCCCTTCATTTCTGATTCAGGTATATTAGCTACACCACCTCTGTATATGTCCGGATCAGTTGACTGAAATTGTAAGTTTTCATAATCATAAGAAAAAGCAGAAACATTTGCCCTCATACGTCCATCCATAAAGTCAGTTTTTAGTCCAACTTCATAGGCATCAATCATCTCACTTTCAAAGATTGGAAAAATTAGCTGAGGTGCTGGAGCTGCCCCAAAACCTTCCGCGTCCATAGGGTAGCCGAAAGTTAAGTTACTTCCTCCTGGTTTAAAACCCTTAGTGTAAGAGATATAAACCATAGTGTTCTCATCGACATCATATTCATAAGCAAGTCTTCCTGTAGTTTCGTCTAAATCATCAGAAATGAGAAATGTTTGAAGTCCAAAGAAATTAGTTACATCACTTGAAAATTCATCCTCAGTATATCTCATGCCAAAAACCACTCTATTGGCTTCATTTATATTGACAGTTGCCTGACCATACACAGATTGTGATTCTCTTGTAGGATAAGCTTCTGATACAAAACCTAGCTCAGCATCGTAAGCGGCAAAACAAATTCCTTCGAAAGGATTAGTTGCACAAATTGGCGCATGAGTATAGGGAGTAAACTGACCGTCCATAAGATCAGCCTGTTTGTTGTTATTAACATCTTTTACTTCATAGATATTGTTATCTATTTCATGATCAAAATAAAAGGCTCCAAGAATCCAATCAATATTTCCAAATAGTGGTTCATTTGAGATTAAATTTATTTCGAAAGTTGAAGTTTCGACTACAGAAGTTTCAGGTCTATATTCTGACCTATTGTAAGGGAAGCCAGCCATAGGCCCGCTTGAGTGAATATCACCAAAATTATGTCGATCATTATCTCTGCTGACATAAATGTCATCTTCTTGCATGCTTGCAAGTATTTTTAAATTGGCAAAACCTAAGTCGCTATTGAAGATTCCGGCAACAATTTCTGAAGTAAGCTCATAAACTGAAGCAGAGTCTTGTCTGAGTTGCCTTGGATCAGGAGTAGGATCATCTAACCCTTTCATAGCTGCACCATTATTTTCTGCTTCAAAGAATTGAGCAAACAATCTCAAGCTAGAAGTATCGCTTAAGTCGAAAAGCCAATCTGATCTAAAAGTAGTATGAAATGTATCATCCAAATCTTGACCATTCACAAGATTTTCAGAGAAACCATCATGATCTGTAGTAATCCATGAAAAACGTGTAGCAACAGTATCTGAAAGAGGTATATTTATTCCTCCGCGAGCTTTGGTCAGATCATAGTCTCCCAAAGTGAGATCAACTTTACCAGTTAAGGCATCAAACGATGGGGCTGTATTAATTACATTTACCGTTCCACCTGTTGAATTTTGACCGAATAGTGTGCCTTGAGGACCTCTGAGTACTTCAATTCTATCTAAATCAATAAAATCTGTTCTTAAAGAAAACTTAGACGCAATAAAGATACCATCCATATGCAATGCAACAGAAGGGGCAGCTATAGCATTCTGGTTAGTTTCATCACCCACACCACGAATAGAAATAATAGTTTTATATCCTTCGTTTTTGGCGACTGTAACTCCTGGAGCTATTGCGCTTAAACCTACAAAATCAACTATGTTCTTTCTCTCTATTTCATCGCTGCTTAATGCAGTTACTGCTTTAGAGACATCTTGTAAACTTTCTACTCTTTTCTCTGCAGTAACAATAACCTCATCGATGACTAACTCATTTGAATAGGCATTTGAACTAATGGAGATTATTGAGAGCGAAAGCGAGATTGAGAGGAAAGACCTGAAAAGGGAATTTGATAATTTCATTAAAAATCCTTGTCTTGCAACCAAAAAGACATTCTACCGTTGAATATTTGACATGCAAGAGATCGTTAAGAGAAAGGCAAAAATTTTTATAAATTAACCCTAAAAAACACTTTTTTTAACCTATTTGCACTTTTTTAGTAAGAATTAGATAGTATCCAATCAATAAATCTTTAAAGTAGAGTCAAAGGAGATTTCAATAAAAAATGAAAATTGCGTTGGAAAAATTTTTTTCTACTGAGTTGAACAATACAACAATCCAAAAGGAAATATTAGCTGGTATAACCACGTTTATAACGATGGCCTATATCATCTTTGTTAACCCACAAATGATGGCTCAATCAGGCATGGATCATGGAGCAATTTTCGTGGGAACTTGCCTGGCTGCTGCCATAGCATGTTTTGTTATGGGTCTGTTTGCAAACTGGCCTGTTGGACTTGCTCCAGGGATGGGGCTTAATGCTTTTTTTACTTATACAGTTGTTGGCGAGATGGGCTACTCGTGGGAAGTTGCATTAGGATCAGTTTTTATTGCAGGTGTTCTATTTTTTATCATGAGCATTACACCCTTACGTAGGTGGATGTTAGATAGCATACCTATGAATCTCAGAATTGCTATGGGTGCAGGTGTAGGTTTATTCATAGGTTTTATAGGACTCAAGAATGGAGGGATCATTGAAGCTGACGGTGCCACATTTTTAAGTTTAGGTGACTTTACAAATCCAACTACATTACTAGCTGGTCTTGGATTTTTATTGATCTCAATCCTTTCCATTAGAAAAACACCTGGGGCAATAATAATTGGAATACTAGCTGTGACTTTAATGAGTATCTTTTTGGGTCTTGTGAATTTTGACGGAGTGTTTGCTTTACCTCCTGATATTTCTCCAGTTTTCCTAAAGTTAGATATCATTGGTGCCTTAGACATAACAATGTTGAGCATTATTATGTCTTTTCTTTTTGTTAATCTTTTTGACACAGCAGGAACGCTCTTCGGAGTAGCTTCAAGAGCAGGTCTCATATCAGATTCAGGAAAAATAAAAAATTTGGATAAAGCTCTTAAGGCAGACAGTAGTTCAAGTATTTTTGGATCTTTTCTCGGTTGTGCACCTGTGACAAGTTATGTTGAAAGTTCTGCCGGTATAGAGGCGGGAGGAAGAACCGGCATAACAGCAATTGTGGTAGGAATACTTTTTCTTCTAGCTACGTTCTTATCTCCCCTTGCTGCAGCTGTACCGGCATATGCCACGGCGGGTGCATTGATTTATGTTGCAATCTTAATGCTCAGTGGAATGGAAACACTTGATTGGAATGATCAATCAGAATTACTGCCTGCCTTAGTCATGATTGTTATGATTCCACTTACTTTCTCTATAGCCAATGGAATAGCTTTAGGATTCCTGGCTTATGTAGCAATAAAAACTTTTATTGGTGAAATAAAAAAAGTTTCTTCAGGAGCCTGGTTCCTGACATTGATTTTTGTTGCTAAGTTTATCTTTCTTTAAAGTTATAGCTTTATATCGCTAGCGTCATGACGTTCTAAAATGGACTTATCATCAGGTCCATTAGGTTTTCTATTTACCAAAGAACCTCTCTTAAAGGCTTCGCGTTCTGTTATTTGCTTTGCCCATCTTCCTAGGTGTTTATAAGAATCTACTTCTAAAAACTCCGAAGCATTGTAAGCATTATTTAGCACTAGGGTTCCATACCAAGAATGTATAGCTATATCAGAAATATTGTATTCACCTCCGCAAATGTATTCTCGAGATTCTAAATTTTTATCTAAAAGGTCTAACTGTCGTTTTACTTCCATAGTATATCTATTTATAGGATATTCATATTTCTCAGGCGCGTAGGCATAGAAGTGACCAAAACCACCTCCTAAATAAGGCGCACTCCCCATTTGCCAGAATATCCAAGACATACACTCTGCTCTAGCAGACAGTTCTGTAGGCAGAAATTCCCCAAATTTTTCTGCAAGGTAAACTAGAATTGCACCTGACTCAAAAACACGAGTAGAGGGATTTGTTGTTGTATCAAGTAAAGCAGGTATTTTAGAATTAGGATTGATATCTACAAAACCACTGCTAAATTGAGAGCCATCTCCTATATTAATTAGGAATGCATCGTACTCAGCTCCTTCATAACCTAAAGCTAATAATTCCTCTAATAAAATAGTTACTTTAATTCCATTGGGAGTACCTAAAGAATAAAGCTGAAGAGGATGTTTTCCGATAGGTAATTCTTTTTCGTGGGTTGCTCCAGCTGTCGGTCTATTTATATTGGCAAACCTACCGCCACTTTCGATATCCCAAGACCATACTTTTGGGGGTACATATTTAGAATCGCTCATAATTTTCCTTCTTTTACCTTTATATTAACAATAATTTCGTTATTCAGCATAAAGAAGTTTCTGAGAGTTTTTACTTATTAAAACGAGGTTTTCTCTTTTCTAAAAAAGCTAACATTCCTTCTTGAGAATCTCTAGTACCATTATTATCTCTCACAGCCTGACGTTCCTCTTTCAACAACTCTTCTAAAGTACGCTCAGAACTATTAACCAAGACTTTCATCATGCTTTTTACTGCTAAAGCAGGTTGACCAGCAAGTTCATGAGCTAAAGACAAGGCAGCAGATTTCAGTTGTTCTAAAGGCCAAATTTCATGAACTAATCCAATTTCCAAAGCACGTTTTCCTGATATCTTTTTTGACCTCAAAATCATATCCATAGCGTGATTCTCACCTACACATTTTGCTAGACGCGCACTTCCACCCCATGCAGGAACTGCCCCAAGATCGAGCTCAGGTAATCCAATTTGGGCACCCTCTTCAGCAGCAAATCTAAAATGACATCCTAAAGGAACTTCTAAGCCTCCACCAAGGCAGAATCCAAACATTGTAGCAATCCATGGCTTTTGCATTGTCTCAATTTCATCGATTACTTTTAGCCTCTGATCAAAGAGTGCATCAGAACTTCCCTTTTGTTCTATACCTTCTGAAAACTGCTTTAAATTCATTCCTACAGAGAAATTATCCGAACCCGCTGCTGTTAAAACTACAGCTCTTATAGAATCATCTTTTTCTATCTTATCAACAGTCTCTTCTAGGACATCCATAAACTCCAACGACATACGATTATAAGGAGCATCATTAATTGTGATTATTGCAACAGCATTATCAATTTCGAACAAAAGTGTTTCTTTCATTTGTATTTTCTAATTAATTATTCCTTGTCAAAACTTTTCAATATCTTGCGTACTTTTTGATATTATTTTCTCTGCACTCTTATTTTTAAAATATCCCCTTAAAGCAATAAAAGTCTGTATTAAATTAGCAATTACAAATGCAAATAAGTCTACAAATAAAAATATTATAGCTCCAGAGAATCTACTCAGTGCAGTAACTAAGTAACCTTTTAATCTAGTATTGTGATTGACAGAACTTACTTGGTAAAGAGCCAAAATACTAGTAATAAGGATTAACCATTGTCCGTATTGAAGTACAATAAAATAATCTTCCATAGTAGTTACCTTATATATTTTATAAATAATTTTTAGATGGATTGAAGGCTGGTCTAGTCAGAGAAAAAGCCCAATAAAAGAAAATAAATTGCACTAAAAGACGTAAATAGAGAACATAAATTGGTACATCTGGAAAAGCCTCAGGTGAGATAGCCATATAAATATTTGCAGGGTATACAGCGATTAAAAGCGCCAAAAGACCCCAACCCGATATCTTTCTAAAACGAGATATTAATAATCCAAGACCACCCATAATTTCAAAGAACCCACTAATATAAACAGCCTCTAGGTGCAAAGGAAAAGCTGGAGGCATGATAGATAAGTAAAAGTCGGGATTTATGAAATGATCAAAACCAAAACTAATGAAGAAAATAGAAAACCCAAATAAAGCTATTCTTCTCCAAATGCCCTCTGGCAGATTTGATAACTTCAGTAAATATGACAAAAGATTTTATTAGTCTCTGAAGTTAGGCTTTCGCTTTTCAATAAATGCTTCTATTCCCTCTTTAGCATCATCTTTTAATAAGTTCTCTACCATAACTCTAGAAGTATACTGATAGGCTTCCGTTAATTCTTTATCGGACTGCATATAAAAAGCACTTTTTCCTGTTGAAACTGCAACTGATGACTTATTGGCGATTTTTATAGCTACTTTCATGGTTTCTTTTTCTAGCTTATTGTTTTCAAAAAAATTATTAATCAGTCCAATTTCTTTTGCTTTTTCCGGATCTATAAAGTCTCCTGTAAGAAGCATTTCCATAGCATGCTTATTCTTTACAGCTCTAGTCAGTGCGACCATAGGAGTTGAGCAAAATAGTCCTAAGTTAACACCTGGCGTTGCAAATTTAGCGGAGCTGGAAGCATATGCCAAATCACAAGTTGCAACTAGTTGGCACCCCGCTGCCGTGGCAGTCCCAGATATTTCAGCAATCACAGGCTTAGAACAATTAACTATGCATTCCATTAAAGAGGAGCATTGATCGAATAATTTTTGGAAATAAGATTCGCCATTATTACTTTGTTTTCTAGCATCTGTAATTTCTTTCAAATTATGTCCTGCACAAAATACACTTCCTATTGCAGCAATAATAATAACTTTTACTGATTGTTCTCTGGAGCTTTTATTTATCTCCTTAGATAGTTTATTCATCATTTCTTCTGATAGAGAATTTTTTGAATTTTGATCATTCATAATGAGACGAAGAACACCTTCCTTAGAAATCGAGCTGATGAGTATATTTTCTTCGTTTTCCATATGTATTTGATCTTAGCTTAAGTTATTTATTTAGTAACTCAATTTTGGGACATCTATTCATAACAACCTTTAAACCATTTTTTTTTGCTACTTTAGAAGCTTCTTCATCAACGATACCTAACTGAGTCCACAGTACTTTTGATCCTATCTCCACTGCCTCCTTTGCAATCCCAAGAACTGCTTCAGGTTTTCTAAAAATTTCAACCATATCTATTTTTACTTTTATAGACTGAAGATCACCATAGCAATATCGGCCTAGGATTTTAGTACCTTTTTCATTGGGATTTACAGGAAACACTTCATAGTTCTGATCCAAGAGAAATTTCATGACTTTATAGCTATCCTTTTTAGGATCTGCGCTTGCGCCAATCAGAGCTATAGTCTCAACTTCTCTTAAAATTTGGCTAATGTAACTTTGTGAATAATTTAACTCTGATTCCATAACCTTTATTCTATAAAGGATCGCCACCCAAAATTGCAGGAGTCTCGCAATATGTTTTAAGAATGTAATGTTGATGTTCTTGAATTTTCTTACTGAGAACATTTTCTATTGAAGGTATCTTAGAATTATTCTCAAACCACATAATCATGCCCTGGTTTTGCTCTGTTCTGGGCATTATTTCAGGTGGAGTAGGAAGGGTACTCATTACCATGGTGGCCCAATAAATATCTATTGCAGATAATGATTTACCCACTAAGTAAGGAGAGTCAAGTTTCGCCTGAGCATCGAGTCGAGCATCAATCATTTTAATTATCTCAACAATCTTATCGATAGCTTTTGAACTAGCCTCCTCACTATAACCATATTTTCTTGCCAAAGGATTGTCGCTTAAAATTCTAATATTCCATACAAGTCCATCCTCACCGAGGATAACCGCGCAAAGCCCAAACATGTCAATACGATCTTGCAGATTACTCGGTATCAACTTTGGGCTATTCTCTGAACCAATTCTTTCAGCTAAAGAAAGTTGTTCAATCCATACATTTCTAGGTCTTTCATCATCATGAAACATTGTAGGAAGACTTGACTGACTTGTAAGTTCGTATAATTTTGCTTGCCTGTCTTCTCCTGTTTGCTTATTGATGCCCATTAGAGGATGCAGAGCTCTTATGAGGGAAACTCCTTTTACAAAACAAATATTCTTTAAAGCTTCTGCATATAAGGCCTGCATGCCAGGAATAAAAGTAACTCTTGTACCCTCCTTCATTTCTGCAGCTTCTTCTAATGTTATGAAATTAGGATTTTGTGAATCCTTAGTATTGCTCATTTATTCTCTCCATAAATATATAACGTAATCTTCTTACAAAATTGGTTTTCATTTGAAATTTGAAATGACTTTAGCTGATGCTTTTTCACAGTTTGGACCCATTAAATGGACTCCATCTATGCAAGGAAGAGACATAATCTTTTCAATTAATTCTATACAAATCTCTTCACCAGTTTCTCCAGGATTATCGCTGCATTCTAATTTATTAAGAATCTCATCAGAAATATTTATCCCCCATAGATTCTTCCTCATCCAATCTGCCTGTTTTGCAGATTTTAGTGGTCCCATTCCTATTAATACCTTGCAATCATTGAATATGCCTTGGTCATTTAATTTTTCTGAATATTGCTTTATTACATCAAAATCAAAGCAGTATTGAGTTTGAATAAAGCTTGCTCCTTGTTTCATCTTTGCAGTCAATGAATTCATTGCTTCTGGATTTGATAACTGCACATATAAGTCGTCTGCAGCACCTGAATATAATGGTAAGGGGTTTTTGATTTCTGTACCGTCAGTTAAAGATCCTTCAGATATAGTCTTACAGAGCTGGATCAAACCGTTACTGTTTAGTTCATTAACAGCCATTGGTCCATTATCATCTGGCTGGTCTCCACTAAGACAAAGAACTTTATCAATTTGAACAGATAATGCACCTAAAAGTTCCGACTCTAAAGCTACCCTATTTCTATCTCTGCCTGTTAATTGCAAAATAACATCCAAACCACTCTTCTTAATTTCTGAAGCTACCAATAAACTATTTAAGCGAGTTTTACAATTGGGAGAATCTGTGACATTAACAGCATCAGCAAGACCCAATAGAGGTTCAATTTTTTTCGAACTTCCAGAAAGATCTGTACTTACATCAGGTGTTGTTTCTGTAGTGATTAAAAAATCCTTTTTTTCTAACATTACCTTACCAATAGCTTTTCTTTGTCATAGAGCGGAAGGTCAACTACTTTAGCATCAAACTCACCAGATGAAGTTACGACTTTCACTTTGCGGTCAGATGGTTTTGTTTCATTTAGCCGTATCAAACCGACTCCAGATTCTAAATAGGGAGACCAAGCGCCAGCGCTGACAAAACCAATCTCTTTTCCGGAATCTATTAGTTTATCTCCTCTAGTTAATGAAGCCTCACCACAAAGCAAGCCTTTTAACCTTAAAGATTTATGATTTGTTTCCATTAATGCCTTTCGGCCAATAAAATCAAATTTATCTAGATGGACTAAACGATCAAGACCTATTTCGAAAGGATTGAGTGACTGATCTATATCTGTTCCATAATCAAGAATACCAGCCTCTATTCTTCTTATGTGCATAGAAGAGACATCTGAGGGCATCAAACCCGCAGGTAATCCTTTCTCGAGTAAAAAGTTCCATAGTTTTACACCGTCAAAATCTGAATTCTTCGAATATATTTCAAAACCTCTTTCACCAGTCCATCCAGAACGAGAGATATAGAAAGAATTACCATTTATATCTACTTCGGCTACTCCATAATAAGGAAAATCATCTATGGATATATCGCAAACTGCCTCTAGAACATCTAGGGATGTGGGTCCTTGAATTTGCAAGACCCAAGAATCGAAATCTTCTATGGATGCATCGAAATTACTCAACAGAGCTTGGGCCCAATTCAAAAAGTCTCCGTTTGCTTGAACATAAATAAATTCCTCTTCATTGGGCCTCATCAAGACGCCGTCCATCATGATGCCTCCACTGTGATTACAAGCAATAGCATAGCCAGCTTTTCCCACTGCTATCTTACTGATATCTCTAGTGAACAACATATTAAGAAATTCAATACTTTCTTTACCCGTAATTTTTAAAGGTGTTTCAGGTACATCATATAAGCAGCATTTTGAGCGCATATGTTCGTAATGCTCTATTTCGTTATTTCCTGAATTTATTGGATAGAGTCTATCGTTGTAGAGACCATACAAAGTATCTTCTCTATTATTACATTCAAAAAAAGGTGATTTTTTAAATCTGTGATCTGAAACTCGTAAGTAAGATATCCCCATGATTCCCCTTATTATTCTAAAGGTATATTTTACTAATCTTTAGCTAATGCAGATACTTTTTTAGCTTAATTTATTAATTTACTATAAAACGACTTAGAACAAAGTTACCTTTTTCTTGAATTCCAGCTTCGCCAATTGGCCTTCTAACAGCACTTGGTACATTTCCTACATAAAGTTGATAAGAACCAGGTTTTATAGGTACAAAACTAACGTGTGCTGAACCAATCTCATCGCATTCAATTGCATTAAAACTTAAACCTTGTAAATGAATCTCAATATCTCCGACTGTTACAAGTCTAAGATGTGAATTTCTTAATAAATCAGACATTTCAATTCGCCATCCAGTAAGGTCATCTTTAACATCGGGACAATTGATGTTTAATCTGTAGTATTTTCCAGTATTTAATGAAATTTCAAATGGCTCAAGAAGAGGCATGCCATCTTTAGATGTAGTAATTGTCAGATCTTTGGGAGTTGGTGGATATTGAGCAAGGTTTCCCATTGACTCTGTATGTGCAAAATTTTGAAACGATAATAATATTAGAATCTTTATCAAGTGATTAATAGATTTCATAAGGACTCTAAGGCTTAAAAAGTTTTTCACAGAAGAGACTCTGCAACAATAAAATGTTCTAACTTGAATATTTGATTTTCTGGAAGAACTCTTCCTACAGGTGAAAAATATAACGAATTAAGATCCTCTAAAGTCACATTTTCTTTAATCGCATAGCCATTTTCTGCAAGTATACTTTCTACTTCTTCATCTCTATAAAACGATATCCAAGGCTCGCCAACTTTAGCTGATAAGGTTTGAATCAAATTAGCTTTTTTTGTTGGATTTGGATAGCCTTTACCAAAACAGGCTGCAGGATCTTTTTTCAAAAGTTCATCAACATAAGACATGAAAAAAATAGATCTAGCATCTTTGGTAATCAAAGAAAGTTCTTGTATTGTTGAGCTTACAGCCTCTTTGGTGATGTATTGCGAGACACCTTCAAGAGTAAAGATTGTAGATTTAGTTTTATCGAATCCTGCAGTTAAAAGTTGTTCGCTTAAGGATTGATAGGAGAAATCTACATTTACGTAAGTGATGTTCTCTAGATTTGGTAAATCTTTGGGTAACTTGGAGAGTTTTATGTCCGATACCTCAGGTTGGTCTACTTCAAAGATTTTCAATGATGGTGGTAGATTGAGTCGGTTAGCTCGAGAGTCATATCCTGCGCCGAGTATTACATATTGTTGTACTCCTTCTTTTGCACTCTTCTCTATCAAGTCATCTATAAATCGTGTACGTGATATTAGATGTTCATGAAAACCTGGAGCAAGTTTACTGGTCAACCAGACATTTAACCTATGTCCCATAAGTTTAATCACACCTGACCCTATAACAAACTTATCAGCATACGGATCATTTATTACGCTCTTTTCTGGGCCGGCTATGGTTTCAATTAAGCGTTGCTTCGCAACCCCTTGAGCTGTGCCATCTTTTACAAAAATTGAGTAACTCATTATTTATTAAGTTTTCCTGATTAAACTATCTTGAATTTATTCCAGAAAATTCTGTCGAATCATATCCATCTGATTTTTAGTAATCCCTATTTTTTCAAGGTACTCCAAAACACTTCCCCACTTTGACTCCACACCATCTAAAAAATCTTTCATAGCATCATTGGGGACTCCCGCTATTTTAATCATTTTTTCTCTATCATATCCATCAGGATAACCTGTGGTGGCCTCAATGAAGTCTGCCTGTCTTTCAGTATCAAGATTAGTTAGTAAATAATCTTCCTCTATTACGTCTCTACTCACCCCTAGAATAGATAGCAAAAAGGCAGTTGAAACACCTGTTCGGTCTTTACCAGCCGTACAATGCAAAACAACAGGCAAGTTGGCCTTATCAGCTAAAATCCCAAATAACCTCAACCAAGAAGTAGGACCGAATTCTAAGTAACCTAAGTACCTCTTACCTGAGATGCCTGTATCACCAACTAGTCTGCTCAATTGATCACTCCCTCCTTCAGGTATAACCGCGATGTTTATATATTTAGCACCCATAGCCTCTAAAGGACCTCTGCCTTGATCCAGAACCTCATCGGGTTTACGTAAATCTATCTGAGTAGAAATCTTTAGATCGGAGAGCTTAGATATGTCCATGCCTGACATCCTATCTTGTCTGCCAGCACGAAAGTAAAGACCTTTTTTTACTTTCTTGCCATCATTATTTGAATAACCACCTATATCTCTGAAGTTAAAGCAACCTTCAAAAGGATAGTGTCTATCAGTGTAATCATTAATCATATTAAAAGTTGTTCGAATAGATAACTAGTGTATTCGTGCTCCTTGTTTAAGCAAAGTTTGCTGGACTTTTTTAATATCAACTTTCGAGATATCGGATTGTGTCTGAATTGAAACTGCTGCTGCAACGCCTGCACCTTGGCCATTAACTGCGCAGCACATCATATTTCGCACTGCAGCATGAGAGCCTTTATCTCCTCCTACAGATCTACCCGTAACCAGTAAATTCTCAACGCCCTTTGGCAGCATAGAACGAAATGGTAGTTGGAAGTATCGGCCAGTGGTAGGTAAGACGAGTACACCATAACCATCAATAAATTCTGGAAAAATTCCTATACTGTCCTCAAACTCAGCCTCGTTATGAACATCCTCAGTAGTCATGTTGTATGCAGCATCGATTTTTCTTGTATCCCTAATGCCTAAAGTCATACCGAAATTTCTCAATTTAGCTTCCTCACAACCTGGGTTATATTTTTTCAGTGCTTCTATGGCAAACATTGCTTGCCTACGACCCTCCATTTCTCCTTTTGTAAGGTGATCTGGATTAGTTGCATCAAGACCTCTTAAATGGATTATATTCAAATAACTTAGGTCACCCTGCTCGCTTATGGCACCCCATGTTCCGGTAATGGTAGTTAGATTTTTAGGTATTAGTCCAGATTCGATTGCTTGTTCAAAAGGTTTTTTTAGATAGGGAGAAAATAATTTATCCTCTTTACCGGATGTCTTCATTCCCCAACCTGGTCCAAACCAATCACTATAAGTATGCGGATCAGACTTTACATATTCAATAAAACGAGTTTTATCAACACCATTTATTGAAAACATGACTGATGCGGCCATCATTTCTTCAACTGGTGTTTTGTGAACAATGGCTCCGGCCCTATGGGCAATATCCGCATCACCAGTCGCATCTATCACTCTTTTTGCCAAGATTGCTTCTCGACCGGCTTTACTCTCAACAATAACACCTTTAATGACTGCATTCTCAACTATAGTTGCCACCATTGTTCTATGTAACATAGGTGTAATACCTGCTTCCTGCACTAAAACATCTGCGACAAATTTAAATGCTTCTCCGTCTATTGCATGACTATTAGATTGAGGTTCAGGATTGGAAGCACCCATAGATTTAGCACGTTCTTCAAACTCTATTCCAATACCTTCACTATCAACGGTTTTTTCATGACGGTACCAGGCAAAGCCTTCGACACCCACCTGGGTGAGATTACCTCCAAAGCAACCGTAACGTTCAAGCAAGGTAGTTTCTGCTCCTGCTCTTGCAGAAGCGATAGCAGCAGCTAAACCTCCGGGGCCGCTACCAACAACTAATACTTCCGTTCGATGAATAATTGGTGTTTCTCTTGCTAATTCATTAATGGTTTCCATAAACGCCCTTCTTTGTCATTGAAGTATATCCTCCTTGAACCTCGTCTTCATCTCTATTGTCAAGATCGAACTTTGCACTCTTTACCGCCAAGCATCTTAACGAATAAATTCCACTGACTTTCATCTACGTCTCGACCCGTCCACCAAATTGCGTGTTCATTTGTATCTCGCAGGTCATCAATTACTAGCCCCCACATTGGCTCGATTTGATTTGGTAGCATTGAGTAGCGAACATCTGTTACAAGACTTTTTTCTTCATCAAAGCCTAAATAGTCCTGAGAGAACCATCTAAACCTTTCAATGTCTAAAGCCTGCTGACTCTCCTTATCAAGATCAGGTAGATGTTCCTGATAGTCAAAAATCTTGATACTCTCTCCTAAACACACAGTAGACGATTGAACTGTCCTAATTGCATCAACATAAAAAGTCTGTTCGTATTCATAAATAGATTTCCACAAAATTAAATTTCCAAAAGAGGGTTTAAGTGTAAGGCGCTGAGGATTATGCCCTCTTGACTCGGCAAGATCATTCGCCGTCGACAATGCTCTTTCATATTGAATAAAGCCTAAGGAAAGATAAAAAATAATCCACCCAATTGAAAAAAAGCTAAATATTTTTCTTTTGGTTTTTATTGCAATCCCAATAAGAATTAAAACAGGAATCGTAAAGATAGGGTCAACTATAGATATATTATTCCAAGTCACTCTCTCATCTGTGAAAGGCCAAAAAAGTAAAGTTCCATAGGAAGTGCATGCATCAAGTAATCCGTGGGTCGCATAACCTAAGAAACTTGCTATATAGATAGTCTTAAAGCTCATGGATTTTTTGAATAAAGGAAAAATAAGTGCTGCAACAATTAAAGATCCAAATGGGATAAAAAAAAGTGAGTGAGAGAACTGCCTATGGTATTCAAGAAACAGAATTGGGTCAGTTGATGATTGAATCAAGACATCTAAATCAGGGGCCAATCCTGCAAGAAAACCAATAATACTAATCTTAAATATATTTTTTTTATCCGCAGACGACTGTGAGAAAGCTGCACCTACTGTTCCTTGAGTTAGTGGATCCATTTTTTTAGATAGAGATAGATTGTGTTTAAAATTATATTTATGTGAAGTTGTAAAGCCTCTTAGAGTTATGTAACTTTCTCAGAAAGCTTTTCATGTAATTCTTTCACACCTTCGGTTTTTCTAAAACCACTAAAAGAAATACTATCGATGATTTCTATAAGATCATGTTCTGTCTCTCCAATGACACAAGGAAATGCATAATTTTTTTTTAAAATTCTTCCTGGAATTTCATTTCGATGTAAGACCTCTACTTTGTATTCTTTTTTTAGTTCTTTTATAAATTGTAACCATTCAGATCTCACGAAGATCTTGCTATGAGAAATATCGCATAATTCACACGAAGTCTTTTTTTTTAAAAGATTCTTATTGATCCAATATTTGATTTCGTTCAACAATCCGCCATCAGCATTGTAGATAAAATAAATTGTCTTAAATTTTTTTATAGTCATGAAGTTATAGATATTAAAGTATCTAGCAAAAGTTTGTCTGTAGTTTCAATCATTTTTTTATGTATAGTGTTTTGATCTTTAAACTTTGCAGGGAAATATTGTGATAAAACTAGAAAAAAAAGAGTCTATTTATTTTTTAACATTGGATGCTGGGGAGAATCGTTGGAATACGACATTCGTAAGAGAAATTGCTAAAGCTTTAGACACAATTGAAGATGATGAAGGTCAAGGAGCATTAATTACATCTTCTACTGATTCAAAGTTTTTTTCAAATGGACTAGATCTAGAGTGGATGCAAGCTCCCGAAGATCATCCAGGTGGAGGTGATAGAGAAGTTTTCGGCAAAGAATTCATGTATTTAATGGGAAGGTTTATTACATTACCAATTCCAACCGTATGTGCTCTCAATGGACATACTTTCGGTGCTGGTTTTATGTTTGCCCTTTCTCATGACTTCAGGATTATGAGAGAGGATAGAGGATTTTTATGTGCCAATGAAATGCAACTAGGTCTACCAATTCCAAGGCCGGAGCTAGCGTTGTTTAAGCATAAAATTCCTGCAAATGCTTTCTTTGAAACTGTTCAATTATCTAAACGATGGACTGGTACTGATGCTCTTAAAGCTGGAATTATTCAAGGGGTGAGCTCATTTGAAGAGCTTTCTAATGTAGCCTTGATAAAAGCTAAAGAATTATCTCCCCTTGCGAATAATAGAAAAAACTTTGGCCATCAAAAGGAAATGTTATATGGTGAAAATGCAGCCATTAATTTAGCCCATGGTCCTGCTTATATGCTAAAAAATTCAAAAGATTTTGAAGTATAAGCATAAAAGCGGCCTTGCCGCTTTTATGCTTACGAAGCATTTACTCTACTTTAAATACTTCTGCTACTGCTTCACCTGCAATTAAATCAATAGTTCCACTTAGAAAATTTATACCATCAGTTACACTATCGACTGACTTAATGTTTATTTTCGTGCCATCCATAGTCCAAACACCCATTAAATCACCTCTCGATAGAACACCATCTGGGCTAATTCCTCTCCCATAACCGATCCATGTTCCCGAATTTGGAATATTCGGATTAGATGTCAAAGTATATGAAAGATAGACTTTTCCGTATTGACCAATATCTGTATCTGGACTGGATAAATTTATGGTACTTTCTAGTTTACCAACAGTAATTGAATCAATGTTCCATTTTCCAGTGAAACTATCACCAGTAACTTCAAATGAATGTGCAGAAACTGCAAACATTAGAGTTAAAGCAAAAATATATTTCTTCATTTTTTTCTCCTTATATTATGAATAAAATTTATTGTAACTTTTTTTATTATCACTCACTAAATGTGGCTTAATAAATAAACTTGAATTTAAAATTAACATACAATGATTGAGTAAATGGAGAGGTTATGAATCAAACGGCACTTTTAACACCAGTATTTATATTAGTATTATGGACCTTTGCTATTACCGCAATCATGGCCTATGGCAGGGTAAAATTTACTAAAGATCCGCAAGATGCAGCTCACACAAAAGATTTAAAAGGATTGATGCCTGCTTGGGTTGAGAGAACTTCAGATAACTATAATCATCTTTTTGAACAACCCGTAGCTTTTTATGTTGTTACTTTATCGATTGCACTAATCAATAACATTGAACCTTTGATGGTTCAATTAGCATGGGCATTCGTCATAATAAGAATATTACATTCACTTGTTCAGCTTACTATAAATATTGTCTTACTAAGATTTGCTATTTTTGCAATTGGTTGGTTAATTATTGCCTATATGACATTTTCTCAACTCCTATAATTTGTTCTACTCTAGATGAAAATTTGGAGTTATTTTAGACCTTTTAACTTTCGTGGATATGAATGTCTAGTCAAGGTGACTTTAACATTCAGCAAAGTCACTTCAAGCTTATATGTAAATGAAAGACTCATGGATGAGCAGTCAATGAGTTATATGGAAGGAACTACTACTTTCATTCATTCTCTAGATGCATTGGATAAATCAGAAGCTCATGTTGAGTCTGGCTATTTTAATTCGTGGAATACTGGTATCGCTGTAATTGAAGATGGGCAGATGGTATATGAAAGTCACCCTGGTAAGGATGTTCGCTATGGCGAAAAATTAGTTAAGAAAATTTTAGGGGAAAATTCAGATATAAACCAAAAGAATAAATGGAGAGAAAATAAGTATTCTGTTTATGCAGATCTAGGATTAGGAGCTTTATTTTTTGTAGTTGGGAAAATCACAGGGGATTTAGTTTTTGCAACAATGGTGGGTGTAGTTGCAGGTTTAAGCCTTATTCTATTGCAACGGTTTGTTAAGGTTGACCTTTTGGGCGGCTTCGCAGTTTTTGGCACAATCATGTTACTCATATCAGGTATTTTCTCTCTGATTTTACAAGACGAATACTGGGTACAAATGAAAGGAACCTTGCTTGGACTAATGATAGCATTGGTATTTTTTCTTGATGGGGTGTTCAGGCAAGGAACTTACTTCGGTGCTAGGTTCGAGCGTTATATACCAGGAGGAGCGCTCCATCAAAATAGGCTTGCCATAGGGATGAGTTTCACAGGTGTTTTTGGTGCTTTGAGTAACTATTTCGTAGCAGAAAATTTCTCGGAGGACTTTTGGCTGACTTATACCACCTTTCTAGATTTTCCTATATTCATCGTATTATTTTTATTGGTTCTCAGATGGTCGCGTAAGAAAAGTAAGTAATTTAAGATTCCTAGTTACTCTTATTTAAAATATACACTTCACGAGCCTTTAAACTCTGGATCTCGTTTTTTTAGTTAAGAAGTTTACCCATCCTAAATTCTATTGGCACTCCAAATTCAGCTGGTTTTGGAGCCTTCGTTTCAGCAAGTACTTCTAAACCAAGGGAACGATAGAATCCCACGGCGGGGTTATCGGATAGAACATCAAGTTGAAATTCTTGATAGCCAAGCTCTTTAGCTTCCTCAAATAAGTACTCCATCATTGAGTAACCTACTCCTTTACCTCTCGCTTCTGGTTTTACTGCTAAGGCATGAACATAAAAGGTATTAGAATAGATTACAGGATTTAACCAACTGGCTAATTTTGCCCTTTCGGTAACACCGGCTATCTCTTCAGTAGTAACTTCATCAGCTTTTAACATTTCTTCCCATAAAGGTCCTCCTGCCCTGATGCGTTCTCTGTATTTACCTCCATTAAAAGCAATTGCAACTCCAAGTAATTTACCTTCTTCAATGCTCAATGTTGCCGAGTCTGAACTAAAAATTGTACCTGGGGCTCGCCATAAGCGTTGTACCCAGGCATCAAACAGAGATCGACGTTTCATATAGTATTCGTAAGATGCTGGTCCAGTTGACCATGCTAATTCAGGTATTTCATCGGCATATAATTCTACGAGTTCACCCTCTGCTTTGATGATATCAATATTCTCTTTATTCATAATTCACTTTTTATGCTTTATTCCCACTCAATAATAACCTTACTAAAAAGTCCTTTAAAAACATAAACTCCTTTATCACACTCTATTACATCTAACCCCTACTCCACTTTATCAGTTACTTATAGTCACATTTTGCTTTTTTGTTCATTTACTAATTGTTGCTTAACTTCTTCTGTAATTCTTACCGATATATGTTTTGTTTTGTTCCCATTTAATTTGCTATAAATCTATAATTTAAGTAAATTAGAGATAATTTATAGTGGAGGAATCTATGCGTAAATTCAGTTGTTTTTTTATTGGGTTATTTTTATTAACCTTATCTTTTAATGCCCAAAGTGGTCCTTTTGATGAGTTAAAGAAAGGTTTAGAAGATTTAAATACTGTGCAAGAAAGTGTAGTGTCAGAGATAGAACTCACTTTGCCTGAATATTCTCCTTTAGGAAAAAGGATTGCAAATGGAGAGGCGGTTTATTCAGATACTTTTTACTGGATCAATGCAGATGGAACAATTGCATCAACCAATAGAGGTTGGAGTAGAGTTCCTAAGCCAAGAAGGCATTTGGTTTACTTAGATAGAAATGAAGCTGAAAAAGAACTAGCAGACGCATCTATTTCTCCTGAAGAAAGAAAAGCACAAGAAGAAGAGAGAGAAAGAATTGCGGCAGAAAAGAAAGCGAGAGAAGAAGAAGCAGCAGCGAAAAGAAGAGCAGCTCAAGCAGAGGAGAATAAAAAGAAAAAGAATTATACTGCGGTAGAAAATAATGCAGCTACAATTGTAGCAGCAGCAAAATGTATGGAAAATTATTGGCTTTCCGCACAAGATGAGAAACTTTTAAAAGACCACGCTCAGAAAGAAATTAAAGACTACATCGCTAAAGGGCTGGTTCCTAAGGAATATGCTAATAAACAAATTAAAAACTATAGAGTGATGTTGGCAAATTTTGGATATGAGCAAATGGAAATGTGTGAGTTGTTTAAAGTGACAGCTCAAATGTTAAGATCTCAAACTGAAGAGGATTTGTTTTAATTTTAAATATAATCTAATTTAAATCTTCCTGTCATAATTACTGTCTACAATAGTTACCTATTTGTCTAAGTTTTTGTCTAACAGTTAACTGGAAACGTTATGATTACAACGTTTAAATAATTTTGTGTAGCAGTTGTGTAACTCGTTTTTCCCACTAATATCAACACTTTACAGCTATGTTCCTACTCCCACTCAATTGTAGCTGGGGGTTTGCTGGAAATATCATAGGTTACCCTAGACACTTCTGGAATTTCATTAATAATTCTATTAGAAACCTTTTCTAAGAAAGTATGGGGAAGTTTGGCTGACTTTGCAGTCATAAAATCTATAGTTTCAACTGCTCTTAGGGCAATGACATATTCGTAACGTCTTGCATCCCCTACTACTCCAACAGATTTAACCGGCAAAAATACTGCAAAAGCTTGACTAACTTTCTCGTAGTAACCACCTTTAACCAACTCACTTATAAAAATATCATCAGCTAATTGAAGGGTTTTAATATAAGGTCTTTTAATTTCACCAAGAATTCGAACACCTAAACCTGGACCTGGAAAAGGGTGTCTAAATAATATCTCTTTTGGTAAACCAAGCTCTAAACCCATCTTTCTGACTTCATCTTTAAATAGGTCCTTTAAGGGCTCTATCACAGGGAGATTAAGATAGCTCGGCAGCCCTCCTACATTGTGATGAGATTTTATTACATGCGCCGATCCATTCTTCGTTCCAGCAGATTCGATAACATCAGGATAAATTGTCCCCTGTGCTAACCATTGAATTTTTGTATTTCTTTTAGCCTCTTTAAGAAAGACATCTATAAAAGTTTTTCCAATAGCTTTACGTTTCAGCTCCGGATCTTTTTTTCCTTTCAAATCTCTAAGGAATTGATTACCAGCATTAGCTCTTTTTACTTTGATTCCAAATTTACCTTTGAAAGTTTCCATAACTTGGTCGCCTTCATTAAGCCGAAGGAGTCCATTGTCTACAAAGATGCAGGTTAACTGATTACCTATTGCTTTTGAGAGTAATGCTGCAACAACAGCAGAATCCACCCCTCCCGATAAACCCAATAAAACTTCTTGATCACCTACCTTCTCTCTTATTTCACTTACCGCTCGATCAATTATATTTTTAGAATTCCACAAACCTTTGCATCCTGATATATCTCTAACAAAATTTTTCAATATCTTCTTACCTTGAGGTGTGTGCGTTACTTCAGGATGAAACTGAAGACCGAATATCTTTTTTGTTGGATGATGAAAGGCTGCTATAGGACTGTTGTAGGTTGTTGCGCAAACCTTAAAATCTTTAGGAAGTTTGGAAACATGGTCTCCATGACTCATCCAAACACTCATTTTCTTTTTATTGATACCTTTAAAAAGTCCTGAACCTTGGCTCTTGAGAGATAAATCCGCATGGCCAAATTCTCTTTTATAGGCTAATTCAACCTTTCCTTTCAGTTGCTTAGCTATAGATTGCATCCCATAACAGATCCCAAGAAGCGGAATACCGAGCTCAAAAACTTTATCGTGTACCTTAGGGGAGCCTTTTTGTTTTACTGTTTCCGGTCCACCCGAGAGAATAATGCCATTAGCATTGAAATCTTTAATAGCCTTGAGAGAGGCTCGGTGGTTATATATTTCACAATAAACTCCAAGTTCTCTTACTCTTCTGGCAATGAGCTGTGTGTATTGTGAACCGAAGTCAATTATTAAAATTTTATCGGCAAGAATATTCTGTGCCATAAAATTAGCTCATTCTATAGTTAGGTGCCTCTTTAGTTACACTAACATCATGAACATGGCTTTCATTCACTCCAGCAGAGGTGATTTGAACAAATTTAGTTTTTGTTCTCATTGATGGTATATCGTGCGAGCCTGTATATCCCATACTTTGCCTTAGACCACCAATCATTTGATGTATTACAGCTTCAAGCCAGCCTTTGTAAGGAACTCTCCCCTCGATTCCTTCAGGAACTAATTTTTCAGTGGCACCGGCGCTGTCTTGAAAATAACGATCGGAGGAGCCTTGATCACCTGACATAGCTCCTATAGAACCCATGCCTCTATATGATTTATAACTTCTTCCTTGATATAACTCTAATTCCCCTGGAGCTTCTTCAGTGCCAGCAAGCACGCTACCCAGCATTACTGTATGTCCTCCAGCAGCTATAGCTTTGGCTATATCTCCAGAAAATCTTATTCCACCATCTGCAATGATTGGTATATCTTTTTTCTTGAGTGCCTGTGTTACTTCTGCAACTGCGGATACCTGAGGCACTCCAACTCCAGTAACAATTCTTGTCGTGCAAATTGACCCAGGACCAATTCCTACTTTTACGGCATCAGCTCCTGCTTCTACCAATGCTAGCGCTCCTTCACCAGTGGCGATGTTGCCACCGATTATTTGTAAATCCTTAAAAGTAGATTTTACTGCTTTGATTTGATTTAAAACACCTTCTGAATGACCATGTGCACTATCCAAAACTAGAACATCTACTCCTGCTTCAACTAATGCTTCGCATCTTTCTAATGTATCTGGTTTTGTTCCTATTGCAGCTCCTGCAAGGAGTCTACCTTCCTCATCACGAGTTGCATTTGGAAAATCTAGAGATTTATTGATATCTTTTAAGGTAACCAAGCCAGTCAAAGTAAAAGAGTCATCGACTAGTAGAATTTTTTCTATCCTATTATCCTGCAAAAGTCTTTTTATTACGTCAGGGCTTTCTCCTTCATTAGCTGTAATTAATTTATCTTTAGGAGTCATAATCTCAGATACCTGAACTGAATGCTGCTCTTGATATCTAAAATCTCTACTAGTAACGATTCCAACTAATTTTCCGTCATCTACTACAGGCATACCTGAAATATTCAATTCGTTGGTTAGCTGGATTAATTCACCCACCTTATTATCAGATCTTATTGTGATTGGATCTCTTACAATTCCACTTTCATATTTTTTGACTTTTCTAACCTCTGCGGCTTGGTTTTCAATTGAAAGATTCTTATGGATAATACCTATTCCTCCCAATTCACTTAATGCGATGCCCATACGAGATTCAGTCACTGTATCCATAGCAGCAGAAAGAAGGGGTATATTTAAGTTGAGTTCTTGAGTTAAGCGTGTTTTTAAATCAACATCTTTTGGAAGTACATCTGAGTGATCTGGCACAAGGAGGACGTCATCGAACGTTAGTGCTTGGTTTACGATACGCAACATTTTTAAATTATACAGAACTTGTTCATATTTTCATCAAGTACCGAAGATTCTTTAGAGATGGGGTATAGTATAGAAAAGGGGAAAATTATGATTTCAGAACAACAAAAACCTGTAGATTCAGGATTTGGTGCTAAAAGTGAACCTAATGAGGTGTTAGAAGGAATAGATCTTAGCGGAAAAGTAGCTATGGTTACTGGAGGTTATTCAGGTATTGGTCTAGAAACAGCAAGAGGTCTAAAAGAAGCAGGGGCAAGGGTAATTGTGCCAGCCAGAAGAACTGATGTAGCCAAAAAAGAACTCTCAGGAATAGTTGAAGAGGAAGATATTATTGAAATGGATCTAGCGGATCCTATTTCAGTCAATCATTTCGTAAATGAATATAAAAATACGGGTACCTCATTAGACATCTTAATTAACAATGCCGCTGTGATGGCTTGTCCCCGAATGCCAACAAAAGAAGGTTGGGATCTGCAGTTTGCTGTGAACCATATAGGTCACTTTATTCTGACAAGGGGCTTACTTCCAATAATGATGAAATCTTCAGAGGCAAGAATCGTAACCCTCTCTTCTACAGGTCATAAATTGTCCGGAATTCAATGGGAAGATGTTCACTTTGACGAGTCTTATGATAAATGGAAAGCTTACGGACAATCTAAAACTGCTGCTAGCTTATTAGCTGTAGAGATTAGCAACAAAATGAAAAATGAAGGTATAAAAACATACTCTGTTCATCCGGGTGGAATATTTACTCCTCTACAGAGACACTTAGAAAAAGAGGAAATGATTGCCTTGGGATGGTTAGGAGAAGATGGAGAACTTTCCGAAATGGCTGCAGCTAACTTTAAATCCCCAACACAGGGAGCAGCTACCAGTCTTTGGTGTGCTACTAGTCCTATTTTAAATAATGTTAGTGGAGTTTATTGTGAGAATTGTGATGTAGCTGTCAGACAAGAAGATGGCCCTTCGGCAAGATATATGGGTGTTGCCGATTGGGCGGTCGACACTGACGAGGCATCAAAACTTTGGGAGTTAACTGAACACACTCTTTCTTCTTTGAGTTAAAATACTTTATATCTCAAATAAACCTTAAATGAACACTTTCTTTGGATGGCGTATGGTGGCTATAGCTATAGCCATTGACTTCTTTGCTGTTGGTTTTGCTTTCCAAACTTATCCAGTTATTCAACTACATCTTGAGGAAGAACTAAATCTTTCGAGATTTGTTACAACTCTTACCATCCCAATATTCATGATGTGCTCTGCAATCTTTTTTCCCATAGTTGGAAGGCTTCTAGACCAATACTCTGTTAAAAAAATAATTGTTTGGGGAGGTTTCATCTATTCAATCAGCTTGATGTCACTTTATCTCACATTTAATTACTTCACTTTCATTCTAATTTATGGACTTCCTATTGCCTTAGGCGCGACTCTTATGGGCAATCTAGCAACATCAAAATTAGTCTCGTCTTGGTTCGAAAAGCAGGCAGGAAGAGCTTTGGGTTTCGCTGCTGTCGGTGTTTCTTTTGCTGGCTTTATATTTCCCAACCTAACTCAATACTTCTTGATGGATATCTTGTTATTAGAGTGGAGAGAAGTCTATCTTGTCTTTGGTTTGTTTTTGTTAGTAATTATTACACCCCTCATCTTTCTGCTTGTTATAGACAAACCAGAAGATGTTGGTCAGGAGATAGATGGAGGAGTAGAGATAGAAGGAGTTGAACCAGAAGATAATTTTGGAGTGGAGTGGCAAATTAAGGATCTATTAAAGAATTGGAATTTTTGGACATTAACAGCAGTTTTCTCACTACAATTTTCTTCTATGATGGCTATTCTTGCTCATCTTACATTTTATGCTGCTGAGAGAGGTTGGGCAGAACAAGCGGCATTTATATTTGGAATGTATGCTATTCCTGCTATGTTGAGCAAGGTTATATTCGGTTGGTTGGTTGAAAAGAAACTCGATCCCAGGATGGCGGTAACTATATCTTTATTTTTGCAAGCCTTAGGGCTTCTATTGATAACTTTTACTCAGAGCCCTACTCAGTTGGCATTAGTCATCGCCTTATTTGGATTTGGTGGAGGAGCTGGCCTTCCAATGAGTAATATTCTTTTTAGAAATACTTTTACTCCAAAAAGCTTTGGGACTTCAAGGGGATTATCACAGCCTTTTATTTTTTTATTCCAGGCGATTGGAACACCGGGTGTTGCCCTTCTATTTCAATACTATGGGAATTACGACAATGCTTTTCTAATGCTTACTGTTATGGTTGTATTGGCCATATTCATTATATGGTTCATGAAAAAACCTCAAGAAGATTTAGTCAGTAGTTCTTGAATCAGTCGATCAAGGTTCTCAATAAAAGGCAAAGGTTGATCTAACATTAAATGATGCTGTGCATCCTTTAAACCAAAAATTGGTGAATTTTCTGGAAGAAGATCTTTCATCGTTTGCAACTCACCCTCTTTAAATTCAATAGTATGCTCACCATAATAAAAGCCGACTGGACAACTGAGTTCAGATAATATCTTTGAGTGATCTGAACCTATAATCAAGCCGTCATAAGCAGATGGATCGAATGTCCACGCCCAACCATTTTCAGTCTCTCTAATAGAGTGATCTGCAATGTAATCAACTAAATATTGATTTATGCATTGCTGAGGTGGCATTAATCTGAATCTTTTAATGAGCTCCTCCCTTTCTTTTACAATTCTTGGAGGTCTTGCAGGTGCTCTATCTTCATACCATTCATGATGCTCCTCTGGTTTATTCACAACAAAATCAACTAGTAAAAGACCTGACATATCTTCACTATGTTTTGAAGCAGTTATTAAGGAGACCATACCGCCAAAACTATGACCTACTACTATCGGATCCTTCATCCCAGTATCCTTGACTACTCCCCAAACATCATCAACGAAAGTATCTCTTGTATAAAATGATCTCCAGTCACTTCCACCCATGCCTGAAAAACTCATGACAACAAAATGATATTTTTCAGAGAGCATTGATCCAATGAATTTGAACCAATGCGCATGAGCATTGGTGCCGTGGAGCATGATTACACTTTGATTTTCTGCATTTCCCCATTCCATATATTCAATGCGAGCACCATTTACTTCAACAAACTTGCTTATATGTTCTTTATCTAGTGCTTGGTTAAACCAATCGGGATTAGTTGTAATAAGTTCCATCTTGTAGTTTTAAAAAACCAAGGATATTAGATGATTCTAAAGGTTAATTGAACCTTTTATTTCAGGTATTTAGGTTATCGGTCTTTGCAGCAGCAATAAAATCATTCTTATGGAGTCCGCCAATCTTATGCGTCCACCATGTAACTTCGACCTTGCCCCATTCCAAAAGAATTGCTGGATGATGATCTTCCTCTTCGGCTAAGGCAGCAACTTTCTGAGTAAATTTTAAAGACTGTTCATAGTCATCAAATTTAAAAACTCTATTGAGCATTAAAACTGAATCTTTTGTTATAGGTCGCCAGTCAGGTATCTCTTTTAAAAGAGCTGGCAGCTCATCATCAGTTACCCTAGGAGCATCTGCTCTGCAGGCAACACATTTTTGTTTGCGTAAGTCTTCCATAGCTATTTACTAATTCCTCCTTTGGTTAATTTTGAGGGATTTAATAACTTCTTAAGTTGGGCCTCTGTCAAATCTGTTTCTTCATATGCAACTTCAATTATTGGCCTACCCAGCTTGTAGGCTTTCTTAGCTATCTCCGCAGCCTTTTCATAACCAATAATTGGGTTAAGTGCAGTAACAAGGATAGGATTCATTGATAAAGAAGCTTCAAGGTTTTTCTTGTTTACTTTAAAAGTTTTAATGGCTTTATTTGATAGAACATTCATCGCTCCTGATAAAAGATTGATACTCTTAAGTAAGTTGTAGGCTATAACTGGCAACATGACATTTAATTGAAAATTTCCGGCTTGGGCTGCAACCGTAATGGAGACGTCATTTCCGATAACATCAGCTGAGACCATTGTCACGGCCTCCGGTATGACAGGATTAACCTTACCTGGCATGATACTGCTCCCAGGTTGTAGTGCTTGTAATTCAATTTCAGACAAGCCGGCCAATGGTCCACTATTCATCCACCTTAAATCATTAGAAATTTTCATCAGGATGACTGCTAAATTTTTTAATTCACCTGAGAGTTGAACAGAGCTATCTTGTGCACTGAGTTCATGAAAGAAATTAGAACTGGCTACGCATTTGCAATTACTTCCGGACAATTTAGTAAGCTCTTGTGCAAAAATTTTCGAAAACTGCTTATGAGCATTTATACCACTTCCGACTGCTGTACCCCCTTGAGGCATTTCTAAAAACCTTTCTTCTATCACTTCCAGCATTTTTTGAGAAGCTGTTAACTGACTCGACCAAGCTTTAAGTTCATCAGAAAAATCTACTGGCATAGCATCCATCAAATGAGTTCTGCCTGTTTTTACAATACCTTTTACAGATTCTGCTTTATTTTCAATTTCACTTATAAGTTTATCTAATGCTGGATAAAGTTTTTGGGTTAAATCCATATGGGCAGAAACTTTTATCGCGGTTGGGATAACATCATTACTACTTTGACTCATATTTACATCGTCATTAGGTCCAATCTCTAATTTAGAATTCTTGCTTGCTAGATTTGCAATGACTTCATTAGCATTCATATTTGAACTAGTTCCAGAACCAGTTTGAAAAACATCTATTGGGAATTCGTGATGATGCTTTTCTTGCCAAACTTCTTTAGCTGCCTTTGATATAGCTTTAGCTTTATTGGCTGGAAGAAGTTTTAATTTTAAATTTGCTCTTGCTGCTGCGTCTTTAATTAATCCTAAAGATTTGACGAAAGACTTGGTAAAAGGAAAGTCCATTTTTATTCCACTAATTGGAAAGTTATTTACTGCTCTTTGTGTTTGCGCTCCCCAAAGGGCTTTTCTAGGAACTCTTACTTCACCTAAGCTATCTTTTTCAATCCTGTAATTATTTGTTGCCATGAAATTCTTTTATATTTTTTGTAGTATGAGTTATATTTTAGCAAATATGCTAGATTAATTAGCTGAATTTAATTTATTACCTTTACCGGAGAACAAATGATGGAAATAGATGTAACAAAAGGAAAAACGGAGCCAAGAAATAGAGGTAACTTAAACCCTCCTGAATTTAATTCAATTGATGAGGAAAGGCGCCATGGCCTGGAAAGGTTAGCGAGTGCTTTTCGTATGTTTGCTCACTTTGGTTTCGATGAAGGACTTGCTGGCCACATAACATTAAGAGATCCGGAACATAAGGATCATTTCTGGGTGAATCCTTTTGGAGTGCACTTCGGGCAAATGAAAGTATCTGATTTATTGCTAGTAAGTCATGATGGAGATATTGTAATTGGGGATAGGCCTGTCAACAATGCAGCTTTTGCTATCCATTCCAGACTTCATATGAACCATCCTGATCTTAATGCAGCAGCACATTCTCATTCAATGTATGGAAAAACTTTTTCATCGATGGGTAGGTTATTAGAACCAATAACGCAAGATTCTTGTGCTTTTTATGACAATCATGTCCTTTTTGATGACTTTACAGGAGTTGTTCTTGAGACAAGTGAGGGAGATAGAATTGCAGAAGCATTGGGGAATAAAAAAGCAGCTATATTAAAAAATCATGGACTTTTAACAACTGGAAAAACTGTTGATGAAGCTGCCTGGGGATTCCTTTCAATGGATCGATGCTGCCAATCTCAGCTGCTAGCAGAGAATGTTGGACAGATGCAAAGAATTCCTGATGACGTGGCAGAAGTAACTAGAGGTCAGGTGGGCTCACCTTTTGGAATGTGGGCAAGCTACCAACCCATATATGACCTTATGGTAGAGAAAGACGATAGCTTTTTGAATTAAGCTTTTGTGAGAGCTTCTTTCATTTTATCGTCATAGCCATCAACAAATCCCCAATTAGACATGTAATTGATAAATTTTGGGGACAGACCCTCACCAGCTAGATATTCAACTGATACAGGAATGACTGGAGTTTCAAATTCTGGGTTTTCTGCATAAAGCTCCGGAAAGTTATGATTCAATATTGCAGCTCTGCCTAACATTATCCAGTCGATATCTTCTTCCATAGCACGAGTTGCATCTTGCGGAGTTCTGATATTGCCCGCGACACCCAATCTGGTATTCCCTTTTTCAAGCTCAGCAAAATGTTGTAACAATGATTTACCTTTGAATTCTTCTTCTTGAGGCTCTTTAAATGAATCCCATAAAGACATGTCCAAGAAATCCAATTTATCCGACACCATAAGCTCTTCAGCAAGTTGTTTAGATTCTCCTAATTTTATGCCAAATCTTTCGGAAGATAATCTAACACCGAGCATAAATTCACTGGAACATTCTGATCTAACACCATCAATTATTTCATTGAGTAAACGGGCTCTACCTTCCAAATCACCTCCATATTCATCATCCCTGAGGTTGACTTCGTCACTTAAAAACTGACAGATAGTATAACCATGAGCGCCGTGAAGTTCTACACCATCAAAACCCGCTTTCTCAGATCTCACTGCTCCAGCTATGAAATCGTCTCTCAGAGTTTTCACTTCGTCTAAAGTTAATGCGCGAGCTGAAAACTCCTCATTGTCTGAGGGACAAACCGGATCTTCACCAATCAGTTCTTTTGGAGAACGCATACCGGCATGATGCAATTGCACAATTGAAATACTATCCTGATCATTAATTTCTTTGGCTAACCTAGTTAAACCCTCTAAATGGTCATCTGAAAATACACCCATTTGACCTGGAAAACCTTTGCCTACCGCCTGTATATGAGAAGCGCAAGTCATGGTTAGTCCAAAACCGCCTCGTGCTCTCATCGTTAACCAATGGAATTCCTCTTCAGACATTACGCCATCTTCATGGCTCTGAGAATTCGTTAAGGGAGCAAGCATAAACCTGTTCTTCATATCAGGTCCTCTAGTAAAATTTAAAGGTGTAAGAAGCTTATTCACCAAGTTTCTCCTCCACTTGCCATAAATTATCTTTACCGAAGTACATTTCATCCTCAACAAAAAAGGTGGGTATTCCAAAAACTCCTCTTTCTGCTGCAGCTTCGGTATTTGATATTAATTTTGCTTTCACCTCTGGATCTTGCATCTGATTCATCAATTTATCTGCATCAAGTCCGGATTCCTCGAATGCAGCTTTAATAACTTCTGGATCATCCATTTTTTTTGGCTCTTCCCACATATGAATCAAAATCTTATCTATGTATTCTTCGAGATAACCATCCATATCAGCAGCCACTGCACCTCTGATAATTTGTAAACTAATTACAGGAAAATGAGGATTCATTTGGAATTTATCCAAACCGTATCTTTGAATGAAACGTTGCATTTCGATATTTTGGTATTCATTTTTATTCTTTACCCCAAAGAACTGTTCCATTGGGGGTTTATTATTAGTGAGTTTGAAAATGCCGCCCAACAAAACTGGAATGTAGTTAATTTCAGCTCCTGTTCTCTCCTTAATAGATTGCATTACCTTGTGGCTTAAATAAGCATTTGGGCTTGCAAAATCAAAATAAAAATCAACTTTCTTGGTCATCATCTTCTCCTCTATTTTCAATCCTTTTAAGTAACTCTGAATAATCCAATGATAAACAATACCCGTCACTAAAACCATCGAATGTTTCCTGTGGTAAATCTTCTCCGTAGGTGAGTGCAAAAAGTGATTCACACTTCTCTACTAAAGTTAATCGAGTATCCTTTTCTAAATTACTTACAATCGAACTTTTAGTAATTTCGTCATTTGACATGATTAGGCCTTGGTCTAACTCAGAATCCAAAATCATATATTTGCCCTGATCTGACCATGCAGTCCACTCAGGTAAATCATTTGACCTTCCCTTGCCTGGTTTTCCAGAGTAAGCAAACTCTGCCCAATATGACATCATCTGATCAGATAATTTGGTTACACTTTCTTGATCTTCGATAACCAAATTTTTAACTATTATATTTTCTAGTCCGGCAGGAAATAGAAACAATAATTCCATGGCATGAGCTGATCCAATGAGTTCTGCGAAATCCATACCTAAAACATTTGGTAACTCATCCCAATCAAATCTATAAGCAAAAGTACTTTTATAACCCGTATTTATAAGATCTCGTGACGGAGAATCAACTGCTCTCTCTTTCCATGAATCAGATGCGTATTGATTTATTGCATTGTAATAATCTGGTCTTAATATCTCTAACGGAAGCTCATCAATACCAAATTGCGAAAGCGTTCTAGCGATAAAGCCCTCTCCTTCTCCCCATTTAACAAAGTCAGGATTTCGCATATTGAATAATTTGGTTTCATACCTGGTTGTACCGAGCATAATGGGTACTCTTGGAAGCTTATTATTTACAAAAGTTTCATAAATACCTTCTTTTCTTATTACATAACCATCATTAAAAGCTCTCGTCATACCACCTTTTTTTGGTCTCGCATCCGAATAAGCTATTAATAGCTCTTCTGGTGATTTGGCTCTTAAATAACTTTCTAGATCCTTTAAATCCATTGAGTCCTGTTTAACCCTGCCTTCTTCTAGACTATCAACAGTGCCATCACTTAACATAAGTCTATTGATTACTTCTTTAGAACTTTGTATTCCAGAAATACCACTCTCTGGATAGTAAGACTCAGCATCATTTATTGAAGAATGAGAGAGTATCCCACTTTGAACAATAGCCTTATGAAATAAGCCCTCTGCTATGGGAGAGGCATATAGTGCTGCTACATTATGACCACCAGCTGACTCACCATAAATTGTTATGTTATCTCGATCTCCTCCAAAATTTTCAATATTTTCGCTTATCCATTTAAGGGCCATTATGTTATCTAAGGTCCCAAAATTACCTGATTTATCCTCTTCAGAAGAATTTTCTTGTCTGAGTACAGGATGCCTAAACCACCCCAAATTAGACATCCTGTACTGAACTGTAACTACGATTACATTATGTTCTGAGACAATATGAGATGGATCATATGTGTCAGCAGAACCAATGGTATTTCCTCCTCCATGTATCCACATCATTACTGGCGCTTTTTGACTTTTTACATCTTCTGCAGACCAATCGGGTGTCCAGACATTCAGATACAAACAATCCTCTGATCCTGACCATCCGCCTTCATTTCCAGTCATCACCCCATCTCTTTGAAAACATATGTCAGCAAATTTTGAGGCATCAAATATTGAATCAAAATTCAATGGAGCTAAGGGAGCCTTCCATCTTAATTCCTCTAATGGAGGTTGCGCAAAAGGAATTCCTTTCCATGCATATGTATTATTATTGGCTTCTACGCCTATCAATTGTCCCTGCGTAATATTTCTAAGTAAGTCTTCTTCATTTGTGCTTCCACATCCGTTAATGAGAGCCAAGAAGCATCCTATGGCCATTATTTTTTTCATTTTCTCCCCTAATTTTTTAATCTACCAATTCTCTGACCATGGTCTCAAATCTATTTCAAAAGCCCATGTACTCTTCTTTTGTTTATGCAACATTAAAAAGTTTTCAGCAATACTATCTATATTGAGCTTACCATCTTCTCCTTTTGATTTTGCAAAATCAGGAAACCTAAGATTCACTTTGTCACCATCTATAATGCCATCGATTATTACATGAGCTACATGTATCCCCTGAGGTCCGAACTCCTTTGCCAGTCCTTGAGCCAGAGATCTTTCAGCACTCTTCGCTGCTGCAAAAGCAGTGAATGGAGGTTTAGATCTGATTGAGGCAGTGGCTCCAGTAAAAAGAAGTGAACCTCCGCCGTCTAAAAGTCTTGGAATAGCCTGCTGCGAAATTAAGAAAGCTCCTTTAGCGCAAACCTCCCATAAGTCCTGAAAAAAATCTAAATCCATTTCTAGAAAAGGTTTAGCATTATTGTTGCCTGCATTGTAAATTACAGATTCTAGCTTGACCTCTGCTTCATCTAATTGAGAAAAAATATTTAGTACATCTTCTGGATTAGTCACATCCCCGACTATTCCTTCAATAGAACCTTTTGAAACCTTAACTTTCTTAAGGGCATCCATGTTCTCTTTACTTCTTCCGCAACCAAAAACTTTATAACCTTCTTCAGCAAATTGCTTGCACAAAGCTACACCTAATCCTTGATCGGGTCCTACTCCCAAAACCAACACAGATTTTTCTTTTATCATTTGTTTAATTCTATTAAGTCTTTACTTATTATAAGCATTAAAAGAACTAATTACTTCCATACTTTAATGCTTGCATGAGTAATGTTTGTTACGTAAATTAATATCCTAAAACAGGTTAAATAAGGAGATCGAAAATGCAAATATCACCAATACCAACTCTTTCCGAAGAGATCAACGATATACGTCTAAGAACAGCTGATATAGTTGCAAATAGAATTATTCCTAACGAAGCAACCATTTATGCCGGTGGAGATAAATCTAAAAAACTAAGAAAAGAAATTAATGAAGAAGTAAAGAAACAGGGCTTGTGGGCTCCTCATCTTCCTTCTGAATACGGTGGAATGGATAATGGCTTTCTAGAGCTAGCTTATATGAATGAAATTCTTGCTTGGTCTCCATTAGGTAATAGACTCTTTGGAGTAATCGCACCTAATTCTGGTAATCAAAAAATTCTTGTTAAATATGGAACAGACGAACAAAAGAAAAAATGGCTTATTCCATTAATTAATCAAGAGATGGAGTCTGGTTTTTCAATGACAGAGCCTGATTCAGCGGGATCCGATCCAAGGTCACTTAAAACAACGGCCGTTAAGGAAGGAGACGAATGGGTAATCAATGGTCATAAAATTATGACCTCGAATGGTAACAGAGCCGATTTCTTAGTTGTCATGTGCAAGACCGAAGAAGATGGAGATGAAGGTGGAGCTAATTCTAAAATGACTCAAATAATTGTACCTACAGATTCTCCAGGACTAACGAAAGTAAGATCAGTTCCAATATGGGGCCATACTGGCGGAGATCATATGGAAATAAAGTATGAAAATGTAAGAGTACCACTTGAAAATGCTCTAGGCGCAAGAGGTTCAGGCCACCAAGCCGCACAAGATAGATTGGGTGCAGGAAGAGTTTATCACTGTATGAATACTATAGGACAGATGTGGAGGGCATTTGACATAATGGTTAAATATGCAACTGAAAGAGAAGTTCATGGAGGAAAATTAGAAACAAAACAATTCATTCAAGGATTCATTGCTGACTCATATATGGATATTCAGGCATCAAGACTAATGACAATTCACTGTTCAGAGATTATGGATAAAGAAGGTGATGCAAGAGTAGATATTTCAGCTATCAAAGTATTTGTACCTGCAGCTGGAACTAGAGTTGTTGATAGAGCTATTCAAATGCATGGCTGGAGAGGAGTATCTAGCGACACTCCATTAGCGGGAATGTATCAAGGTTTCAGAACATTGAGGCTAGCCGATGGACCAGATGAAGTTCATAGAATCTTAATAGCTAAAGAAATCTTAAATAGATATCATGATGGCCTTTCATGGGATTTTGGAGTTTAGCTAATTATTTAGCCTGAACTAATCGCACTGTAGAAGTAGAACTAGCTACAAGATTCCCCTCTTGTTTGAGTTTACTTGTCATGAAAGCAGTGCTTTTTCCTAATTGAAGAACTTCTGCCGAAGCAACTAGTTTTCCTTGTCTCGTAGGGGCTAAAAAGCTGACATTTATATCTAATGTCATAGGAATAATCTTAAAATCAAATAGTCCCATCAATAAATGAGCCATAGGTGCATCTAACATTCCTGTAACAAAACCACCTTGAACTACTTGACCATCAGAATGTGTAAAATCATAAATAGCCTGAAATTCCATCTCTATTGAAGGAGGTTCGGAGCAAAAACTTATAACTCTGGCGCCTAAGGTATCAGTGCATGGTGCAGTTCTAGAATTAAAAAATTCCAATATTTGAAGATCATCCATAAGGGGTATTTTAGCCGATTGACTTAAAGTAAGGGTGGTAGATGAAACTTTTTGCTGCGCCCAACCAAAAATTAATTTTAAAGCCCCACCTACCATAGATAGTAAGATGTAGCTTGATTTTTGCTAGTGCAGCTAAAATGGGTGACAGCTACATCTTACTTTATAAACTGAGTGAGTTACCTTGGAGAGGTTTTTCTGGGGAGAATTAAACGTCTCTCAGTTATTTTTAATATCTAGATTGCTTACCTTGGAGAGGTTTTTTTCTGGGGAGAATTAAACGTCTCTAGATATTGATGTCAATTATATACACATATAAATAATATGTATAGTAGTAAAGTAAAAAAATTATTAAATATATTTTTAAGTTTCTTTTGCTTTGAATTTCCCTCTTCTTCATTATTCGTCTAATATGAAATTAAAGTTTTAGGAGATAAATTTGAATTTAAATTTAGAAATTTGGGGATCAGGAACGGCAAGAACTCTCAGACCCATCTGGATGGCTGAGGAATTAGGTCTCAAATATAAACTTTTTCCCATAGGTCCAAGAACTGGAGAGACCCAAACGAAAGAATTTAAAAAACTCAACGCAAAACAAAAAATACCTCTTCTCAAACATGATGATTTCCTCTTGTCAGAAAGTGTAGCTATATGTAGATATCTTCAAAGAATTAGTAATTCAAAAAATATTTTCTTACCTCAAGATAATAAGACTATGGCTCTGGAAGACGAGTGGTGCAATTTTATATATGGCGAATTAGACGAAACATCTTTGTATGTAATGAGGAGGCACTTCGACTTGAAAGATATATATGGTGATTCACCAAAAGTAGTTGAAAGTTGTCGTAACTATTTTGAAAAATATCTTGCCGTTATAGAAAATATCTTAGGTAATCAAGATTCTTTGTTCGGTTATGACTTCGGTTTAGCTGACATTCTTCTCACTACATGTCTAGATTGGGCAGAAGCTTATGAATTTAATTTACCATTGAATGTATCAAGGTATCATGAAGCTGCTAGAGATAGAGAAGCATATAAAATTGCTTTTGACATAAACTATAAGACAAAGATATGACGGGACCACTAGAAGGAGTAAAAATAATTGATTTGACCAGTATGATTTCTGGACCGATGGGAGCCATGATCCTAGCCGATCAAGGAGCAGAAGTCATAAAGGTAGAACCTCTAGGAGGCGAACAGCTTAGGTATATGGCTGCTCCTTATAATGGAGTAAATGCGCCTTTTTATTCATGTAACAGAGGGAAAAAATCTTTAGCGATAGATCTTAAATCGGCAGAAGGAAAAGAAGTACTCATCAAACTAATCAAAGAGTCAGATGTATTCATGCAAAACTTCAGACCTGGAACTACAGATAGAATGGGTTTTGGTTATGACGAATTGAAAAAAATAAATCCAAATTTAATATACCTCTCAATAAGTGGCTTCGGTAATAAAGGTCCATATGCGCAGTCAAGAGTTTATGATCCGGTGATTCAAGCCTTGTCAGGTGCCACAGATATTCAAGCCGATAGGAATTCTGGAGAACCAAAAATGTTCAGAATAGTTATAGCAGATAAAGTTACCTCTTTAACAGCCGCTCAAGCCGTCTCATCAGCACTCTATGCAAGAGAGAAAAATTCTGGAGGCCAACATATCAAACTTTCTATGCTTGATTCCGTTGTTGCTTTCTTTTGGCCCGAAGGAATGACGGGTTTAGTCTTTAAAGATAATGAATTCGATGTTAGGAAGTTGCAGGGCTCTCAAGATCTTATATATAAGGCACAAGATAGATATATAACTGCCGGAGCTGTCTCGGATGCTGAATGGAAAGGAATGTGTAATGCACTAAATATGGAAGATCTCATAGAAGACGAAAGATTTGCCACCTCTGCAGCCAGGGTAATTAATTCAGAGGAAAGAAAAAAAATAACAGGAGAAGAGATTAAAAAATGGGATAGCGAAGAAATATTAGATAGATTTCAAACAGAAGGTGTGCCAAGCGCTCCTTTATTGGACAGAATGGAATTAATGGATCATGAACAAATTATTGCCAATCAAACAATTCTTAGGGACAAATATGATGGATTTGGGGAAGTCAGGCAAGCAAGGCCCGCAGCTTTATTTGAAGGCACGCCAAGCAAAATAAAAAGACCAGCACCAAAATTAGGAGAACATAGCAAAGAAATACTTGATCGTCTTGGTGTCACTGAAGAAGCTCAAAAAAGAATGGCTGAAGAAGGGAAAGTAATCCTTTTAAACCAGTAGTTTTTCAATATGGTCGGGACGGCTGGATTTGAACCAGCGACCACCACACCCCCAGTGTGGTGCGCTACCAGACTGCGCCACGCCCCGATTATTTGATTTTAGCAAGAAGTCCTTCAAGATCTTCAAGCATATTTTGAATTCTTCGGTCCTTTCTCTGTTCTTGAAAAGAAGATTTTAAATTCCTTTTTGCACCTGCAATTGTCATACCCTCTTGATACAACAAAAAGTGTATCTGCTTAATAAGTTGGATATCTTCGTTTTGATAATATCTTCTATTGCCTTTACGAGTGCTGGGCTTTAAATCCTTAAATTCCTTTTCCCAGAACCTTAAAGTATGAGCTTTTACTTTGCAGAGTTCAGCAACTTCAGTAATGGAGTAATATTTTTTCTCTTGATTAAGCGCCTTACTCATCAAATGAAGTTATTTTTTGCCTTAATTTATTACCCGCTCTAAAGGTAACAACCCGTCTGGCTTTGATTGTTACATTTTCGCCCGTTTTAGGATTCCTTCCAGGTCTTGCTTTTTTATCTATTAATTCGAAATTGCCGAAACTAGACAATTTAACTGCCTCATTATTGATTAGAGAATCTCTAATTTCGTGAAAAAAGCCCTCTACCAGTTGCTTACATTCACTCTTATTTAATCCTAGCTCATCATGAAGATGCTCAATAATATCTGCTTTGGTGATAGTTCTATTCATTTAAACTCTTAATTCTCCACCCAATTCTTTTTTCATCGAGTTTACTATTCTTTCTACAGCAGAATCAATATCGGCGTCTTTGAGTGTCTGTTTGGTTGATTGCCAAGAAACTGAAATGGCTATACTTTTTTTCTCTTCTTGGATGCCTTTCCCTTCATAAACATCGAATATTTCAATATCTTTAAAGAATTTGCCCGCTGCTGATTTAATGACATTCTCAATTGATGAAGAAGAAATACTTTTATTTACGATAAATGACAAATCTCTTGAGCTAGAAGGAAATTTTGAAAATTCTTTATAAGAGGAAGAGACATTTTTCTGAAGACCCTCAAGGTCTAAAGAGAAAATATAGATATCTTCGTTTAGGCCTAACCGATCTAAGTAAGTTGGTTGAAGAGAACCCATAAATCCGATAATTTTATTATTTATTTTTATTAAGCTAGACATGCCAGGATGTAAAAAATCAATTTTGCAATTTTCGAATACACAAGGTCCTTTGAATTCTCTTACAAGATCCTGAACAACGCCTTTTAAATCATAAAATGAAATATCTTTTGCCTTTTCTTTCCAGTTATCTTCATTAACTTTTCCATTCATTAAACCGGCAAGAGTATTTTTTTCAACTACCTCTTTAGTATTTTTTAAAGAGAATGTATTTCCAATTTCAAATAGTCTCTGAGAATCTTGACCATGATTAAGATTATGAAGAAAAGTACTCACCAAACCTGAAACAAGGTTCGTTCTCATAACTGACATATTCTGAGAAATGGGATTTTTAACTTCCAGAGCTGCTACTCCTTCGCCAAAAAGATCATGATCATCTCTACTGATAAAAGAGTAGCTTATAATCTCATTGAAGCCTTTGGCTGATAAAAGATCACTCAAATGACTTTGTGAGTTAAGTTCTATTTTTTTATAAACAGGGCTTAGCGATAATTGTGGAAGAGAATCATAACCCTCTAGCCTAGCTAACTCTTCAACTAAATCTGCTTCAATAGTTAGATCATATCTCCATGAAGGAGGAATAGCAGATATGGAACTATTCTTTAAGATTTCAGTTACAAAACCTAGTCCTTTAAAATATCTTAAAGCAACTTTTTGAGGAATCTTTGTTCCTAAAAGATCGTTTGATTTTTCTAGATCTAAATTTATTTTTGTTTGTTTCGGTAATTGATTCTTTAAAGTTGATGAAGTGACTTCACTAAACCTCCCACCAACAGTATCTCTCAATAAAATGGAGGCCCTATCGATAGCAATTTCTTGTATTTTATAATCCACTCCCCTTTCAAATCTGAGAGACGCGTCTGTTTGAAAGCCATAACGTCTAGCCTTACCTCTTATTATAGAAGGTTTAAAAAAGGCACTCTCGAGGAATATTGAATTTGTTGAGGCAGATACAGCAGACTCCTTACCTCCCATGATTCCTGCAAATGCTACTGCACTTTCTTCGTCAGATATAACCAAACAAGAGTCATCAAGTACAAGTTCCTGATCATCTAAGAGTCTAATCTTTTCTTTATTAAATGCAGTCCTAACAGTTATGTTTCCCCTCAGTTTATCTCGATCAAACGCGTGTAAGGGCTGTCCAAGTTCAAGCAGAATATAATTTGTTATGTCTACAACAGGATCAATAAGTTTTTGATCACTGAATTTGAGTCTTTCCGCTATTAAAGGCAAAGTCTTAGAATTAATAGAAATATCTCTTATGGTCCTTCCAAAATAAGAGGGGGCTTCTGCACAAGCTTTTACTTTCATCTCGTCTTTGAAAGAACTCTCAATGGAAGAAATATTTGGCAAGCTTAATTTCAAATTATTTATAACAGATAACTCTCTAGCGACACCAAGAACACTAAAACAATCCCCTCGATTTGGAGTGATGTCTAACTTAATGATCGAATCTTTGCCTGTAATTTTGGAACTTACATCTTCATAACCATCAACCTCTAGTCCGGCCATAGTTAACTGAGAGCAAATAATCTCCGTTGATAGATCTATATCAATGAAATCTTTCAACCAATTCTTACTAAACTGCATACTAAAATTGATCTAAAAAGCGAATATCATTTTCAAAAAAAGCTCTTAGGTCTGGGATGTTATATTTCAGCATAGCCATTCTTTCAACGCCTAATCCGAATGCAAATCCACTGTATTTTTTAGTATCAACGCCGACACTCTTTAGAACATTTGGGTGGACCATACCGCATCCTAATACCTCTAACCAATTTTTTTTCCATCTTATATCCACTTCGGCGGAGGGTTCTGTAAAAGGAAAATATGAGGGCCTAAATCTCAACTCGATCTCTTCTCCAAAGAAATCAGTTAAAAAATCATTCAATAAACCTTTTAATTGAGCGAATGATGCTCCCTCTTCAACAACAAGACCTTCTATCTGATGAAACATAGGAGTATGAGTTAAATCTGAGTCTTTTCTATAAACTTTCCCCGGGCAAATGATCCTATGCGGAGCTTCACTCTTTTCCATGGTCCTTATTTGAACTGGAGAAGTATGAGTTCTTAATAATCCTTCATTATTGAGATAAAAAGTATCATGCATGTCTTTTGCAGGATGATCTTCAGGAACATTTAAAGCCTCAAAATTATAATAATCTATTTCAGCTTCAGGCCCAGCTTCAACATCAAAACCCATTCGTTCAAAAAAATCGCAAACATCACGGATAGTTCGTGTCACAGGATGGATAGATCCTTTTCTACTGCTAAATCCAGGAAGACTAATATCAAGCTTATCCTTTTCTAATTTTGATAGATTAGCTTTATCGTTAAGCAAAGAACTAGTGAGAGCATAGTTTTTCTCTATAACACCTTTTAAAGTATTAAGAAGTTTTCCGGCCTCCTTTCGTTTTTCTTGAGGCAAAGATCCTAGAGACTTCAAAAGAAGGTTGACTTCACCTTTTTTTCCTAAATAAGAACGATAAATATTATCGAGTTCCAACTTATCATTAGCTGAGCCGAATTGGTTCTTAGCGTTTGATTCTAAATCAGATATTTTCTTTTTGAGAGAGTCTAAGTTCATGATCTAACTATACTTTAGACCATTATACTAATAATAGGTTGGAGCTTATTAAGAGAATTTTAATTAAGCAGCTAAATTTGATTTAGCTTGTTCTGCTATTAAAGAAAATGCTTCCTTATCGTTGACAGCAAGGCTAGCCAGAACTTTTCTATCTAAATCTATATTGGCCTTTTTTAATCCAGCTATAAGCTGACTGTAAGTAATCCCATTATCTCTAGCAGCAGCATTGATTCTTACAATCCATAAAGAACGAAACACTCTCTTCTTTACTCTTCTATCTCTATAGGCATATTGTCCAGCACGCATAACAGCTTGTTTTGCTACCTTATATGTTCTACTCCTAGCACCTCTGAAGCCCTTAGCTTGCTTAAGTACTTTTTTATGCCTAGCCTTTGCCTGGACCCCTCTTTTTACTCTTGCCATTATCTTCTCTTAAGTTTTAATTTTTAACATCTTGTCAACGAGCAGTTGATCGCCTTTAGCTATCTCTGTTGTGCCTCTAAGTTGTCTCTTTCTTTTGGTTTTCATTTTGGTGAGAATATGGCTCTTGTTGGCTTTTTTTCTTTTCAGCCCAGAACCTGTGCTCTTAAACCTTTTACTCGCTCCACTATGTACTTTTAATTTACTCATAATTAATTTTTCTTGTTGGGGGCCATCATCATTACCAGCTGTCTTCCCTCTAAAGTTGGAAACTGTTCTACACTTGCCAAACTCACTAAATCAGACTCAACTCTTTTTAAAAGCTCCATGCCGATCTGTTGATGGGCCATTTCTCTGCCTCTAAATCTTAATGTAATCTTTGCTTTATCTCCATTTTCTATAAAACTTTTAATTTTATTTACCTTTATTTCGTAGTCATTTTTTTCAGTTACAGGTCTAAATTTTATTTCTTTTATTTGTTGTCTTTTTTGTTTCTTTTTTGATGCAGCCTTTTGTTTTTTTGCATCAAAAATATGTTTGCCATGATTTAGAAGCCTACAAACCAAAGGATCCCCTTCCTTAGCCATTTGAACTAAATCAAGGTCTGCCTCTTCAGCTTTCTTTAGAGCATCAGATAGACTTAAAATTCCTAATTGTTCTCCCGTTTCACTAATGAGTCTAACTTTATCTGCCTTTATTTCTCCATTTATAGGTAAGCGTTTTTCAGACTTCTTAAAAGATTTTCTTTGAGCTATGTGATTCTCCTGTTAACTATATTTTCTCATCCACTACATTTTGAAGTTTTTGGATGAAGTTATCAATCGACATTTCTCCAAGATCTTCCCCTCCTCTAGCTCGAACAGAAATCGTATTATTTTCCATCTCCCTGTTGCCCGCTATCAGAAGAAAAGGTGTCTTCTGCATAGAGTGGTCGCGAATTTTATAAGTGATCTTCTCATTCCTCAAGTCCGAATGAGCCCTAAATCCACTTTTTTTCAATAAATTACCTATTTTTGCGCAATATTCAGCTTGTTTGTCAGTAATATTGAGAATTTCCGCCTGGATTGGTGATAACCAAGTTGGCAGTGCACCACCGTAATGTTCGATAAGAACCCCTAAAAATCTTTCAAATGAACCGAGAACAGCCCTATGAATCATCACAGGATTATGTCTTTCACTATCGGAACCCACAAACTTAGCATCTAGTCTCTCAGGTAAAATGAAGTCTGCTTGAAAAGTGCCACATTGCCATTCTCTACCCAAAGCATCGATCAGAACAAAGTCTAATTTGGGTCCATAGAAAGCTCCATCTCCTTCTACTATTTCATAAGGTAAATTGAGGTTTTTAATTGCGTTCTCTAATGCAAGCTCTGCTTTATCCCAAACTTCTTCGGAACCAGCCCTAATCTCGGGCCTAGTTGAAAGTTTTATTTCAAATGCATCAAATCCTAATTGAGAATATATATCAGAAAGTAATTCTATAAAATTTTTCGTCTCTTCCTGAATTTGGTCCTCTGTACAAAAAATATGCCCATCATCTTGAGTAAATCCTCGAACTCTCATCAGGCCATGCAGAGTTCCGGAAGCTTCATATCTATGACATGAACCAAATTCAGAAAATCTTATAGGCAAATCTTTATAAGATCTCAAGCCTTGATTAAATATTTGAACATGACAAGGACAATTCATTGGCTTGAGGGCATTTGTTCTCTTTTCGTTTGCATGATCCTCATCGATTTCTGTAATAAACATATTTTCTCTATATTTATCCCAGTGTCCGGAAGCCTCCCACAACTTTCTATCAACAATTTGAGGAGTATTGATTTCTTGATAGTCGTATTCATCTTGTTTAATTTTTATAAAGTCTTTTAAAGCCGAATAAATAGACCATCCCTTGGGATGCCAAAAAACCATACCGGGTGCCTCTTCTTGAAAATGAAATAAATCTAGTTGTCTTCCTAATTTCCTATGGTCTCTCTTTTCCGCTTCTTCCTGCTGGAGGATATAATTCTCCAAGTCTTTTGAACTTGGCCAAGCTGTTCCGTATATTCTTTGAAGCATTTCATTTTTGGAGTCTCCCCTCCAATAAGCACCTGATACTTTAGTAAGCTTAAAGGCCTGTAGGTGTCGCATATTGGTTACATGGGGACCTCTGCACATATCTATATATTCTTCATGATGATATAACGCTATTACTTCATTATCAGGTATTTCTTCTGCGAGGTTTACCTTATAAGGTTCATTTCTCTCTTTGAAAGTCTTGATAGCTTTTTTTTGTGATACGACTTCTCTCCTGACATCATATTTAGTCTTAGCAAGCTTTTTCATTCTCTTCTCGATAGCTTCTAAGTCTTCATCTGACAAATTTTTATCGAGTTTGATATCGTAATAAAACCCATCTTTAATTACTGGACCAATTGCCATTTGGGCCTTTGGATAGAGCTGTTTAAGGGCATGAGCCAATAGATGAGCGCATGAGTGTCTGACTATCTCAAGGCCTTCATCATCTTTTATTGTTAAGATTTCTACGCTGCAATCGTTAGAAATAATTTCTGAGCCGTCAACTAATTTACCATCGATTTTTCCTGCTACTGCAGCTTTTGCAAGGCCTGAACCAATATCTTTAGCGATATCATCGATACTTAAGGGATTATCGAAATTTCTTATGGAATTATCTGGAAGTTTTATGGAAGGCATAGTCAGTGGTGACCTATACTAAAGGTCACTTGTAATTAAAAAAAACATTGTAATAGATATTATGATTTAAGGCGACAAAAGTACCTTTTTCCATTCACTACCTTGTTTTGTATATAGCTCTCTTATGTGTAACCTATTCTTTTGATCTACCCAAAATTCTATGGACTCTGGTTCTACTATGAATCCTCCCCATCTTTGTGGTCTCATTATATCTTGTCCATTATTATTCGATTCAAATTCCTGAGACCGCTCAACTAATGATTCATATGTATCTATCTCTTCACTTTGCAAGGAAACAGAGGCTGAAATCTGCGAACCTTTTGGTCTAGAAGAAAAATATTCATCATTTTCTTCTTCGCTTGCTTTGGAACATTTACCTTCTATTCTGATCTGTTTATTTGTTTTCGCCCACCAGAAATTTAAGGCAACATATGGTGATTCGATAATCTGTTTTCCCTTATTGCCATCATAATCAGTAAAGAAGACAAATCCATCTTGGCCTATTCTCTTCAATAAAACCATTCTTGAAGACGGTTTGCCATCAAAATTTATTGAGGAGATATTCATGGCATGTGGCAAAGCAACCCCATTTTGCTGAGCTTCTTGGATCCACTCATGTGCCTTAAATATTGGTTCCAAAAGGTTATCTGAGGCCTGATATAGTTCCATTTATTTTTTACTTGATACCCAATAATCAAGGCTCAAATATTTTCCTCCGCCAAAGCATAATAAAGTAAGAAGCATCAATGAATAAATAGCAGCGAATTCAATACCATTTGCTTCATGAGGCCATCCATTTTGCCAATGCACAAGATATCCAGCAAAGAACATAACAACCATAAGTGGAATTGAAGACCACCTAACAAATAGACCTATTAGAATTAATGCTGCACCTCCAGCTTCAGTAATAATAACTAACCAAGTAAATATATCTGGGAAGGGGACTCCAAGAGTGCCCAAATAACCTGAAAACTTATCAAAAGAATCTATTTTATTTATCCCAGCAAACCAAAGCACATAAAAAAGATAGAGTCTTATCAGGAATAAAGGTAAAAACTCCAAGGCTTCAAAGCCCTTTAATGTATTATGAATTCTCGATAAAAATTTCATATTAAATCTTTTGTAAAATTACACTACCAACTGAGTATCCAGCTCCAAAAGAACTTATAACTCCAATTTCATCGGATACAAAGTCATCTTTTGTTTGGTGAAAAGCTATTATAGAGCCAGCTGAACTAGTATTAGCATAATTATTCAAAATAATTGGCATTTCCTGCTCATCAGGATCTCTTCCTAAAAGTTTCTTAGCAATTAGCTGGTTCATACTTAAATTTGCTTGATGTAGCCACAACCTTTTTACTTCTTGAATATCAATATTTAGTTTGTCTAAATGAGAAGCTATGTGAGCCTGGACCATCGGAACCACTTCTTTGAAGACGCTCCTGCCTTTCTGAATGAATAATTTATCAGGAGACTTTGGATCAGAATTTTCAGGCAAATTCAAAAATCCAAAATTATTTCGTATATTGTTTGAGAACTGTGTCTTTAGGCTTGTTCCAAGAATTTTAAAGGCAGACTGGGAGTTACTATCTTTTTCGAGGATGACGGCAGTTGCTGCATCTCCGAATATGAAATGTGCATCTCTGTCTTTGAAATTTAAATGTCCTGAACAAATTTCGGGATTAACTACTAGAACCTTATCTGCAAGACCAGATTGAATATCATTGTAGGCATTTTGTATGGAAAATGTTGCCGACGAACACGCAACATTCATATCATATGCGTAGCCTGAAATTCCAAGTTCTTTCTGAACTTCTATGGCTACAGCCGGATATGCTCTTTGAAGATTTGAACAACCACATATGACCGCATCGATATCGTAAGAGTTTATTCCTGATTGTTTTATGGCTTCCTCAGCAGCTTTTATAGCCATCTCAGCAAGGATTGAAACCTCGGAATTAGATCTTTCTTTTAGTCTAGGCCTCATTCTAGTTATATCAAGTATTCCTTCTTTATCTTGAACATATCTTTGTTCAATACCAGAAGCTTTTTTTATGAACTCACTGCTTGACGGAACCAGAGCATCCATAGCACCGGAATCTATTTTTTCCTTATTTTCTTCATTAAAATTTATAACAAAATTATTGAAACTTTGAACTAGTTCTTCATTGGTTATGAACTCTTTAGGAGTGAATAGACCTGTACCTGAAATTATTACTGACATCCCGACAGATCATAAGGGAAATAAAATTGGAAATCCTTATTTATTTTTTTGCTTTTCTATTTCTTCAAAGGCCAATTGGATTTCAATGAATTTTTCTTTGGCTTTCTCTAATAATTCTTCGGGCAAACCCTTTGATAATAAAGTATCAGGATGAAATTCTTTTCTTTTTCTTTGGTAAGCAACTTTTATATCTTTAAATGCCATATCTTCTGTTACTCCAAGGGTGATATAAGCATCAGATGAACTCGCACTATATTTCTTTTTATTAACTTTAAAGAATTCTGGATCAATTTGAAAAATATCAATCGCTTCAATTAAAAGTTTTTCTTCTGAAGGATCCAACTGACCATCTGCCATTGAAAGCTCAAATAGGAGTTCATAAAACATTATCAATGCAGATTTATCTGATGATAACAGTGAAGCAAGTTGATTGGCATAATCTCGAAAAGAATTACTATCATCTTTTGCATGATTAAATATTTGGATAGCAAATACTCTTTGATCCGATGGAAAGTTGAATCTTTCCTTTATGAAGTGATCAACCTTATCTACTTCTTCACGAGTTACTTTTCCATCGGCTTTGGCAATTTTGGCAAAACATGCAAAAAGAGCGGTAAAAAAAGCAGCTTGATTTCTTTGCTTAGTTGACGCTCTAACTTGTTCTTTTCCTGAAAGTTTTGATCCTATTATTGCACCAAGTATTCCTCCGATAGGACCGCCTATCGAAAACCCTATCATCCCGCCTATTCCTGCTTTCCAAAAACTCATAGTCAGCTATTGTAATTCAGTTAAATATATATAAAACTAGATTTAATTATAGGGGGAATAATGAGTTTACCTGTTGTCGAATATCTAAAGTTGCCAGAAGATGGAGAACCTTATCTTGAAGGTCATAAATGTAGTGAGTGCGGATCAATCTTTCTTGGAGAAAGGAATGTTTGTTCAAATTGTTTTGCGCGAGACTCTATGCAATCTATTAAACTGAATAACACTGGAAAACTCTATTCTTATTCTATTGTTTTTAGGTCTTTTCCTGGAATAGAAGTTCCCTACATATCTGCGATAGTTGATCTTGATGGCGGAGGAACATTAAAGGGTAATCTGATAGATTGTGAGCCAGACCCAGATAAAATTAATTTTGATATGCCAGTTGAAGTAATATTTGATGATGCTTTAGGTCGAAAAGACAAAGATGGAAATAGTTATATCAGCTATTTCTTTAAACCAATTTCATAAGGGAGAAAATTATGAGTGATGTATATGTTTTAGGTGTTGATATGATTAAGTTTGGAAGGTTTCCAGACAGAACAGTTCCGGATCTTGGTGCTGAAGCTGCGTTGTTAGCACTTGATGATGCTGGACTAAACATAGGGAATATGGAGGCTTTCTATTGCGGTAATCTGGGACAAGCTAATGCCATGGTTGGTCAAAGAATTTTACAAGAGATTGGTCAAACAGGTATTCCAGTTGTAAATTGCTCTAATGCTTGTGCAACAGGGGCTACCGCTTTTAGAGAAGCATGGACTTCAATAAAAGCAGGCTTATATGATGTGGTACTTGCCGTTGGCGTTGAACAAATGGGCACTGGTCTTTTGGGCGGCTCTGGAGGAGGAGCAGGAATACCTAAAGAAGGCTTATTAGGTTCAGGGACTATGCCTGCAGTTTTTGCTGAAGCAGGTATGGAACATGCTAGACAATATGGAACTACTTTTGAACAATTTGCGAAGATTTCTGTGAAAAATCATCATCATTCAACAATGAATCCAAAGGCTAGATATCAAATTGAGACACCTCTTGATGAAGTTATGAATGCAGAAATGATTTCTTATCCTAATACAAAATTAATGTGTTCGGTAAATGTTGATGGAGCAGCAGCCGCAGTTTTAGTTTCAGAGAAGAAAGCTAAAGAGCTTGGCATGCAAAGAGCAGTTAGAATAAAAGCATCGGTCATGACAAGTGATCCCTACCAAGAAAGAGATCTTGTAATGCCGGATGTAAATTCATGCACTCGTAAAGCTGCTGCTGAGGCCTACGAAATGGCAGGTCTTGGTTCGAGCGATGTTGATCTAGTTGAATTACATGATTGTTTTGCTACAGCAGAGATGCTTCACTATGAAAATCTTGGTCTCTGTGACGATGGAGAAGCTGGAAGATTGATAGATGAGGGTGAAGTTGAGCTCGGAGGAAGAATCCCTGTAAATGTTTCTGGCGGCCTATTATCAAAAGGTCATCCTCTCGGAGCTACAGGCATAGCCAATATATATGAAGTATGCACCCACTTGAGGGGCGAGGCCGGAGCTAGACAAGTTAAAGATGCTAAGATTGGTATGACACATGTTATTGGCCTGGGGAGTGCATGCGGCATACACATTCTTGAAAAGGTTTAAAATATGCTCATTGGCGTTGTAAGCGATACGCACAATAACCATAAGAATATAGAAAAGATAGTAAACCTATTGAATAATGAAAAAGTTGAATTAGCTATACATACAGGTGATATAACCAACTCAAAGGCTTTAGAAAAATTTTTGAGACTCAACTGTAAGTTAATTGGCGTCTATGGTAACAATGATAGAAATGAGATCGGGTTGAAAGAAGCTGCAGCTCAATTCAAATTTGATTTTCAAGATCCTCCATTAATTATTACTAAAGCAAATCGAAAAATTGGAGTCTTTCATGAACCGGACTCCATAGAGGAATTTCTTTCAGAAACAGATGTGGACATAATTTTTCATGGTCATACCCATAGATTTAGGGAAGAATCTATTCGGGATACATTAATCTATAATCCAGGAGAATCAGCTGGGGTTTTAAAAGGTAAAAATGCAATAGGTATTGTTAACCTAAACACATTAGAAGCTAGAAGAATCTTCTTCTAAACCTAGAAAAAAGAAATAATAAAAAAAGACTTGAAGGCATTGAAAGCATCAAAGGCCTTAAAGTTATAAAAGAAAAATCCTTTTCAAAAAGAGAATTAAAGATAAAAGTAAATAGTGATGGTGCTAGGTTACTTTCTTGAGTAGAAATTTGAGCAGGAGTAGTAAAAAATATAACTAAAAAAATAAAAATATAATAACGATTTTTCTTAAAAAAACCCACTTAACATCCAACTCAAAATTAAATTAAATATTGAATAAATAATCCAGTACATTTTTATTATTTGAGGATCTCAAGTATTCTTTTTTTCACAAGATACTCTCTCCAATTTGTAATCTCTCTGCAAGCTTCATGTATTCCTTCAACTAGAACTTGTCGTATAAAATGTTTTTGAGATTTTTTTGAAAAAAGTAAAGTTTGATTAATTTCATATGTTGAGGAAATTTCAACTACTACTTTATTGAAAGAATCTAAAATTTGGTTTTCTTGAGCTCTTGGCAAAACTCTATCTAACTGTTTATAAGTAGAAATCTCTTCAAAAGTTGTGCGTTTTAATTGATCTATATCTTGATACAACCAATCTAGTTTATGGGATCTAGATAATTCTTCATTTTGATCTTCATATATAGGTATTAAATACTCAACATCTAGAGCCGCATACTTAAGCTGCGCATCAGATAGAGGTCTTCTTAACCAGTTTGATCTAGTCTCTTTTTTTTCTAAAAGAATTTCTAGCTTTTTCTCTACCAAACTTTGATAGCTTATTGAATAATCTCCATTTAGAAATGCATTAGCTATCTGGGTATCAAAAATATTAATCATCCTATTTTGGGTCCAAGAATATATTGCTTCAAGATCTTCTTTGCAAGAGTGTAAAATTTTTTTTACATCTTTACTGTGTAAAAAACTTGCATGCTCTTTAGGATTGGAAATAAGAACTGTATCTATAAGATAGATTTCATGACCATCATTGACCTGCAGTAAGGCAAGTTTCATATTGTGTTTACTTGTTCTTCTAAACTCGGTATCGATTCCTATATATGATTTTTGCAGCAACTCCCTATTCAGAAAACCAAGATCTTCGATTGTGTCTATAAAAGTAAACAAGGTATTTTAGTGATTATTTTCTTTGAAGATGCAGCACATCAACTATTTCTTTTTCAGGAGTAAAGCCTTCTATAGCTTCTTCTAAAATTTCTTTTAGACTCTTTATATCACCTTCTTTTTCGGCTTCCTCTAGTAGGTATAAATATTTATTAAGTTCTTCATGAGTTAAAAACTTCTCTTTAGCTTTTAAAATTCTTTTATGGTCAGTGGAATTCACTTCATCTCCAATTAATAATTCCTCATAAAGCTTTTCACCTGGTCTTAATCCAGTATAGTTAATAGCTATATCTCCTTCAGGATTATCTTTTTCAATTAGTTCCATACCGCTGAGGTTGATCAATCTTTTTGCAAGTTCTGCAATTTTAACTGGCTCTCCCATATCCAATACAAAAACATCACCACCTTCTCCCATTGCACCAGCCTGAATTACTAGTTCAGCGGCTTCAGGTATAGACATAAAATATCTAATGACTTCAGGATGAGTTACTGTAACTGGGCCACCCTCTTTTATTTGCTTTTGAAAAAGAGGAATAGCAGAACCTGATGAGCCTATAACATTACCAAACCTCACCATAGTCATTTTAGTTTCACTTTTTGTAGCCAGAGATTGAAGAATTAACTCAGCAAATCTTTTCGTAGCTCCCATGATGTTGGTTGGTCGAACTGCTTTATCAGTGGAAATTAGAACAAAAGTTTCAACTTTGGCTTCAATGGCAGATTCTGCACAGATTTTTGTTCCAAATATATTATTTGAAACTGCTTCAAAGGGATTTTCTTCCACTATAGGTACATGTTTGTAAGCGGCTGCGTGATAGATTGTCTGAACACTAAATACCTTACAAACTTCGGTAATTCTGCTTTTATTTTTTATACTTGCTAAAACTGGAAAAAGATTAATTTCAGGGAAATTTTTGGATATTTCATTTTGAATTGAAAATAAGGCATACTCGTTTGAGTCTAAAATAATAACTTTATTTGGTTTGTTCTTTGCAACCTGCCTTGTAATTTCAGAGCCTATAGAACCACCTGCACCTGTTATCAGAATTACTTTATTTTTGATATTTCTCCCAATTAAGTTTTCATCTGGAGAAGCTTCAACTCTTCCTAGTAAGTCTGCATAATCAATTTCTTTTAAACTTGATATGGAAACTTTACCCTGAGCTATTTCTGTTACCCCTGGCAATATTCTGACCTTTACAGCTAATTCTTCTATCTCCTTTAAAAGGAGACCAAGTTTGTTTCTTGATAGGGAAGGCATGGCAATTAATACCTCATCTATGCTTTTTGATAAGATAATTTTGCGCAGTTTAGATGGCTTTAAAACCCTTATTCCAGCTACAAAAGAGTTATGTAGGTCTTCATCTTTATCTATGAAATAAAGAGGATCCATTTCTTTACTAGATAAGAGAGCATTTGCTAATTGTATTCCAGCTGATCCTGCTCCATAGATAACAACATTTTTACCAGATTTAATAGAAAAGAAAAAATTAGCAAAAATTCTCAAAATTAAAAGGCTTGTTAAAGATAATAGAATTGGAAAAATAATGAATATCGAATCTCGATAGTTAAATATTAAAAAGAAGTCATCACCTCTCAGAGTAATCTCTACCAGAAGTAAAAAAGATATCAGAATAAGAGACACGAAAAAGCCCTTGATTAAGTTTAGAAGCGTTAGGAGATTTATGTATCTTAATATTGAGAGATAAATGCCATTTAAATGGAAAATAAAAATACATATAAACGAAAATAAAAGAATCCTTAAATAATCATTCATAGAACTGATATCTAGATATTGGCTAGAATCTAGTAACCCAGTCAAAATAAAAGAAAAGAAAATAATTATCAGGTCAATTACTGCAGCGATGAATTGTTTTGTTTTGCGATTCAAAAAGATGATTCTATCTTTAATTAGATTGAGCATCTTTCTATAGTTTAGGAGGTTGAGCAGGCATGAGCTTTTTTGTTCTTTCGCAGACTTTAAGCACATATTCTTCAACACCAAGCTTTCTCAACTCATCATTGACATAAACTAAAGTCCTTTTTCTTGAAAAAATCGAGAGTATTGTTAGAAGAATTATCTTAATATCTAAAAGGATAGATTTATTTTTGATATAAATGAGACCCAATCTGCTTTTCCAAGGTCTAATCAATAGATTATAATCCTCATCAGGAGAAAGAGAACTGCTCAAAATCTCTCCCTCATCTGAAAATACAATAGAAGAAAAATCAGTTATACCAGGTCTTACTGATAAAAGTTTTGTTTCTAGTTGAGTATATACATCTACGCCATTAATTGTATTGGGCCGCGGCCCTACCAAACTCATATCTCCTCTAATTACATTAAAAAGCTGTGTTAGCTCATCTATCTTATATTTCCTAATAATTTTGCCAATTGATGTAATCCTTGAATCATTATTTGAAGTTGACTCTCCACCTTTTTTTTCAGCATCTACAACCATTGATCGAATTTTAACCATAGTAAATAATTTTCTATCTCTTCCCACCCTTGAAGCATAATAAAAGGGGGATTGTTTATCTTGAAACCAAACTAAAAAGGAGAATACTATAAAGATAGGAAGGAGAAAGATCGCTCCAAAAAAACTAAAAATTAAATCGAATAATCTCTTCATATATCAGATAATAATTTTCTGACATGTGTAGCTATACTTACATGATCAAGGCCATAGTGATTCCTTAGAAAGTCTTGATCTCCTACAACAGAAGAGTATTCGTCTCGCATACCTAATCTTTTAAAAAAAAGTGGTCTTAGATTTCTTTCCATACATACCTCAGAAACTGCACCACCCAGACCGCCTAGTATGTTATTTTCCTCTATGGTTATGATTCCTTTAGTTTTCTTAACTGCTTCAATGATTGCATCTTCATCAATGGGCTTTATGGTATGCATACTTAAAACTCTTGAAGTAATTGATGAGCCTTCCAGAGACTCAGCTGCTTTTAGAGCCTCTTGAAGCACTCCTCCAGCAGCAATTAAGGTAACATCTTCTCCTTCTCTAACTTTAAGTGCTTTTCCTAAAATAAAGTTCTCGGATTTATCATAACTAGCATTTGACTTATCAAGCCTAAGGTAAGATGGACCTTTTTTTTTATACAACTGAAACGTTGCATCTTTAGTTTCTTCTAGAGAACTAGGGGCAACACAAGTAATGTTTGGAAGTGCTCTCATAATACTTAGATCTTCTGTAGCATGATGTGACATGCCAAGTGCACCATAAGAGAAACCCCCTCCGATTGAGACGATTGTTACATTTAGGTCATGGTAACAAATATCATTTCTTATCTGTTCCAAGCATCTTAATGTAGGGAAATTGCCTATTGAGTATGTAAAAACTCTTTTACCTTTAAGGGCTAATCCTGCGGCGATCATCGACATATTTTGTTCTGCCACCCCAACATTCAAAAACTGCTTGGGATATTCTTTTCTAAAATTTTCAAAAACTCCAAAGCCTAAATCTCCCGTTAACAAAAGTACATTAGGATCATTTCTAGCTATTTTTGTTAATTCTTCGATAAAAGTATCACGCATTTTCTACTTCTATAATTGCTTTTTCAAACTCATCACCTTGAGGTGATCTGTAATGCCATAAAACACTATTCTCCATAAAAGAGACTCCCTTTCCCTTGATCGTGTTAGCAATAATACATGTTGGCCTATTGCTAGAAGAATTGAGTGCTGAAAATAAGTCTTGGTGACTATGCCCATTTATTTCTATTGTTTTCCAACCGAAGGCTTCCCATTTATCTTTAAAAGGTTCCAATGATAGCGTTGATTCAACGGAATCAAGACTTTGAAGTTTATTGTAATCAATTATATTTACGACATTCGAGAGCTTATGATGTGAAGCAAAGAGTACTGCTTCCCAATTTGAACCTTCATCACACTCTCCATCTGACATAAGGTTGAAGATTCTAAAACTATCTCCATCAAGTTTCGCCGCGTAAGCAATCCCACAAGCTACACCCAGGCCATGGCCTAAAGATCCAGTAGATAATTCAACACCTGGTACACCTTTATGAGAAACGTGACCACTCAAAATAGAGCCATTTTGGTAGTGTTCTTTTAAAATACTGATAGGTAAAAAACCAACTTCAGCTAAAGCAGCGTAAACTCCGGCTCCCGCGTGACCTTTACTAAGAATAAATCTATCTCTATTAGCCCAATCTGGCTTTTCTGGCTTTATGTTTAAAACTGACCCATAAAGTACAGAAAGAATATCAGCAATTGATAAAACTGAAGCTACATGAGAACTATTACCTGAACTAGTCATGTTCAAGGCATGTATTCTTATAGATTTGGCTAAACTCTCAGAAAATTTTTTATCGAAGGGCATTTTACTTGATTGCAAAACCGATATAAGGATCAAAAGGTAAACGTCTTATTTCAAGGCTTTCCTTCTCAAAAAATTGAAGCATTGCTTGTGTTTCTCCTGGCCAAAGAGGGTTATCTAACTCATCGAATGCAATAACTCCACCTTTGGGAATTCTGTCATAAAAATTTTCAAGAGCTACTTTAGTTGGTTCAAAAAGATCAAAATCTAAAAAGAGTAAACTTATAAGAACATGTGGATTTGTCTCAATGAAAGCAGGAATTGTTTCAGTGGCATCGCCTTTAATCAGACTTACCTTCTCTATGTGACCTAAATATCTAGTCTTATCATGTATAGCATTTAATGCTAATAATTCCTCATAGGTGTCTGCTGAAAGATCTCCAGCCTTAACATGCTCACTTTGTCTTGATTTATCATGTTTAGAGGGCTCTGGAAAACCTTCAAAAGTATCAAATCCATAAACTCGTCTAGTTAAATTTACTGGTTCAAGTATTGAAGATAACTTTGTCCAAGTCATTAGACCGTATCCATGATTAACTCCACATTCAATAATAGAGCCCTTTACATTAATAATTTGTTTGAAAATTTCATAAAGTGCCAGAAATCTTGTAAGGTTTTGTCTCTTAACATATTTTGGAAAGTTCTCCATCTTCTTCTCCCAGTCGGATGGATTCTTATTAAATAATTCTTTATTTAAACTGCCTTCTATAGATTCAGCCTCTGTTCTGAGACCTCCAGATACTTCTATTCCTTTTTTACGCATACATCTCTCCTATTTAGCCATAAAAAATTTCAATTTTGTCACATATATAATTTACATCATCATCAGTTAGAAGATGATGCATTGGTAACATCATGAATTTTTCAGTCATCTGCTTGGTATAAGGCAGATCGTTATCAAGATTTAGATTATCAAAATCATTTAGGCAATAACCTCCCCACTGCAAGATGGTTCCAATACCATTTTCTGAGAGATGTTCTCTTAATGCTTCTCTGGAATCTGCTTCTATTTCATAATTTTGGTAGACATCATAATGATCGCCGGATTCTGGAGGAGGAGGCAGAAGTATTCTTTCTAAATGACTGAGCCTTGAATGATATATATCTGCAAGTTTCCTTCTAATAGATATATCTTCATCATAATATTTCATTTTCAAGAGGAGGATTGCTGCATGGACATTATCAAGACGTCCGTTAAAACCATATAACTTTACCTTACCATCATTTGGATCTCTTCCATGATCACGAATCATTTTTACTTTAAAAGCAATTTCTTCATTATTAGTTATTACTGCTCCACCGTCTCCGAAGCAGCCTAGGGTTTTTGCAGGGAAAAAACTAAAGGTTCCCGCTATACCAAATGTTCCTCCAAATCTATTTTTATATTTGGCACCTAAAGCTTGGCAAGAATCCTCTAGAATAATTAAATTATGTTCTCTTGCAAATTCTTCTATCTCGTCCATCACAGCTACTCTCCCGTTTAATTGGACTGGCATAATAGCTTTTGTTTTTTCTGATATATTTCTCTTTACTGAATTAGCATCTACTAAATGATCTCTTCCACAGTCAACTAGTATTGGCTTTGCGCCAGTGTGATTTATAGCAGCAGCACTTGCAATAAAAGTATGCGCTGGAACTAATACTTCATCACCCTCACCTATTCCAGCTGCCATCAATGACATCAAAATAGCCATGGTGCCATCTGCGACTCCTATTGCATATTTGACACCTAAATATTCTTGCAAACTATTCTCGAACTCTTCCAAGTCCTTTTGCATAATAAAAGCACCTCTTGAATGAACATCTTCGAGAGCACTCATGTATTCATCTCTTCTTTGATTAAATAATAGGGGATAGTTAAAGAATGGTATTTCTCTTTTATTCATAATTTGGGTAAATTTTATTCTTGGTTTTCTTATAAATTGACTTGAAATATTGGAATCCAGCTTTCTCAATGCCCTTAATTGAACCTATGTTTTCAGAATCCACAATCATGAAATATGCTCTTTTGTCATTCTTTATTAAAGTCTCGAGTGAATAAGAATATAGTCCCTTGCCTCTATATTTGGGTAAAGTATATACTGCTCCTATTTCAAGCCCTTCTTCCACTATCCATGGCATGTGATATTTTACATGCTGCACAGCAAGATAGCTAAAAATCTCTTTTTCGTTTAGGTAAACATAAAGCCTTACTTTTTGTTTTGAAAAACTAAAAAGAAAATCATAAATTGCCAAAATAAAAACTTTGAGTAGATTCTTCTTTTCACCTACTAAGAAAAGCCTGAAAAGCCATTTTAAGTTAAAGGGAGAAAACATTTTGAGCTTTCCTTTGAATGGATTTTTTAGCTTAATAACTGAATTTTCTTCTCTCTTTTTAAACCGATAAAGTAGGAAGATATCATTATTCATTGATCTAGATTGAGATAAATTAAATTTTTTCTTTTAATATATTGAAAATTAATTCCG
>CACBUE010000002.1 GCA_902542325.1 uncultured SAR86 cluster bacterium | reverse complement strand
AAACAACTTAGGGAAATATTCTTTGAAAAATTAAAGTACAGAATCATAAAGAAAACACCGGGAGGTCAACCATCAACAGATGAAAAGGTACTTGCTGAACTTGCAGAGGAGTATGAATTGCCCAAAGTTCTCTTGGAGCACAGAACATTAAGCAAACTTAAATCAACTTATACTGATAAGCTGCCTAATCAGGTATCTCTATCTACTGGTAAAGTGCACACATCATTTCATCAAGCAGTAACTACAACTGGGAGACTATCTTCTTCGGATCCTAATTTACAGAATATTCCAATAAGAACAGAAGATGGGAGACGAATTAGGCAGGCCTTTGAACCTTCTAAAGGAAATAAGTTTATATCAGCTGACTATTCTCAAATAGAGCTTCGTGTAATGGCTCACATGTCGAAAGATGCAGGACTTCTAGAAGCCTTCCGAGAAGGAGAGGATGTTCATAGTAAGACTGCAAGTGAAGTATTCGATGTCAGTATCAAAGAAGTAACGTCAGATCTTCGCAGAAATGCTAAAGCAATTAATTTTGGTTTAATCTATGGGATATCTGCTTTTGGTCTTGGAAAACAGCTGGGTATTTCTAGAAATTTAGCCGCTGAATATATGGCCATGTACTTTGAAAAATATCCAGATGTTAAGAAATATATGGAATCCACCAAAGAATTTGCCAGTCAGAATGGTTATGTAGAAACATTGTTTGGTAGAAGACTGTATCTAAGAGATATTAATGCAACCAATGCAATGAGACGGCAAGCTTCAGAACGAGCAGCGATAAATGCACCCGTACAAGGAACTGCTGCAGACATAATGAAAATAGCTATGATAAATATGCACAAAGCTATAAAAATGGAAAAAAGTGAGGCAAAACTAATTCTTCAAGTTCATGATGAGCTAATATTAGACACTCCAAAAGATGAAATAGATAAGATCGTAAGTCTAATAACGGATTCTATGATGGGAGCAGCAAATCTGGATGTCCCGCTAGAAATAGATATTGGAATTGGAGATAACTGGGATCAGGCGCATTGATAGAACTAATTACCAAAAATCCAAGAAGAACATTCTCGCTTTTTTTAATGGCGTCTGTAGGAATGATTCTAGTAGCCTTATATATGGAGCATTATCTTGGACTAAAGCCCTGCATACTTTGTTACATGCAAAGAGGTTCTGTGATTATAGTTGGCATCCTTGCTGCCTTTGGGATGATAATTAACCCAAAGAAAATCTTGACCTATAAAATTATCCTTTCTTCAATTTTTATATCCATTCTTAGTGGCGCACTACTCTCAATTAGACAGCTTTACTTGCAAAGCCTTCCAGCAGATTTGGTCCCGAGCTGCGCACCTGATATGGAATACCTTTTTTCTACGTTGCCCTTTTTAGAAATATTAATCTTAGCTTTTACTGGTGATGGAAATTGTGCTGAAATTTTATGGACTTTTATGGGTATTAGTATTCCTGGTTGGGTATTAATTTCGCTCAGTTTTTTATTGATTTACTGTGTATTTATCTTTAAAAAGGTAAATGAAATTCATTCTCATAATTAAAATATAATCTATATAATACCCCGCTATTTAAAAAGGATTCTTAATGTCATCAATTCACGAAAATCTAACCGTCGAAGAACTTATTAATGCCGCTCTTGAAAGAGGTGAAGGTGAAATAGCTTCTAATGGTGCGCTGCTTGTAAAAACTGGTAAAAGAACCGGAAGAAGTCCGCTTGATAGATTTATAGTTAAGGATGATACAACGATCAATTCTGTTGATTGGGGACAGGTCAACAAACCATTCGACAGCGAAGCATTTATAAACATTTGGAATAAAGTTGAAGAATACATGAACCAAAGAGATACGTTTGTTAGCTCTTTGCATGTCGGAGAGCATCCTGATTACTATGTACCAGTCAAAATCAGAACCGAATGGGCTTGGCATAATCTTTTTGGTAAACAAATGTTCATAAGGCCTCAAGAATTCAACCCTGGAGCCAAAGACAACTGGGAGATTATGAGTGCACCTTTATTTGAATGCGATCCAGAAACAGATGGCACCAACAGTGATGGCGTCGTTTTATTAGACTTCACAAGAAAGAAGGTCTTATTGGCGGGAATGCCTTATGCAGGAGAAATGAAAAAATCTATGTTTGCAGTTCAAAATTTCTTACTACCTGAAAAGGATGTTCTTCCGATGCACTGTGCTTCTAATGTTGGATCTAACGGAGAAGTTTGCTTGTTCTTTGGTTTATCGGGTACCGGAAAGACAACTCTTTCAGCAGATCCAGAAAGAAACTTAATAGGTGATGACGAACATGGATGGGGGCCAGGTACAGTATTCAATTTTGAAGGAGGTTGTTACGCTAAATGCATTAACCTTACCAAAAAAAATGAACCTGTCATTTGGGATGCCATAAAAAGAGGTAGCGTAATGGAGAATGTGGTCATCGATTCGGAATCAAAAGATCCAGATTTTTCTGATTCCTCTCTAACTGAAAATACTCGAGTTGTTTATCCAAGAGAACACATAGAAAAAAGAGCAGATGAAAATTTAGGTGGAGAGCCTAATGCCGTTATATTCCTTACCTGTGATTTATCTGGAGTAATACCTCCCGTTTCAATCTTAAGTAAAGAGGCTGCTGCTTATCACTTTTTAAGCGGGTATACAGCTGCAATTGGATCAACAGAAATAGGTTCTACAGAAGCGTTCAAAACCACTTTCTCAACTTGCTATGGAGCTCCCTTTTTTCCAAGAGCCGCGGGTGTTTATGCTGACCTTCTAATGAAAAGAATAGAAGAATTTGATAGTAAAGTTTATTTGGTCAATACAGGATGGACTGGAGGACCTTATGGAGTAGGAGATAGATTCGATATACCTGTTACTCGATCAATTATTTCTGCAATTCAATCAGGTGCACTAATTGGTGCCGATACTGAAACTATACAAGGAATGAATTTAGATGTCCCATTAACAGTAGAAGGAGTTGATAGCGCCCTTCTCAACCCTATAAAGAATTGGAAGGATCGATCATCTTATGCCGAATACGAAAATAAACTAGTGAATCAATTTAAGGAAAACTTTAAGAAGTTTGACGTATCCCAATCTATAGTTGACGCTGGACCAAGGTAAGATCAATGATCAGATTTTCTTTAGATGAAATAAAGAAATCAAAAGCATCCTCAGAACTCAATTTCATTAATAGGGGCATAGAGAGGGAGAGTCTTAGGGTTGACTCATCAGGAAAAATATCTCAAACCCCTCATCCATCAGGATTAGGGTCAGCTTTAACTAATCCTTACATAACTACTGATTTTTCTGAGGCTTTGCTGGAATTAGTGACCCCGACTTTCAATAGCGCTTCAGAATGTTTGAAATTTTTAAGTGATTTACATATTTTTGTTAATCAAAATCTAGAAGGTGAATCACTTTGGCCTCTAAGCATGCCTTGTTTCATAGATTCTGAGGACGATATACCCATAGGAAACTACGGCACTTCTAATCAAGGTATGATGAAAACCATATACAGAAGAGGTTTATCTAATAGATATGGAAGTATGATGCAGGCTATAGCAGGCATTCATTATAACTTTTCATTTTCAGATAAATTTCTGCAAATTTTTGCTGATATTAATTCCATTGATTTAAAAAAGTTCAAGAATGAGGTCTATTTAGGTATTGCAAGGAACTTCCGAAGATATGGCTGGCTATATCTTCTGTTGTTTGGATCTTCTCCTATAGCGAATAAGTCTTTTGCAGAAAATAGAAGTCATAATATGGATGATCTCAATACTGAGGATCTTTTCAAGCCTTATGCCACTTCATTAAGAATGGGAGACCTGGGCTATATAAGCCATGCACAGGATAGCCTTAACATTTCGTACAACTCTATAGATCAATATACCTTAGATTTAAAAAATGCTTTGAAGACTTCCTACAAAGACTATAAAGAACTGGGAGAATTTAAGGACAACCAAAGAATTCAATTGAATGATTCTATTATTCAAATCGAAAATGAATATTACAGTACGATTAGGCCAAAAAGGGTTTGCCCCACTGGGGAAAGACCTATAAATGTTTTAAATAATGAAGGAATAGATTATCTTGAACTAAGATGCATAGATCTCAACCCAAAAGCCTTTGTAGGTATATCTGAAGAACAAATATATTTCTTAGATCTATTAATATTGTTTTGCTTACTTTCTGATAGCCCAGATATAACAGAATCTGAGTCGAATGAACTTTTTAAGACCCACAAAACAATTGTAAATGAAGGAAGAAGTTCTGAGGCATCTATTAAGACACTTCAAGGTAAAATAAGCATCAGAGAAGAGGCTATGAGAATACTCGATGGAATGCAAGACATCGCTGAATTCATGAGTAAGGAAGTATCTCAAGGTGATAGTAAGTGGACTGACACTCTTATTAATCAAAAAGAAGTTATAAATAGTCTTGATAAATCTTTAAGTGGATCCTTGTTAGAAGAGATCCAAGCTAATGATATGACCTTACAAGAATATGGAATGAAGATGTCACTTCTTCATAAAGAACATATGGATAGTATTGCAACAGATGATGAGTACTTTTTCACAACAACCTCTAGAGATTCTCTTGAAACAGCAAAAAAAATTGAAGAGAGTAATCAGGAAAACTTCGAAGATTATTTAAAAGATTTTTTAAATAAGATTTCTTGACGTTTTTTATTTTAGCGTTAATTTAATCACCTAGATATTTAATAAGGACCATTTTATGAAAGCATTTCTATGTAAAGAGTTCGGACCAGTGGACTCACATCAAGTTGAAGAGATTGATGAGCCGATTGCCGGCCCGGGACAGGTGGTTGTTGATATTAAAGCAACAGGAATAAGCTTTCCTGATGTACTTATAGTTCAAGGTTTGTATCAGTTCAAACCCCCTTTTCCCTTTAGCCCAGGAAGTGAAATTTCAGGTGTTGTATCCTCCGTTGGAGAAGGCGTAACCATGCACAAGGAAGGAGACAGAGTAATGGGCAGCATAGGATCAGGAGGTTTACGAGAAAAAGGAGTTTATCTCGAACAACAATTAATGCCTTTACCAGAAACAATGGACTTCAATACGGCGGCTGGGTTTCCACTTAATTATGGCACTACTTACCATGCTTTCAAACAAAGAGGTGAGCTTAAAGCCGGACAGTCAGTTTTAGTTCTTGGGGCCGGTGGTGGTCTTGGTATTACTGCAATTCATATTGCAAAAGCAATGGGCACAAAAGTTATTGCCGCAGCCTCTTCTCAAGAAAAAATAGATCTTTGCAAAAAAGAAGGTGCAGATGAAGGAATCATTTATGAAAGGGAAATGGACAGAGATCTTCAAAAGAAATTCTCTGATCAGATCAAAGAAGTAACTGGTGGTGGAGTTGATATGATTTATGATCTTGTAGGTGGGGATTATGCTGAGCCTGCATTGAGAGCAATTGCAAGACATGGAAAATATCTTGTAATAGGCTTCACGGCTGGTATTCCAAAAATGCCTTTGAATCTAACTTTATTGAAAGAGTGTCAAATAGTTGGTGTTTTCTGGGGTCAATTTGCTGGAGTTGAATTTGCTGAGAATCAACAAAACTTCAAAGAACTCTTTGACCTCCATGCAGAAGGTAAAATTAAACCCTTTGTAACAGAGACCTACTCGCTTGATGAATCAGCTACAGCTATAAAAACCTTAGAAGATAGAAGAGTTCTTGGAAAAGTTGTCGTGTCTATGGAATAAAGACTTTTGTTGATAAAAGGCCTCTCTAAAAAAACAATTTTTTTCCTCTTAACTTTCTTATGTCTTCAACTAGTAGCAGTAAATGAGAAAGATGATTTTGTTTACGATCTTTCACTGGCAACTCAAGGAATTTCTGTTTCACAGTACAACACAGGCGTAAATTACTCAATTGGAAGAGGCATTAACAAAGACGTAGAGAAGGCAGTTTATTGGTACCAGCGTGCTAATGAGCAAGGTCATTCAAAAGCTCCATTTAATATAGCAATATTTTATGTTGATGGTATCAATACAGATCCCGATCCTGAGCTTGCGCTAGAGTATTTTCTAGTTGCAGAAGAACGGGGCAATAAGCATGCAAAAGAATTTTTAGATAAGCTAAGAAGAGCTGATAATCTAGATCTTAGAGAGGCTCTTTTAAAATTTTGTTGCCCAGAGCCTCTAAGCCATTCAATGATCCCAAAAAACTAATAGAAGATTCTAAATAAAAGCTTATAATCGCGGCTTTCCTAAAGCGATGTCGACTAAAAAACTCAGAAATGTAGCTATTATTGCCCACGTAGATCATGGGAAAACTACCCTTGTCGACAAATTACTTCAGCAATCTGGAACTCTTGATAGAAAGAATATGGATTCTGAAAGAATTATGGATTCCGATGACCAAGAGAAAGAGAGAGGGATTACTATTCTTGCGAAAAATACTGCTATTGAATGGAAAGATCACAGAATAAATATTGTGGATACTCCTGGTCATGCTGATTTCGGAGGGGAAGTTGAGAGGGTTCTTTCAATGGTTGATTCTGTCTTGCTACTTGTTGATGCAGTGGATGGACCTATGCCCCAGACAAGATTCGTAACTCAGAAAGCTTTTGATCAAGGTTTAAATCCTATTTTAGTTATAAATAAAGTGGATAGACCGGGAGCTAGACCTGACTGGGTATTAGATCAAGTGTTTGATCTGTTTGATAGACTTGGCGGTAATGATGAGCAATTAGATTTTCCAGTTATTTATGCCTCAGCCCTTAATGGGATTGCTGGCTTAGATGAAGAAAAGATGTCTGAAGATATGTCTCCTTTGATGGATCTGATTATAGAGAAAGTCAATCCTCCAGAGGTAAATGATGATGGCCCTCTTCAAATGCAGATTAGTGCTCTTGATTACAGCAGCTACGTTGGTGTAATTGGAATTGGCAGAATAAAGAGAGGGAAAATCAAACCTAACGAACAGGTTGCTGTAATTGATTCCAATAATTCTGAGCGACGGGGAAAAGTGTTACAAGTCATGGGTTATAACGGACTTGAAAGAGTTGAAGTGCCTGAAGCACAAGCAGGCGATATTATTTGTATTACAGGAATAGATAAACTCAATATTTCTGACACTATATGTAACCCCGAAAAAATTGAAGCTTTGCCACCTCTTAGTGTTGACGAACCTACGGTGAGTATGACCTTTCAAGTAAATAATTCTCCTTTTGCAGGAAGGGAAGGGAAATATATTTCCTCAAGAAACTTGAAAGAACGACTTGAGCAAGAGTTAATTCATAATGTTGCTTTAAGAGTAGAACAAGGCGATTCTCCAGATAAATTTAAAGTTTCTGGACGTGGTGAACTGCATCTATCAGTCTTGATAGAAAATATGCGACGCGAAGATTATGAATTAGGTGTTTCCAAACCAGAAGTTATTCAAAAGGAAGTAAACGGTGAAATACATGAACCTTATGAGCAAATAGTAATTGATATAGAAGATCAGCACCAAGGTGCTGTAATGGAAGAAATGGGACAAAGGAAAGCTGATTTGCAAAATATGGAACCTGATGGAAAAGGAAGAATAAAGCTAGAGTTCTTGGCCCCATCTAGGGGAATGATAGGTTTTAGATCAAGTTTTTTAACAATGACCAGCGGCACAGGAATTATGACTAGTGTTTTTGATCATTATGGAAAAGCAAAGGATGGTGAATTGGCCAAAAGACAAAATGGGGTGCTGGTCTCTATGGCAGCTGGCAAAACGCTTGCTTATTCACTGTTCAATTTACAAGAGAGAGGCAGGATGTTTCTTGGTCATGGAACCGAAGTTTACATAGGTCAAATAGTAGGCCTTCATTCAAGAGATAATGACTTGCCAGTAAATCCAACAAAAGCCAAACAGTTAACTAATATAAGGGCTGCCGGTACGGATGAAAACCTTATTCTTACACCTCATATTGAACATACTTTAGAGCAAGCCTTAGAATTTGTAGAAGACGATGAGCTTGTTGAAGTTACACCAAAATCCATCCGATTAAGGAAAAAAGATATAAGATAACCTCAAGAATGAGAATAAGGTTCCTCTTAAAAAAAGGAAGTGTTCTCTCTTTTATTAGAATACTTTTAACCTATGTAGTTTGTGCTAATATACCCCCCATGGGTATAAAGAAACTATTATTTCTCATTCTTGCTGTAAGCAGTGTTGCAGAAGCAAGACCCATCTCTTATTCAGGAGGCTCAACACTAATGAGTCACTCAGATAACATGCGTGATTCTCTATATCTTCATTATTCACCAACTTATAAGTACTCATTAGGTTTTGAGGCTATAAAAGATGATTTTTTGAGCTCCAACTATTCGTATTTCAGACTCACTTACCTTTTGAATAGAAAAAACACTCAATATTCCCAAAGAAACCTATATTTCCAATCTGGAGTAAGCTCCAAAGGGATTGAGAATAAATTTTATGGTCTTCATGGAGATTGGGAAACTAGACGATGGTTTGCTGGTTTTGGTTACAAAAAAGTAGAGAATGAGATTATAGATTTTGAAGATCAATACTTGCAGATTGGTTTAGCACCCTATTTGGGCGAATACGGAGACTTTCACACTTGGATTATGGTGAAATCCAAAAAAAATGATCTTTTGAAGAATTGGTCAACTTTTCCCGTACTTAAATTTTTCAAAGGAAATTTTTTAATTGAGTTTGGATATAACAACAAGACTGAATGGGACTCACATTTGATGTATAGATTTTAGGAGATGATATGAATAAATTTTTGATTATTGGCCTTAGTTTTATGATTTCTCATTCTTTGTTTGCTACGGATGATATGAATCATGACCATAAAAGTCATGTTCACGGAGAACTGATTGATGGAACAGATCTTGATGTAGATCCTGATAGGTACCAAAACTTTATTAAAGATCTTGAAGACTGCCAAATTGCGGTAGTTAGTGTAATTGGCATGGTATGTGATTTTTGCGCCCAAGGTCTAGAGAAGACGTTCGAGAAAGATAGAAACGTAAAAAAAATTGATGTGGACCTTAACAAAGGAAAAGTTTTAATTGCTTACTCACAAGATAAAGCTATTGAATATAAGGAAATAGAGCAAAAAATTCTAGCTAATGGCCAGAATGCTACTGGCTTAAAAATTATTAATATAAATTAATGGAAGATAAATCGGTCAACTTTCTATCACTGTTTGCTTCTTCATCAACGTTGATATGTTGCGCCCTACCTGCAATGTTTGTTGCTTTAGGTGCTGGCGCTTCTTTTGCTTCACTACTTACGTATTTACCTTTTCTTATTACCTTGTCTCAATACAAGACACAAATAACTATTTTTGCACTTGTCATGTTGATAACAGCGGGTTATGCCAACTATAAAACCTATCATATGCCCTGTCCCTCAGATCCCGAGTTAGGAAGGTTATGCATGCAAACAAGAAAACGATCAAGATACGTCTATTACATTTCAGTTGTATTGTTCATTTTTGCTACGATATTTACTTATATAATTCCTGTATTCATATGAAAAATCCATGCCATAAAGAAGAAATTCCTAGTCTTAACAGGATTGAGGGGCAAATTCGCGGAATTGCCAACATGATTGATGACGATAAATATTGCATTGATATACTCAATCAAATCAAGGCAGTTAGAAATGCTATTGCGGGTGTTGAAGGAAGAATATTAAAAAAACATATGAAAGAATGTGTTAGAGAAGCATTAAGTGATGAAAAGGATTTTGATGATAAGGTTGAAGAAATATTAAAAACACTAAAAAGGCAAACTTAATTACTTCCTTCAAATTGCCACAATATTGTATCTCAGGATATGGATTGGGGATTACAGGCAGCACATCATCTATCTGTTTTAGATACTAAGCAGCATTAACCTTTCCTCGACATCAGGCATTTAAGACACTAGTCTGTTAATATTTATGTATTAAGATATTTAAAGGAGTGAGGTAACTATGACAGTAAGTGTGATATTGGAAGGGACTCTAAAAGATGGAGAAATAGAAAAATTTACTGGGATATGTAAAGAGGCATTTGAGGTCACGAGGGCCTTTGATGGATGTCAGGGAATTGATTTAACTTACAATACAGAAAATCCTAAAAATTGGATCTTTACAGAAGTTTGGGATTCTAAGCAACATTATGAGAAATATCTACAATTCAGGACCGAAGACGGAACTCTAGATGCTGTTGCTTCATTATGTGAAGATGCTCCTTCAATTAGAATATTTGACATTATTCCAACCTAAAGTCTGTCTATGAAAGTCTTGGCTTTGGGTGGTAGTGGCGGAATGGGTAGATTTGCCGTCGCAACTTGTATGGCCTTTGATAATGTTAGTGAGGTTATTGTTGCTGACATTAATGCTGATGCTGCAATAGCATTTGCAACATCTATGAACGAAAAAGTCTCAGGTATTGGTTTGGACGTAACGGATACTAATGCACTAAAATCGGAAATGGAAAAAGTAGATGTAGTTATAAATACCGTAGGCCCCTTCTATAAATATGGACCTCCGATTTTAGAAGCTGCTATTGATAAATCCTGCCACTATCTTGATATAAATGACGACTGGGAGCCGACCTTAGAAATGCTTGCGTTTCACGAAAAGGCAAAAAGTAACTCAATAACAGCTATTCTTGGAATGGGTGCAAGTCCAGGTCTTACAAATATGCTTGGAGCTGCTGCGATACAAGAATTAGATGAAACTGAGACACTTTATACGGGCTGGACTATGGATGGTGCTGCGCCAGAGGAAGAATCATCCCAATCTGGACTAAATGCCGCCATGATTCATGCCGTTCAGCAAATGACTGGAAAGGTCAGAATACAAGATAAGGGTGAAGCAAAAATGGTCAAGCCATTGAAAGAGATTGAAGTCGATTTACCTGGTTTTAATAAATTTAAGCCTCGTATTTTCGGGCATCCAGAAGCAATTACTTTTCCTCATCATTTTGATTCGATCAAAAATAGTATTAATTTAGCTCATGGTAGTGGCTTCGGTTTACTCAGATGGATTATGAAACTTGTCGATTGGAAAATTATCTCTGTAGAAAAAGCTGCAAGTATCGTCCAGAATCTATCTTCAGATAAAAGGAAAGAACTTGAGGAGGCGGGAATGGAAAATGGGATTGATCTGAGTGGTGCAAATTCTGAAGATCCTCCTCCTCTGTATGCGGTAGCCTCAGGAAAGAAAGACGGTGTAGAGGCAGCATGCACCGCAACATTCAAATCCTCCGGTCTGATAAGTATGGGTGAAGCTACGGGCATTCCCCTGGCTTGTGGCTTAAAACTTTTAATAGATGGAAAAATTCAAAAAAAAGGGGTTTTTGCTCCTGAGGGAGCCATAAATCCTTATGATTTTTTTAAAGAACTAAATGGCATGAGTGATGCCCTGGATCTCGATAAAGATATCAATACAAATGGACCAGAAATGGTTAATATATTTAGAAGTTGGTAATTAAATTCATAGAATGTAGAGTAAACAAATGGAAAAAATAAATAACTTTTTTGACGGAATCGCAGCGCCTTTAAGTGGCATTGCTGATTGGCTTTTAAGGCTAGGCCTTGGCATAGCTTTCTTTTTACATGGATATGGAAAATTACCTATTTCTGATGGTTTTATAGGTTATCTAGACTCTAAGGGAGTTCCTCTGGCAGAGGCAGCTGCTTACTTAGTTGCGTGGGGAGAAATATTAGCTGGATTGGGAATAATAGTAGGTGGGATTTTGGCGAAACCAATGGTCCAACTAGGCCACTTAATCACTAGGGTATCAGGTGGAGCAATAGGAGTAATAATGATATTCGCTTTGTTAATTGCCCACTCAGATTGGGGAATATTCTTCGGAGAAAGAGGATCTGTTCTCTTTGCCAGCGAACAACTATTTCTTTTGCTATTAGGAACTTTCTACGCTATCAGGGGCAATAACTAAATTTTTAAGATTGTAGCTTAAGCTGAGTATTCCTCATTTAGTTCTTGCAAAGCCTCGAAATTCATCATCTGAACAACTTCCATATTCTCATCCAAAAGTTCATATATTGGATCGGTAGTTGTATAAGGACGTAGACTGAAATAAACAATAACATCTTCATCTCCGCCACCTTCCGTGTGAGGTTCCCCAGGAGTGCCTGCCTTAAATACTCCTGCAGGTCGAACACTTTTCAAGCTTCCGTCAGGATAGTAAGTTTTTAACTCGCCTTGTACAGTAAAAGTACTATAGTTAGAGCAATGTCTATGCATTTGTATTTTTTCGTTAGCAGAGAATTTAAATAAGAGATCAACTATTTTGGCGTTCTCATCTACATTCAAAAAGGACAAGGACACATGATCCAAGGGTTCTCCATCTGGTCCGGGTGCAGGTTTCCAGTCTATTTCAGACTCATTGAATTGAATTAAATTTTCCATAGTTTTCTCCTTATATATTCCTTTAAATCATTATATTATTTTTTTAAAAAAAGGGTCAAGATTCGTATCTTGACCCTTTTTACTGTAATGCCTCTAGTACAAAAAGCTAGCCTTGTAAAAGTTCTTCTAACTAAAATTTGTAGTTAAATTTAGCACCATAATTTCTACCAGCTAGAGGCACTTCATTCTTAACAAATGATGAATGATTTCTTGCAACCTCATCCTGCAAATTGCTACCAAAGATAGAAACTTTTAATTCAGCTGAACCAGGTAGATCATAGGTTTTTGTTAATCTGGCATTTAGCAATTGATAGGATTCAGTAACAGTCTCTCCCTCACCTATTTCGTCTTGCTCATCAACATCTTTCAAGCTCATTTTGAAAACCCAATCGTTTTCAACATAAGTCAAAGAATAGATATTTCTTGCGGGATTTATTCTAGGTACATTATGTCCATCAGAAAATTCAGCAGTGACATCATCTCTTCCAAAAGAGAATGTTAAATCACCGGATCCTAAGCTCACAGTTGTTCCGATCTCAAATTCATAACCTTTGAATTCTGCGTCTTCTTGAATGTAATTAGCGTGAATCAAATTAGCATGTGCTGCATGATCATCATCGCCATGGTCGTCATCTCCGTGTTCGTCATGATCATCATCGCCATGGTCGTCATCTCCGTGTTCGTCATGATCATCGAGCTCGTCTTGCAGTGCTATGTAATTATCTACGTCATTTATGTAGTAACTGGCTGATGCGTAAAAATTACCATTATCAAAGTTTAATGTTATATCAAAATTATCCGATGTTTCGCTTTGAAGGTTTGGATTACCAGTTTCAAGTCTTCCAGTTGCCATATGTGGACCATTCATGAAAAGCTCAATTACTGAAGGCAATCTTTCAACGCTAGCAAAACCTACGCTTATATCCAGACTGTCACTTATATCTCTGCCGAGAGTAAGAGCGAAACTATTAGTGTCATCATCTACCTTATAGTAGTCGATATCTCCATGATCTTCATCGGTGACACTTCCAGTCCTCTCTATTTGGTCAAGTCTAAAACCTGCATCAAGATAAAATAGGTCAAAGTCTGTACTGACAAAATAACCAATAGTGAACTCTTCACTATTAGCAGGGTTCATAAAAGCTTCTTCACCAACAATTGCGGAATCTTCATCAACGAAATTTAATGCTACTTTTTGAGTAAATGAGTCTGAAGATAGATCAAAGATAGCGCCGTATTCAGTTGCATCATTTGTAAAGACAGTTGGTGCATGTTCTTCATGCTCTTCTTCTTCATGATCATCATGACCTTCCTCTTCTGCATGACCTTCTGTTAATGAGTACTCTGTGTCTCTCCAGTTATAGCTTATAGAATTAATTAAACCTCCATTAATATTGTATAAGCCGGCTAAGTTATAGCTCGTTTGGTCAGTAGTAGAGAAAATTCTCTCTCCTTCGTGCTCATCTCCGTGCTCATCATCATCGTCTCCGTGCTCATCATCGTGATCATCGTCTCCGTGCTCGTCTCCGTGCTCATCTCCGTGCTCGTCTCCGTGAAAAGGTATTCCATATAAGCTCTCTAAATTTTCATAACTCATTCCGAAATATCCCCATTCTCCTGTTCTTGAAACACCGAATTGCTTTGCTTCAGAAGCAAAATCAGAGTTTTCAACATAAGAAAGAGCTTCTTCTTCATGCTCATCGTGATCATCATCACCATGATCTTCTTCTTCGTGAACTACAGCCCCATAAGGTATATCAAAATTGCCTAATTCGGTATTTTTATAGCCCAGACTAAAATTAAGCCATCCGCCTAGAAGATTTTTGTAATTGAACTCTTGAATATCACCATCGTTTGCGGATTGAGTTTCCAATCCTGCATTAACTTCTTGACCATCAAAATCCTCCCTAGCAATGGTATTGTTTACAACATTGATAATTCCACCAATGGTTCCATTGGCATAAAGTAAAGAGGATGGTCCTTTGATGATTTCAATTTGTTCGATGTCATGTAAATCAACATCATTTAAGTGATCTACACCAAGTCCTGAGACATCTCTATTTACCATTCCATTTTTTAGAATTTTCACTCGAGGTCCAGACATACCTCTTATGGAAGGCTGACCAACTGCGGCACCATAATCGGCAATTGAAACACCTAAGTAACTATCAACTGCTTCACCTAGTGAAGTAGTTGCGTCATCTTTTATTTCATCGCCATCGATAACATATAGAGGATTTAATATCCTGCTTGTATTAAGTATTGAAGAAGTAACTACGACTTCGTCTACTTTCTCTGTATCAAGAGGTGTCGGTTCATCGGCATTTATTTGCGTTACTGTTAAGCTCATCGCCATGAGCATATAAAAGGAAACTTTCATGTTTTCTCCTAAATTTAAATTAAAAAATATGTTTTAAATAAACTTAAGAGTTTGGTGGTGCCCTCGCACTAAAATCTGAAGAAAAATGAGCAACATGATCTTCTTCTGAGTTGATAGAAATATTTGTAACTAGGGCATGCTCTTCATTAACCCTAAGAGCAAATGCTTTGAAAGATTCTGACTCGCAAACCTGGCAGTCAGAAGACTCATGAACTTCATGATGATGTTCATCTTCTTCGAAGGAATGGAAAATTGGATCAGCTGATATGCCGATTACAAAAAGTAATCCAAGGATAAATCCAAGTTTTTGCTTCAAGTTCATATTGGATTACGCAATATAAATTTAATTCAGGACAGAAACAAGAGCTTTTATTATCTTGTCTGTGTCATGCGGAGCTCTAAAAAAACCGGCATATTTAGCATCAGGACTGATCAAGACTAAGCCTCCTGAATGGTCTACTGTATAGTTAGGCTCAGGATTATTAACTACTGGAAAAAAAGGGGCATTTACTTGAGTTGAAAACCTATAAATCTGATCAATCTCGCCAGTAAGGCCAATAAAGTCACTATCAAAATTATCAAGATAAACTCTCAAGTTCTCAGGTTTATCCCGATCTGGATCAACCGAGACAAGAAAGATTCTTATTTTCTCCGCATTATCGCCTAATGATTCTTTTACATCAGACATTTGTTTCATAGTTAGTGGGCAAATATCAGGACAAAAAGTAAAACCAAAAAAAAGAATATTCCATTTATTCTTAAATTGTTCAGGCAGAAAAGTTGCGCCCCTATCATCGACTAACTGAAATTCTGTGAGTTGTCTTGGTGGATCTATGAAATATGCCCCCAGCATTTTGTATTCGTCCTGAGTCAGCTCTCTTGGTGTATAAAATCTAGATAAGAATAAAGCTAATATTAATGCTATCAATCCGAGACAGCTAGCAACGGTTATAAATATTCCTCTACTCATAGGTAAATATAATGATCGATTAGCATCGCTGCGAATAAAGCAGCCAAATAAAATATGGAATAAGCAAAGGTAGGCATCGCAAGAGCATTCGTATCATCTCTATATAGCCTGAAGGAATAAGCTAAAAAAATTAGTCCTAGTATAAGTGCTGAAATCAAATAGATTTCACCAAACATCTGAACAGTATATGGAAGCATAGTGGCAACGATAAGAAGTACGGTATAAAGAAGTATGTGTTGTTTTGTGAAAGGAACTCCTTTTTGCACAGGCAACATAGGAACCTCCGCATCAGCATAATCATCAACTCTATAGACAGCCAAGGCCCAGAAATGGGGAGGAGTCCAAACCATAATTATAAGAACAAGTAGTAATGCATTTGGCTCTATCGTGTTGGAGATTGCAGTCCATCCGAGTAATGGTGGCATCGCGCCGGCAAGACCTCCTATAACAATGTTTTGGCTTGTCATGAATTTAAGATATTTTGTATAAATAAACCCATAAAATATAAAAGTCAGAGTTGTCAGGATCCATGTGAGGAAATTGGTGAAATATAAAAGCATTAATGCACCAACTACATATAAAACGATAGAAAAACTTATGGCCGCCTTATCTGTAATATCACCCATTACTAATGGTCTTTCAGAGGTTCGAATCATCTTCGAATCAATTTGCTTATCAAAAAAATGATTTATTACAGCGGATGATGCAGCCAAGAAGCTTATTCCAATCAATCCAAAAAAGAATACTTCTATTGGAGGATTAAAATCCGATCCGATGAGCATCCCACTTGCACAAGATACAAACAAAAGTGCTTGCACGCCTGGCTTGGTCAGCTCTAGATAGCCTCTCCAATTTGATAAAACTCCCGTCATAAATTATGTTTCTCTAAGTCGTAGGACTCCCAGATAAGTAATCAATAATAACCCACCTAAGTTATGACCTACAGCTATTAATAGTGGCAATGCGAAAATAACATTTGAAATTCCAAGCAATACTTGAAGAGTTAAAAAGCTTATGAGCCCAACCGATAAAAGAGCGAACCTCCTTACATACAAGTGATAACTTAGAAATAAGAGGAAAGCTGTAACTATGACTGCTCCAAATCTATGTGTAATGTGAATTGCTACTCTAGACTCATGATCTAGTTGTCCTCCTAGATAATTTGGGCCGATGCTTTGAAAAAAATTAAATCCTTCTTTGAAATTTGATTCAGGCAGGACCTGTCCTTGACATAAAGGGAAGTCTACACATGAATAAGAAGCATAATTTGTGCTAGTCCAAGCTCCTAAAAATATCTGAATTGCCACTAATGCGATAGAGACATTGAATAACTTCTTTGTGGTTGCCCCAAAATTCCATTTTGTTCTATTGTGTAGACGATCCTTTGTTTTGAAATACAGTAACCATAGAAGTCCGGTAGTTAAGAAACCTGACATAAGATGTGTCGTTACAACTTGTGGCCATAACTTTAGACTAACTGTCCAATAACCAAAAGTTCCTTGCATAATCACCCAAGCGATTAAGAAGAAACTTAACTTTCTTACATCCGAAGGTAAATCTTTATATCGAAAAGCTAGAAATGCAATACATAGAATCATGAAACCTAGTGCTGCAGCAAAATATCTATGGACTACTTCGGGGATAGCTTTAGCTACCTCATAGGGAGTGTCTGGAAATTTTGCATTTGCAATGTTAATCTCTTCAGGGCTAACTGGGATGGTTACAAAACCGTAACAACCGGGCCAGTCAGGACATCCTAGTCCAGCATCAGCAAGTCTAGTCCAAGCTCCAAGTGCAACTACGACAAAACCGAGAATACCCGACCATAGTGAAAGTGTTTTTATTCGTTCCATTGTTATCCTATTTTTGAGTTTTGAAGGACTTTCTTAATATCTTCTAATAATTCGCCACTGGGCAAAGTGGAGTCATAAATTAATATCCCATTCCCTAAAGGATCAAATAAGACATAAGGAGAGTCTTGTAATTTTTCTGAAACCGACAAAGGTAACAGCTCTGACTGAATTGTTCCGATAAATAGTGAAGGATATTCTTCAGAAATCTTTTCAATAGATTGGCTGGACAAATTATTGGTATCTACATTTATAAGATATCTGACAACTCTATCGCTATTCTTAGCAAGTCTTATGTTAATTTGTCTCGAAGAATACAGCGTATCCCAACATTTTTCTAAACAGTCTCCTGAAACAAATTGTACGATTGACCATTTCCCCGGAAACTCATCTTTCAAAGGACCTGAATCAACATCAAGCTTTAGCCCACTTAACTGAATGGGATCATCAAGTAATGTACCTTTATTGATAGTGCCTTGAGGAGAATATCCACTGTAGAACAAAGCTGAACTGGCAAAAAGAACAATAATAGGTGTAAGAAAAATTAAAGATGCAACTATTCTTCCGGAATTTTGTTTGCTAATGATCATATTTAATCCTTCTTATATCCATAATAAAAATATGAACATATTAAAACCAATGCCAAACCGAACCATTGCAGGGCATATCCAAAGTGTCTGGATGGTTTTAAATCAACTGGCTTCCAGATTGGCTCAAAGGCGCCGATTGATGCAGCAGATAATTGAATAACTGATTTATTTATAGAATCACTTATGTCATTTTTTGTAGTTTCATAATCCACCTGCTGGACTAACTTGGGCCAGTCGTCAAGGTATGTTTGATTAACTAAATTTAATCCAAATCTCTTGAATGGAGAAAGAACTCCTTGAATAGACACCTTTTCTTGATATGTCTCGGTTCCTTCCTCGTAATTGAAATCTTCTTTTGAAACCCATCCTCTGTTCACAAGAAAAAGATTGTTTTCAGATGTTTCAAAAGCTGTAAAAATCTCATAACCTGCTTCTTGCCTGTAAAGCCTGTTGTCCAATATATAAGACTCTGGTCGATATTCTCCTTCAAGACTCACTGATCTATAAATAAGGTTTTCAGAATTCAATGTAGTCATTTCTTGTTCGCTGATAACTGGTAAAGATTTATTTTCATAATGTTGACTAACTATGTCTTTTTTTTCTAGCCCTCTCATTACTTGCCATGAGCCCAAGTAGATCAAGATAGGGAAAAAAAACACTACAAAGGCAGTCATTAATTTTCCTGGACTAAATTTACTCATATTTTTTTTATCATCCTAGGTGTATAATTCACGTCCTCTCAGATGATCAAATACTTTATATTATTCCTAATCGTAGCTATGTTTATTAGTCTATTTAGAGGTGCCTTCTTTCTAATAAAAGATGGAGGGTCTTCCAAAAGAACCGTTCATAGCTTGGGCGTCAGAGTTTCTATTGCTGTAGTTCTATTTATAACTCTAGTTTATGGTTTTATTACTGGGCAAATTGGGCCTGGTGTTTAACGTTTTACATTACGTATACAAAAGCGACTAGGCAAACCCAAACAACGTCTACAAAGTGCCAGTACCATGATCCGGCCTCAAAACCGAAATGATCATCAGAAGAAAAGTGTCCTTTCAAACTCCTAAAAAGCATTATGGTCAAAATTATAGCGCCAAGACATACGTGAAAACCATGAAAGCCTGTGAGCATGAAGAACGTGGTTCCATAAATACCAGTGTTAAGTGTTAATCCGTAATGGGTATATGCCTCATAATACTCAATGCCTTGTACTACTACGAAAGCATAGCCAAGAACTAAAGTTGCACCAAGCCAGAGATTAAATTGTTTCCTATTTCCGTTTTTAAGTCCTAAATGGGCTATATGAACTGTCAGACTTGAAGTTAATAAAAGTACTGTATTCCATAATGGTAACCATCCTAAAACACCCCCTAAACCGCCTGAGGCGTATGCAGTAGCGAGAGACATATCCTTCTCAGGCCCAGCAAATACTGCCTGATCAGGGGTTATCATCAAAGGCCAATTTGCTTCAAATCCTGGCCATAACATGTTCGCAAGACCCTTTTCTCCTTCGCCTCCCAACCATGGAACGGCAAAATTTCTTATGTAAGCCAAAGCAAAGAAGAAAGCAAAGAAGAACATTACCTCTGAAAAAATAAACCAAGCCATTCCATATACATATGAATCCTTGAGCATAGGATTATTTAACCCAGCTTGATTTTCAATAATCGTCTGTTTAAACCAAAAATACATCGTTACCCATATCATCGCGAATGAAAGAAGCAGTATCATGTAGGAGTTGGATTCAGTTCCGGCATCTATAACTGTCTTCGCTGCACCAATGATGAATACAAGCAGGCTTATAGCCATCGCAAAAGGTAACTTGCTAGATTCAGGTACGTAATAAGCTTGTTGTGACATAATCTCCCCTTTTTATAATTTAGCTATTTCTTTTTCCGGTTGTACTCTGTCTGTTATATCAAATAGTGTGTAGCCAAGACTTAGAGATCCAATTTCTTCAGGCAGGGCAGGATCGATTATAAACCTTACAGGCAGTTCGATTCTTTCTCCTGCAGCTAAGACTTGTCTCTCAAAACAAAAACATTCAGTCTTATGGAAATATTCCGCACCTCTACCCGGTGAAACACTAGGAATTACCTGTCCAACCATCTCTTTTGCTGTTGTGTTGTGGAAAACAAAAGTAGCTTCATATTGATTTCCAGTAATGACCCTCATCTGAGATTTTTCTGAATCAAAGAACCAAGGCATTGATTCGTTATTATGTGTCATAAACTGAACTAGGAGTTCTCTCTGTTCAGTGATTGCAAGTGATTCTTGACTCAAAGAACTCGGGCCAGTTACCTTTCCATTCAATCCAGTAATCTCACAAAACACGTCATACATGGGGACGAGCAGCCAACCGAAGGCAAACATACCTACGACGATACCTATTAGATTACGTAATGTTTTTGTTGCTTCCAAACTATTTTACTTGCGGTTGAATTGTAAACGAGTGATAAGGAGGAGGTGAAGTTAACGTCCACTCCAGACCTAAATCTCCTGCACCTTCCCAAACCTCCGGCTTAGCTTGTTTGCCTGATCTAATTGTTTTAATAACAATAAATAAGAATAAAAGCTGAGTTAAGCCAAACATAAAGGCACCAACGCTTATTAAAGCATTGAAGTCTGCAAACTGCAGTGCATAATCAGGATATCGTCTAGGCATTCCAGCTAATCCGACAAAATGCATTGGGAAGAAAGTAACATTTACGGATATAAATGTTAACCAAAAATGTAATTTTCCAAGAGTCTCGTCGTACATATTTCCTGTCCACTTAGGCAGCCAATAGTATGCAGCAGCTATTATTCCAAATAGTGCTCCCGGCACTAGCACATAGTGAAAGTGCGCTACCACAAAGTAAGTATCATGATACTGGAAATCTGCAGGTACTATTGCAAGCATTAATCCTGAGAATCCGCCAATTGTAAATAAAGCCACAAAAGCAATGGAGAATAACATTGGCGTCTCGAAGGTAATTGAGCCTCTAAACATCGTTGCAACCCAATTGAAAACTTTCACACCGGTAGGAATAGCAATTAGCATTGTTGAGTACATGAAGAATAACTCTCCTGCTAGAGGCATACCGACTGTAAACATATGGTGAGCCCAGACAACGAAAGATAAAATGGCTATTGAAGCCATAGCGTAAACCATAGAAGAATATCCAAAAATTGGCTTTCTAGAGAAGGTCTCAATGATATGAGAAACAATACCGAAAGCTGGTAAGATCATGATATAGACTTCTGGATGACCAAAGAACCAAAAGACATGTTGAAATAAAACTGGATCACCACCGCCGGCAGCATTGAAGAAACTTGTACCAAAATTTATATCCATCAACATCATGGTTACAACACCTGCTAAAACAGGCATCACTGCAATTAGCAAATAAGCTGTTATTAACCAACTCCAAACAAAAAGAGGCATTTTCATTAAAGTCATTCCAGGCGCTCTCATATTAAAGATAGTAGTAATGATGTTTATAGAGCCTAATATCGATGACACTCCCATTATGTGAACTGAAAAAATAAAAAAGTTAACAGTAGAGGGAGCATAGGTTGTTGAAAGAGGTGCATAGAAAGTCCATCCAAAGTTGGGTCCACCTTCAGGCATAAACAAGGTTGAAATTAATATACCGAAAGCCATTGGTAACAACCAAAAACTCAAGTTGTTTAATCTTGGTAAAGCCATATCAGGTGCTCCTATCTGCATAGGCAACATCCAATTAGCGAGTCCTACAAAAGCTGGCATGATCACGCCAAAAACCATTATCAGACCATGGTTAGTGGTCATCTGATTAAAGAATTCAGGCTGAACTATCTGAAGTCCTGGTTGAAAAAGCTCAGCTCTTATTACCATTGCCATAGCACCGCCGATAAAGAGCATAATAAAGCTAAACCATAAATACAAAGTACCTATGTCTTTATGATTTGTTGTAAAAAGCCATCTAGAAAGGCCTTTTGCCGGACCGTGATGTCCGTGGTCGTGTGATTCTACTACTGTACTCATAATTTATTTCCTTTATAAATCAATTCTATTTTTGTATGCGACGATATCTTGTGGAGTAACAATAACACCATCTCCTTTTTCGCCATTAGACCAAGCTTGTCTTGTGTAAGTTATTACAGAGGCTATATCTACTTCACTATAGGATTCCCCAAAGGCTGCCATTGCCGACCCTTGTACTCCTTCCATTAATATCTCTATGTGTTTGTTACTGTCAAACATAGTAATTTGGCTGCCCACTAAAGAAGGAAATACTGGCGGTATGCCTTGTCCATTGGCTTGATGGCAGGCTGCGCAGTTTGTAGCATAAAAACTTTCACCTCTTGCCATTAGCTCATCCTTAGTCCAAACCTTTGAGGTAAGCATCCTTTCTTCTTCAGCTAAAGCCACTTTCTCAGCTATAAATGCATCGAATTCTTCTCTTTCTACAGCCCTTACCACTACAGGCATGAAAGCATGTTTAATGCCACAGAGTTCTGTGCAGGCCCCTCTAAAAATTCCTGGTTCGGGTACATTTGTCCAAGCTGTATTGATAAAACCAGGTATTGCGTCTTGTTTTACTGCAAAGTCAGGTACCCACCATGAATGGATAACATCATTTCCAGTAATTAAAAATCTAACTCTCGTATTGGTTGGAATAACGAGAGGTTCATCAACCTCTCTTAAGTAAAACTCTCCCTTTGGCACTTCCCCATCTATTTGCTCTTGGCTAGTAGATAAGTTGCTGAAAAAACCGACCTCATCTTCTAGGTATTCATAATGCCATTTCCACTGATGACCCGTTATAAGTATGTTTATTTCGCCTTCCGCATCATCATACGCTTCAACCATTACCTGAGTAGATGGAACAGCCATCCAGACAAGAACTAAGGTTGCAGCTACAGTCCATCCTATTTCTAACCAAAAATTATCGTCAAAATCTGCAGCAACTGCTCCTTTAGATTTTCTATACTTCCATAAAGACCAGAACATTATCGAGAAAACTATTACTCCGATAACAACGCATATCCAAAATATGAGCATGTGGAGACCAAAGATACTCTCACTAACTTCAGTCACACCAATCGGCATGTTGTAATCTGAGCTTTCGGAAAAAATAAGCGATGAAAATATGAGAGGCGATACAAGGATAAACCCTGTGAAAACTTTTCTAATATAAGCCATTAAATTTTATATATTTATTTTTGTAGGTGGGCGTACCGAATAGCGAGCGTATTCTAAACCAATCAGATACCTCAAACAATAGTTAAAAGCTAAACTTATTTAAAGTTTTTAAACAACAAAAATGCTACAAAAGCTCGTCTTTACTTATACTAGAATTAGGTACTTGTCCGGTCCAGATTTTGAAACTTAGGGCCGCTTGATGAATTAACATCCCTATTCCATCATGATAATTTTCTATGCCCTTAGACTTCGCTAACTTTAGAAAAGGAGTATCTTCAAAAGAGTAAGACAGGTCATAAATGCACATGTCTTTTGTCAGTATATCCTCAGGTAATTCAAGACTTTGATTCTTTATGCCCGCAGAAGTACTATTGATGAGAATTTCAGGCTTAAAATTTAAATTATCGGTCATTTGAAAAAGATTCATTCTATCTCTGAAAGAGGAAAAGCTCTCTAAGAGTTCCTCAGCTTTTGAAATCGTTCTGTTACCAATACTTATTCTTTGTGGATCTTCTTTAAGCAAGCTTGGAATAATCGCTTTTGCGGATCCACCAGCTCCCAAAATGACTATCTCCTTATTTTTGAGATTTATTTTCTTTTCTTGAAGGTCTCTGATCAGGCCTTTTCCATCTGTACTATCACCGTAAATAATGCCCTCTTCTTTCCAAAGGGTATTGACTGATCCAGACAAATTAGAGTCATCACTTAATTCATCGGCAAGTTTAAAAGCCAATTCTTTTAAGGGTAAAGTAACATTCAGTCCTGCGTACCCCTCTTCAAAAAGTCTAGTAACAGAAGAATCGAAATGCTGCGGTTCAACATTGATTGCTTCGTAAGTAATTTCTATACCTAATTCTTTTGCAAAAATTGAATGTATCTTGGGAGAGAGGGAATGATCGATCGGACTGCCTATTACTGCAAACTTTTTTAATTCTGTCATAACTACCTCAGAATTATATCCGTGACTACATCTTGAATGGTAGAAGGTTTTTCAAGGCCGCCTAGTTTGCCATTTAACACCTTAACTTCAGGAAAGTATTCTAAAATCTCATCTGGTCCACTTAAAGTAGGTTGCCCTTCTTTATTGGCCGAAGTCGAAACAACTGGTCCACCAAAAGCATCGCATAAATTACATACGATCTGATGATTGCTTAATCTTAGAGCGACCTTGTCATTATTACCCTTAATAAGTAGACTCAAGTTTGGTTTTGAGGGCACTAACCAGGTATGGGGTCCTGGCCATTTAGATAATAGTTTATCCTTGTAATCTTCTACATAAGAAAAGTTGAGGAAATGCTCAAATTTTGAACCAATCAAAATTAATCCCTTTTCATGAGAACGTGCCTTGAGTCTTAATAGGCTTTCAATAGCATCCTGGTTTTCAGGATCGCATCCTAAGCCCCAAACTCCTTCGGTCGGATAAGCTATAGGTTTTCCGGACTTTAAGTGTTGAAGAACAGAGCCAAGAGAGCTCATCTTTCTAAGAATTTTCTAGCTTCTTATTTGATTCTTTTATTGCTTCAATTCCGTCTTGTCTTACTTTTAACAATGCTGCTTGTATTTCAGAAGACTCTATACCCAACATTTGTGCTGCCAAGTATGCGGAGTTAATTGCTCCGGCAGAACCTATTGCGACCGTTGCCACCGGAATACCTTTTGGCATTTGTACGGTAGACAAAAGAGCATCCATGCCACTTAAAGGACCCCCGTCACCGGGAACTCCTATAACAGGAAGAACTGTTTTAGAGGCTACAGCACCTGCTAAGTGCGCCGCCAATCCAGCCATCGCAATAAAAACTTTAGTACCGCCTGCTTCACATTCTCTGATGTGACTTTCAAGAAGGGTTGGGGTTCTATGAGCTGAAAGAACTTGAATTGAATTTGAAATTGAAAGTGAATCCAGAGTTTCAGAACACTTATTTGCCAAGTCCAAATCTGATTCAGACCCTATTAGTATTGATACAGTTACAATCACAGTTTTCTCCAAAACAAAAATTGTATACTAATATATCTAAATTAAATAATGGCATTATTAAAAATACTTATATTCCCTGACCCCCGTCTACGCACAGTTGCAAAAACTGTAGAGGTAGTTGACGATTCCATTAAGAAACTGGCCCAAGATATGTTAGAGACTATGTATCAAGGATCGGGTATAGGTTTAGCAGCTACTCAGGTAAATGTTCACAAAAGAGTTATTGTCTTGGATATAAGTGAGTCTAAAGATGAGCCCTTGATATTAATAAATCCCGAAATAAAAAAAATTATTGATCCGAATAAAAAAATATTTTCTGAAGGGTGCCTCTCCGTTCCTGGATTTTATGAAGAACTTAAAAGGCCTAGTTCAGTTGAAATTTCATATCTCGACATTGATGGAGAGAGAAAATTACTTTCAGCAAATGACCTTTTGGCAGTAGTAATTCAACATGAAATGGATCACCTTGATGGAAAAATGATGGTTGATTTTATCTCTAATATCAAAAGAGAAATGATTAGAAAAAAACTCTTAAAAGCAAAAGGAGGGTAGCTCATGAAAATTATTTTTGCAGGAACTCCTGACTTTGCTGCCAAACATTTAGAGATTGTCTTGCAGTCTAAGCATGAGGTCTTGAGCGTTCTAACACAGCCAGATAGAGAATCTGGTCGAGGGAAAAAGATCAATCTGAGTCCAGTAAAGCAAACTGCATTAGACAATGACATAGATGTGTATCAACCAGAATCTCTTAAAACAAAAGAGGTATTTGATAAATTAAAAAATACGGATCCGGATCTGATACTGGTAGTTGCATATGGACTCCTCCTACCAAAGGACATATTAGAGCTGCCCAAATTTGGTTGTGTCAATATTCATGCTTCCCTTCTGCCTAGATGGAGAGGCGCTTCACCAATGGAGCATGCAATCATGTCAGGAGACAAAAATATTGGGATAAGTTATATGGAAATGTCACAGGGTTTGGATGAAGGACCGGTTTATGAAATGCATGAATGTCCACTTGAACAAAGTGATACTCTATCTACAGTTGAAGAGAAGTTTATCCAGCTTAGTGAAAAAAAATTAGTTCCTTTTCTGGATAACCTCGAATCTGGAACTATCAAACATCAAGCACAAGATGAAAATAAAGCGACATTTTCGCCAAAAATTGATAAAAAATTATTACAGATCGATTGGCAAGGTAATTCTTCCACAGAGATAATTAGAAAAATAAATGCTTTAAGCTCAAAATATGGTACGTATACTTTTTTAGGAGAGAAAAGAATTAAGATACATAGAGCCCAAAGCTTTGAATCAGATATCAATCTTGATCCAGGTTACATCAGCATTAAAGACGATCAGTTGGTTGTTTTTTGTAAGGATGCTTCAGCGATATTGATAGAGCAAGTACAAATGGAAGGAAAAAATAAAGTCTCCGGTAAAGATTTTATTGCTGGCTATATTGGCCTGATAAGGGAAAATGAAAATTTCGAACTTACTATCCAATAATTATTCTCTATTGAAAAAATAGGATTATAATCAATCAAAAGTTGTCTTAAATAAACTTGTGAAAATAGTCATTTTGGGGGCCGGAGCTGTAGGTAGCACGCTAGCGGACCTATTGTCTGAGGAAAATGATTTAACCATTGTAGACAATGATCCTGTCAAGCTGCATAAATTAGAAGAAGAAGCTGACATAAGAACGGTGCTTGGCAGCGCATCTTATCCAAATATTCAGGTTACAGCTGGCATCAAAGAGGCAGACATGGTTGTAGCTGTAACAGGAAGTGATGAGATTAATATAGTGTCTTGCATGATATCTAAAGTATTAAATGATTCTGTCAAAACCATTGCCAGGGTCAGGGAAATTTCTTATCTAAAAGGTAAAACAAAAGAAGCAATGGAATCAGGACAAATTCCAGTGGACATTCACATAAGCCCAGAGCAACTTATCACAGATCATATTGAGGGACTGATTGAAGTTCCTGGATCCTTACAGGTTATGGAATTCGGTCAAGGTCAACTCAATCTAGTAGCCGTAAAAGCTGTAGATGGAGGTCCTATGATAGGACACGAAATAGGAGATCTAAAAAAACATATGCCCAAAGTTGATTCACGCGTAGCGGCTATTTTTAGAGACGGTCAATCAATTGTACCAACAGGCCAAACAACTATAAGTGCTGGCGATGAAGTATTTTTCATATCAAAAAAAGGGGAAGCTTCTAAGGTTGTAAATGAAATGCGTAAAAAAGAGGAACCATATAAAAACGTAATAATAGCTGGCGGAGGCAAGATAGGAAGTAGATTGGCGAAAAGAATTGAAAACAATCACAGAGTAAAAATCATAGACTCTGATCACAACAGGGCGAAAAGATTATCGGAAAAGTTGGAACAATCTATAGTACTGGAAGGCAATGTTTGCGACAAGCATTTGCTTCATGAAGAAAATATTGAAGGGACTGACGTATTTGCTGCCGTAACAAATGATGATGAGGCAAATGTAATGTCATGTCTGCTAGCAAAAGACATGGGGGCTCATAAAGTAGTGGCACTAATTAATAATCCAGCTTATGTAGATCTTGTTCAAGATAAAGGTATAGATATAGCTATTGCACCCTCTCAAATAACGATTGGAACTTTCATAGCAGAAATAGAGGGAAAGGATGTGGTAAAAGTGCATTCATTAAGAAGAGGTGCGGCAGAGGCAATCGAAGCTATTGCAAAAGAATCACCCTCTGGAAAGAAAAGTAGTATTGGTAAAGAGTTAGGTGAGATATCTTTGCCAGATGGAGCTACCATTGGTGCTCTAATAAGAGACAATAAAGGGAAAATAGCGCATGATCACGTTCATTTAAGGGAGAACGACCATGTCATAGTATTTTTAACAGACAAAGGTGTTATAAAGCAAGTCAAAGAAACCTTCTCTCCCGAATAGAAATGAAGTTTCCCTATACAACCAGCATTCTAGGCGCACTTTTGATGTTATTCAGTGGAGTAGCACTGTTTATACCAGCGTTTCTGGCTTACTTTATGCAAGAAACTGGATTTATTTATAACTTTGGTTTAACTGGCTTTATAACTTTCATTATAGGGTGTTTTCTTTATTTTTTATCTTCAGAAAAGGATGGAGATCTAAGGACAAAAGATGGTTTCATAATAACTATTTATTTCTGGACTGTTCTAGGATTTTTTGGTTCTGTTCCATTCTTTTTAGCGGATTTAGAAGGAGTTTCATACATAGACTCTCTATTTGAGTCGATCTCAGGTTTAACGACTACGGGTGCAACAGTTTTGGTAGGTTTAGACGAAATGCCTAGGTCCTTGCTTTTCTACCGCCATTTACTGCAGTGGCTGGGAGGTATGGGTATTATTGTCCTTGCTGTGGCAGTTCTTCCTTTATTGGGAGTTGGAGGTATGCAGCTATACAAAGCAGAAACTCCTGGACCTCTTAAAGACTCCAAGCTAACACCCAGAATCACTCAGACCGCAAAGGCTTTGTGGTTTGTTTATGTATTGATGACAATATCCTGTTCATTTTTATACAAGTATTTTGGAATGAGCTGGTTTGATGCCATATGTCATGCATTCTCAACTATATCTATCGGAGGCTTTTCAACTCATGATGAGAACTTTGCTTATTTTGAGAATAGCAGTTTAAGATGGACTGCAATTGTATTTATGGTCATTTCAGGAGTAAATTTTGCACTCCATTACTTGGCGTGGACTAAAAAAAGATTGTTTCACTATTTTTATGATTCTGAAGTAAAGCTTTACCTGTCATTATTGGCAAGCACAGCATCCATAACTTACCTTACTCTCTACTTTAGCGATACTATATATGATGAAATTTTAGTAGATAGCGTGTTTCAAGCAGTCTCTATTGGAACAACTTCTGGTTTTCTTACTTCTAACTATTCAAGTTGGCCCTTATTTGTTCCAATTATGCTTCTCATAGCGGCTTTTATAGGGGCTTGTGCCGGTTCTACTGGAGGTGGAATCAAGGTCATAAGAGCCCTTATTCTCATAAGGCAGGGATCTAGCGAAATAACCAAGCTTATACACCCTAATGCAGTGGTGACAATAAAGTTTGGGAAAAGATCTTTAGATCCAAGAGTTTCAGAATCTGTGTGGGGATTTTTTGCAGTCTATGTTGCTACTTTTCTAATTATATTAATGTTTCTCTTGTCTCAAAACATAGATTTTCTAAGTGCATTCTCTGCAGTAGGAGCTACTTTGAATAATCTAGGTCCTGGACTAGGCATTGTTGCCGAGAATTATAAGGATATCTCCGATGGCTCAAAACTTGCACTTTGTATGGCAATGTTATTAGGGAGATTAGAAATATTCACATTGCTTTTGATATTTACTCCAGCCTTTTGGAGAAATTAAGTGACATATGTCACGTTATGAAATGTTATATATATTAATCATAAAAACCTTAGAGGCAATACCTTATAAAGGGCTATTCTATATTGGTAAAGTTTTGGCTCTTCTGTTATACGCACTGCCAAATAAGCATAAAAGAATTTCTAAGGCTAACCTTGAATTAGTCTTTCCTCACAAAACTTCCTTGCAAATTAATTCCATATTAAAAGACAGCTTGTTTCACAGCATAATGAATATGCTTGAAACGGGACTTGTTTGGGGTATGCAAGATTATAAAAAAATACCGGGCTTTATAGATGTTAAAAATTTTGCAGAGATAGAAACTGCTTTGTCATCTGATAAAGGTGTACTTCTTTTTACCCCCCACATCGGTAATATAGAAATTATCATTAATTTTCTTGGCCAGCATACAGATTGCACTATTCCATATACGCAACCAAAAAATAAAGACTTGGATAAAATTATCACTAATTCAAGAAATAAATCTGGTGTAAAAATGGTCGATATAAATGTAAGCGGAATAAAAGAAATGCTTTCGGCTTTAAACAATAAAAAGTTGGTGGCTGTAGCATCGGACCAAGTCCCAAAGAAAGGAGCTGGCATAATCTCAAAGTTTTTCAATAGTGAAATCTATTCCATGTCTCTTTTACCGAAATTACAACAAAGAACTGGATGCGCTGCTCACTTGATGTATTGTGAGAGAAAAGAAAATGGTAAAGGTTTTGTAATTCATTTCGATAGCAAAATTGATCTATCTTCAAATATTCAAGACGGAGTAGATAAAATGAATAACGAGTTTGAAAAATGTATAATGAAGTTACCTGGACAGTATTCTTGGGAATATAAAAAATTTAAGAGAACAGAGCTAGATTCCATATATAAATAACAATTAAAACATAGTAAGTACTCACTAACATTATGAAAAATACCTCCATGGAAGACTTAGTATCTTTATGTAAAAGGCGAGGTTTTATATTTCAATCTAATGAAATTTATGGGGGTCTACAGGGGCTTTATGATTACGGCCCTCTGGGAGTTGAACTCAAAAATAATCTCAAAAATTCATGGTGGAAATCCATGATATATGAAAGAGATGATATAGAAGGAATAGACTCGTCCATTTTAACTAATCCTCTGGTTCTAAAATATTCTGGACATGAGAATACCTTTACTGATCCCTTAGTAGACTGTAAGACTTGTGGTGAAAGGTTTAGAGCAGATCAGGTACCAGATTATTGTAAAAAAGAAGATTTAACAGAACCAAGACAGTTCAACCTAATGTTCAAAACAAATGTTGGACCGATCGAAGATGGCAATTCATTTGCTTACTTAAGACCTGAGACAGCACAAAATATTTTTACCAATTTTAAAAATGTTTTAGATTCTAATCCTCACCCTCTTCCGTTTGGTATCGCTCAGATAGGTAAAGCATTTAGAAATGAAATTACGCCCAGAAACTTTATATTCAGGGTGCGCGAATTTGAACAAATGGAACTGGAATTTTTTGTAAAACCTGGTGAAGACGAGGAATGGCATAAAAAGTGGACTGATTTAAGATTGCAGTGGTGGGAAGATCAAGGAGTAAGCAAAGATAGTTTAGAGCTATATCATGTGCCTAGTGATGAGTTGGCACATTACTCTAAAGCCACTGTGGACATTATGTATAATTTTCCGCATGGCCTAGAGGAGCTGGAAGGAATAGCCAATAGAACTGATTTTGATTTAGGATCGCATACTAGGGGTCAAAAGGAACTTAACATAGATGCAACTGTTGCAGAAAATACTCAATCCAATGCAAAACTAGCTGTTCAAGACCTAGAAACTAAGAAATGGGTTGTTCCATACGTAATTGAGCCTTCTGCTGGGGTTGATAGGGGCTTTTTAGCAATTCTCAACGAAGCGTATAAGGTTGAGAGTCTTGAAAACAATAAAGAAAGGACCGTTTTATCTCTAAAACCACACCTTGCACCTATAAAAATAGCAGTTATTCCTCTTAAAAGGAATGAAGATTCTATAGTAAAGACATCAATAGATCTAAAAAATGATTTACAGCGAACAATTGAAGGGAGAGTTCTTCTAGAAAATACCGGTAACATCGGTAAAAACTACAGAAAACATGATGAAATTGGTACACCCGCTTGTATCACCGTAGATTTTCAAACTCTTGAAGACAATAGTGTAACTATAAGAGATAGAGATACAATGGATCAAAAAAGGTTGAAAATAGACGAAGTTAGAGACTTTTTGACACTAAATTATAATATTTAAAAAATAATGGACGACGTTTTGGTCTTAGACAGGGACGGGGTGATTAATGTTGACCTCATGACTTATGTGACTAGACCTGAAGATTTTGAGCCTATTAAGGGTAGCTTAGAGGCTATTGCGCTTCTTAATAAATATGGCTTTAAGGTTGCGATTGCCACAAATCAGGCTTGTATTGAAAAAAAAATTATTACAGACACTGATTTATTAAAAATTCATGACTATATGAAACAACTGCTCAAAGAAGTAGGAGGGGAAATTTCTTATATCGCTTACTGTCCTCATGCACCTGAAACTAAATGTAAATGTAGAAAGCCTGAGACTGGTCTTCTAGAAGATATTGAGAAGTCTATGAATGTTAATCTCAAAGGAAAATATTTTATAGGAGACAAAGATTCAGACATTTTGGCAGGGAGAAGATATGGTTGTGTTCCTATGCTCATTAAAACAGGTGGTTATGGAGAGAACGTGTATGGTACGGATATAAGCCCTCCTGACGAGCACTGTTTTAATAACCTGCTTGAAGCTGCAGAGTATATTTTAAAATCCAAAAGTGATTGTTATTAGATCTACTATTTTTTACCTTGGCTATTTAAGTTCAGGAATAATAGCTAGCTTCTTAGCCTGTGTTATAGGGCCTTTTTTAGGACTGGAAGATAGACTAAAGCTTTTTTCACAATGGCCAAAGTTTGCAAATTGGTTTTTACATATATCTTGCGGGATTAAAGTAGAGGTTATTGGAAAAGAGAATTTACCAACTGAACCTTGTGTCATTGTTTCTAATCATCAAGGTCAATGGGAAACCTATTCGATGCAATACCTTTTTCATCCCATGTGTACCTTGCTGAAAAAAGAATTGCTGTACATTCCTCTCTGGGGTTGGGCAATGAAAATGTTAAATCCAATTGCAATTAATAGAAACAAACCAAAAGAAGCTATTTTACAAACACTTGAAGAAGGCTCGGATAGATTGAAAAAGGGTATGTATGTTTTATTGTTCCCAGAAGGAACAAGGGTCAAAGCTGGTAGGGTTGGAAAATATGCAAGGAGTAGTTTTGAATTGGCCAAAAGAAATGGCGTTATGGTATTGCCATTATGTCATAACTCGGGAGATTGCTGGCCAGCACATAAATTTATTAAAAAACCTGGAAAAATTACGTTAATTATTGGGGAGCCTTTTTATGTTGAAGATTCAAAGCAATCAGCAAGCGATGTAAAAGAGTGGGTAGAAAAAAAACTAAACTCTTAGATCAAACTAAACATCAAGATTAACAACGAGTTTTGCGTTTTCATCAATGAACTCTTTCCGTGGTTGAACTTCATCACCCATTAATGCCTCAAAAAGTAAACTAGCAGTTGCAGCATCATCTATTGTGACTTGACCAAGAATTCTCATGTCAGGATTCATGGTGGTATCCCATAGTTGTTCGGCATTCATTTCACCCAGCCCTTTATATCTTGATTTTGTGAAGGATCTTTCAGAAATTTGTAAAACCTCTTCTAGAGCATGTTCAAAGTTATCAATGTATATCTGCTTGCCATTAATTTCAAAATGAGCCTCTTTGCTAAACATATCTGTCATATCTGCCCCATGACTGGAAATATCTTTATATGCCTTGGATTTAAAGAAACTTTTATTCAGCAGCCATTCCGACTCCGTACCATGTTTTGTTAAAGAGACTCTAGGTTCCATTTCGTCTGAGCCTTCTCGGGAGATAGCTTCAACTTTCCAAGCTGATCCTTGTTCCGCTTTTTCATTTAAGTACTCTTCAATACTTGATGTCCATTTTTTTAATGCCTTTTTATCATCTAATCCCTTAAGTTGGGCTGTATGCTTCACGCCTTCTAGTAACTCTACAGGATATATATGAGTTAACCCCCTCAGAGTGCTTTGTATCTTTTCGTGTTGCGAAATAAATTTACCAAGGGCCTGGCCTGTAATTGATTCCCCTTTCTTGTTTAAGACAAGCTTTGCATCATCCAAGATTTCAGCGACTAGGAGTTCTCTTAATTCAGAATCATCCTTGACATAAGTCTCTTGTTTGCCTTTTTTAAGTTTATATAGAGGTGGTTGGGCTATATAGATATAGCCTTTTTCAATAAGTTCAGGCATTTGGCGATAAAATAAAGTCAATATCAAAGTCCTAATGTGAGAGCCATCAACATCAGCATCAGTCATAATTATTATTCTATGGTATCTCAATTTCTCTTCTTGCCAGTCTTCTCCTTTTATCCCGCAACCTAAGGCAGAAATCAAAATAATAATTTCTTCTGACGATAGAACCTTATCTAGTCTTGCTTTTTCTACATTGAGAATTTTTCCTTTCAAAGGAAGAATAGCTTGAAAATGTCTATCACGTCCTTGCTTTGCAGAACCTCCTGCTGATTCTCCCTCAACCAAATAGATCTCACTTTTTGCAGGATCTTTTTCTTGGCAATCAGAAAGTTTTCCAGGAAGACCACCACCCTCAAATACACCTTTCCTCCTAGTCAGTTCTCTTGCTTTTCTAGCAGCCTCTCTAGCTCTAGCCGCTTCGATTATTTTTGTAGCGATTAGCTTTGCCTCTCCAGGATTCTCCAACAGATATTCCGTTAAGGCTTTATAAGTTTCTTGCTCAACTACTGGTCTTACCTCGGAAGAGACTAACTTATCTTTGGTTTGCGAGGAAAACTTTGGATCTGGGACTTTAACAGAAACAACAGCAACTAAGCCCTCTCTGGCATCATCACCTGAGGTAGACACCTTCTCTTTGTTCATCCCCTCTTTTTCCATGTAGTTGTTCAATGTCCTCGTTAAGGCTGTCCTGAAACCTACCAAGTGGGTTCCACCGTCTCTTTGTTTAATGTTATTTGTATAACATTGAATGTTTTCTTGGTAGCCATCATTCCACTGAAGGGATACTTCGATGGTTATGCCGTCTGATGCTTCTTTTACAAAATGAAATACAGAATTAACAGTTGTTCTTTTTGTATTCAAAAATGATACGAATTCTGCTAAGCCGCCTTTGTGAAAAAATTCTTTTTTCTTAGAGTTTCTCTCGTCAACTAAGATAATTTTAAGGCCAGCATTGAGGTAGGATAGCTCTCTAAGTTTTGTTTCTAAGACATCATACTGAAAAATAATATCTGAAAAAGTAGTAGGTGATGGAACGAACATAACTTCAGTTCCTGTTTTATCAGTTTTTCCTATTACCTTTAGTTTGCCTTTTGGAGCACCATCTCTATATTCTTGTTCATGTATTTTGCCGCCTCTATAAATAGTTAGTTTTAAGTCCTCTGATAAAGCATTAACAACCGAGACACCAACCCCATGCAAACCTCCTGAGACCTTATAGGAGTTATCATCAAACTTTCCACCTGCATGCAACTTTGTCATGATAACTTCTGCTGCAGACATGCCTTCCTCGTGCATATCAGTTGGAATACCCCTTCCATTATCCGAGACAGAGACACAATCATCTGACAAGATTTTTACGGTTATTTCATCACAATGACCTGCTAATGCCTCGTCAATTGAATTATCAACTATCTCATAAACCATATGGTGTAGACCGGTTCCATCATCGGTATCTCCAATATACATACCTGGCCTTTTTTTGACTGCCTCTAATCCCTTCAGGACCGTAATGCTGGAGGAATCATAAGACTCGGCTTCAGTTTTTTTTGTGGCTTTTTTTTGTGGCTTTTTGGCGGCTTTGGGTGATTTTGATGCAGAAGGTTTTTTCTTGGTTGGCATTTATTTATTTTAATACATAATTAGATATTAATCTGTGTAAAGTTTGTTGTTTTTTTTAAAGATTTATGCATCTCTTCACCCTCAATCCCTGTCAAGATTATTTGATTCTCAGATTCGAGAATCTTCATGATTATAGATGTTAGGTTGCTCAGATCTAATTCTGAGCCCAGATCATCTATCATAAGAAGAATTTCAGTATCTTTTAAGTCTTTCAAAAGTTTTATGCTAGATAAAAAAACTAACAAAATCAATATCTTAATTTGACCTCGGGAAAGATTAGAGGAAGCCTTTTTATTTTCTACTTTAAACGTAAAATCCATTCTATGAGGCCCTTTTGACGTATATCCCAATGCCATATCCCTCTCAAGACTTTCCAGCAAAGACTCTTCTAGTTTTTTTGAGCGTTCCCACCCTTTCGAAAAAGTTACACTTAATTTATCTAGGTAACTAAAAGAGCCGATAGAAATATTTTTTTCTATTGATTGTAAAGTATGTTCTTTAAAAACATTAAAAAAATTATATTGCTCAAGGCTGAGTTTTAAACCTAATGTTGATAGCTCTTTACTCCACAAGGAGACTTCTGAACTAGAAAGCTTTTTCTTTAGCGCCCTATTCCTTTGTTTGAGAACTTTTTGATAGGCATTATGCAATTTTTTTATCTCAGGTTTCACGTGGAACATAAGATCATTAAAAAACTCCCTCCTGATTTCTGGCTCTCCATCTATCATTCTAAGGTTTTTAGCAAGTACAACTTGTAAAAAATATAACTCTTCTTTTTTTACAGATTTTTCTGCAAGCAATCTTTTTGAGAATAGTTTTTTGTTGTGACTATTTTCAACGAAAAGATTAAGGTTTTTCCCATTAATGATTCCTTTTGCAGATACATTATAAAATTCTTTATCAGAATGAATACATTCCTTGGTTTCCTTTGCTCTAAAAGAATTTCCAGTTAACAGGACATTTAATGATTCTAAAACTGTTGTTTTTCCCGAACCATTTTCTCCTAATATGAGATTTATACCATCGGAGAAGGAGAAGGTTTTATCTTGAAAAAGCCTAAAGTTCTTTAGGTGAAGCCTCTGAAGAGGCATTACAGCCTCATTGGCATGATGACATACACGTCATCTTCAGAATTTTGTTCTTTGATAATACAACTAGAATCTTCGCCATAGAATTCAAAAGAAACAGTTTCACTTTCTATAGAGTTAAGAACATCTAACAGATATCCTATATTAAACCCAACTTCAAGGTCAGAGCCTTTATAAATCACATCTACTTCTTCTTCAGCTGATTCTTGTTCTGGATTGTTAGCAGTAAGTTTAAGCTTATTTTGAGATAATTGGAATCTTACACCTCTGTACTTTTCATTCGACAAAACAGAGGCTCTAGAGAGAGCTGATTGAAGAATTTCTTTGCTTATTTCTAGAGGCAGGGGCTCCCCAGTTGGAAAAACTTTATTATAGTCTGGATACTTTCCATCTATTAATTTGCTTGAAAAACTAAGATTTTCAGAACGCACATCTACATAAGAAGCACCTATGAGAAGCTCTACAGTCCCTTCATTCGGTGAAAGAAGTTTTGAAAGTTCTAGAACTGCTTTTCTTGGAACTATGTTTCTTAGTTCTAAATCTTCAGCATTAGTTGTTGCTGATGAAAAGGCCAATCTGTGCCCATCAGTTGCTACTCCATTTATCTTATTGCCTTCTATCTCTAAAAGCATGCCATTTAAATAATATCTCACATCTTGTGAGGCCATAGAAAATGATATTTTAGATAATAATCTTTTTAGAACACTAGACTCTACAGTAATTGGGGTCTGCTCTTCATTGATTTCTATTTCAGGAAAATCATCTGAAGAAATTGTTGCAAAATCTGCATGAAAATTACTTGAGCTAACAGTCAATTTTCCATTTGATAAAGAAAAGTTAAGGTTTTCTCCTTCTGGCAGTGATCTGCATAATTCTGACATTTTTCTTGCAGAAACTGTAGTTTCACCCTCCTCTTCAATTTTAATTAAATCAGAAAAAGTTTTTATTTGTATTTCTAAATCTGTTGCGGTAACTTCCAATTTTCCATTAACTGTTTTTAACCTTAAATTTGCTAAAATAGGTATTGTTTGGCGTCTTTCAGCTACAGCTGCTGCATTTTGTAAAGAATCAACTATTTGTGCTTTTTCTGTGATGAACTTCATTCTTGTATTATATAGTTAAAACCCTTAAAAGCTTTCTATAATCTTCTTCTATATCCAGGTTAAATGACCTTAGTTCATTTATTTTTTTACAAGCATGTATAACTGTTGTGTGATCTCTTCCACCAAAAGACTCACCTATTTCAGGCAAACTGTAATTTGTCAGCTCTTTTGCTAAAAACATTGCCATCTGTCTGGGTCTAGCGACCGATCTGCTGCGTCTTTTAGAAAGGATGTCGCTTATTTTTATGTTGTAATACTCAGCTGTAATTTTTTGAATATTTTCTACACTTACTTGTCTTGCTTGAATGGCCAAAAGATCTTTTAAAGAGTCTTTGATTAATTCAACAGTTATTGGTCTTCCAGTAAAATTCGAGTTAGCAATTACTCTTTTTAAGGCTCCCTCAAGCTCTCTTACATTAGATCTTACCTTTTGGGCTATAAAAAAAGCAGATTCTTCATTGAGCTCATGATTCAAACACATTGCCTTGCTTAAGAGTATTGCAACTCTTGTTTCTAATTCAGGTGGCTCTATAACAACTGGCAAACCCCACCCCAATCTCGACTTTAGCCTGTCCTCTAATCCATCTATTTCTTTAGGATACTTATCGCAAGTTAGAATCATTTGACTTCCTTTTTCCAGTAAAGAATTGAAAGTGTGAAATAATTCTTCTTGTGATTGCTCCTTTTTTGCAAAAAACTGAATATCATCAATCAATAACGCATCTAAGGATCTATAGTGTTGCTTAAATTCATTAATTGCTCCTAATTGTAGAGATTTTACCATATCACTCACAAACTTCTCAGAATGAACATAAGCTATTTTCTTGTTAGGATCGTGTTTCAAAATCTCATTTCCCACAGCGTGCATGAGGTGAGTTTTTCCCAGTCCCACGCCGCCGTATATAAAAAGAGGGTTATATGAATTTTTAAGACCATCACCTATTTGTCTAGAAGCAGCCAATGCAATATGGTTAGACTTGCCCTCTACAAATGTTTCAAAAGTGAAATTATCTATTAAATTATTTTTTTTGGGAACTCCCTCAGACTGGGCGGTTTTGGCTATTATTTCAGACGTATTACTATCAGTTCCTGGATCTTCATCAGGACGCTTGCCATGGTAGTCAACAAATATTTCAAAATTAAGATTAAGGTCTCTCATGCTAGTAATGGCACTTAATCTCTCTTTAATAGTCATTCCATAATTGTCTTCAACCCAATCAGATATAAACTTGTTTGGTGCTAAAACACTGTAAGAAAGAGGGTTTGAGCCATTATTTTGTTCTAGAGTTAATGGTGCAATCCACGTAGAATACTCCTCTATAGGCAAATCTCTTTCCAAGGTTTTCTTACATTCTCCCCAAAAGTGCAATTCGTTCATGAAATTGATTATATATAGAATGACAGAGTTATCCACAGTATAAACACAGATATTTATTGTGGATAACTTGTTGATATATTGTTTTAATTATTTTACTTGTCTTAAATCAACAAAAACTCTATCATTCGCAGCCCAATTACCTTTTGTGCACTATGAAAAGAACATATCAGCCCAGTAAAATCAAACGAGCTAGAACTCATGGTTTCCGTTCGAGAAATTCTACACTCGGAGGTAGAAAGGTGCTAAGCAATAGAAGGAAAAAGGGGAGGCTTTCCCTTACTGTCTAAATGAGCCCTAAGCGCTCTATATCATCTAAAGAAGGTTTTAGTGATATTTTCGATACTCCTGATCAAAAACATTCCACCAAAAACATATTGATTCTTTCAAAAAATAATTCCTTGGGGTTTTCAAGAATAGGGGTGGCTATTAGGAAGAAGGATAATAGGCTTGCTGTAGACAGAAATAATATAAAGAGAAAAATAAAAGGAAGTTTTCTTGCAAAGGTTTTAGAATTGCCCCATAAAGATTTTGTTGTGTACGTAAAAAAAAATTTAAAAGGAAAGGAAGAGGAGCTTAAAAAAGATTTAGATAAAATCTGGGGAAAGTTTATAGGCAATAATGATTAACAAAACACTTATAAAGATTATAAAATTTTACCAAAGGTTTCTGAGCCCAATGTTAGGTCAAAACTGTAGGTTTCATCCAACCTGCTCTCAGTATGCACTGGAGGCTTTAAAGGTTCATGGGACTTATCGAGGCTCTATCCTGGCCGTAAAAAGAATCATTAGATGTAATCCTTGGGGCGGTAGTGGGATAGATAATGTACCTGGAGAATCAAAGTATGGACGTGATTAAAACATCCTTGATAATTGGAATCGGCCTTACTCTTTATTACCTTCTTTTGCAGTGGCCGATAGACAATGATGTCTATGATAGCTCTTCTCAAGAACAAATAGAAATTGACACTTTCAGTGAAAGTGAGCGTTCACTTTCAGAGCCTCTTGCCCCTCTTTCACAGGTAAGCCAGGGGTCGGCTGAGGTTGCCGTTCAGGGGCTTAATTATTTTGAAATACAAAATAACGATTTGTCTTTATTGGTTGAATCAAGAACAGGAAGGTTTGAAGTTTCTACTTTAAAAAATATATCGGAAGAGAAGGGCTCTGAGGAGGGGTTAAATTTATTTGGAAAAACCTATGATGCCAACTCTGGAAGAGAAAATGTATATTTTGCAAACAGCGGTTTCTACACCCGAACCCAAGGATATTTGAATCCACAATTTGAAAAAATAACAGAGCAATCAAGTGAGGGAAATTTAAAAGTTTATATTCTTGAAGGCACATCTGGTGGGTTAAATTTTTCTAGAAAAATAGAAATTGAAAACACAGGTTATTCTATAAAAGTTGAAGACGCGGTGAACTCGGTTTTGGGTGAAGATATTTCAATGACACCTTATGTGGTTATTGAAAGAGATGGCTCGGCAGTAGAAGAGGGTGGTTTGATGTATACCTATCTTGGTCCTGTCTTTTCTTCAACAAGAGATACTTATGAAAAATATGATTTTGATGACATTAGGGAATCCTCTTACCAGAACAAGTCTGTAGGGGGTTGGGTTGCTTTAATACAACACTACTTCCTGTCTGCGTGGATTCCGGATCAAAATGAAGAATATCTATACCAGGGAAGGTACGGTGAAAATTCCGGAAGATACTCTCTGGGTTATACCTCTAAAGATTCGGTTCTTTCCTATGGCGAGACGGTATCTACAAAAAATACTCTTTATGTAGGTCCTAAACTACCTAAACAGCTTGTTGAAATTGAAGAAAACCTTGATCTAACCGTAGATTACGGGTTTTTGTGGTGGTTGGGCAAGCCAATGTATTGGTTTTTAGACCTCGGACACAGCCTTTTTAATAATTGGGGCCTGGCAATTATCTTTCTTACTGTTGCGTTGAAACTCTTAACCTGGCCTCTTTCGGCAAAAGCCTATGTGTCAATGGGTAAAATGAGAGAATTAGCACCCAAAATGCAGCTTTTACAAGAGAAACACGGAGATAACAGGCAGGCAATGAGCCAAGAATTAATGGAAATGTATAAAAAAGAGGGTGTAAATCCACTCGGGGGCTGCTTACCGATGTTGGCTCAGATGCCATTTTTCCTGGCTTTTTATTGGGTTTTGCTCGAAACCGTTGAATTAAGACACTCTCCTTTCTTTTTGTGGATAGATGACTTATCGGCCATGGACCCTTACTTTATTCTTCCTATTCTTAATGGGGCTGGCATGTACCTTTCTCAAAAACTTACGCCCACCCCACCTAATGCAGACCCAATGCAAGCTCAAATGATGAAGTTCTTTCCTCTTATTTTTGCTGTTATTTTTGCTTGGTTCCCGTCAGGCTTAGTTTTGTATTGGCTTGTGAATATGATTATTCAAATATTTCAACAGTGGTGGTATTCGAGAGGCACCATGTACGGAACCGGGTCTGTTGGCTCTGGCTGATGAGCTTTATCGGCTTTGAGTAAAAACAGAACTATTATTGCTCCTGCGACTGTTCCAGGAAGGGGAGGGGTTTCAATAATTAGAATGTCTGGAGCGCTTGCTAAGAGCATAGCCGAAGGTATGTGCGGGGAGCTCGCAGAAGCCTGGCGCTTTAAGCGCTGTTCTATAAAGTCACGGGGCGGTTCTAAAATAGATGATGGTATGGTTGTTTTTTTTAAATCTCCTAACTCTTACACGGGAGACGACGTGGTTGAGTTCCATTGTCATGGAAATCCAACTATAGTGAATTTGGTGCTAGAAGAGGCTGTTAATCGTGGTGCGGTAGTCGCTGAGCCTGGAGAGTTTACAAAAACTGCATTTCTAAACGAAAAAATTGATCTGGTTCAGGCTGAATCTGTAGCTGATTTAATAAACGCTCAAAGCGAAACCGCTGTTGTAGCAGCCAACTCTTCGTTATCGGGGCAATTTTCTGAACAAATAAACATGTTGCTTGATGGTATTGTTAAGGCAAGAGTTGTTGTTGAAGCAAATATCGATTTTCCAGAAGAGGAGATCGACGGTTTGGTTCTTGAGTCTGTTAAAGAGGAGCTCAAAAGATTTCACGCCAAGATAAATGAATTGCAGTCTCGCGTAAAAGAAGGGGTGAAGTTAAGAGATGGTTATTCGGTTGCTATTGTGGGTCCTCCTAACGCTGGAAAGTCTTCTTTGCTGAACCTCTTGGCTCGTGAAGATCTGGCAATTACTTCTGAAGTTCCTGGAACTACGCGCGACTTGGTAAAAACATCTGTAAATATCGGGGGTGTCCTTATAGAGTTTGTTGATACAGCAGGTGTCAGGCTCAATCCTGAAGGACCTATTGAAGAGGAGGGTATACAGAGGTCAAAAGAGGTTATTAAAAAGTCTAACTTAAGCCTCTTGGTGCAAGATGCAACGGCCATTCAAGGATTTGATGTTGGTTTGGGTGATTCTTTGACTGTGTTGAATAAGTCTGACTTGCTTGAAGGTGAGTTCTCTAATAAAGACAACACTTTCTACTTATCGTGCTCAACCGGTCAGGGGGTTGAGGACTTGCTAAAAGCGTTAATTGCAAGATTGGGGATAGACGAGGGAGAAGAAACTGTGTTTCTGTCCAGACAAAGACATGCGATTTCTTTAAGAAGTGGGGGTCTCTTTTTGGAGGAGGCTATAACGACTTTAGCTGAAGGGCAAGTTTTAGAGTTGGTTGCAGAAAACTTGAGGTCTGCTCATGCGGCCCTTGGTGACATCTTAAGGCCTATGAGTGCAGATGACCTTTTGGGTGAAATTTTTTCAGAGTTTTGTATAGGTAAATAGCTGTTCAAACGCTGTTGAAAAATATTTTTAGTTTGTGTCTATTTTTTTTTATTAACTAAATATACAAATCGATAGAGAGTATATAATTTGGTTTTCTACAGCTTTCTTGCCTGGGACATATCAATGAAATAAAAGGGTCGTGCGAGTTTTCCCCAGCTATTGAGGTCCCTAATAATAACGAACTACGTTAAAATATAAATATCAAATAAAATAAATTTAATTTTTTTAAACTGTGGATAAGTTCGATGTAATAGTCATAGGTGGGGGGCACGCAGGTGTAGAGGCCGCAGAAGTATGTTCCAGGTTCGGTGTAAAAACCTTGCTTATTACTCACGACAAGTCAAAGATAGGTGAAATGTCGTGCAATCCAGCAATTGGAGGCATAGGCAAAAGCCATCTAGCTAAGGAAGTTGACGCCCTTGGGGGTCTGATGGCCCGAGCGACTGATATGGCAGGCATACACTATCGCGTTCTTAATTCTACAAAAGGGCAGGCCGTAAGGGCCACTAGAGTGCAAACTGACAGAGAGCTTTACAAAGCTGCAATACAAAATTTTCTGTCTTCTTCTGCCAACCTCACAATAAAAGAAGGCTCAGTTATCGACCTGGACATAAATAATTCAACCATTAAGTCTGTAATTACCGAAAAAGGGGAGACAATATCTGCCAATTCAGTAATTTTAACAACAGGAACCTTTCTTGGAGGAGTAATGCATACCGGTCTGGAACAATCTCCTGGCGGGCGAATAGGGGATCCCTCTAGCGACAAACTGGCTCATAAACTTAGAGGTTTAAATTTAAAAGTTGGCAGACTAAAAACGGGAACACCCCCCAGACTGAACAAACACACAATAGACTGGTCTCTTCTTTCACCACAACCAGGTGATACTCCAACACCACTACTTTCTTATACTTCCCAAGCCAGCGAAAGACCTGAGCAGTTAAATTGCTACATGACACGCACCAACCAAATAACACACCAAGTGATACTAAACCACCTTGACGAATCACCTATGTATTCTGGTGTGATCGAGGGTGTAGGACCAAGGTATTGCCCCTCTATTGAAGATAAAGTTATGAGGTTTTCAGAAAGAGACTCTCATCAGATATTCGCTGAGCCGGAAGGACTTAATTCAGATCTTATTTATCCAAATGGCATTTCAACAAGTCTACCTTTGAAGGCTCAAAAACAGCTCATAAAATCTATTAAAGGCTTTGAAAATGCAAAAATAGTAAGACCCGGGTATGCAATAGAGTACGATTTCTTTGATCCTACGGGCTTAAAACACTCTCTAGAAACAAAGATAATCTCGGGTTTATTTTTCGCGGGTCAAATTAATGGAACCACAGGATACGAAGAGGCAGCAGCTCAAGGGATAATGGCAGGAATAAACGCATCACTTAGGGCAACCAACCAAGACGCATTCGAACTACAAAGAGACGAGGCCTATATAGGGGTTTTGATAGATGACCTGGTTAGCCTTGGTACAAAAGAACCTTATAGAATGTTTACTAGCAGAGCAGAATATAGACTGATACTTAGAGAAGACAATGCAGACATGCGCTTAACAGAAAAGGGCAGAAAGCTCGGCATAGTTTCAGATTTGTTGTGGAAAAAATATCAAGACAAAAGAGACACCACAACCCAGGAAATCCTAAGATTAAAAAAAGTCAAACTTAAACCAAACACGCCAGAGGCAAAAAAAATAAAAGAACAAACAGGTGAGAGCGTTTCAAAAAACATTAGTCTTTTCGAGATGTTAAAACGCCCCAAAGTTCTTCATTCACACTTGCCACAAGGGGAAATAACACTTGCTCCGAACGCAGTAGACGAAATAGAGGCTTCTGTTAAATACGAGGGTTACATAAAAAGGCAAAAAATCGACATAGAGAGATTGCAAAGAAGCGAAAATACCCTGATACCAGAACATATAGATTACGAGAAAGTCGTTGGACTTTCTAATGAAGTAAAACAAAAACTATCTGAAGCAAGACCGGGGAGTTTGGCGCGAGCATCAAGACTACCCGGGGTTACTCCAGCAGCAATTTCTTTACTAATGATCTACTTGAAAAAGGAAAGACGGGCAGTTGGGTAAAGACCAAATAAACCTGCTGGCAGATTATAAAACTCATCTGATTGCCTGGAACAAAACCCACAACCTGATATCCAAAAAACAAGCCCAAAACATCGAGTATCATATAGCAGACTCTTTGATCATTTCTCCTTCGTTAAACAAAAACGTACTTGATTTGGGGAGTGGGGGCGGGCTTCCAGGCATACCACTAGCTATCACCAACCCCAACAAAGAATTTTACTTAATTGAAAGCAACACCAAGAAATCATCATTTTTATTACACACCACCTCTCGCCTTGGACTAGACAACATAAGCGTCATTAATCAAAGGATAGAAAAGGTTGAAATAAAAACTTTTCCCGAATCTTTCGATATAGTCTGCAGAGCAGTAGGCTCCACAGAATTTATCATTAGCTTAACGGCGTCCTTGCTTCAAAAAAAAGGAGTAAAGCTCAAACTCATGAAGACTCAAGAGCAGTTTGATCAAGAGAGAATACCGCCCGGTTACTTTTTAAAAAAAATTGATAAATTTCCTTCAAAAGCGAAAGACAAGACGCGTATCTTGGTTACAATAGAAGCAGAGCAAAACAATGGTTAATACATTAGTTATAGCAAACCAGAAAGGAGGTGTTGGCAAAACAACCACTGCTGTAAATCTGGCAGCCTCTCTGGGTGCAATGAAAAGAGCCGTCCTGTTGGTAGACCTCGATCCACAGGCAAATGCCACAACCGGATCAGGTATAAAAAAGTGTGATCAAACTAAAGGGTCCGCAGCTGCTTTAATGGGAACACAAGGGGAAGTGGTTTTTAGAACAGAGTTTGGTTACGACATTATGCCATCAGGCCCGGAGCTTATAGCCGCAGAATCTTTCTTAAGAGGAGGCGGGGACCAGGAAAGGGCCCTTTTAAACTATCTACCCGGCATTAATGAAAAGTATGACTACATAATAATTGACTGTCCGCCCTCTTTGAATTTATTAACTCTCAACGGGTTAAGAGCCGCCAAAGACTTGCTGGTTCCGATGCAGTGTGAATATTTTGCCCTTGAAGGTCTGGCAGGACTTTTAGAGACCGTAGGACAACTAAATGATAGCACCGGTCACAACTTACAATTGAAAGCCGTTGTGAGGACCATGTTCGACCCTCGTAATAAGTTGGGCCAACAAGTAACAGGAGAGTTGCAGAAACATTTTTCTAACGAACTCTACTCAACAGTCATTCCTAGAAATATAAAATTAGCAGAAGCCCCTAGTTTTGGTAAGTCTGTTCTGTCTTACGAGCCTAACGCTAAAGGCTCTTTGGCTTATCTTGCCCTGGCCGGTGAATTGATTGGCAAGATGGAACAACAGTATAGTGAAAACGCTCATGAACAAAGACAAATCTAGCCTAGGCACTGGACTAGACTCTCTTTTGGGAGACAGGCCTAAGACAGAGGGGGTTTCGGTTACCCAGATTCCTTTAGATGACCTTACTCCAGGGCAGTTTCAACCTAGAACCAAAATGCACAAGTCTACTCTTGAGGAGCTGTCGCAAAGCATAAAAGAACAAGGAATTCTTCAACCTTTGGTTGTAAGAAGGCTGGCCTCAGGAAGGTTTGAGATAGTGGTTGGCGAAAGAAGATGGAGAGCAGCGCAACTCGCCGGAATTAATTCAGTTCCAGCGATTATTAGAGATTGGAACAATGAAGAAACAGCCAAAATAGCCTTAATAGAAAACCTTCAGAGAGAAGATCTCAATGCCCTTGATCAGGCAAAGGGTCTTTTCAGGCTTCAAAGAGAGTTTAATTTGTCACAAGAACAGTTGGGCGCCTCACTAGGAAAGTCCAGATCCACCATAACAAACCTCCTTAGACTTCTATCGCTCTCAACAGAAGTCCAAGAATTACTTCAAGAAGGCAAGATCGAAATGGGTCACGCACGAGCGCTTTTAACTTTAAGCGACAATGACCAACTTGATTGTGCCATGAGAGTGGTTTCTGAATCTCTGTCGGTAAGAGAATGTGAGGCAATTGCCAGCAAACTCTCCGGTAACAAAAAAAACCAACGCAAAACACAATTAACCAAGGACCCAAACACACTTTCTCTCGAGAAAGAATTAACTGAGATTTTGGGTTCGAAGGTAGAAATAAAACACAATAAAAAAGGAAAAGGAAGGCTGATTGTCAGCTATAAAAGCCTTGCGGCACTCCAGGGAATTATCGAAAAAATTAAATAAAAATATAAACATAATCATAAGTTGCGTGAACAAAGTAATCGAATCGTGGATCCTGTCCTTTTAAAAGTTTTTATCAAAAAAATATATTAGTGCTTGGAGACTCAGAGCAGGGTCTTTATAATCATGCCCGAAATAAATGGCAAGCAAAGAACTCAACTCGACCGATTATATAGAACACCATCTTACTAACTTAACGTATGGTAGATGCCCTGATGGAACCTGGAGCTTTGCCGAAGTTCACGGAAAAAGCCAAGTTGCTGGGACAGAAGCTAGCTGTAACATTAGTGAAATGGGTTTTTGGGCATTTCAAGTAGACACTCTTTTTATGTCGGTTCTTTTGGGTATGGGAATGATATTTTTTATGCGAAGGATAGCAAAAAATGCCAGCTCATCTAAGCCAAGTAGGGTACAAAACGCAGTAGAATATTTAGTAACCTTAGTGAGGGATCAGGTACAGGACAATTTTACTGCCGATAAAAATCCTCTAATGGGTCCTTTAGCTCTAACGATATTTGTGTGGGTATTTCTAATGAATCTTATGGACCTAATTCCGATTGATCTCGTCCCTTGGATTGCAAATGGATTTGCTGCACCTAATGCTGAGGGTGGAGCAATACATTATTTCAAAGTACTACCAGTGGCTGATATCAACGCCCCAATGGGCATGGCTCTAGGAGTCTTGATACTTATCCACTACTATAGCATCAAGAATAAAGGCCTCGGAGGCTTTTTGGCTGAATTAACTTTCCAGCCTTACGGAAAATGGATGGCGCCTATCAATGTCATATTTGAGATTCCTGGTTTTTATGCGAAACAATTAGCTCTAGGACTAAGACTTTACGGAAACCTTTTTGCTGGTGAGATGATATTTATACTCATAGCATTGTTTTTTGGAGGCTTCTTTAGTTCAGTTACAGGAGTCTTGGCAGGGGTGGCTGGCCTAGCCTTAAATTTTATTTGGGCAGTTTTTCACATCCTTGTAGTTATATTACAAGCATTTTTGTTTATGGTTTTAACGCTCGTTTACCTTCAACAGGCACACGAGCATCATTAATTTTTATCTAAGGAGAATAAAATGGAAGAAGCAGAAGCTATAAGAAGGGTCGCAGGAGCCCTGCTAACAGGTGGAGGCGCTATAGGCGTAGGAATCGGTGTTGGTCTAATTACTGCAAAATACCTTGAAGGAATTGCCAGACAGCCTGAACTTCAACCCTACCTATTCACTCAATTATTGATTGGTATGGGATTAGTGGATGCGATACCAATAGTTTCATTAGCTATCGGTCTTTTATTTCTATTTACATAAGCAACTTAGCCCGGAGTTTTTGAATGAATTTTAACGCCACATTATTCGGCCAGCTTTTGGCCTTTGTGTTTTTTGTGTGGTTTACCATGCAGTATGTATGGCCATATATCCTTGAGGCTCTTGAAGAAAGAGAGAAAGAAATTTCTGATGGATTAGAGGCAGCAAGCAGAGGTAAGCGAGAGCTTGATGAAGCACACCTACAAAAAGCAGAGATTTTAGAGGCAGCAAAAAAAGAGGCTGCCGATTTAGTAAATCAGGCTAATGCTAGAGCCAATCAACTTGTTGAAGATGCTAAATCAAGTGCCCATGAGGAAGCTGAAAGAATAAAGGTTTCCGCTCAAAGTGATCTCGACCAGGCGGCTAAGAGAACTAAAGAAGAACTCAGATCAGAAGTTGCCGCTTTAGCTGTAGCCGGAGCAGAGAAAATACTTGGTTCAGAGATAGACAAAGACAAGAACTCACAAATTATTGATCAAATAGCTCAGGAGTTATAATTTTGAATTTTGAAACCATAGCAAGACCCTATGCACAGGCAATATACGACCACTCAGAGGGGTGGGAAGCTGATCTTATGCAATTGGAGCTTGCGCTGGATACCCCTGAAGTAAAGATGCTTATCGATTCTCCTAAGCTGGCCTATAAAGAAAAAACCGATGTATTTTTGTCTTTATTTGAAGGTCAAATTGAGAGTAAAACATGTAATTTAGTTAAGGTTTTGGGGGAATCAAAAAGAATATCCCTGATTCCTCACATAAGTAAAGAATACAGAAAGCTCCTCTCTGGTACAAAAAGTTCAAGCGAAGTTGTAATAACTTCCGCTTTTGAACTATCAGCAGAACAGTTAGAAAAGGTTACTGATTCGCTCAAGGGCCGATATGGAGACTCTTTAACGGTAGAACAGGTTATCGACAACAGTCTAATAGGTGGTTTTTCGATCAAATGCGGTGATGAGGTTACCGATTACAGCATTAAAGGAAAACTTGAAAAATTAAGAAATCAAATCAAATAATACAATGGAAGAATTAAACCCATCAGAAATTAGTCAGGTTATCAAACAGAAAATTGATGCACTTGATACCGCCTCCGCTCCGAGCAATGAAGGCACAATCGTTTTCTTGGCTGACGGTATTGCAAGAATACATGGCCTAGGTGAAGTTATGAATGGAGAGCTTATCGAGTTTGAGCACGGAGTTATGGGTATGGCCCTTAACCTTGAAGTTGATTCTGTAGGAGCTGTTATTTTGGGAGACTACAAACTTCTTGAAGAGGGCGGATCAGCGAAATGTACCGGTAGAATTTTAGAGGTGCCAGTAGGCGAAGCCCTTATGGGAAGGGTTGTAGATTCTTTGGGAGAACCAATTGATGGTAAGGGTGAGGTTCAAACCGACATGACCGCCCCGGTTGAAAAGGTTGCTCCGGGTGTGATCTCTAGAAAATCAGTTGATCAGCCTGTCCAGCTTGGAATCAAGGCTGTTGATAGCATGGTTCCCATTGGCAGAGGTCAGCGTGAATTAATTATTGGTGATAGGCAAACTGGCAAGACGGCAATTGCCATCGACGCAATCATTAATCAAAAAGATACTGGCGTAAAATGTATTTACGTAGCCATTGGACAAAAACAATCCTCAATTGCACAGGTGGTCAGAACGCTTGAGCAGTACGGAGCAATGGAAAACACTATTGTTGTTGTGGCTGGTGCAGCGGACCCAGCTCCCATGCAATACATTGCACCTTTTGCTGCCTGCTCTATGGGTGAGTATTTTAGAGACAAAGGTGAGGATGCCTTAATAATTTACGATGACCTGTCTAAACAAGCTGTTGCTTATAGACAAATGTCCTTACTACTCAGAAGACCTCCAGGCAGGGAAGCTTATCCGGGTGATGTTTTCTATTTACACTCAAGACTTCTAGAAAGAGCAGCACGAGTAAGCGAAGAATATGTAGAAAAACATACCAACGGTGAAGTTAAAGGTAAAACAGGCTCTTTAACAGCTCTTCCAATAATTGAAACACAAGCCGGCGACGTATCTGCATTTGTGCCAACCAATGTAATCTCTATTACCGATGGTCAAATTTTCTTAGAGTCTTCTTTGTTTAGTTCGGGATTAAAACCAGCCATGGATCCAGGTATTTCTGTTTCTAGAGTTGGCGGTGCAGCTCAGGTACCCATCATTAAAAAACTTGGTGGTGGTATTAAAACTGCCCTAGCTCAGTACAGAGAGCTAGAAGCGTTTGCTCAGTTTGCCTCAGATCTAGACGAGGCTTCCAAAGAGCAGCTCGAGCACGGAGTGAGGGTTACTGAACTCACAAAACAAGACCAATTTTCACCTATGTCTGTAGCTGAAATGGGCTTGATGCTTTACACAGCTAACGAAGGCTACCTCATGAAGGTAGAAGTTGAAAAAATCAGGGACTTTGAAAAAAGTTTACTGGCTTACATGAACTCTGAACATAAAGAGCTTATGGACAAAGTGTCCGAGACTGGAGAGTACGGCGATGATATCCAAAGTGCCTTTAAAGAAGCTTTAGATAAGTTTATGGAGACTCAAACCTGGTAATTTTTTATGGCTAACAGCAAGGAAATAAAAGTACAAATCGCCAGCATAGGTAATACCCAAAAAATTACCAGTGCGATGGAGAAAGTTGCCGTTAGTAAAATGAAAAAAACTCAAGACAAGATGTTGAAAGGCAGGCCCTATAGAGATCGTATGTTGAGTGTTATCAGTCACCTTGCCAAAGGGCAACCTGAATACAAACCTAAGTATATGGAAGAACGAGAGGTTAAAAAGATCGCAATAATAGTGATAAGTTCAGACAAAGGTCTCTGTGGTGGTCTCAATGCTAACTTATTAAGAGACGTTACTCGCTTTGCTTCAGAGCAGGCATCTTCTGGCAAAGAAATTAGTTACTCTCTCATTGGAACAAAAGCGCAATCTTTTTTCAGGTCGTTTGGAGGCAACGTAATCTCTGTTACAGAAAAGCTTGGAGATGACCCTTCTATAGAACAACTTGTTGGGTCTATGAAAATCCTTTTAGATGCTTTCTCCGAAGGAGAGATTGATAAGGTTTACCTTGCTAGTAATAGCTTCGTTAACACTATGACTCAAGAACCAGAAATCAATCAGCTTTTACCTCTGAGCGAGATAGATGAAGAAGACGAAGAAGATTCAGGTAAAGATGCACCAAGATGGGACTACATATACGAACCTGACGATGCAAGAGTATTACTAGATGGTTTAATGGAGAGATATATAGAATCTCTTCTCTATCAGTCCGTGATAGAAAATATAGCGTGTGAGCAAGCTGCCAAAATGGTGGCAATGAAGAGCGCTACCGATAATGCAGGATCTCTTATAGAGGAGCTGCAACTTGTTTATAACAATGCTAGGCAGGCGGCAATTACTCAGGAAATATCTGAGATTGTTGCTGGTGCTGAAGCAATTTAACACTGGAAATAAATATGAGTAATGGAACAGTAATACAAATAATTGGAGCCGTAATTGATGTCGAGTTTCCAAAAGAAAACTTGCCTAAGATTTATGACGCATTAACGGTGGATGAGACTGGCCTTGTTCTAGAGGTTCAGCAACAGCTTGGCGATGGTGTGGTAAGAACTATTGCTATGGGTGCTTCAGAAGGTCTAAAAAGAGGAGTATCAGTCACTAATACAGAGAATCCAATATCTGTTCCTGTTGGCGAAGCAACTCTCGGCAGAATTATGAATGTTCTCGGAGAGCCAATCGATGAGAAAGGTGCCGTTGAAGCCAAGACAACCATGCCAATTCATAGAAACCCTCCCTCGTATGAAGATCAAGCCGAGACGGCTGAGCTTTTAGAGACTGGGATTAAGGTGATTGACTTAATCTGCCCTTTTGCAAAAGGCGGAAAGGTAGGTTTATTTGGTGGTGCCGGTGTAGGAAAAACAGTAAATATTCAAGAGCTCATAAGAAATATTGCATATGAGCATAGCGGTTATTCAGTTTTTGCAGGTGTTGGAGAAAGAACACGTGAAGGAAACGACATGTACCATGAAATGATTGAGGGTGGCGTTTTGGATAAAGTTGCTCTCGTGTACGGACAAATGAATGAGCCTCCTGGAAACAGACTTAGGGTTGCTCTTTCTGGACTTACGATGGCAGAAAACTTTAGAGATGAAGGTCGAGACGTTCTGTTGTTCGTAGACAATATCTATCGATATACTTTGGCCGGAACAGAATGTTCAGCTTTATTAGGCAGGATGCCATCTGCGGTTGGATATCAACCTACACTCGCAGAAGAAATGGGTGTCCTTCAAGAAAGAATTGCGTCTACTAAAACAGGATCAATCACTTCTGTTCAGGCAGTTTATGTTCCTGCAGATGATTTAACAGACCCTTCACCAGCAACAACATTCGCTCACTTAGATGCGAACGTGGTTTTATCTAGGCAAATCGCTTCTTTAGGTATCTATCCTGCTGTTGACCCTCTGGATTCAAACAGCAGACAGCTAGAGCCGGCAATCGTAGGTCAAGAGCACTATGACGTTGCCAATGCCGTAAAGCAACAGCTGAATAGATATAAAGAATTAAAAGACATCATTGCCATTTTAGGAATGGACGAGTTGTCTGAAGATGATAAATTAGTAGTTGCCAGAGCAAGGAAAATAGAGAGATTCCTTTCTCAACCTTTCTTTGTAGCAGAAGTATTCACCAATGCTCCAGGAAAATATGTGCCACTTAGTGAAACGATTCGAGGATTTAAGGGAATTGTTAATGGAGACTATGACGATATACCTGAGCAAGCTTTTTACATGACCGGTAATATTGATGAGGTTGTCGAAAAGGCTAAAACTGAGGCCGCATAATCTATGTCAACTATCCAGTGCAATATAGTAAGTCCAGAAGGGGAGCTTTTCTCTGGACCTGTCGAGCTATTGAGTGCTGAAGGCGGTGCTGGAGAAATTGCTATTACACCAAGACATGCTCCACTTCTTACCAATCTAAAACCCGGTCCGGTTAAGCTTGTGTTGGAGGGAGGTGAAGAAGAGATATTTTTTGCATCAGGTGGATTCCTAGAAGTGCAGCCCGGAGAGGTAACACTTTTAACAGACGTAGCAGAGAGAGCTGATGATATAGACTCGGCAGCTGCTGAAAGAGCAAAAGAGTTAGCAGAAAGAGAACTAGAAGATCAAAAATCAGAAATGGATTATTCTCTGGCATCAGCACAACTAGCTGAGGCTGCTGCTAGGTTAAAAGCCTTGCAGAAACTGCGTAAGAAGTAGTTAAATAAGGAAAACCACTTGGGGCGAATGCGCCATTGTTCCAATGAATATAGATTTTATAATTTTAGCTGCCGGTAAAGGCACAAGGATGGGAGGAGATTCTCCCAAAGTGCTTGCGAGTTTAGCAGGTAAGCCCTTGGTTCAGCACCTTATCGATACGGTCGATACATTTCAGAGTTCTAAAACTTCAATTGTGGTTGGTTATAAATCTAACGAGGTTGAAAGAGATGTCGTTTCTCAAAAAAAGCTTCGTTTTGTAAAACAAAAGAATCAGCTAGGAACAGCTCATGCTGTTAAGCAAGCGCTGCCTAATATTAGAAAGAATTCTGTAGCTGTAATCCTTTACGGTGATGTACCTTTGGTAAAAAAGAATACATTAAATAGGCTTATTAAATTAGCATCAAAAGGAAACCTTTCGCTATTGACCTTCATAAAAGATGACCCCACAGGTTATGGCAGAATTATCCGTGGTTCTAGGAAAAATGTTCAAAAAATCACAGAACACAAAGATACTTCATCAGAGGAGAAAAAAATAAGAGAAGTTAATTCTGGCATTTTAGCGATCAAAGCAAGCCTGCTTCAACAATTTATTTCTAAAGTTAAAAATAATAATGCAGCCAAAGAATATTATCTGACTGATCTGGTTGAAATTGCCAATAACCATTCAGTAGATGTTGTGGCTACTCTATGCGACCCCTACGAAGTTGGTGGTGCTAATGACAAAAAGGAGTTGCATGAGCTTGAAAGGGCTTATCAGAAAAAATTAGCAGAAGATTTGCTTAAAAGTGGTTTGACTATTGCCGATACTTCAAGGATAGACATCAGGGGAGACATCAAGATAGGACAAAACTCTTTTGTAGATATCAATAATGTTTTTGAGGGTAACAATGTTTTGGGAAAGAATATTCACATAGGACCTAATTGCTACATTTCTAACTGTAGTATTAAAGATAACACTATTATTTATGCCAATACTGTATTGGAAGATAGTGTAATTGGAAAAAATTGCAAGATTGGGCCCTTTGCAAGAATCAGAGGAGGTAGTGAATTAACAGAAGGAGCCGAACTTGGTAATTTTGTTGAGGCCAATAGAAGTAATATTGGCAAAAACTCTAAGGCCAAACACCTAACTTATTTGGGTGATGCAAGACTAGGTACTAAAGTAAATGTGGGCGCTGGGACTATAACCTGTAACTATGATGGAAAAAATAAACACAAAACCGTAATTGCAGATGGGACATTTATAGGCTCTAATAGCTCACTTGTTGCCCCTTTGGTTCTTGGAGAAAACTCTTACACTGGAGCTGGATCAGTTATAACTAAGGATGTTCCTAAGGGTAAACTTGCTGTTGCAAGAGGCAAACAAGTTAATCTGAATAAGAAGAAATAAATTATGTGTGGAATAATCGGAGTAGCTTCTAGCAAACCCTCAGTAGATAAACTGCTGATAGGACTTTTGCGTCAGGAATACAGAGGGTATGACTCAGCTGGCCTTGCTATCTTCGATGAAACAGAGCAAATACAGGTATTTAAAAGCACTGGTAAGGTAGCTGAGCTGCAAAATTCTATTGATGAAAATCCTGTGAACGGTAATACGGGTATTGCTCACACCAGATGGGCAACGCATGGCCTTCCAACCAAGACAAACGCACACCCTCATCATTCTAATAATAATATTTTCGTTATTCATAATGGAATAATTGAAAATCATCAAGAAATCAGAACCACGCTTAAAGCTTTAGGTTATGTTTTTGAATCAGAAACAGATACAGAAGTCATAGCTCATCTGATTCATGCAAAAATGAGTGAGAATAAAGTATCTCTAATTGATGCCTTGAAGGCGGCAGTGAAAGATCTAAGGGGAGCTTATGCAATAGGTGCGGTTTGTGAGAGCGAACCAGGCATTTTGGCTTCAGCCAGAAAAGGAAGTCCTTTGGTTATCGGCATGGGGCACGGTGAAAATTTCATAGCTTCCGATCAACTTGCCTTAGCGGACTTTGCAGAGAATTTTGTATTTCTTGAAGATGGCGATCTTGCTGAAATCACATCTGAGGGAATTCGTTATTGGGACCTGGATGATACAGAAGTTGAAAGACCTGTTGTAGTTGCCAAGTCTTTAGGAGAGACGGTTGATAAAGGTGAATACAGACATTTCATGCTAAAAGAAATTAATGAACAGCCATCAAAAATTAAAGGCTTGTTAGAAGGTCAACTGACTGATTCGGGTGTCCAGGAAGAAATCTTCGGTCCTATTGCTCCAGATATTTTCAAGAAAGTAGAGGCTGTTCAGATTGTGGCTTGTGGGACAAGCTTCCATGCAGGAACCGTGGCAAAATATTGGCTAGAAGGACTTGCCGGCCTACCTTGCAGTGTAGAAGTGGCAAGTGAATTTAGATATAGAAATAAAGTTGTGGCACCAAATACTCTGTTTATAACAATTTCTCAGTCTGGCGAAACAGCAGATACTCTTGCTTGTCTAAGCGCTGCAAAAGATTCAGGCTACTTAGCCCGCCTTGGCATATGCAATGTTCCTTCAAGTTCTTTAGCGAGAGAATCTGATTTAGTATTTTTAACAAAAGCAGGCCCTGAAATTGGTGTTGCCTCAACAAAAGCCTTTACCACGCAACTTGTCGGCTTATTGATGTTAACTTTAATTCTCGGAAGGCATCATGGTCTATCCGCAGCCGCAGAAAATACCATAAATAATGCACTTAGAGCGCTTCCTGATTCTTTAGATTCGGTAATGTTACTTGAAGATCAAATTATTGAAATGGCAGAAGATTTTGATCAAAAGGAACATGCACTCTTTTTAGGTAGGGGCATTCATTATCCAGTAGCAATGGAAGGTGCATTAAAACTTAAAGAAATTTCTTACATACATGCAGAGGCATATCCAGCAGGAGAACTGAAACATGGACCATTGGCCCTTGTCGATTCAGAAATGCCTGTTGTTGCGGTTGCTCCTAATGACGATCTGCTAGCAAAACTTCAATCAAACCTAGAAGAAGTAAGAGCGCGAGGAGGAAAGCTATATGTATTTGGGCACTCTGCAGCTCATCAGGAAGATGAATCAATAACTAAGTTTATTGAACTGCCCGAAGTTCCTGAGCTGATTGCTCCTCTAATTTACTCCATCCCATTACAGTTACTTGCTTATCATGTTGCCATCCTTAAAGGCACTGACATTGATCAGCCACGAAACCTCGCTAAGTCTGTGACTGTGGAGTAATTCACAACAGTAAATTAACAGGAGATAATTATGGAAATAAATTTTTACATTTGGTTAATTCTGACGATTGCGGTGACAGCATATTCTTGGATTTTGATCGCAAAATGGGCAAAGAAAAAAGACACGAAACAACAATCCATCGAAAACTAATTGACTGTTGTAAAACACTCAGTCACGGTGGAGTGAGTTTGAACAGAGAATTAGAGTACAAAGTTAAATAGATGGGCAAATATATAACTACCTTCTGCTTAATTGTTGGAGGAATAGTACCAATAATAGTTGATATAGGTTCAAGCCACTTATTTAACCCTGACTGGGATGCACACGCCCGAGTTCATGAAGTGTGGAGACTTTCAACTAATTTCCTTATCTTTTGTTTAGGCATATATTTGTTATGGGTGAAAAAAAACGAGGTGCTATCTGGAGTGCTTAGTCTTTGTCTACACTTAGGCTTTGTTTTTTCAGCTGCAACTATGTCACTTTATGGAGGAGCTGCAACCGGTGAGGGCGTACCTGAACCTTTCATAATTGGAATTCCACTTAATGTCTTTATGTTTTCTGCAATGTTTTTAATTCAAAGTACTGTTTTAACATTTACTCTAAAACAATCGGTAACTGTGGAATAGCGTACATGCCAAACAAGTAATGAAATTTAATCTGCCAGTCAAAACTCTTTTGCTAATACAAGGTCTACTGGTTCTTTTGTTGCTACCAATAGATATAATTTTTGGAGAGGTAAGGTTGGATTATGTTCTTCCTCTTTATGTGCTTGTTTGGATCGTAACTTACTCAAAAATTTCGCAGAGCAAAGACTAAAAAACTCTTACACTCATAAGAACTTAATTAGGATGATATAGTTAATGATCATGATTAAGAATTTTTTAGCAAAATACGGCAGACATTTTTGGTTAATTTCTTTGGCTGTAACATTTTATACAGCCTATGATCTTTTTTTTGATGAAGGTAATCTTTTCAGTACAGTAATGCTTGCTGCATGTACTTACTATTTTTTTCTCAGAGGCACAGGACGATTATCAAAAAAAGATGGCCCATTTGTAGAATGAGATAAATCGATATATGAATATAGGAAACAAGGAGCTTTTATGAAAAAAAATCTACTTAAACTAATCTTTTTAGTTTTATTTTTATCACCCAATATCAAGGCTGCCACTGTTAGTTGTAGTTTTATGTCCGGTGAAGCTTATGATATTTCTTCTGGGGCCTGGATAGGTACAGCTGGTTATGAAGACATATGGGATATTTTTGGTGATGATTTGTCACTACCTATTGAAAACTCCCTCTTAGCCAACCTCGATGCACAGGAAATTTTCAGAGCAGGTGAAACAGATATGGGTACAGTTTATCTGGTTGGAGGTGATATGGGTGTAGAAGGCAGGCTCAGCACAATTGATGACGGAATGCTGATTATATATTCGGGCTTCTGTTCTGTTGGCTTTGGTTAATATAACTATGGGCTAGTTGAAAAGATTAATATTAAGCAGAAAGGGCTTTGACGCAAAGGCGGGTGGTAGTGCTTCACCTATATTTAATGACGGAAGCCTTTTTTCATTACCTATCCCTCAAAATCATCCCTCACCAAAAAAATACAAAGACCTAGATTTTAATGGCATTTCAGGTTCTAAATTATTGAAAGAAGTTTCAGCTAAGGTCAGAGATACGGATTATTGCCACAATGACCCAATGCTAAACGAAAAAATTGGCATTTTTGGACAAGCAAGCTCCTCACAGACTGAATTAAAGAATAATAATGTAGGCCCTGGAGATTTGTTTTTATTTTTTGGATGGTTTAAAAACTTTTCAGCAAATGGCAGAGATTTGCATCATTTATTTGGTTGGTTGCAAATAGAGAAAATAATAGAAGGTTCAAAAGAAATTAAAAGATATCTTTGTGAGAATAATATTCAACACCCTCATGGATATGGAGATGTCTCCAGATTTTCAAATAACACAATTTACATAGCCAGTAATAAATTAAAACTTAACAAAAGAAAAATTTTTGACCGAGGTCATGGTTTATTTAGAAGGACTCATGATGATTTAATTTTGACTGAAAAAAGTAAAACCAGATCAAGATGGAAGTTACCCTCCAAATACTTTAAAGATTCAAAAGACCTTTTTTTAAATAGAATGAAGTGGGAGAATGAAGAAGAGTCCACAGTTTTTTATAGAGGATTTGGCCAAGAATTCATTCTGGATATCGAAAAAAATCCAAATGTTAAGAAGTGGGCAATAAACTTAATAAAAAAATATGGATGAAAACGATCACATTTAAATCTGGGGGAGATTAGATGAAAGAAAACATAGATAGTAAAGCCGCAAGCCTAGAGCTACCTGAAGTTGATTGGCTTGATCGTGAGTCAAATCCGGAAAAGTTTTTTAAGGATTTATCTTATGCATTATCTGAATTTGGATTTATGGTCCTTACTAATGCACCTGGATTATCGGATGAATTTCAAAAACGCGCGTTTCGAGAAGTGCGTGGCTTTTTCGATTCACCAATGGAATTAAAGAAAACTGCTCATATATCCAATACTCCTTATTTTCGGGGTTATAGCTTGCCTACTCCTGCTGATCAAGGCTTTGGTCAAGTCATAGAAGCTTTCCAGTATGGATTCGAACAAGAATCATTATGTGACTACGATGATAAATCTCAACCAATTCACCGCAGACTCTTTCGTGGACCCAACACCTGGCCTGAAGATGACTCATTGCCGGGCTTTCGACCTTTAATAGATGAACTCAATGATTGTTATCACCGCCTCACTCATGAACTAGGGGAGGCTATTGTCGAATCTTTGGGGGAGGACGTTGAATCATTTCGCGAATATTTTGATTTTGATGATCCGGATCTGGCTGCGAGTCTTAATCACAATTTTAGTCTTGATTCTTTTGCAGAAAAGGATCGGGAAAATGTTAGAAAAGAGTATAAAAAATTCACAAGTGACAAAGTAGGTGCTCATATAGATGGGCCCCCATTTATAGCTCTGCTGATCAATGATCGTCCTGGATTACAAGTGGTTGCTGGAGAAGGACAATGGATCGATGCCCCCGTTACCTGCCAAACATCACCTGGCGACTACCATGTGCCAGTTATTCCGGGGTCAGTCATCGTTAATACTGGTGGAACCTTAATGCACCTAAGCGAAGGGAGATATTCAGCCACTCTGCATCGTGTCAATACAACCTTGATACCCGAAGGAGAAACTAGAGTTTCTATGCCTTATTTTTTATTGCCCAAAATGGAAGGAGATCTGATTCCTTTCGGTAAATCTGAAGCTGACTCTCTAGGCGCGGCAGGCTACGAGTCTGGAAGAGACAGAGGTGCAAATGCTAGCGTAAATCGCATGGGAACCTTTCCGCAAGTAACTAGGCGTTGGTGGGCTGATGAATATGCTGAGTTACGTCAAAAGCAAAATGATGAGGTTAAGGCCGAAACACAAGCTGCTTTCAAACTAGCAAAAGAGCGCGGTGAACGCTTCAAGAAACAATTAGACTAGTGATGACGCACAGATTTCAATCAGGTGATGAGGGTGTAATTACTTACAAGTCATCAAATCCATTTGAGTTCTTTCATATTTTGAATTCTAAGCCTTCTGAAGAGCAACAGATGTTCGGGTCTCTTATCTTTCCTCAGCAAAAGAAAAAAAAATATCCTCTTGTTATATGTATGCACGGCAGTATGGGATGGAGAGGACATCACCATGAGCACTCGGTAAACTTTCTCAATAATGGCTTTGCCGTATTTCGAGTAAATAGTTTTGATGCTAGAGGTGTCGTCTCTATTGTGGAAGATCAAATACAAGTAACTTTAGCTACAGTTCTGGCTGATTGCTTTAATGCGCTGAAACTTTTATCCGATCATCCTGATATAGATTCTAATCAAATTTACATTGCTGGATGGAGTCTTGGCGGAAGTACGGCTATTTATTCGGCCTGGGAGCCTTTAGCTGAAAAATTAGCCCCGACAGGTGAAAGATTTGCAGGACACTTAGCTTTCTATCCTGGTGCCTTTATGTGGCCTGAAGAAATGCGCTGGAGCGATGCACCTATCTTAACTCTGATTGGTAAAGACGATGATTACACTCCATCTATTCTGATAGAAGAATTATCTCCAGCCATTAATGAAAATGGGGGTAATAGTAAGATAATTACTTATGAAGATAGCCATCATTCTTTTGATTCTGTAGACCCAGTAGTATTTGTGCCCAATGCAATAGCAGTTGGAAGACGACATACAATTGTTGCAAAAGATGGCACACACTATCATCTAGATGTAGATGGAAAAAAAACTATGATGAATGAGCCACATGAGAGAACAAAATTATTTAAAGATAGAGCAAAGATAGGGGCTCACTTGGGTTGTAACTGGCAAGCAAGGAGATCTTCAATGCAAGACTCCATCCAGTTTCTTTTGGAACATAGTCAATAAACATATATGGGAGAATACAATGAGACGAATAATTACTGGCCACAATGAAAATGGTAAATCCATCATTTCAATAGATGGACCACCTGCCCGATCAATGGGAGAAGATGCTGGAGGATTATTTGAAATCTGGAATACTGACGGATCTGGGTTCGAAACTAAGTCAGATAATGACAGAGCAGATATAGATATTGTTCTTTCACCAGTCAAAGACGGAACAAAATTCAGATATTTTCAGATTAATCCAATTCCTGAAGGAGTTCCTCAGGATGTTATAGAGGCGGCTACTGCAGAGGCCTTTGAGAAAATGGGAGCAGCTCATCATAGGGTTGACACCTCACGAAATGCAGCAATGCATGAGACCCATACCATTGATTATATTATTCTCCTCAAAGGGGATGTCACTCTGATTTTGGATGAAGAGGAGGTCTCACTCCAACCTCATGATGTTGTTGTTCAAAGAGGTACAAATCACGCTTGGGTAAATAATGGCACTGAACCAGCGTTACTAATAGCTGTTCTTATTGATAGCAACATTGTTTAGAAAATTTAATAAATTTAAATTTGTATTATTAGATTTAATAATTTAAAGTGCATCGCCTTCAAAACATAATGAAAGTTACACAAGAATATTCAGATAAAACAGCAATTGGCCTATCGCTTATTTGTTTGGCTCATTGTTTGTTGGTGCCTATATTGTTAGTTTTGTTTTCAGGTTACGTAACGCTTTCATATAACAATGAATTGATACATTACCTGCTATTATTGCTTGCAATACCAGTAAGCCTTTATGCACTCTTTAGAGGAATGAGAAATCATTCAAAATTAAGCTATTTTGTCACTGGACTGCTCGGGATCATTACTTTAATTTTTGCTGTAACTATTGGCACACTTATTTGGGGTGAGTTCGGAGAGAAATTATTTACCGTTATCGGAGCATCGATTATAGTTTTTGCGCATTATAAAAATTATAAACTTTGCCGAAAACTTGAATGTAATTCTTGTCACTCAGCCTAATCAGTTATTTAAATTGTTTTTACCTCATAAATACTAAATATGCCAAAGTGCCCCAGCTTTTTTTGAATTAAAAGCTAATTGACAGTTTTCTCTTCATTTATCCATTCATCTATTAAATCATCTAGGATAAATAAAGGGACTATCCCTTGATCTAAAACTATTGAATGAAATTTTCTAAGATCAAATTTTGCACCCAGTTCTTTCATGGCCTTATCTCTTAAATCTAAGATTTTTATCATGCCCATCTTGTAACTGGTAGCTTGTCCAGGCCAAACAATATATCTTTCAATCTCAACCCTCACCTCAGTATCAGACATACCGGTTACTTTCTTCATATACTCCATAGCTTTTTCCCTAGTCCATTTTTTGTAATGTAAGCCAGTATCTACTACCAATCTGTTAGCTCTGAACATTTCACTTTGAAGCACTCCCAACTCATCATAGAGACTTTTAGTCATCCCTACTTCAACTCCTAATTGTTCAGCATAAAGGGCCCAGCCCTCAGTATAAGCTGAAGTTCTGTATCCAAGACGTCTATACAAAGTTAGTTCATCATTTTCCAAATTCAATGCTATTTGGAAGTGATGTCCGGGTACGGCCTCATGAAATGTTAATGTTCTCATTCCAAACTTTGGTGTTTGCTTTATGTCATATAGATTTGCATAGAAGACTCCAGGTCGCGAACCATCCAAACTGGGTGACTGATAATAACCCCCTGCAGCGGTCTTTTCTGAGTACTCAGGCACCGCCCTTACTTCTACCGGGCTTTCTGGAAAATCAAAGAAGTAAGGCTTTACGTCTTGTTCTGCATCTTTAACCATCTGATTATAATCTTTAATAACTATTTCTTTTCTATCAGGCGTGTCTTCATATAAAAATTCTGGATTTTCATTAAGATCACTCATCATCTCTCCGATTGGCTTATTAACTTCATAACCAAGCTCTAAGAAAATTTCTTTCATCCTGTTTCCAATTCTTTCTACTTCTTGCAAGCCAATTTCATGAATTTCAGCTGCGGAGTAGTCGGTTGTTGTATAAGTTCTCAGCCTGAGAGCATAGAAATCATCACCATCAGGCAAGGACCAGACACCATGATATTGATTTGCATATTTATAGTTCTCAATCATAAAACTGAGAATTGATTGATAGCCCGGCTTAACATTATCTTTGATAGCTCCACTTAATTCATTTATTAGCTCAGTTCTTTCGTCTGCAACTATTCCAATATCGTCAATTTTTTTTATAAATATTTGCATTAAGGGGTTGTTGGAGTCTTCGTAGCCAATTAGCTCCTCAAGCTGTCCAATTACATGGTCCATAACAAATTTAGGAAGAAAAATTTCTTGCTCTTTTTGTGCTTTTAACCAGCTTAGATTTTCAAGTAGAACTTCATCAAACATTTCAACCCTATCGATATAGTTACGTGCATCATTTGAACTTTTTATAGGATGAGTGTCAGTCAAAAACTCTACTAAGTTCAGGTGATTACCACTTATTTGATTGAATGGATACGAGTGATATTTAAACCGCTCATATGCTTCAATATCGTTTTGGGTATCAAATATAGCTATCTTTTGAGTTATCTTTTGACTTTTGCTAAGTTTGCTTTCATCAAAACCTTCCAAAATCTTTAAGCGGTTTAGATTTTGTTTGTAATTCTCATTTCTTTTATCAGAGGTTTGCACTGACAGCCTTTCGTTATGTCTAAAGATAAAACCAAAATTATCAAACACACCAAGATTAGTCATATATTCGGGTGAGTCAGTTATTTTCTTGATTAGATCTTTTGCTAAATAGTGATCAATCGAAACAGGTTTCTGCGAAAATAGGTTCATCAGGTACAAACAAGAACTAATAAAAATGACTGTTAATAAAATTCCCGTACTTAGGACTATTTTTTTCATAAATTTACCAAAAGGTTTTTAACCAATATGCTTCTATAAGCACTAATCTGTTATTTTAATAATGATTATAAAATATTTTTGATTTTATGAAGAAACCCGACGACTATTGTTAGAATAAAATCTAGCCTTTGTTTATATAACTGGAGAAAATAATGAAAATATCTGCAATCGCAGTGCTAATTCTGTCATTCAATTTAAAGTCTGCTGTCTACGAGATTAGAGATTACACAATTGAAGAAGAGTTTTTTGAAGCATACGTGTATTGGGCCGAGAATTACTTCATGCCGTATGGAAAGGAAAGAATCGAAATAGTAGATTTTTGGGTAAGTAGGGGAGATGAAGCTATTGTGGAAGGCACTAATCCTATAGTATCTCCGAACGGCCAACCAAATGTAACATGGGTTGCAAAGTACAACAGCAGAGAAGACAGAGATACATTTTTTGCTAATTTAGATGTTGATCCAGAATGGGAAGAAGTTTGGTCCAAACACCCCAATCCAGATGCATATATTCACTCAAATGCGAGATTCTTTAGTTCTATAAAGTAGGTCCTGACGGAGTTTATACAGAAATAAAACTTAGTCATATAGATTTAAATGATGCCAAAAAAGTTTGTACATTGATTATATTTATACTATAATGCAGGCACGTTCATCTTAATCTGCAGGTTAAGACGGAAGTAGGAAGATAGGAAAACCTCTTTCTTTGATCAAAGAAAGGCAAGCAAGTACCGAAAGGGAACGAGACCGAATATCTACCGAAGGAACGCGTTGAGAAGGGTGTATATCGAAAGATATATGTACGAAATCGATACGAAAACTGGAGGGCACGATATGACTACTATATACAGAGGTGTTGAAGTTGCTCCTTTAAACAATGCAGCAGGAAGCGAAACACCTGTTAACACTGTTTACAGAGGCGTTCAGCAAAAAATCGTAGAAAGTAAGTCAACTCAGCCAGGTAAAGGAATTTACCGCGGCATCGAAAGAGTTGCTTAATTTTTATTAAGAAGAAAAGGGAGGCAATAGCCTCCCTTTTTTTTAGTATGATTAGTCCAAATGCGATCATATTCAACAAAGATAATTAGCTAATGAAATGCATACTTTGCAATCATTCTGATACTCAATTATTTTATAGAGAGAATCAAAAAAAATATTATAAGTGTCCTAAATGCTCTCTTATTTTCCTGGATAGCAAAAATTACTTATCAAACAAAGATGAGCGAATTAGATATGAGCAGCATCAAAACTTTGTTGATGATGAGAAATATATACAATTCCTTTCAAAGCTCTTCATTCCACTGAAAGAAAGATTATCTAATCATAAAGAGGGGTTGGATTTTGGATGCGGACCCGGGCCAGCACTGGCAAAAATGTTTAATGATGCGGGTTATATTATGGATGTATATGATCCTTATTTTTTTCCTAATGAAACTATTTTTTCAAAACCCTATGACTTTATATCTTGCACAGAAGTTTTAGAGCATGTCTTTGATCCCGCAAAAGTAATCTTTGATTTAAATAAAATACTAAAAAAAGATGGATGGTTAGGAATCATGACTAATTTTTATGATAAAAATATAGATTTTGCCTCTTGGTATTATCGCAAAGACCCAACTCATGTAGCCTTTTACTCTAAAGAAACTCTCACGAATATTGCATCTAACATGTCTTGGACTTTAGAATTTCCAGATAAGAATATTGTTTTGTTTAAAAAATAATTATGTTTGAATCAATCATACGTTTATATAGGAGAAATAAATGAAAAAGTTTTTATTGGTAATAAGCTTGATTGCTCCACTGACAATCATTTATCCAATGCATCATGAAGGGGTTAAAGGAGATAATCCTTTTCTTCTTATTGCAAGAATTCAGGTTAAACCTGGAAAGGTAAATGAATATTTAGAGATAGCAGATACCGTAGATAATGCGGTACAGGCAACTGAACCTGGTATGTTGTTTCATAACTTTGATTCAGACCCTTTGAATCCATTGAAATTTACCTGGAGTGAAGTTTATGAAGATAGTGAAGCTTTATTATTTCACCTTAATGCTCCTTATATTCCAGAATATGTAGATGGGCATGACAGATTGGCAGATAGTTTTGAAATAGAAATCTACGGTAATATTTCTAAAGAGGCCTTTGAAGCCGTAACAGCTCTCGGGTTTCCGTTTAAACACTTTAAAACTACTAGAGTGGGCTATACAAGAGATAATATTCTTACCAATAAGAGAAAAGATAATATTGCTAAAGCTCAAAAATTTTTAGATACGGCATTTACCAATCCTGATGAAGCAAGATCGCTTCTCCATGAGAATTTCTCTTTTGAGTTTATGGGAATATGTACCTTATGCACAAAAGCAGATACTGACAGTTTTTTTAATGAGTTTCTTCCAGAAGTAGGACGTCTTATACCAGAAGGAATAGCTCTTGAGGTAGTCGACACCATTGGAGATAGTGATAGTGTTGTTTTAAGGGTGTCTGGAAAAGCGCAAGGTATTAACGGAACTTATAACAATAATTATGCTATGGTTTATAAGTTTGCTGATGGAAAAATTATTAGTTTCAATGAGTACCACAGTGATTTACTGGCAGAAACAAGGCTTTATAAAAAACAAGTGGTACCAACTAATTAAGGGGGAAAAATGTACAGTCACATAATGGTAGGAGCTAATGATATTGAAGAGTCTAAAAAATTCTATGACAGCACTCTCGCTGTCTTAGGAGCGGAACCGGGAGTTCTTTCCGTAAACCCAACTGGTCATAAAAGATATATGTATTTTTTGGATGGAAATGTCTTCCTTATTTCTGAACCAATTGATGATCAGGTTGCAACTCATGGTAATGGAAGCACCATAGGTTTCTCTGTAAAGAGTGTAGAGCAGGGAGATGAATGGCATGAAGTGGGAATTAATAATGGAGGTTCTACGTGCGAGGACCCTCCGGGTATACGTGAAGGTATGGGAATGAAGATGTATCTTGCTTACTTAAGAGATCCTTCTGGAAATAAACTTTGTGGAATTCTTAATATGACATAGTTCTTGCAGGAAAGAGGAAAAAAAATAGGCCTCACGGCCTATTTTTTTGTTTGATTGCAGTGTCAAAATTCGAATGCCTTAAATTTTAAGGTTCCTTCAACAAGATCTACTTTTCCTTCAGCATAAATCATTCCTCCGTCAGAAAAAGTATCTAAGGTATACATATTCACAATTTTACCTTCTCTTTTCCATATTCCTTGGAGGGTAGCCGTGACCATGACACCATCATTATTGATAGATCTAACTTGACCATCAAAATCTCCCTGGGTGTTGTCGCCGGATCTAGATCTAAAGTTATGGGTAAGGTATACCTTTCCAAAACCTTCTCCGACTATGCCTTCAGATGTAATAGTGCTATCCGTATTTGTTGCACTCCATGAAGTTATTTTAAATTCAGCATCAAATGAATCTCCTTGGACATCCAAGGCAAATAATGCACTAACATTTGTAAGTAAAAATGTTGTTAGGGCCAAAAAGCCAATTCTTTTCATTAATTTAATTTTCATATATTTTTATTTATTTAGGTGATGATTCCGGTTGGTAAGAATAATAGTCAACTAATGGAATCATTAGGTGAGCATAAGGCGAGCCTTCAAACATTACATAAGGCGCACCAGTCGTATAGTCTGTAGATTGACCTTCTAAAGACGCAGGATCTTTTGGCATTAGCATCATATGAGGGCCTGATTCTATAAAGTGCATATGACCGGCATCTTTTTGGCCGTCCGTACCAACTGTAAAATTATCAACCCCTAAATCACCATGGATCATCCACATCCAGCCATCACCTTCCATGTCTGGAACAGTTCCTGCTTTATAGGCATTTGCCCATGCAACAGCGTTTGCATCTGAGCAAGCTGGAGCAGCAGAGTGAGCGTCTTCGAATCCTCCTTCAGGCATAGGCATAAATGCTTCACATCGCCAACCATTAGAACCCTCTTTTAAGACTGTACCATCAGCTCCTATTACTGTCGCAAGATCACCAATGTAATCTGGAGCAGCAGATGTATAAGCCCAAATTTGCCATTCGGGTGAAGCATGAGAGCCTTGGGGTTCGCCATTATCTTCTGTAACACTCATATCAGACCCACAAGATATGAGGCTAAAAAGGGCAGTTATTAAACAGATTTTTTTTATCATTTTTCCTCCAATGATTATTTTGTTATTCTCAGTATATCTTTTCATATATAAAAGGAGAACATTATGAAATTTTTAAAAATTGGTTTAGCTACGATCCTTTCCGTAACCTTTTCTTTATCAGTATTTGCGCTGGATTTGGATGGCGAATCTTTCAATTTATCTGGAAAAATTACTTCCGTAGAGATAAAAGATGGAGGTGGTGTTATACACGTCTCCTCTGAGGCGGGCAGATATGGCAAAGTCTTTTTGACTTATAACGTGACAGTCAATCCAGCTCTTCCTAACCAGGGATACTTTTCTGGCAAGGGAGTTGGATTTAATGACGGACAAAGACAAGCTGGAAATAGACAGGGAGTTTTTAGAAGAGAGGGAGCAATCATGAAATTTTGGTCCTTAGATGAAGTTACTGACGGAAATATGAATTATTGTGAGACAGTAATGAACTTAGAGACTGAAACAGTCGAGATGACTTTTTATCCATTTTAGTAAATATTTCTATTTTAAAAACCCGCTTCACGGCGGGTTTTTTTCATGATGAGTATAAAATTGTTTAAACTTATAATTTTGGGAGAAATGATAAGTGAAACAGCAGGACTCACTGAACAAGTCATATATGAAGAAATTAGAAAGTGTTCAAAAACTAATCCCTATCCCCTTCATTTTTGTTTTATTATCTTGTGGGGAATCTATTCAGCCAACACTAGATACTTTTGAAGCAGAAAAAGATGTATTTGAGTCTGGTAAATCTTTAATTTCCTTGCCATTTGACCTTCACGATTTAGAAGAAGTTACTGTAGATCAAAATACTCTATTGATAGGTGTGCACGGAAGTAATAGTCGAGGTTATGAATGGATTTATCCTCTACAAAGATTAAATAATGATGGAAATATGGTTTCTTTTTTTCGTTGGGATGATGATGCATGCCCAAATCCATCTATGAGCTCTTTGCTAAGTTTAATAAAGGAAAAATTTAACAATAATCCCAATTTAAATAAAGTGATATTGCTTGGTCACAGCTATGGAGGACTTCTAGCAGTTGCATTTGCTAAGGCTTGGGATATGGATGTACCTTTACAAATTCACTCTATTGCAGCGCCACTTAAGGGAATGGGTATCATAAATTCAATGTGCGATTTTGAGCTTCCCGATATAGTAAAAAATAACATTGAACTCCATCAATGGAGAACTATTAAAGAGTTAGATGGCGCCTTTAGCGATTTGGATTATGATCCTCAAGTGGTGAAAATTATGAAAAGTAAGGTCACAAGACTTCCAGAAACATACAAAGGAAATAAATTAGGACATAATTGGTCTATTAGCTGGGTAGCTGATGAAATAAGTAAGGAAGACTAAAGCTAACTTAACTTTATAAAAGAGACATGCAACAAAATCATTCTAAGAAAATTAACCTTATGAGTTTAAGCAGAAGGGAGTTAGAGGATTTTTTTGTTTCCATTGAGGAAAAGCCGTTTAGGGCCACCCAAATAATTAAATGGATACATCAAAGAGGAGTCTCAGATGTCTCTCAGATGACCGATCTGTCAAAAGTATTGCGTCAAAAACTAGAAGAAACTTTTGAAATTAAGGTTCCTGAAGTTCTATATGAAAAATCATCAAAAGATGGAACCAAAAAGTGGGTCATTAAAGTTGGAGAAAAAGATTTAGTTGAAATGGTTCTCATACCTGAGAAGAATAGAGCCACTTTGTGCGTTTCATCACAAGTAGGGTGTGCGGTAGATTGCAGTTTTTGTGCTACTGGAAAGCAGGGCTTTTCAAGAAATTTAGACTTAGATGAAATAATAGGACAAGTTTGGGTTGCTGCTAATTCCTTTGGCTTACCTAGAGAGCCTAACTCAAGACATATTACAAATGTGGTAATGATGGGAATGGGAGAACCATTGTTAAACTTTGAACCTGTTGTAAATGCCATGGATTTAATGACAGATGATCACGCTTATGGTCTATCTAAAAGAAAAGTTACTTTGAGCACCTCAGGTATTGTTCCTAAAATTGATGACTTAAGTAAGGTAAGTGATGTTGCTCTTACAATATCCTTACATGCTCCTAATGATGAACTAAGAAATGAGCTAGTTCCTATAAATAAAAAATATCCCATTCAAGAGCTGCTGGATTCAGTGAAGCGTTATGTCGATTCATGTGATGATAAGAGAATAACGACAATCGAGTATATTCTGATTGATGGTATTAATGATGAAATGGCACATGCAGAAGAGCTGGCAGAGTTATTGAGGCAATTGCCCAGCAAAATAAATCTAATTCCTTTTAATGCTTTTGAAGGATCAGATTATCTAAAACCCTCCGGTAATAGAGTTAAAAGGTTTCAAAAATATCTCCAGGGTGAGGGTTATGTTACGACTATTAGATCAACAAGAGGTGATGACATCATGGCTGCTTGCGGACAACTAGTTGGACAAGTTAATGATAAGACGCGCAGAAAAGAACGAGCTCAAAAAAATCAAATTAAGACTAAGGCAATCTAGTGTTAAGAAATATTGCAGTAATAGGAGCAGGAGTATCTGGTCTAACTGCTGGGTATGCATTAAAAAAAATTGGCTTAGAAGTTGAAATTTTTGAAAGATCTCAATCCATAGACGCATTTGGAGCCGGTATAACGCTTTCCAAGAATGCTACTCTGTTGCTGCAAGACCTGGATCTTATGGAATTTTTATCTTCTAAGGGTCACTATCCTTTGGGTTCTTTCATACGGGATTATAAGAAAGCTAAGGTAATAAAGTTCAAGACACTTGATAAAAATTTTATAACTTTAGATAGAAGAGATCTTGTATTGACACTCTCGAATAGATTTGAAGAGCTTGGTGGAAGTATCATCCTCGATAGTGAGATTGAATCAATTGATCCTGCTTCAGGAGAAATCATAATATCTACTCATGAAAAAAAGACCTATGATCTAATACTAATTTGTGATGGCATTAAGTCTTCTTTAAGAGAGCATTATTTTGACGAACAAAAACCTCAATTTACAAAATATGTAGCATGGAGAGGCATGACCTCGATAGAGAACCTTCCTAAATTCGAAGGAAATGATAAGGTCAATGTTTACTACGGCCCTGGAGGTCATTGTGTGCATTACCCAACTGGCAGAGGAGATCTTATTAATTTCATTGCTATTGAGCATAACGAAATTTGGTCTGAAGAGTCTTGGAAAATAAAGGGTAATAAATCTGAATTTCTTAATTGCTTTGCTGGATGGAACGAAGAATTACTTTCTATGTTTGATTCGTCTCAAGAAATATATAAATGGGGTATTTTTGAAAGACCTCTCCCAAAAAAACTGTATCGAGATAAGTGCTTGCTTCTAGGAGATGCTGCTCATCCTATGGCTCCCTTTCTAGGACAAGGTGGTTGCCTTGCGATTGAAGATGCTTACTGTTTAGCATCTTTACTAAAGGACAAAGAAGATCTGTGCAGCATAGTTCGTGCATATGATAGGTTAAGAAATAGTAGAAGTAGATGGATACAAAAAAGATCAAAACTTCAGGGGATATTTAATCATGTCTCTAACCCCATACTTGCAAAGATAAGAAACTTACTTACAAAAATAATTATGAATAATAGTGTGAATAAACTTCATTCATATAATCTTATTAAAGAACTCTCTGAATTAAAGAAGATTTAAATGAGAAAAGTACCATTAGGAACAACTATAGCTTACGGCATGCCGGGATTGGGTGCAGGCTATATGTATCTTTTGATGAGCCTATACGTCATGAAATTTTCCACCGATGTACTACTCATCGCTCCAGCCGTAATGGGAGTCATTTTTAGTATATCTAGGATATGGGATGCCGTATCAGACCCTATTGCAGGATATTTAAGTGACAGGACCACATTTAAATTCGGCAGGAGAAGGACTTGGATGCTAATTAGCTTTATTCCCATTTCGTTTGGATTTTTAGCAGTCTTTTCGCCACCTGAATCTATGCAAGGTCAGTCTCTTGATTTGTGGATGATGATAGCAATACTCAGTTTCTATTCCGCAATAACTCTTCTTAACGTACCTCATATGGCACTAGGGGCGGAACTGTCAGAAGATTATCATGAGCGGACTAGGCTGTTTGGGGTAAGGCATATAGGTTTTACGCTGGGATCAATTCTTGCATTAGTCTCTATGAGTTTGCTAATTAGCGAAGAAAATAATCCTGATGGAGATGTTAGACAATTGGCTGGTAGTCTCGCTTTTTATGCCATTGGTGCAATGTCGCTAATGATATTTTTTGCAGTCTCAAAACTTAAAGAAAATCCTGAATTTCAAAACCGAGTAAATAAAAATCCATTTAAGGCATTCAGAGACGTATGGATAAACCCACATGCGAAAATATTAATAATAGTTCTATTTATTGAAAATTTAGGTGGGGCAGTTATAGGAGTGCTCACCCTTTATGTAACTCAATATATAGTTGAAGCTCCTGCTTGGGCACCTTTAATTATATTTGCTTACATGCTTCCGTCAGCTTTATCTGTTCCTCTTTGGATACCATTATCAAGAAGATTTGGAAAGATAAGATTATGGGTTTTTAGTCTTGCCTTTACAGGTATTTCATTCGGCGGAATATTTATCATTCCTTTTTTGGACTCTGTAACTGATAGGTTGATTGTTATGTTTATTGGGGCAGCTTTAGGTGGTATGGCTGCAGGTTGCGGAGGAGCAATTGGGCCTTCTGTGAAAGGTGATGTAATAGATTATGACGAGTACCTAACAGGAGAGAGGAAAGAAGGTTCTTATTTTGCAGCACTTAATTTTGTATTTAAAAGCGCAACAGGGATTATGCTTCTTGTAACTGGCTTTGTTCTGCAGTTTTCTGGTTTTATCCCTAATCAACCTCAGACGATGGAAGTAAAAATTGCACTGATTAGTCTCTATGGCCTTGTACCTTTAGTTTTTTATAGTTTAGGAGCTTATCTTTTATATAAAAAATTTAAGTTTGGTGAAAAAGAACACGCAGCAATAAAACAGCAGATTCAAGAAAGAGCTTAATGACCAGATTATTTAAATGGCTTACATTTATTATAGTTTTTTTTACGACCATTGTTATTCCAGCAATCTTTTTGGAAACACCATTTTCTAGATATGGAGAAATAGCACTAGCTTGGGCAGGTGAAAATACTGTCTATACTTCGATCGTGGTTATTATTGCTCTAGCTGCTGATGTATTTCTCCCTGTTCCAAATGGATTAACAAATACTTTAGCAGGAGCTACTCTGGGCTGGGCTCTTGCTTCTGTTGTTGTTTGGATAGGTCTAAATTTAGGAGCTGTTTTTGGCTACACAGTAGGTAGATTTGCAGCAAGACCATTAGCTCAAAAGATAATTGGTGTGGATGATTTAAAAAAAGCTGAAGATTCGGCTAGAGATATTGATGTTATGGGCTTAATTCTTGCAAGACCTGTCCCCGCATTTGCTGAACTCAGTACCCTTGCTGCCGGAATAACTAATATGCCCTTTATGAAATTTGTCTATGTAATGATTTTATCTAATATAGGTGTAGCTATAGTATTTTCTGGACTAGGAGCTGCAGCACTATCAAGCGGCTCATCAACTCTAGCTTTTTTTGGAGCGGCTTTGTTACCTGCTTTACTCTATTTTTTATATAGGAAATTAAGCAACTAGATCAAGGCTTAAGTATCCCTATGGACTCCTTTTTGGGATCAAATTCTGCAGGTGAAACACTAGATCCGTCATGCCCGCCAAGGGTCCCAAAAGAACTGAAACCCAATATGTGTTTTTGCTTTTCGGTTATCTTTCCGAGTACTTCATCTCGGATACTATATTGATGATTTTCTTGAGGTTTCACCCAGGGTTGTAAAAAAGCTGTCGAGATATTGCTCCTCATAGATCCTGATCTATTTAAACCATTGCCATGCCAAAGCCTTCCTTCCCAAACTATTGCAGTCCCTCTTGGTGCAGTCAAAGAATTAGCCATTTTTTGAATCTCTTCACCATTTGCAGTGCGATAATCTATAAGTGGCCATTTATGTGATCCAGGTATTAGCCTAGTACCACCATTTTCAGGAGAGTTATCTGAGATCAAGTACATTACATTCGCCATGAAAGGAAAGTCCATGGGATGAGGAACTAAAGGCCATTGATCTTGGTGAAGGGCCATTTTCTCATTGCCACTTCCATTCATATGCGCTCCCATTGAACAGAGACAAACCTTTTCTCCTATTAGATGCTGAATGAGTGGCAGTATTTTTGGATGATCTATAAGCTTTAAAAAACAATCACCTTTATTAATAAGATTCCAGACTAATCTACTTACTTTTTCCTCTTCAGATGACTCTACACCTAATCCTTCATCGCCTCTAACTTTCGACCCTACCTTGTATTTTTCTTCACCTAAGAACTGTTCGTTAAGTCTTTGGTCCATCTCATCAATTTCATCATTGCTTAGTACATTAGCAATCAATGCCATGCCATATTTATCTAAATGATTTTTAGCTTCTTCTATATCTTCAGTTAAGGGTGGATACTCTAGTGTTTCAAGATTCATTGCTTAGTCGGTTTTAGTTCTTTTATTCTTTCAGGTTCAATATCAATAAGATAGTCCATAGTGCTTTCAATTCTTCCATAAGCATTCCATACTTTGAAACCAAGTCTGGACTTTAGTTTTTCCGAACAAGAATCCCAAAGGTCTCTATCAAGCCCAAGTGTTTGGTTTTCTTGTTGTCTAAACTGCGGTGAGCAGAAAGTTGTAAGCACGCCCAATCTATCTGTACTGCCAGTATTGGCTCCAGTGCCATGCCAAAGTCTTCCATCAAAAACCATTAAAGAGCCTGCTTTAGCTTCAGGTTGACTTATGGGGTACATGCTTTGATCCTCTTGATTCGGATGGGCTCCAGTAAGATGAGATCCTGCAACTACCTCAGTAGCCCCATTCGTTGGAGAGAAATCTGAGAGCATCCACATACAGTTAGCTACTACTGGTGGCGATATGCCAAGTGATACATCAGGCTCAACAAAACTTGCGTCAGCATTTCTCGATATTTCCGAAGGTTTTATATAGCTTGCTCCTGCTCTTACAGGTTGAGGCATCCACCATTGGTCTGTATGTAAGCCCATTCTTACTCCTCCAGGTTTAGCAATATTTGCTGAGTGAGTGGATAAAATAAAATCATTACCCAAAATATGACCGACAAGTTCATCTACTAGATGGTGAGTAACCATCTCTCTGAAACATTCACCTTTATTCGCTAACATCCAAAGCCTTTGGTTCACCCCTCCATTGCTCTTAGTAAATGATGTTTTGTCTACACGCCCCTCTTTGAACTTAACCTCTTGATCTGCCCCTCCATCTCGAAAAGAAAGACCTAGCTCTTCCTCGGCTTCAGCTTGCTCAAGAAGTCGTTTTTTAGCAATTCTTATTTCATTATCATTTAGAACATCTGGTATTAAACAATAACCAAATTTATCTAAGTCTAGCTTAGCTTGATTTAAATCTTTTGTGTGTTTTGGGCCATCTTCTAAAATCATAGAAACATGATGGTAGCATGAAAAAATTGTTTTCTTCAATATTCAGAATGAGCGTTCCGTTATAATATTTTTGAATTTAAATTGTTACATGAAAAAGAGAAGTTTTAAGCCATTTGGAAATATAAGCGCTTTAACACTAGGTGGTGGAGGCCTTGGACAGGTCTGGGGTGAAACATCTAGAGAGGAAGCAGTTGCGACAGTAAATCTTGCCATTGAAAAGGGTATAACTCACCTCGATGTTGCACCAATGTATGGAAAAGGAGAGGCCGAGAGAGTTGTTGGTGAAGTTTTTAAAGGGAAAGATTTAGGAGATGTAAAAATTACTACAAAATGCAGATTAGGAACATTACCAGATGACGAAGTATATGAGCGCTTAATTTCTTCTCTTGAGAAAAGTCTTGTTAATCTTAATATGGAAAGGGTTGATCTTTTTTTACTGCACTCACAGTTACGACAGGATGATTTTCAGCTTTATACACTCAATGAGCACAGAGAGACTAATACAACTTCACTTTCTTGTTATTACAATGCGGTTATACCAGCCTTTGAAAGACTAAAGCAAGAAGGGAAGATTGGTAGCTGGGGTATAGGTGGTTTAGGCCAAAATCAAGCAATTCTGGAGGCCTTAAATCATGAAATTCAACCTGAAGCTATTCAGTGTGTTGTTAATCCTTTAAATTCAGCCGGTGCTATAGGATATGTTGATCAAGATTTTGATCCTCAAAAAATACTTACAGAAAGTCAAAAAGTTGGAATACCGATACTTGGAATTAGAGCAGTTCAAGCTGGAGCATTAACTTTAAAAATGGATAGAGAGCCGCACCCGTCGGGTTTTGATATAAGAGATTTCGAAGATTATGATAAAGCCGAACCTTTTAGAAAGTTAGCTTCCGAATGGAAAATGAATCCTTCAACTCTCGCACACCGATATGCTCTTAGCGCCGAAAAAGTTTCTTCTGTTATTTTGGGTGTAAAAAATAGGTCTGAGCTTCTAGATTGCATAAAAGCAGAATCACTCGGAGAACTCAACCAGGATCAAATTAGCACAATAGATACAGCTTTATCGAGATAATAAAATGTACAAACTGTAGAATTCTAAAATCTGGGTTGAAAGACAACCAGAACAACTATTATCAATAACAGTATCGTTGGTATTTCATTTATAACTCTAAAAAACTTTTCTGATTTTGTGTTGGAATCGGCCTCAAAACCTACTCTAAGAAAATTCAGATAAAAGTGAAAAAGAGTCATGCCCATGACAAGAAACATTTTTAGAACTAGCCAAATTTCTAGACCTTTGTAGTTTAAAAGAGCTAGGCCTGAGATCCAAACTAGAATAAGAGATGGATTCGCAATGATTTTTAGTAACTTAGACTCCATAACTTTAAAGGTCTCAGAAGAATCTGATCCTACTTCTTTGGTGGAGTGATATACAAATAGTCTTGGAAGATAGAACAGGGCTGCCATCCAGGTAATTACAGAGATTATATGAATGGTTTTAAAAATTAAGTAGGTATTCATCTAATCCCATTTGGCAGTAGGCGGCATAGACATCAATATAGCATCCGAATTGCCCCCAGTTTTTATGCCAAATGCAGTTCCTCTATCCCAAAGTAAATTAAATTCAACATAACGACCTCTTTTGATAAGTTGTCGCTCCTTTTCCTGTTCTGTCCATTCTTCATCCTTAAGATTTCTGACAATTGTTGTAATTGCTTTTAAGGTGGAAAAACCTACTTCTTTTATAAAGCTAAAATCTTTATTCCAATCGTCTGTTTTTAAATGATCTATAAATATTCCACCTTCACCTCTGGCTTCAGACCTGTGCGGTAGATAGAAATATTCATCACAGGCTTTTTTATATCTCTCGTAATAATCTGGATCAGCCGAATCACACGCTTCCTTCATGCATTTGTGAAAGAACTTAATTTCATCATCTTTTTTGATTGTTGGGGTTAAATCTCCACCACCACCAAACCAGGAATCTCCAGTAACGATATACCTCGTATTAAAGTGAAATGCCGGTACTTTAGGCGATTGCATGTGTGCCACAAGACTGATTCCACTTGCCCAGTAGTTAGGAGCTTCATCTGTGCCCTTAACTTCAGATTTAAAATCATTATCAAATTTTCCAGATACCGTAGATATATTTACACCAACCTTTTCAAAGACTTCACCTTTCATGAGGCTCATCTCTCCGCCTCCTTCAAATTTATGATCCCAGTTCTTTCTTTCAAAACTCCCGCCATCTATATCAACAAATTCTTCGCAGAACATATCTCTCAGTTCTCTGAACCAAGATGAAGTTAGGGATTTTTTTTCCTCAATATCCATACATTAAAAGGATGCTCTTATTCTTTTTACAAACTCTTTGACGTTTTCCTGAGGCGTTGTTTTCAGAACTCCATGGCCTAGTCCACAAACCCAGCCAGATCTATCTTCTGGAGAAAGCACTGACATTTGTTCTATGAAAGTATCTAATTTGGGTAAGAATTCTTCATGGGGGAGGGTTAAGAAATGCTCACTAAAATTACCCTGCACAAACCCATTTGTAGTTTTTTTAAAGTACTCCCTAAGGTCAATATTAGAGTCTAGACCCATTCCTGCTAAATTAATCTCAGGGTCATTTTGCTTCGCAATAATGGCCTCATAGTCAATACCATCCTTGGCGTAATAGCCTACTTTATTTGGAAATTCCTTAGCCAGTGCATTAAAGGTTTTATCGAGATAGATGTTTAAATCTTCTTCAGCCAGCAGATGTGCGTTAGAGTCAAAGATCATTACCACCTCAGCCCCCGCATTCAATTGTAATTCTACATTCTCTTTTAGCAGTGGAAGAATCACGTTATCTAGAAGGCCTATTTGGAAATTATTAAAATTTAATTCCCTAGAATCTTTACTAATGTTGCATGCATATGCAATCAAGGTCCAGGGTCCACCGACAAAACCTATTAATGACTTATCACTGGGTAGTCTTTCAATGGTTCTTTCAATAGCTTCTCCCTGAAACTCCATAAAGTTGATAGGATTTTGGTTTACGAGAAGGCTCTCGGCATTATCTTCGTCCAGATGGAGTCCAAATTGAGGTCCTGGATTATAAGTTAGGTCCATACCAAGCGCTTCAAGAGGAAATAATATATCGCTGAACAGAATCGCTACGTCAAAATCAAATTCGTTAATAGGACCCATAGCTGTTTCAGCTGCCAGTATAGGTTTTTTACAAAGTTCTTCGAACGTATGATCTTTCTTTAAGCTTTGATAGTGATCATGATATCGACCGGCTTGTCTCATGAGCCATATAGGCGGGCAGGCCTGTGGCTTTCTTATTATGGCATTTATGAATTTTTTATTAGGCAAGGTTTTACTGATTTAACTTTATTGCTATTTCATTAGCAGCGTAGGTGAGAACACAATCTGCTCCAGCCCTTTTAAAGCTTAACAAGGATTCCTCTAGGACTTCTTCTGCCAACCAACCATTTTCTATTGCAGCTTTCAGCATGGCATATTCACCACTTACCTGATAGGCAAAGGTGGGTATTTTAAAAGTATCTTTAACTGCTTTAATAACGTCTAAGTAAGGCATTCCAGGCTTGACCATAACTATATCGGCACCTTCTTCAATATCCATTTTGACTTCATGCAATGCTTCTTCAATATTTGCAACGGACATTTGGTAAGTATCCTTACTACCAGCGCCAAGGTTAGCAGAAGACCCTACTGCATCTCTAAAAGGACCATAAAATTTTGAACTATATTTTGCAGCATAAGAAAGGATAATCGTATTAGCAAATTCATTAGATTCTAATGACTCTCTAATACCCGCTATCCTGCCATCCATCATATCTGAAGGAGCAACCATATCCGCTCCAGCCTTGGCGAGAGTTAGAGCTTGCTCAATCAGAAGAGAAAGACTTTTATCATTTTCTACATATCCGTTTTCATCTAATACCCCATCATGACCGTGCGAAGTATAGGGATCTAAAGCTACATCTGCGATCACTGCCAATTCAGAATTTTTCTTTATTTGTTTTATGGCAGTACAAACTAAGTTGTCTTCATTTAATGATTCACTTCCTTGATCGTCTTTTTTTTCAGGATTTATAACCGGAAATATAGCAACAGCTTTTATCTTATTATTTTGTGTATTTTCTATTTCTTTATCTAAAGCATTTAATCCATACCTATTGATCCCTGGCAACGAATCAATGCTTTCGATTCCATCTAAATCTTCTTTTACAAAGATAGGTTGTATTAAGTCATCGACTGACAGACTGTTTTCAGCAACCAAACTCCTTATAGGCGAAGTAAATCTAGTTCGTCTTAATCTTGATTGGGGAAATTTTCGTGATACGTTCATACTAATTGAAATAAGAGGCTTACATTATACCTTAGGCAAAAGAGCTATATTATTTTATCTTGTTTCTTATGGCTTCATTCCAGCTATCAAAGTCTAGAAACGCAGAAACGTTCGGTACTATTTCTTTTATCAGCTCGAAAGTCTTTCCAAGTCCACAAGCGTGATTTCGCTCTTTAAGTTCAGGATATTTTTTTATGGCTAACTCAAATGAGCTTGCACTCATCCAATAGAAGTAATCACATTCTAAAAGTCTTTCAGAAACATCGAGAGGATTTAATTCGTATGTAGATAAAACCGATTTTGCTTCATTTAAATTATCTTTATGGGATACTTTTAACCAACTTACCTCTTTAAATATACTTTCCTCTGGAGAGTTATTTTCGCCAAGACTATCTGAGGTTCCGTTAACCCAGTACCCTTTTTGGGCTAAAGATTTCCAGGTATCAATGCCGCTAGTCCAGATGATATTGGAATCATCTATCAAGTTGGTATTTCCTATAGCATTTGATCTACTGACGTAAATCCCCTGATTCTTAACTTTTTTCAAAACTTCAATAGAATCAAGAATTGGCTTTCTTTCGAAAAACCTTTGTTCATCTCTATTTTTGGGGAAATAATTTGTATGATTTAAAGAGTCAAAATAATTTTCTAGATTATTACTAAGTGATCTTTCCGATAGATCTAATCCAGCTTCAGTTTCTCCCCTTATTGTCATTAGCTTACCTGCTTCTAAGATTTCATGACTAACACCTATTTTTTGATGACATCCGCCGCCATATGATTTCAATATGGTTCTTTCGATTTCAACCGAATCAAAAACCTCTTGATTGGAAATAGTAGCAATAATTTCTTTAACTGCTTTATCATCCTGGCGGGCTTCGATTGCGAGAGCGCCCTGAGCAGCTGCACAAGGATTTTGAGATAAAGGAAGTACCATCCATTGTAGTTTTTTTTGTACATCAAGAAGAGAATTTTTATCTTTCTCAAATTCACCACTTTTGTTTTGCATGAATCTATCAATGGCTGCTTTAGCTACAACCAAACCATCATCATCCCCTTCAATCAACTTTGTTAGTCTAGTATGAATATTACCCCTGACGTCTTTAAATTTTATCTTTGACTTAAACGGTAATGCTGATGGCAAGAAGGTGGATAGGTTCTTTTCTCTCCTTGGCGAAGAGCTCAGGATAGTGAGATCATTTTTACCGATACTATCTTTCTTTAAAAAGAGCATATCTCTCATATCTGCTCTTTCAAGCGTACCAATTATCTCTGTGCCTTCTTCTAGATCTACTGGCAAATCTTTCCATGAATGCACAGCAATATCCGCAACTTTATTGAGGAGATCATTCCTTATATCATTTGTAAACACTCCGATATCAGGCATCTTATTTAAAGGAGTAGTCAAATCTTCATCACCTAGAGTACTTTTATAAAGATGTAATATCTCAATATCGGGGAAAGATTTTGATATTCTTTCAGCTACAAGCAACGCTTGAATCCTTGCTAGAGGACTTTTCCTAGATGCTATTTTTAAGGCTTTCAAAATAGGTTTAAATGAGAATTATTCTTAATTAGTTTCGCACTAAAGATTTCAATTACAATGCAATCCGCGTCAACCATAATTATATTAACTTTTCTTAGTAATTAATTCATGAACTATAAAAAATTCTTCTCAGACGAACTTATATCATTAAAATCTCAAGGCCTCTACAGAAAGTTTAGAGCTATAAATAGGAATAAATCTAGCTTTCCTAAAGCCACTGAGAGATTCGAAGGACAGGAAAGAGAAGTTGAAGTTTGGTGCAGCAATGACTACCTGAACCTTAGCCAACACCCAGAGGTTACCAAAACATCCGTGGACGTGATAAACGAACTAGGCACAGGATCTGGTGGAACACGAAATATATCTGGGACTTCCACATACCATGTTGACCTTGAACAACTTTTAGCAGATCTGCATAGAAAAGAATCAGCATTACTTTTTCCTTCAGCCTACACTGCCAACCAGTCCACTCTTTGGACACTTTGTAAAAATCTTGAGGGCGTTGAAGTCTTTTCTGATGAGCTTAACCACGCCTCTTTAATACAAGGTATAAAGAATGCGAATGTTGAATGTCATGTCTTTAGGCACAATGATACTGAGCATTTGGAAGAACTTTTAAAGACAGCTAATGCAAATACACCAAAAATAATTGTATTTGAATCTCTATATTCTATGGAAGGTCTCCGTTCTCCTCTTCAAAAGATTATTGAACTTGCCAAGAAGTATGATGCATTAACTTACCTAGATGAGGTCCACTCAGTTGGACTCTATGGACCTGAAGGTAGAGGCATTACTGCTGAAAAAGGACTCGAAGAAGATATAGATATTATCAACGGCACTTTGTCTAAATCATTTGGTCAAATGGGTGGTTATGTCGCAGCTAATTCTGACATTATTGACTATATTAGAAGCTTTGCTCCTGGATTTATTTTTACTTCTTCTATGAATCCTTCGATAGCTGCCGCTTCAATAACTAGTATCAAAATTGCAATGGAATCTGAACATCTAAGGGACAATATTAGACTTAATTCAGACCGAATAAGATTGGGCTTGAGAGATCTTGAAATTCCTTTTCTTGAAAATGATAGTCACATTATCCCAATACATTTATATGATCCTAGGTTATGTAAAGGTGCGGCTAATCTTTTAATTGAAAAACACGGAATATACATTCAACCTGTTTTCCATCCTACCGTTCCAAAAGGTGATGAAAGGTTTAGAGTCACCATCACGCCTCGACACGAAGCTAGTGATATAGACCATTTTTTGAATGCTTTAGATGATGTATGGAAATCTATGGATTTAAAAAGGGCAGAGCCTACAGAAGCAGAAAAAACAGCAGTTTCAAGAATCTACTAGCTATAAATCTCCCTTCGCTCTTACTTCACTCTGGTTTATGGTGAACTGTTCTCCATACCGAGCCTCAAGTTTCTTTTGATTTTCTGAAATCACTTCGACTGGATCAAGCTCTAGAGCCATACAGGCTGTAACCCAATACCACATCACATCTCCCAATTCTCTTTTCATATGAAAGATATTATCTTGATCGGCCGGCTTACCTTGTAGAATCATTTTTTTGACTATTTCTACAAATTCTCCTGTCTCACTTCCCAGACCAAGAGCAGCAGTAAGTAAACGAGGGGTGTCAATAGGTGAATTATCCTGAATATTATCTAAAGACTTTTTTAAGTCTTCTATTTTTAAGCTCGGATCACTGGTTACTTTTGTTACAAAATCACAATAAGTTTCAAAGAATTTTTCTGTATTTTCCATAGGTCAATGATACCTAAAGAATATGATATTCATAGGTGCTTTAAAAAAATTAAATGGAACGATTTTTTTCTTATTTAGACCGAATATCTCAAGATTGAAAAACGATTCTTAGTTAGAATATGCAGGTGGATGTATCAGAAATCTTCGAAAGTTTAAATGAACCCCAAAGGAATGCAGTAACCTCTGAATCTAAAAATTTACTCGTTCTTGCAGGTGCAGGCTCAGGAAAAACAAGAGTTATCGCTCATCGAGTAGCGTGGCTTATTAAAGCTGAAAATATAAATCCTCATTCAATTTTAACTGTTACTTTTACCAATAAAGCTTCTAGAGAGATGCGTGGAAGAATTGAAGACATTGTTCAAGAAGAGATGGGAAATTTTTGGTGTGGAACTTTTCATGGAATCTCGCATCGATTATTAAGGACTCATTGGGAGGAAGCTGGTCTCAGAAAGGAATTTGCGATTCTGGACTCAGAGGATCAATACAGGGTAATTAAGAGAGTAGTTAAGTCAATGGGATTAGATGATACCAAGTGGCCTCCACGGCAGATTCAATGGTTTATAAATAAGCAAAAAGATGAATGTAGGAGATCAAAAGATGTCGAAGTGGCAGATGACTATTTCGCTGAAAAGATGGCCGAAGTATATAAGGTTTATGAAGAGCTATGCGAGAGAGAAAGTTTAGTAGATTTTGGAGAATTGCTGCTTAGAGTTTATATATTACTCAAAAGTGATGAAGAGGTCTTGAAGCACTATCAAAGAAGGTTTAGCCATATATTAGTAGATGAATTTCAAGATACTAATGAAGTCCAATATCAGTTTTTGAGACTTTTAGCTGATGGAGGCGCATGCTTTATGTCTGTAGGAGATGATGACCAATCAATCTATGGTTGGAGAGGTGCAAAAAGTGAAAATATAAATAGATTTACAACTGATTACAAAAATACTGAAATAATTAGACTAGAGCAAAACTATAGGTCAACCTCAGTTATTTTGAATGCTGCAAATGCAGTCATTAAAAATAATCAAGGAAGAATGGGAAAGGAACTTTGGACTGATCAGAAAGAAGGTGAGCCAATTTCTATATATTCAGCTTACAACGAAGATGATGAAGCTAGGTATGTTGTCGGCAGCATACAGAATTGGGTAAACCAAGGAAGAAGTCTTGATGAAGTTGCGATCCTTTACAGATCCAATGCACAATCCAGAGTACTTGAAGAGGCAATTTTAAGAGAATCTTTACCCTACAAGATTTATGGCGGTTTGAGATTTTATGAAAGATCAGAAATCAAGAATGCTATGAGTTATTTAAGACTCTTATACGGTAGAGAAGATGACGCAGCTTTTGAAAGGGTTATCAATATTCCACCAAGGGGCATAGGCGCTAAGACCATAGATATAATTAGAGCTAAAGCAGCCGAAAAAAATATGTCTCTATGGAAAGCTTGTGAAGAACTAATAGACATCGAGGGCTTAACAGCTAGAGCAGCTCAATCCATTCAAGGTTTTATGTCTAGTTTCAATACTCTTGAGTCAGATACAAGAGATTTACAACTCAGAGATATAGTTGATATGGCCATTGAAAGAAGTGGGCTTATCGAATATCACAAGAAAGAAGCTGGTGAAAAAGGTAGGACGAGAGTTGAAAACTTATCAGAGTTAGTAGGTGCTGCCAGAGATTTTGAACCTGATTCTTTTGATGAACTAGAAGAGAGTGCCTTAAAGATGTTCATAGATCACGCCGCCCTAGATGCTGGAGAGACTCAAGCTTCAGAACATGAGTCTGCCATACAACTTATGACACTGCATTCTGCCAAAGGGCTAGAATTTCCTCTGGTTTTCATAACAGGATTTGAAGAAGGGCTCTTTCCACATAAATTATCTATAGAAGACCCAAATCAGTTACAGGAAGAGAGGAGACTTTGCTATGTAGGTATGACTAGGTCTATGGAAAAGTTATTTGTTACTCATGCAGAAATGAGAAATTTATATGGCTCGGAAAATTTTAATCCTGCCTCAAGGTTTTTAAGAGAGATACCTGATGAGCTAACCGTTGAGGTTCGTACAGGTGGCAATGTTACTAGAACTTCAAAAAATAGTTCAAGCAGAATTTCTGGAGAGGTTCCGGATACAAACTTTAAATTAGGACAAAGGGTCCTTCATGAGGCTTTTGGAGAAGGCGTGATTCTGAATTACGAAGGCGAAGGTGCCAATGCGAGAGTAGAGGTTAATTTTGATTCAAGTACAACTAAATGGCTCATGGTTGCTTACGCTAAACTGCAAAATATATAAAATAAGGCACTTAATATGAAAAGATTATTAGCTATAGGGACTTTCTTTGTTCTGGTTTCTTGTTCGAACTCAGAAGAATCCATTGTTGAAGATCAAGGATGTTTTTCAAATGGAACAAAGAATTATAAATGGACCATGGTAACTACTTGGCCTAAAAATTTTCCTGGGCTAGGCATGGGACCAGAAAATTTTTCTAAATATGTAAATGAAATGACTTGCGGAAGGATGCAAATAAAAGTTTACGGAGCTGGAGAATTCGTGCCAGCTTTAGGAGTCTTTGATGCCGTTTCACAAGGAAACGTTCAGCTTGGCCATGGAGCATCTTATTATTGGACTGGAAAAGTAAAATCTTCGCAATTTTTTACAGCAGTTCCCTTTGGACTTACCGCTCAAGAAATGAATGGTTGGCTTCATTATGGAGGAGGTATGGAACTCTGGGAAGAAGCTTATGAGCCTTTTAATTTAATCCCATTAGCAGGAGGCAATTCTGGAGTGCAGATGGCCGGTTGGTTTAAAAAAGAAATTAATTCTTTGAGTGACCTAGAGGGTCTGAAGATGAGGATACCCGGTTTAGCCGGTGAAGTATTTACTAGAGCAGGTGCCGAAACTGTAACTCTACCGGGAAATGAAATTTTTCTTTCTTTGCAACAAGGCGTGGTTGATGCTGCCGAGTGGGTTGGACCATATAATGATTTGACCTTCGGCTTCCATCAGGTAGCTGATTATTACTATTACCCAGGATGGCATGAACCAGGCTCAACTATGGAAATTATAATAAATAAAGAAGCTTATAATTCTTTACCAGATGATTTAAAGGCCATAATTAAATATGCTGCTAAATCAGCTAATCAAGAAATGCTCGATGAATACACTGCAAGAAATAATAAGGCTCTTACAGAACTTGTTGAGAAGCATGATGTTGATCTTAGAAAATTACCAGACAATGTCCTCGTAGAATTGAAGAAAATAACTGACGAAGTCATGGAAGATTTTATTAAAGATGATCCAATGGCGCAGAAGGTATATAAATCTTATACAGAGTTCAAAGAACAAGTAATCAATTATCATAGGATTTCTGAGAAGGCATACATAGACACACGAGAATTGGATTGAAGAATTTAGAAGTTAGAGATATAGGTTTGGAAAAGTATCAAGATACTTGGAAGCGAATGCAGGACACAATAAATCGAAAGTCAGGAAATGAACCAGATGAGTTGTGGTTTGTAGAGCATTATCCTGTTTATACTCTCGGGCATGCTGCTGAAGAGAAAAATATTATTAAAAATAATAATATTCCTGTAGTAAGAACAGATAGAGGTGGTCAGGTAACATACCACGGTCCAGGACAGTTGATGATCTACTTTCTCTTAAATTTAAGAAGGCTGGGCTGGGGTCCAAAAAAATTAATTTGTGAGCTTGAAGGTGTAATGATTGATCTCTTAAGTAAATACGGAATAAATGCAAAAAGAAAAATTGGTGCTCCTGGTATCTATGTTCAAGGAAAAAAAATAGCTTCAATAGGCCTCAAGATAAAAAAAGGTTATTGCTATCATGGCATAAGTTTTAATATTGATATGGACCTAAAACCTTTTGAAGGAATAGTTACCTGTGGAATTGACTCCCTAGAGGTCGTGCAACTTAAAGATCTAGCGGAAGTCTCAATTGAGACAATTAAACAAGACTTGGTGAACATACTTAGAGAGTATGATTCTGAGGCTGCATAATGGAAAACTTAATACCTACTAAAACTATTAAAGAAAATGGTGTGGTTGCTGTAAAGAATGGCATAAAACCCAATTCAAATAAGTTGATTCCGATCGAAAGAAAGCCTACATGGCTGAGAGTAAAATCACAAAACTCAAAGAAATATAGAGAGCTAAAGAGTATTGTCTCCGAAAAGAAGCTCCATACTGTCTGTGAAGAGGCAATGTGCCCAAACATCCAGGAATGTTGGAGCCATGGCACAGCAACTTTTATGTTGCTTGGTTCTGTTTGTACCCGTGCTTGCAAATTTTGTGCTGTTGACACTGGAAACCCCAAGGGGCAATTAGATAAAGATGAGCCTATAAAAGTAGCTAATTCAATTGCTTATATGGATTTAAAATATGCAGTTTTAACTTCTGTTAACAGAGACGACTTAAGTGACGGAGGTGCTGGACACTTTTCCGATACCATTCGAGCTATTAAAGAAAAGGCTCCAGAGGTAATCATTGAAGCATTGGTTCCAGATTTTTTAGGAAATACGAAATCCATAGAAATACTTTTAGACTCCAATTTAGAAGTATTTGCTCAAAATCTAGAAACGGTAAGTAGATTGACCAAACGTGTACGTGATCCTAGGGCTGGATATGATCAAACTCTAGAAGTGTTATCTTTCGCAAAGCTGAAATCTCCAGAAATTATTACAAAAACAAGTTTAATGTTTGGACTTGGTGAGACTGAAGAAGAGATATTAGTCGCTTTTGCAGATATAAAAAGAGCAGGAGTAGACGTACTCACACTTGGTCAATATATGCGACCTACTATAAATCACTTACCAGTTGAAAAGTGGTATACGCCTGATGAATTCGATTATTTCAAAAAGCTTGCGATTGAGATTGGTTTTCTGGAAGTTGCTGCTGGACCAATGGTACGTTCATCCTATAGAGCCGATAGAATAGCTCATCTAGTATAGAGACTAATTTCCGTAAACTGTTCGTGGTAGAGCTGTTACCAAGTCCGGAAATATAGCTAGAGCTATTAAAACTCCAAGCTGAATCAGAATAAAAGGGATAACTCCCCTATATATATCCTGTGTTGCAAGAGTATCTGGTGCTACACCTCTTAAATAAAATAAAGCGAAACCGAATGGCGGGGTCAAAAAGGATGTTTGAAGATTTATGGCAATCATTATACCTAGCCAAATGGGATCAACTCCTAGCATTAATAATGCTGGCCCAACAATAGGAACTACAACTAGTGTAATTTGAATAAAATCTAATATAAAACCTAGTAGAAAAATAATCACCATAACGACCAATACAGCACCAAATGCTCCTCCCGGTAATTCTGTAAAGATACCGGTTATAAGATCATCTCCTCCAAATCCTCTAAATACTAATGAGAAAATTGAAGACCCTAAAAGTATCATAAAAACCATCGCAGTTATTTCGGTAGTAGTTTCAACAGCTTCCGTAAGGTTTGCCCTGGTTAAACTACTTTTACTGACAGCAAGTAAAATAGCTCCAAGAGCTCCAACACCAGCTGCTTCCGTTGGAGTAGCAATGCCTAAAAGAATAGATCCCAACACAGAAGTTATTAAGATAAATGGAGGTAGTAAAGATGTTAGTAATATTTTCCACCTTCCCGAGACTATCGTTACTTCTTGTGATGGAGCCATCTTAGGTGAAATATAAGCTCTGATGATTACATAAATTGCGTAACAAAGTACCAGAATAAAGCCGGGAATGATTGCCCCCATAAACAGATCACCTACGGAAACAGTTCTTGCAGAGAAATTACCAATACTCAACTGAGATTGTTGATAAGCAGCCGAAAGAACGTCTCCCAATATTACTAATGCTATAGAAGGTGGAATGATTTGGCCCAGAGTTCCTGTGGCGCAGATAGTTCCCGCAGAGAGACTAGGATCATAGTTTCTAGACAACATAATAGGTAAAGAAATTAGTCCCATCGCTATAACTGTGGCACCAACTATTCCTGTACTTGCTGCAATCAAGGCTCCAACGAATATGACCGAGATAGCAAGACTACCTCTAAATCCACCAATGACTTCTGCCATATTACTCAGTAAATCTTGAGCTAGATTTGATTTTTCTAGCAGAACACCCATGAAAACAAATAGAGGAATAGCCACAAGAGTCATATTTGTCATATCTCCATAAAGCCTATTTGGAATTGCCCCTAAGAAAGCACTTTCAAAGGTTCCTGTTATTACTCCTAGTCCAGCAAAAATAAGTGCAGTTCCTGCTAAAGAAAAGGCCACAGGAAACCCTGCTAGTAAAACTAAGCAAATAACACCAAACATTAGCAATGGTATGAATTCAACCATGATGCTTAATAACTAGATATGATTTTAGGATTTCAGAAAGACTTTGAAGAGAGAGCAAGGCTGCAACTGCTATGAGCAAAGATTTTTGTATGTAGACAAAGGGAAGACCATCTGGTTCAGGTGAAACTTCCATAATTCTCCATGAAAATTCTACGTAACCCCATGAATACAATAGTATTGTCCAACAAACCGGTTGTAGGAAAATGATGTTACCAAGTAAATCTACAAGAGCTTTTTTAGACTCACTAAAATTTCTGTAGAAGATGTCTACTCTGACATGAGCTCCTCTTTTTAAGGCAAATGCAGCTCCAAGAAGAAATAGACTGCCATGAAGATACAGAACTACATCTTGCAAGAAAACAGAACCCATATCCAAGCCATATCTCATAACAACGACGAGACAAGTTATAAGAACCATTATTGCAACGAACCAGGAACAAATCTTTCCAGTCAATTCTGAAAATCTATCTAAATATCCACTAACATTTTCCAAGGTAAATCTATTTTTGTTAACGAGAAATTCAATTATAATTGAGGGGAGGTATTTATGAACTTACAATTTACAAAAGAAGAATTAGATTTTCAAAAGGAAGTCAGAGACTGGATTAAGGATAATTATCCTGAAGACATGAAAGACAGACTCATGAACTCTCCCAATGGCCATGTTACCAAAGAAGAGCATGTTCAATGGCAACAAGCACTTTTTTCAAAGGGGTGGGCCGGTGTCAATTGGCCTAAAGAATATGGAGGTGCTTCTTTTACAGCCTCACAAAAATATTTGTTCAGTAAAGAGATGGCAGCTGCAAGAGCCCCCGGCTTTACTGCTTTCGGTATTTCAATGGTCGCCCCAGTTATCATGGCTTTTGGATCTGATGAACAAAAAGCTAAATACCTTCCGGACATTCTTTCTTCAAAAGTATGGTGGTGTCAGGGTTATTCAGAACCTGGATCTGGTTCGGATCTAGCTTCACTAAAAACTAAAGCTGAAGATAAAGGCGATCACTACCTTGTTAACGGAGCTAAAACTTGGACAACAATGGCACAACATGCTGATATGATCTTTTGTCTTGTAAGAACTAGTCAGGAAGATATTAGACAGAAAGGAATCTCTTTTTTGCTCATTGATATGCATTCTGAAGGAATCGAAGTCCAACCAATTAATACTTTAGATAATACTCCGATAGGACATCACGAAGTGAATACTGTATTTTTTGAGGATGTCAAAGTACCCAAAGAAAACTTAATTGGCGAAGAGGGTAAGGGATGGACTTATGCAAAATATTTATTGGAGTTTGAGAGAGGTAATGGCTATTCCTCAGAGCTTTACCAACAGCTTCAACAGCTAAGAGCAAAAGCGGAGCTAGAAGATGTAGGTGGTCATAAGTTATCTGATGACCAAAGTTTTATGGAAGAAATTGCTAAATTAGAAGTTCAAATTAATGCAATGGAAGCAACTGAGCTAAGGATATTAGGGAGCCTATCAGCCGGCCAGAATGTTGGTCCTGAGTCATCTCTTTTAAAAACTAGAGGGACCGAAATAGGCCAAGCTATAACCGAACTAGCAGTAGAACTGGTTGGTTATTATGGAGTGCCATTTCATAATCCTGGTCCTGAAATCGGAAATAATGAACCTGCCATAGGTAGTAGATTCGCGAATACTGCTGCACCAAGATATTTTAATTATAGAAAGGCTAGTATTTATGCTGGTTCTAATGAAATACAAAGAAACATAATGGCAAAACTAGTTTTAGGTTTGAGTTAATGCTGATACTAGTATCTCCTGCCAAGACTCTAGATTACGAGTCAAAGTTAAAAATTGATGATTTCTCTATTGCCTCTCATCTTTCTGATAGTGAGATTCTCATAAAAGAATTACAGAAAAAAAGCCCAGATGACCTTTCTTCGTTAATGGGCTTAAGTGAAAAATTATCCGTTCTAAATTTTGAAAGAAATATGAATTGGACCAAGCCTATCAAACCAAATGGCACTGCCAGGCAATCTATCTTCGCCTTCAAAGGAGACGTTTATCAAGGCTTAGACGCACCTTCTCTTTCTAAGTCAGAAATTAATTATGCACAAAAAAATCTGTGCATATTATCGGGGCTTTATGGATTGCTAAAACCATTGGATCTTATGTATCCCTACAGATTAGAGATGGGGACTAAATTTAAAACTCAACGTGGTAATAATCTATATGAATTTTGGGGATCTAAGATAAATAACTCAATTAATCAAATTTCTAAAGAAAATAAATCAAAAGCAATTGTAAATTTAGCTTCTGTAGAATATTTTTCAGTTCTTAAAAATAAAGAGATAAATTTACCAGTTATCAATCCTGTTTTTAAAGATTATAAAAATGGCGGATATAAAATCATAAGTTTCTTTGCCAAGAAGGCCAGGGGAACAATGGCAAGATTTATTATTCAAAACAAGATTAAAAAAGCTGATGAGCTTCAAAACTTCAATCTTGATGGTTATCGCTTTAGTAAGAAGGATTCTAAGGAAAACTCGCCTGTCTTTCTAAGAAAAGGCTAAACGCCCACCTCTCCGTCTAAGTATTTTCTTCTCGGAAGCATATCTTCAAACTCTGGTTCAGTATTTTCTGCCTTGGCTTTAAATGCTACGGACATTTCATCGCTAATTCCAACTGCAGTATTCCACAAAGCTATATGATTCAATGATTCTTCCACAGTATGATCTCTTCCATAATTTAGTGATTCTTTTGTTCCTGCGATAGCAAGAGGGCCTTTTGAGGCAATGTTAGCGGCTACTTCCATGACTTTTTCCATCATTTCTTCTTTAGTTTTAAATACTTCATTTACAAGACCATGCTTCATTGCTTCTTCTGGTAGGAATCTTCTACCTGTATAAGCCAATTCTCTTACTACACCTTCAGGTATTAGTCTGGGAATTCTTTGTAAGGTGCCTACATCAGCAGCCATACCTATATTTATTTCTTGAATACAGAAGAAAGCATCTGATGTGCAATATCTCATATCTGTAGCTGTAGCAAGGTCTACACCACCACCTACACAAGCGCCTTGTACAGCCGCAATCACAGGTATTCTGGCTTTCTCTAAGCAAGTAATTGTATGTTGTAGATCTAGTGTCACCCGATATCCAGATTCTTTTCTCATACCCATATGAGCATTAGGTTGTTTATCTGAAGGAGAGAAATTAGCTAAATCCATTCCTGCACAAAAGTGTTTACCTTCTCCTGACAATACTATGACCCTCGCAGATGCATCATCTGAGATACTTTCAACCAAGTGGGGAAGCTCGGACCAAAAAGCTTTATTCATGGTATTGAATTCATCTGGTCTAGACATTTTGATGTGAGCTATTTTGTTTGTAATTTCTAAATCAAAGCAAGTGTATTCCATTTTTATCTCCGTATTTCTAGACAGTTTCAGCTAAATTAATGATTTCATCAACTTTTACTTTTAATTGATCGACATGATCAAACGCTTTGTTATGAGGCATCACAACTTTTCTTTCCCTGCTAAGCAGGTCTAGACCTTTTTTTAGCTCTTGAGCACTCTCTATCAACTTAGTTTTGTTTTCCATATTAATTTTTTAAATGTCTTTCGGATGATATATTGTAGAAGAAAAGAGAGATTCAAGAAATGGAAGTTTCAAAATTAACAGAAATATCAAATTTAGTTCTTGAGGCTGTAGAACAGGCTTCGGATATTGTTATGGAAATATATAATTCTGGTGATTTTGAAGTAGAGGATAAACATGACGGATCTCCTCTAACGATAGCCGATAAGAAATGTCACGAAATCCTCTTGAATTCCCTTAAATCTATAGACGCCAATATCCCTATATTGTCTGAAGAGGGCGACACTGAAGAAAATAGAGAAGATTTGTTTTGGTTAATTGATCCCTTAGACGGGACGAAAGAATTCATTAATAAGAATGGAGAATTTACAGTAAATGTTGCACTTATTGAAGACAGTACGCCAATTCTCGGTGTAGTATCTGCACCAGCAGTTCAAGAAACCTTTATAGGTTTCGCGGGAAGAGCTTTCAAGATACAAGGCAAAGAAAAGATTGAAATAACTTCTCAAAAACAGAGTCAAGAATTCTGTCTTGTGACGGTGAGCAAAAGCCATAAGAGTGAAAAAGATCAGGCGTTTATTAATCTCTGTGAAAAAACATTTACTGAGGTTGAAGAACTACCAACTGGAAGTTCTTTAAAGTTGTGTCGTGTCGCAGAAGGCAAGGCAAATATTTACAGCAGGTTAGGTCCAACCTATCAATGGGATATCGCTGCCGGACAGGCAGTAGTAGAAGCATCCGGTGGCCTTATATCCAGTTTGAATGGTCAAGCTTTGACTTATGATTTTATTTCAGAGAAAAAAAATCCTTTATTTTATTGCTCAGGTGATCCGTCATATCCCTGGCAAGACATTTTCGAAAAGTTAATCTAAATTAAGAATAATTTTTCCAATATTTTCATCTGATTCCATTATTGAATGAGCTTTTTCGCAATCTTCGAAGGACAGGACCTGATAGATAATAGGTTTAAGAGTACCTGAATCAAATAGTGGCATTACTTTGCTAGAGAGATCATCCATAACTCTAGTCTTTGTCTCCAAGTTTCTAGCCCTAATGGTTGATCCTATTATCTTATGTCTTTTTATCATTAAATGCCCAAGATTTATATTTGCTTTGGCACCGCCCATTAAACCAATAATAATTAACTTGCCTTCTAATCCAAGGACACTTAAGTTTTTCTCAAAATACTCTGCACCTACAGGATCTAAGATGATATCTACTCCATTTGGAGACCATTCTTTAATCTTTGAAAATATATCTTTTGATCTAATTTCTCCTGCTGAAGCCCCTAAGTTTAGACAGAAATCAATCTTTTCTTGGGTTCCTGCACTTACAAAACTATCGCAACCAAAAGCCTGGGCTAACTGTATCCCGGCTGTTCCAATACCACTTGCTCCTGCGTGAAAGACAATTTTATCTCCTTCTTTCATATGAGCCTCTATGAAGAGATTCAACCAACATGTAGCATATACTTCTGGAATTGACGCACCTTCAGCCCAGCTTAGTTTTGGTGGCTTTAAAATTGCGTGGTGTTCAGGGCAAGTTACATATTCTGCATATCCCCCACCGGCCAAAAGTGCGATTACTTCATCTCCAGGTTTCTTTGCGCTTACATTTTTGCCAATACTCTCAATTATTCCGCTACATTCCAGTCCTAAAATTTCACTTTCACCAGCAGGAGGAGGGTATAAGCCATTCTTTTGTGCAATATCAGCACGGTTCAAACCAGCTGCTTTGACCTTGATCAGTACTTCATTATCTTTTAATACTGGTAATTCAATATCTTTAATTTCTAGTTTCTTCTCTATAATTTCTATAGCTTTCATAATTTTATAAATATCATCCTCTAGTCATCTCAATTGAGTTTAAAAATCAAAATTTGCACCTTTAATCACTTAAATTGTAAAATTCACTTAGATTATGCCTAAAAAAGAGCTTAAGAGTGAAAATTCTGCAGGCACAGCTCTTCAGGAAATGGAGGCTCTAGCACCTGGTGGTGACCTTCAAGCTTATATAAATTCAGTGCATAGCATTGGTGTTTTAACCTCTGAAGAAGAAAAAAAACTTGCAGAAGATTTATATTATAGAAATGACCTTGATGCTGCTAGAAAGCTAGTTTTAGCACACTTAAGGTTTGTAATATACGTTGCAAAGACATATTCAGGATATGGCCTGCCTGAAGCAGACCTTATTCAAGAAGGAAATGTAGGTCTCATGAAAGCAATAAGAAAATTTAATCCTGAAATGGGGGTTAGATTGGTATCTTTCGCGGTGCATTGGGTTAAAGCTGAAATCCATGAGTATGTCCTGAAGAACTGGAAAATAGTCAAAATAGCCACAACTAAACCACAGAGAAAGTTATTCTTTAATTTGAGAAGTAAAAAGAAGGGTCTTGGATGGTTAACAGAAGAAGAAGTAGAGTCCATGGCTAAAGATTTAGGGGTAAAACCTTCAGAAGTAAGAGAGATGGAAAAAAGATTAAGTGGTACTGACATGCCTTTTGATCCTCTTGCAGATTCGGACGATGATGAAGCCTCTTATTCCCCATCTCAATATTTGGAAGATGAAGATGCCAATCCTGCAGACATATTTGCAAAAGATAGCTTGGATGAAACGAATACTAGTCAGTTATACGAAGCAATAAATCAGCTTGATGATAGAAGCAGAGATATACTTCAAGATCGATGGTTAGCAGATGAAAAACTTACACTTCATGAGTTGGCTGAAAAATATGACATTTCTGCTGAGCGTGTTCGCCAAATAGAAAAAAACGCAATGAAAAAAGTGAAGCAGTCTTTCTCTGCAGGAGAATAAGTTGCCTTTAAAAGATAGACTCAAGAGTTTTGTCTTGAGGAGAGGGAGGTTAACCTCTAATCAGTCAAGGGCACTCTCGGAGCATTGGGACAAGTACATTCTAGATAATGAAGAAAAACTTAGTAATATCTGGAACCAAGACCCTTCAATTTTAGACATAGGTTTTGGGTCAGGAGAAACTACTGCATATTTAGCTAAGACAAACCCCGAGATGTTAATTTTAGGAGCTGAGGTTTATCTGTCTGGAATAGGATCTCTTTTAAGTAAGGCAAATGAAGAGTCACTAAATAATATTAAAATATTAAACTCAGATATTGTTCCTTTTTTGGAAGATAAAGTATCAGACAACTGCTTTGATCTAATCTTAATGTTTTATCCTGATCCGTGGCCAAAGAGAAAGCATCATAAAAGAAGATTGTTACAAAAAGACTTTATTGACTTAGTTAATAAAAAACTGAAACAAAACGGTATCTTCTACTTCAAAACAGACTGGGTTCATTACTTCGATGAAACAAAGAAGCTGGTTAATAATGATATAAATTGGAGAGTTTTGCAGAAAGAGAATCTTAAGGAATATTTGGTAAATTTACCTAAAACATCCTTTGAGATGAAGGCCTTACAAGCAAAAAGAAAATTAAATGAGCTTATTCTTCAAAAGACTTGTTAATTAATTCAGAAACTTTGTTTAATAGTTTTTTAAAAGCTTCAGATCTATGAGATATCATATTCTTTTCATCTTTCTCAAGTTCTGCCAGATGCTTCCCGTTCTTTGTAATAAAAATTGGATCATAGCCAAAGCCATTCGTTCCTTTGAATTCTCTGGCAATACAACCTTCAAGGGTTCCATTGCTTTGAATTATCTTTCCATCAAAATATCCAACCAGACAACACCTAAATCTTGCACTTCTTTTGTCGTCCTCAAGCCCATCTAAATTTTCAATTAATTTTAAGCAATTATCATTATCTAAGCCCGTATTAGAATATCTCGCAGAGAATATTCCAGGGCTGCCATCTAATGCATCAACTTCTAGTCCAGAATCATCACCTATAGCAGGTATGCCTAATTGTTTTGAAATGAACTCAGCTTTTATTAGAGCATTTTCATAGAAGGTACTACCTGTTTCCGATGGTAGATCTTTTATGTTTTCAGGAATTTTAATGAATTCATATGGTGTGCCCCTTGCCAATTCCTCGAACTCTTTAAGTTTGCCATTATTTTTCGTAGCAATAGCTATTTTCATTTAGAGATCTTATACATGGCAGTGGTCGCAAATAAATTTGGTGCCACTTTAGCTAATACACTTTCTTTCCCAAATTTATTAAAGAAGCATTTTTCTATTACATCGATTTCGCATTCACTACAGAGATTCTCAAAATCCTTAATGGTACATAAATGAATATTATCGGTATCATGCCAGGAACTTGGCAATGTTCCTGTCACAGGCATCTTTCCTGATAGTAAGAGATTAATTCTTGTGGTCCAATAACCAAAATTAGGAATTGTAACAATGCTCTCATTTCCAATTCTTGTTACTTCTTGAAGGGCTTTCTTGGGTTCCTTTAAGACTTGAATAGTTTGGCTCATAATCACTATATCAAAACTATTGTCACTAAAATTCTCTAAACCCTCGTCAATATTTTGATGAATAACATTTAGACCAGACTGGATGCATTTATTAATATCATCTTGATTTATTTCTACTCCTAGTACCGTAGACCCCAATTCCTTGGATAAAATATTCAATATTTCACCATCTCCACACCCTAGATCTAGAACTTCAGACTCTTTATCTATCCAATTTTTTATAACTTCAATTGTATTCATTTAATTTTCAAGAAAAGCCGATAAACCCTTTACATAATCTTCATTTGCAAACAAAAACGAGTCGTGTCCGTGAGGACTATCAATTTCTAAGTAACTCACATTTTTTTTGGCTTCGATAAGGGCATTTACAATTTCCTTTGATCTTTCAGGAGCAAACCTCCAATCAGTTGAAAAAGATACTACTAATAACTGTGCTTCAATGGACTCAAAGGCATTTACCAATTTGCCTTCAAAATTACTTGCTGGATCGAAGTAGTCTAGAATCTTTGTCATTAGAAGATAAGTATTTGCATCAAAACTTTCTGAAAAAACATCACCTTGATACCTCAGATAACTTTCTATTTCGAACTCCGCATCATAACCAAAATTTAATTTTTCCTTTTTCAGTTCTCTTCCAAATTTGCTCCTCATTGCTTCTTCAGAGAGATACGTAATGTGCCCTACCATTCTTGCTAATTTGAGGCCTTGTTTTGGGTACTTACTTTTATCTAGATATCTACCTCCTTCAAAATCTGGATCATTTAATATGGCTTGTCTTGCAACTTCATTGAAAGCTATATTTTGTGCACTTAACTTTGATGCTGCAGCAATAATTCCTGCTTTTTTTATTCTTTTCGGGAAAAGATAGGACCATTCTAGAGCTTGCATTCCACCTAGACTTCCTCCCATGACAGCATGCCATTTTTCAATGCCCAATGAATCAGAAAGTTTGGCCTGTGAATTTACCCAATCTCTTACTGTAATAATTGGAAAGTCAGGTCCATAATAATCTCCAGTATCATGGTTAATTGAACTTGGTCCTAGTGAGCCGTGACAACCACCTATATTATTCGGGCAAACTACAAAAAATTTGTTTGTATCAACCGCTTTACCTGGGCCAATAAGCGAATCCCACCAGCCTGGTTTCTCTTCGTTTTCATATTTTCCAGCAGCATGATGATTACCACTCAACGCATGGCAGATAAGTATTGCATTCGTAGCATCCGCATTAAGTGCACCATAAGTTTCATAGACTAGTTCAATGTCATTAAAACTTTGCCCGCACTCAAGCTCAAATTTACCCTCTAGAGTAACTTTTTGTGCCTGTACTTTTCCTATCGAATCACTCATAAAAAAACCTGTTTGCTTCAGCACAACAGGTTTAATTTAATGCATTAGCTGTATTTCAATTAAACGCCCGCAAGCTGTGTCAAATCGGCGAAAGCGCTATTATATTGAATCTATCTCTAGAAACCAACTGACAGCCAAACTGGTAATCCAGATTCAATAGCAAACTGTACAAATATTGATTGCAAGAAGTTTAATAAGATGAAAGCGAATATAGGAGAAAAGTCTAGTCCTCCCATAGGAGGTAAGAATATTCTAAATGGACTGAAAAACTTATCCGACATTTGCCTAATTAGAACTATGGCTGGATGAAAATTATTCCCAGCTACAAAACTTAAAATTATTCCTCCCAATAAAATCCACCAAACCATTTTAAGCATTAATAAAATAACTGAGTAGGTAGACCACATTAATATCTTTAAAGGATCATAATCAACCGATCCTGCCATGACAGCTAAATAAAAGGCTCCTGCCTGAATAAAAAACAGCTACTAGAAATGAGGCGAAGTCTATGTTTCTGAAGGGCTTAATAGCTGATCTAAGAAATTGACTTGGCAAGTCTACTGCCCTAATTATTCCTTGGACTAACGGATTATAGTAATCAACTTTAAGAAGACGAAACATAAAGTTAAAAACTACACCGAGTGTAAAAACATCCATCAAAGCTTTGAAAAGGAAAAAGGTTGCTTCTGACATTAATCTTCTCCCAATTCGATTGATTTCTTTTCAGCAGCTATCATAGATTTGCTTATTATTTCCTTTAACCCCTTCGTCTCGAATTCTTCTATTGCTGTTTGGGTTACTCCTCCAGGTGACGTAACTTTCTTTCTTAAAATATTAGGGGAATCTTCTGAATTAATAACCAGATTTGCAGCACCTGAAATCATTGATGCTAGTAAATTTTTCTTTTCTTGTTCTGAAAGATGTAAGTTTTTTGAAGAGTCCAGCAAAGATTCAATTAGGTAAAACACATATGCTGGACCTGATCCAATAAGGGCTGTAAATATATCTATATCTTTCTCATTGATAAGAGCAACTTTCCCCACGCATTCAAATAAAAGCTTGGCATTTTCAATATCATTTGATTGTGCATTACTGTTAGGACAAATTGCAGTGACACCTTCCATAATACTAGCAGGAGTATTTGGCATAGCCCTTATCACTCTCATGGAAGATCCTAATTGAGATTCTATCTTCTCAATCTTTACTCCAGCTGCAATAGAGATTATCAGAATATCTTTATCTATAGCTACATCCTTTATTTCAGCGATTACAGCTTGGATAATATTAGGTTTCACAGCGAGAATGACTATATCGGCAATATCTACTACCTCGAGATTATTACTTGTAGTTTTTATCCCAAAGTCTTTAGAAAGCTTTTCTAGATGTTCTTGCTCTGGGGAAGAGGCGATGATCTTAGAGGCATTTTGATCACTATTGATTAAGCCTGATATAAGTGCGGTTGCCATATTGCCAGCACCTATAAACCCTATAGTTTCTTTAAGATTTTTCATTTTCTCGGACCAAATATACCTGTACCTACTCTTACCATTGTAGCCCCTTCCTGAATAGCTGCAGCATAATCTGATGACATACCCATTGATAAGGTATCAAAGTTATTTCCTTTTTCATTTAATGCTAAAAATATATTTTTCACTATTCCGAAAATCTCTTTCTGCTCTACTAGAGCTTCTCTTGGCCTGGGTATTACCATCAATCCTCTAATTTTTAAATTTTCTAAGCCTCTAGTTTGTTCGATAAAACTATCAATTTCTTTTAAATCTAAACCAGACTTACTTTCCTCATTGTCTATATTTAGTTGGAGGCACACATTCAAAAAACCTCTTGATTTAGGTCGAGCATTATTAAGTCTCATAGCCACTTTTACACTGTCTACAGTATGTACCCAGTCAAAAATTTCAGCTATTCTTTTTGCTTTTCTTGACTGAATAGATCCTATGTAGTGCCAGACTAAATCTTTTGATAAATTTTCAATTTTCTCTTCAGCCTCTTGAAGATAATTTTCACCAAAATGCGTTAAACCACTTTCATAAGCCTCTCTTATGCTATCTATCGTCTGTGCTTTACTTGCACCTATCAAGATTATTTCATCGGTCTTTCTGCCAGAAAGCTTACAATTTTCTTCAATATCTAGGTTAATCTTGTGTAAGTTGCTGGAGATCACTTTCTACATTTCATGAGGAGCATTTATTCCCAGAATAGTTAGCCCATTACAAATAACTTGCTTTACTCCACTCAGCAAGAATAATCTAGAGTTCATAAGCTTCTGGTCTTCAACAATAAATTTTTCAGTATTGTAGTAACTATGAAAAATACTAGCCAAGTCTTTTAAGTAATAGCAAATTAAATGAGGCTCACTTGCTAGAGCTGCTCTTTCAATTAGAGGAGGATACTGTTTAAGAATTTTCTGTATTTCTATCTCTTTGTTGGAATCCAATAATCCAAGTTCTGATGTATTCAATTCTTCTTCTCTAGCTTTGGACTTACGCAGAACACTGCATATGCGAGCATGCGCGTATTGAATATAGTACAGAGGATTATCTTTAGACTGCTCTTTTGCGAGGTCTAAATCAAAGTCTAAATGTTGATCAGCTTTTCTATTAATATAAAAAAATCTTGCTGCTTCTGATGTAACCTCTTCTATGAGTTCTTTAAGTGTAATAAATTTGCCACTTCTAGTAGACATGGTTACTTTTTTTCCTGCCCTAATTAAATTAGCAAATTGAATAAAGACTACTTCAAGCTTTTCAACATTCTTTTTACTTGCTTCCATGGCAGCCTTTACTCTTGGAAGGTAGCCGTGATGATCTGACCCCCAAATATTGATTATTCTATCGTATCCGCGATCATATTTATCTAGGTGATAGGCTACATCAGAGGCAAAATAAGTAAATTCACCATTGCCTCTTTTTAAAACTCTGTCTTTATCATCTCCAAGTTCTGAAGATTTAAACCAAATAGCACCTTCTTTTTCGTATACAAATCCTTTAGATGATAGTTCTTCAATGGATTGATCAACCTTGCTGAGATCATGTAGTTCACTTTTATAAAGTGCAGATTCTGAAAACCAGTGATTGTGTTCGACGCCGAATTCTAATAGATCTTCCTTTATTAACTCTAATATTTCCCTGAGAGCAAAATCTCTCACATAAGAAAATTCATCACTTAGCTTAGATTTGATGCTTTCGATTACCTCATCAGTATGTTTTTCAGCATCTTCGTTCTCATTTTCTAGAAGACTTTTGATTTCCTCATCATCTTCATACAGCTCATCAGACCTGAATTTTTTTAAATTTTGTGCAATGGCAATTAGATAATCGCCTTGATAACCGTTATTTAACATTTTTATGTTCTTATCAAATAACTGTGCATATCTAATCCATAAGCTCGCAGAAAGAATATTCATTTGTCTGCCAAAATCATTTACATAATATTCTTCATCTACTTGAAATCCTGCTTCCTTCAAAAGCCTCGATAATACAGATCCAAAAACTGCACCTCTTCCATGTCCTACATGTAAAGGGCCCGTGGGATTGCTTGAGACATATTCAATAAGAACTTTTTGATTATTCGATTCAATCTTTCCAAAATTATTTTTTTGAATAGAGATATCTTTTAAAATTGCACCATGTGACTCTTTAGATAAGAAAAAGTTAATAAAACCAGGTCCTGCAACATCAACTTTTACTATTTCCTTGTCAGTTATAAATTTGATTTTGATTTCTTCTGCAATCTCTCGAGGATTTCTTTTTAGAGGTTTGGCTAGCACCAAAGCTACATTACTTGCGAGATCACCGTATTCCTTTTCTTTATTATCTTGTATGCTTATTTCAAATTCATCGTGAATAAATTCTGAACTTCCATACAAATCTATAATTATGCTGTACAGGCTTTCCTTAATTTTTTCTTTCATGGGGCAGTTTATTTTCGACCTTGATACTCTCCATTTCTCGTATCAATTGTGACGAGTTCGCCCTCTGATACAAATAGAGGTACTTTTATTATTGCTCCAGTTGAAAGTGTTGCTGGTTTTGAGCCTCCTGTCGCAGTATCCCCCTTCACACCAGGATCAGTTTGTACAATCTTAAGGTCTACAAAAGTAGGCGCAACTACAGATATTGGTTTTTCATTCCAGAGAAGTATTTTACAAATATCCTCTTCAGTAACCCATTTCTCAAGTTCAGACACTATATTTAGAGCTACTGGAATTTGTTCATAAGTATCGGGATGCATAAAAAACCACGCACTTCCTTCGCTGTATAGGAATTGCATGTCTAATTCTTCAATATCAGCTGCCTCAAGAGATTCTCCGACTTTACAAGTTTTTTCTCCAACCCTTCCTGTGAGGTAGTTTCTAAACTTAATTTTACTAAAAGCCTGCCCTTTACCAGGTTTATTAAATTCTTCTTCAATTATCACGCAAGGGTCGTTATCGATTATTATTTTTAAACCGACTTTGAAGTCACTAGTAGAGTACGATACCAAGATTTCTTCCTATATATTTTTCAATGAAACTAATTTGTTTCCAAATTTTACAAGCTTATTTTCTTTCAAGGAATCTAAATCTATTTTATATGAGTCCTTAAAAATTAGTATTACTGTTGATCCCATTCGGAAATAAGCTAATTCATCTCCTTTTTTAACTTTAGTATTTTCGGGTGGACCTATTTTCCATCTTTCCACTAATTCTTTTCTAGAACACTCTTTGTTATCAATCCAAAAGGGCACAATACTCCCTACAACAGAGGCACCCACTGATACCAGAGCATATTCAAGAGTGTTTGAGGCAATATGCAAAACAGATCTCTCATTTTTTATATAAAGACGTGGAATGGATTCTTGGGCCTTCTTATTGACACTATATAGTGAAGATCCAAGATGATTAGAATGAATTATCTCCCCATCCCAAGGACAATGTATTCTGTGGTAGTCAGTTGGAGCTAGATAAATTGTTATGAAATAGCCCTCTTTATATTTGTTCTGATAATCTATTCCTACAAGTTCATCTAGTTCATAGTCATGTTTCTTTGCCTGCAAAAGTTTCCCGTCTTCGATAAAACCATGACTTACAATTTCACCATCTACAGGAGAGATAAAGCTGTTTTCTGATAATTCAATTATCCTCGACTCTTTTACTAATTTCCTAGTAAAAAAATCATTATAAGAACTGTAACTATTTATATCCTTATTCATTGCCTCTTCAAGGTTAGGTTTATATAGGGCTATAAAAGTTCTTATTAAAAAGTTCTTGATGATTTTTATCTTACAGTCAGCCAATGCTCCAGCAATGAATGTCAGAAAAATGTGAGGGATAATCTTTTGCATCATGTATTTTTTTTGAAAGAAAATATTTTAGGCATCTTGTCTATATAAGAAGAATAATTAGGATATTTTTTTAATAAATTGCTTTCAATCTTAGGTATTAAAATCTTATAAATGATAAAGGTTGCAATTAATAGACCTATAAATGACCATTCTGAACCAACACCTCCTGTGGCAAGAAGTTGAAGTCCTGTAAGGAAGAAAATAATGCCAGTAATATTTGGATGAAGGACATAGGACCTTAGCCCTTTTGTGAGGAACTTATCTCTTTCCGTACTTTTTATCTCCTTATCAGATAACAATTCAATGAATAAACCAATTAAACATAAAATTATCCCAATAATGTCTAAGAAGCCAAATTGAGAAAACCCTGATAAGTAATTTAAAGAAAAAACAGAGCTAAAGCATATTATTTGAATTGAAGAAATCTTCACGATATTAGTTAATAAGGCTAGATAGTTTTTGTCAGAAATTTGGTGCCTTATAAATGCAAGGAAGTCTTCTAGTAATAAGGATTTGATTGATTTATATGAAAAGAAAGATTTTAAGCACCATATTACAAGAAAAAAGTTAGCAATAATTTGTCTATTCGAAATTTCTGAAACTTGAAATGCAGCTTGAATAAAAATGCTAAGTAAACAACTTGCAAAAACTGGTAAGAAAAAAAAATTTTAGTAAAATTCTTGGACTTTTTCTCTTAATGCTTCTTGAAACTAATCCAATTAATACGATTGAATTAAAAAATAACAAAATCAGTAAAAATTCAAAATTTGACATATTTTAAATTTTCACAAAGTAACATTTATTTGTCGTTGCATTGAATCTTATTTCTCTCTATAGTTTAACCGTTCGTTGTGGGGAACGGTGAAGTATTGTGGGGTAAATCCTCATATTATGTGGTTTTGAAGCAAATATCTTCTTGCAAAACTCAGAATATTCATCTACTTTGCGAATAGATAAGAAATAGGAATTTAGAAATTAGGAGATAGCTATGTCGCGTCTTTGTAAAATTGTTTTTATGCTGGCTGGAATTTCAGTCACCAGTGTAGGATTTAGTGATCAAATACAACCTTTATTGGATGTAGGGGCTGCTAGACAAGTTGCAGAAAAAACATCTCAATCAAAAATTGACGAAATGGACGAACAAACTTCAGTGATTGTTAGTGAGTTCAAAACTGTCAGCAAGCAAATTGAAGGTTTAAGAGTTTACAACGCTCAAATGAGACAACAAATACAACGTCAGGAAGAGCGTTTAAAAGAGATTGACAGAACTTTAAAAGAAGCACAGGTAATGCAAAGACAAATACCTCCTTTTACTCGAAGAATGCTAGCGGGTGTGGAAACATCTATTGAATTAGATCTTCCTTTTCACCTAGCAGAAAGGAAAGAGCGAATAGCATTTGCCAAAGCGGCTTTAGATAATCCAACTGTTTCTCCAGCTGAAGGATTGAGACAAGTCCTGGAGGCATTTAATGTTGAAGCAGAATATGGTAGAAAAATAGACGCCTATAAAGACAGCATTGTTATAGATGGAGAATTAATAGAAGGTAATGTATTGAGAGTCGGAAGACTCGCTATGGTTTTTCAAACTGCTGACGAAACTCAAACACACGCATGGAATAACAATTCAAGAGCATGGGAAGAACTTGATAACAGTTATAGGAATCCAACAAGACGTGGTCTTAGGATTGCGAATAAATTAGCAACGGTTGATTTAATGGAATTACCTTTGCCAGCAGCAACGGAGGCTAACTAAAATGAAGAAAATTAAACTTTTTATATTCCTTATAAGCTTCGGGCTAATTTCTTCTTTTACTTTTTCTGAAGAAGGTGAGGAAGAGGCCGCTCAACCTTCAAACCCGCAAGAATTACTAGAAATAGTTAAACAAGGTCAGTTTGCTGATACTCAAGAACAAAGGGACAGAGAGACAGAGTTTAGAAATGAAAAAAATAAACAAGCTAAACTACTTTCAGATGCCAAAGATGAAAGAGCAAGACTAGAGAGAGAAGCTGCAAGACTCGAACAACAATTTGAAGCTAATGAAGCATTATTAGTTGTGGCAGAGGAGCAATTAAGAGAAAGACTCGGTTCATTAAACGAGATATTTGGTCATTTAGCAGGAAACACTACTGAAGCCAGAAACATAATGGAACAGTCAATAACGGCCGCTCAATTTGGTAAAGAAAGAGAAGAATTTATGACTGCTCTTGGTTCTAAAATGAATGAAGGAATCAAATTAGCATCAATTCAGGAGCTTGAAACATTGTGGTATGAACTTCAACGAGAAATTAATGCATCTGGTGAGGTTGTCAAATTCAATACCGAAGTTATAACTACTGACGGTAATGTGGAAAATAGAGATGTAGTAAGAGTTGGTAACTTTAATGTAGTTTCTGATGGACAATATTTAACTTACTCTCCTTCGAGAGGTGCTTACTCAGAACTTCCTTCACAACCTGCAGGAAGATATACGTCTCAAACCTCAGATATCCTAGACGGGGACTCGTTTCCTGTTCAGTTCGCTGTTGATCCTACCGGACCCCAAGGGGGCTCTCTGCTTGCAAGTTTGATATCAATGCCAAGCACATGGGGCAAGATGCAAGAAGGTGGACCAGTAGGATATATGTTAATGATAATAGGTCTACTTGCGACGCTATTATTTATATGGCGATTCTATGAGTTATGGAATATTAGAGGCGGTGTGATAGCTCAAGCTGGAAATTCGATGCTGAGTAATGATAATGCACTAGGAAGAATTCTTAAAATTGCCGAGGATGATAAAGAGGCCGATACTGAGACTTTAGAGTTAAAAATGGCTGAGCAAATTCTTAAAGAAAGACCTACAGTAGAGGGCTTAAATTGGGTTCTCAAGATTGTCTCAGTTGTAGCACCTTTGATGGGTCTGTTTGGAACAATCATAGGTATGATTGAAACCTTTACAATGATAACCTTATTCGGTACTGGAGATCCAAAAACAATGGCGAGTGGTATTTCCACCGCTCTTGTAACAACGTGGCTTGGCTTGATGGTTGCTATTCCGACGACCTTTATGTATGCGACAGTAAATAATATTTCTAGGGGAATTTTAGGTACTATAGAAGAGTCAAGTACAGGAATGGCCGCTAAACGTTCAGAGGGGACTAATTAAATTATAAAGAAATAAACGGATGCAATTTTTTTATAACTTTTCAGACGCTCTTTTCGCTTTTATGCAAAGAGGAGGAGATGTTCTCTATTTAATAGGACTATTAGCCTTTGTTATGTGGTTCCTTATTTTTGAAAGAATGTGGTTCTATTTTTACACTCATAAGAACTTCGTGGGAGTCTCGATGACAGAATGGGATTCACGACAAGATAAAAGCTCTTGGAATTCTAAGGCTATAAGAGATATGTTAATTTCAGAGAATGAAATAAGAATTGATAAGAATCTCGGACTTATAAAAATGTGTGTTGGTATAGCACCTTTGTTTGGTTTATTCGGAACTATTACTGGAATGATTGAAGTTTTCCACTTGCTAGCAGTAACTGGAGGTGGCGATGCCAAGGCCATGGCCGGAGGAGTTTCAAGGTCAACAATACCTGCCATGGCAGGTTTGGCGGTTGCTTTAACGGGGACATTAGCAAATCAATTTTTAGTCAATAGGGCCCAAAAAGAAAAAGATCTACTGGTTGATCAGTTGGTCGCAGAATAGGAATTTAATTATGAGAAGATCACCAATTAGTAGTGCTGTAGCTGAAGAAGAAGATATAAATTTAACGCCTATGCTAGACGTAGTTTTCATTCTTCTGATTTTCTTTATCGTAACAGCTAATTTTATTAAAGAACCTGGTTTAGAAGTTAACAGGCCAGATGCTGAAACTTCCAATATCCAAGAAAATGCTGCCATTCTTATTGCTATTGGCGCTACAAATGATATTTGGATAGACGGTAGAAGGGTAGATGTAAGACAAGTTAAAGCAAATATTACTAAGCTATTGGCTGATAACCCCCAAGGCTCAGTTGTTATTCAGGCTGATGAAAAGGCTCAGGCTGATGCAATCATACAAGTTATGGACCAGTCCAGAGAAGCTGGAGTATATGCAATTTCTTTAGCATCTGAACCGAAATTTTAAATTCTATGGGATTTTTTGCGGAACAAAATCTTAAAATGCTAGGGGCCACTTTAAGTGGATCTTTGTTCCTCACAGTTGCTATTTTTTATGCTATGCAATGGTTAATAGACGTTGGTGACGTTGAGCTAAATGACAAGTCAATAAAAATAGCTGATGTCACTATGCCTGAAAGAGAGCTTGAACTCATGATGGACATGGAGCGTCCTCAAGAAGAGGAGCCTCCGCCTGAAACAATGCCACCTGAATTCGATATGACTCCTCCAGCTGACTTAGACACATCTGCAGCTAGACCAAACTTAGGCTTCAAAGGAAAGAAGGCAGGTGTATTTGCTGATGGTTCGTATGTTCCAATTTTCCAAGTTCCACCCGTTTACCCTAGGAGAGCTCTAGAAAGAGGAATAGAAGGATGTGTAATGCTCAAATTCACCGTCACGAAAGTTGGTTCTACGAAAGAGCCCGAAGTTGAATGGTCTGTGCCTCCAGGAATTTTTGATAGATCAGCAATGCGGTCTGCATTAAAGTATAAATATAAACCTCAGATAAGAGATGGTGAAGCTGTAGAAGTACCGAATGTCCGAACAATTATTGTATTTAAGATTGAAGATCCTAGTAAGCCGGCGGATTATGTTCCTGAAGGCTGTGCATAAATAGTTATGAAAAAATTAAAATTAAATTACCCCTTAAAAATATTTCTAATTGCAACAGTGATAAGTTTATTGCCAGTTACTTTAGGAGTATCACCTCTAGATTACAAAGGCTCCTCCCTGGAAGCAGCTGAAGATGATCAAAAGAAGAAAAAGAAAAGAAGACGTACCAAATTGCCTAGTAAGAAAATGCAAAGAATCTTACAGGGCCTTGTTCCTTTCATTGAAAACGAACAATGGGAAGAAGCTCTTCTCACACTTGAGCCTGTAGCAGCAGTAGATTCAAAATTCACTAGCACAGATAGGGCCAAGATGTTTTATTACAGAGGATATATCTATTTTTCACAAGAAAAATTTGGTCTTGCCGAAAGAGCATATAAAAATTTGATTGCTGAAGAAGACTCAAATGATCAAGAAAGACAGGGAGCAATATATTCTTTATCTCAACTCAGATATATTGCAGAAGATTACAAAGGATCAATAAACTACCTATTGGAATGGCTTGATAATGAAGAAGAGCCAAGCTCTGATGGGTATGGACTTCTTGCACAAGCGTACTATCAAATAGAAAACTTTCAAAAATCTGTTGAAGCTATAGATACTGCAATAGAAATTCAAGAATCTAGAGATATCCCCATAAAAGTTGCAGTTCTTGATGCTGAAGGCAATGAAACGGGGGAGATGATTGAGACAGGAGAAACAAGAAAAGGAGTAGCTAAAGAAAATCATTATTTACTCAAAATGGCTCTTTACTCCGAATTAAAGAAAGACCTTGAAGTCTTGCCAATTTATGAGATTCTTGTTCAATACTATCCGAAAAAGAGATATTGGACTAACTTGTCAGGTCTATATGGCCAAAGAGATAGACAAATGGATCAAATGGGTGCCCTTGAAGCCGCCTATGATGACAATCTTCTAGACAAACAAAGAGAATTTACCGCTTTATCGCAACTTCTATTTATGTTTGAAAATCCTCGTAAAGCAGCCAAAGTCATAGAAGAAGGCTTAAATCGAGGAATAGTTAAAAAAGAAGAGAAGACATTAAAAGCTGCTGCTCAATATTGGCATGCAGCAAAGGAGCTTGAAAGAGCAAAACCTTATTACCTTCAAGCAGCGACCAAGTCTAAGGAAGGGGAACTATTTATATTTTTAGGACAAGTTCATTTTAGTTTAGATGAATTTGATAAAGCTGAAAAAGCCATTGAGGATGGTCTAAACAAAGGTAAGCTTAAAGATGAAGCTGCTGCCTATATGCTATTGGGGCAGATAAATTTTGAAAATCAAAAATGGGAATCTGCCATTGAATCTTTTAGAAAATGCATAGATGTAGCTGAAAGACAATTTGATGATAAAAAAGAAAAGCAAAAAGAGAAGAAGAAAAGGGTACAAGACCAGGCCAGGAAATGGGTGACATATACTGAAGGTGAAGAAGAAAGGGTCGAAGCTCTTAAGTTGAAAAGAAAAGCTCTAGGTGTCTAATACCTCTGGTATTCCACAAAACTAAAATTAAGCCTGTTTTCAGAGCTTCGCTTTCTTGAGATTTCTTTCCATTGACTTCTATCCCACTCAGGAAAAAATGCATCTGGTGAAATCACTTCAATATCTATTTCTGTTATCAGAAGTTTTGTAGCTAAGGGTAGGAATTCTTTGTAGATATATTCTCCGCCAATTATATTAATCTTTTCAGAGTAACTTTTTGCATGCTTTAAAGCATCCTTACTAGAGTTTACTTCAACTATTCCCTCTCTTTTCTTAAATGTTCTAGTCATTACGATATTCTTCCTTTTTGGCAAGGGTCGGCCTATTGAATCATAAGTTGCACGACCCATTATGATGGCTGTGTCTTCTGTTTTTTCTCTAAAGAACTTTAGATCTTCTTTTATTTCCCAAGGGATTTTTCCATCTTTGCCTATTGCTAGATTTTTATCTACAGCTGCAATTAATATGATTTCCATCAAACAGCAATGGGAGCACTAATAAAAGGGTGAGAGTTGTAATCTATAAGTTTGAAATCTTCAAAATTATAATCGAATAAATTATCTTTTTTATTTATCTCCATTTTAGGCAGCTGATGCGGCTCTCTAGAAAGCTGCTCATCAACTTGAGCAAGATGATTCAGATAAATATGTGTATCACCTAGAGAGTGAACAAAATCTCCAACCTCTAGATCTGTGACCGAAGCTATCATGTAAGTAAGAAGGGCGTAAGACGCAATATTATATGGAACACCTAGAAATACATCGGCACTTCTTTGATATAACTGACAAGAGAGCTTCCCATCAGCTACATAAAACTGAAAGAGTGTATGACAAGGTGGTAAGCCTGATTTAATCATTATTGGAATTTCCTTAGGATTCCAAGCTGAGACAATATGACGTCTGGAGTTAGGATTTTTCTTTAGATCCTCTATTACTTGAGCTAGTTGATCTACTCCTTCAAAATCTCTCCACTGCTTACCGTATACTGGCCCGAGATCTCCATATTCTTTTGCGAAGGAATTGTCTTTTTTTATTAGATCAATAAATTCTTGTAATTTATCCTTCCACTCCTTTGAATGCATAGTCAGACCATTATTTTGATTTGTTCTCTCCAACCAGCTTTGAAATGGCCACTCATTCCATATGTTTACATTATTTTTTACTAAATATTCGATATTTGTCTCGCCTTTTATGAACCATAAAAGTTCATGCAAGATGGCATTGAAATTTACTTTTTTAGTGGTTACTAATGGAAACCCATCATTTAAATCAAATCTCATTTGATGTCCGAATATGCTGATTGTTCCTGTTCCGGTTCTATCCTCTTTTTTAGTTCCTTTAGATTTTATTTCTGTAAGTAGATTTAAATATTGTTCCATTAATTCATGTATTTTTTCTGTATGAATAATAAATTAGAAGGACACCAATTACTATCATTGGCATGCAAAGAAGTTGCCCTCTTGTAAGAATTTCAAAAATAAATCCTATATGTTGATCCGGCGTTCTAAAGAATTCAGAGACGAATCTAATGACTCCGTATCCTAAAAGGAAATGTCCAGAAATATTCATTTTAGGCTTTGAATTCCTTGAGATAAGTAGCATATAAATAAAAAGCACTAAGCCTTCTCCAAAAGCCTGGTATAACTGAGATGGATGTCTTGTTAGTCCTAATGGATCGGAAGGAAATATAACTCCCCAACTTACATCAGTTGGCCTACCTAGAAGTTCTGAATTCATAAAGTTTCCCAATCTTACAAATCCTAGTCCTGGAGGTACAAATGGAGCCACTCTATCCATCAACCAAAAGAATTGAACCCCCCAACTTCTTGATAGCCAGAAGCAAGCAATTAAAACTCCCAGAAGACCTCCATGAAAGGACAATCCTCCTTGCCAAATAAAGAAAATAGATAAAGGATTAGATGTAAATTGCTCTATAGAGTAGAAGAAAACATACCCTGCTCTTCCACCTAGTATCGAACCTAGAAGACTATAAAACATTAGGTCACTGATTTGATTTACATTTAAGTCCTTTTGGTATCTTTTGATTAATAGGTAGATAGTTGAAAAGGCAGCTAGCCATGTCAGGCCATACCATCTAATTGCTAATGGTCCTAATTGTATTGCGACAGGATCTAATTCAGGAATTAACATTATGGCTGCCTTATTTCATCCACAATATCAAAAACTTCTTTTGGAGGAGGTTTGGTAAAAATTGAAATACTTAATGCGAGTACAAAGTTCAAGATCATTCCAATACAGCCAATTCCCTCAGGCGAGATACCTAAGAACCAAAAGTCTGAATTATTGATATCTGGATTAATGAATTTGAAATAAATAATATAAGAAGCAGTAAATAGTAGACCTCCAAGCATGCCGGTAATTGCACCTTCCTTATTTAGTCTTTTGTAGAATATACCCAGAAAAAGTGCTGGAAAGAATGTTGCTGCAGCGAGTCCAAAGGCAAATGCCACAACCTGTACTACAAATGCCGGAGGATAGATGCCAAAAATGCCAGCTATGCCTATTGCAACAGCAGCTGCGATTCTTGCATATTTGAGTTCCTGTTTTTCAGTAATTTGAGGCATATAGGTTTTCTTTAAAAGATCATGCGAAACCGATGAAGATATAACTAATAGGAGCCCTGCTGCCGTTGAAAGAGCTGCTGCGAGGCCTCCAGCAGCTACTAAAGCTATAACCCAGCCAGGAAGTTGGGCTATTTCAGGGTTTGCTAAAACGATTATATCTCTGTCTATATAAATCTCATTTTCATTTGATAAATTAGGTTTATTTTCAAGAAGTCTCTGTCCATTAGACCCTCTAAGTTCTTGATATGAAGGTTTTACATTTTCCAGAGCATCCCCAGAGGAATACTGAATTTTTCCGTCTTCATTTTTATCCATCCATGCAATTAGACCTATTTCTTCCCAGTTCTTAAACCAGGACGGTGAAGTGCTATAAGGTTGATCTTGAATCGAATCGATTAAATTCACTCTTGCAAAAGCAGAAACAGCAGGAGCTGTTGTGTATAACAGTGCTATAAAAATTAACGCGTAACCAGCTGATTGTCTTGCTGCACCGACACTAGGAACGGTAAAGAACCTCACTATGACATGCGGCAACCCTGCAGTACCAAACATTAGGGCTGCTGTTATACAAAAAATATCAATATTACTTTTAACATTTTCAGTATAAGCAATGAAACCTAGATCCTTTGTAACCTGATCTAGTTTATCGAGAAGGTATACTTGACTATCAACTAGAGTACTTCCAAAACCAATTTGTGGAATAACTTCGCCGGTCATCAATATTGAAATAAATATAGCAGGCACTAAGTAAGCAAAAATTAGTACACAGTATTGAGCTACTTGGGTATATGTAATGCCTTTCATGCCTCCTAAAACTGCATAAAAGAAAACTATGGCCATTCCGACTATGACACCTGTATTAATATCAACCTCTAAAAATCTAGAGAAAACTATTCCTACACCTCTCATCTGCCCGGCGATATAGGTAAAAGAGATGAATATTAAACATACAACAGCTAATTTTCTGGCTGTCTTGGAATAATAACGTTCACCTATAAAATCGGGGACAGTAAATTTTCCAAACTTTCTTAAGTATGGCGCAAGAAGAAGTGCTAATAGAACATAACCTCCAGTCCAACCCATTAGATATACGGAGCCATCTTTGCCCAGGAATGCAATTAAACCAGCCATAGAAAGAAAGGAAGCCGCAGACATCCAATCTGCGGCAGTAGCCATTCCATTTGCCACTGGATGGACATCTTTACCAGCTACATAAAAATCATTTGTTGATCTTGCTCTCGACCATAAAGCAATTCCTATATAAAGGGCAAAGGTAGCACCTACAAAAACATATGTAAGAAGCTGGGTAGTCATTTTTCTTCTTCAGAAAGTTTTTTATCAAGCCTCTTCATCAGCCACACATAAAGAAATATGATTATTACAAATATATAAATGCTACCTTGTTGAGCAAACCAAAACCCTAGTTTAAATCCGCCTAATCTTATTTGATCCAGAGTATCGGAGAAGATGATTCCAAATCCAAAGGAAGCAATAAACCAGATAACTAGAAGTGAAAATACAATTTTTAAATTTGCCTTCCAATACTGTTGAGTTTTATCTTTCATTTAACGCATCAAGAGGTTCAATGCCATTAGCATAACTAAAAAGGCAAACCCAATCCTAAGTTTCTTTTGTTTCATTCTGTGAGCTATTTTTACACCATATTTTGCGGTTAGTGAGCTAACTAATCCAACGATTATAGTGGCAGGTAAATATATGTAACCAATGCTATTTTCAGGGAGATTTATATTTTCATACCCTATGATCATATAAGATAAGGATCCCGCTAAAGCAATAGGTATGCCGCAAGCTGCTGAGGTGCCTATGGCTTTCATCATCAGCAAACCTCTATGATAGAAATACGGTACTGAAAATATACCCCCTCCGATTCCAAATACTCCCGATAGCCACCCTATTCCTCCTCCTGCTAATACTGGGCCAATTAAGTTAGTTCTTGGATTCTGAGGCGGTGGAGGGAACTCAAAGATTAATTGAATGGATGCAACCACAAGAAATAAGGCGACCAATCCCTGAAGCGTATCGCTATCTAAGGCACCAGCCGTGATTCCTCCAAGTACTGATCCAACCACTATACTTGGCGCTACTAATTTTATGAGACTCCAATCTACAGCCCCTCTAAAGTTGTGAGAGAAAGTAGAAGATAAGGAGCTAAAGACTATTACTCCAAGCGAACTGCCAAGAACCATATGTGATAGAATTTGGTCAGCAAATTGCAGATAAGAGAATATATAGAAGAAAGTTGGAATTATAATTATCCCTCCACCAATACCGAATAAACCAGCCAAGATGCCAGAGAATGTTCCAAGTAAAAAGTATAATAGAATTTCCAAAAATCTATTTTAACATCAAGTGTAATTACACTCTCTAATTTATGTGCTTAATCGCGTTATCTGTTGAAAAAAGTAAAGATTGGAGTGGTAAAGATTCCTATTTTTACAAGATAATCGCAAACCGCGATGAATATCATGAAAGACCAACTAGTGGAATGAAATGGTGGTCAAACAATATTGTGCTTGCAGGAAGAGATGAAGAGGCTGGAGGAACATGGCTTGGTGTTAGTAAAGAAGGCAAGTTTGGTGCAATTACAAACCTTAAAGAGGAAACTGATATCAAGTACTCAAATTCACGGGGATCACTAGTAACGGAATTTCTAGAGTCTCAACTGTCTGCAAAGTCTTACCTTGAAGCACTAGAACCTAACAAAGAGAATTACGCTGGCTTTAATTTAATTATTGGAGACAAAAGTGGATTATTTTATTTGTGCAATCGACTAGAAGGTATTTTTTTTATTCCTGAAGGAATCCATGCCCTAGGAAATTTAACTTTAAACTCCTCAACAAAAAAAATTGAGTCAATTAAGAATGATTTTTACCAAATTCTTCATGAGGGTTTTGCAATAGATAAAGGTCTTCATATTATGAGAAAAGAGTACGGAAATCTTCATGAAAAAACTAAAAAAGAACTGCAAGTTAGGGATGGAGAAGAAATTCCTTTTAGATTCATAAGATCACCTATATATGGAACTCGATGCACTACAGTATTTATGTCTGAACCATCTGGTTTAGTCAACATTTCAGAACTCACTTATCAGAAAGAGGGTATAGAAGGGACTCGTGTTGATTTCTCATTTAATGTCAAAGACTAATAAGCTCTCATATGATCTTTATAGAAGGGAAGGAAATCAGTGAGCACTTGTCTGTAAGCATTCTTCTTAAATTCAACACCTGCCGATACCGGATGCCAATAACTCGCCCATGTCCATTCTGTAAATTCAATTTGATTATGGACAGTTAGGTCAATGTCATTATCATGACCAAGAAATTGAGCTAGAAACCATTTCTGAGATTGACCTTTAAATTTTCTGTTTTTAAAAGAAAAATATCGAGGTATTTTATCTTTAGGGACGTCATACTTTATCCACTTTTCATTTTCTTTGATTATTTTGATCTTATCTTCTCCAAGTCCTACTTCCTCATAAGCTTCTCTGTAGATAGCATTTTCTGGAGTCTCTCCTTCATCTATTCCTCCTTGAGGAAATTGCCATCCATCTCCAGTCTTTCTTTTACACCATAGTAGCTGACCTTCTTTATTAAAAATAATAATGCCAGCATTAGGTCTGTATAATGTCGCTTCCATACTTCAGTCTTGTTCTGCATATAATAATGAAAAAAAAGAATTTAGCCTTATTTGATTTAGATGACACTCTTTTTGATGGAGACACAGAAGGTGAGTGGGTGAGATATATGGATAAGGCTGGACTAATCAAAGACTCTGAATTTTTCAATAAAATGGAGAGTTTTGAAAAAAGTTATAGGCAGGGAGACTTAGATGTGGATGAGTATTCAGAATTCTTACTCAGCCCATTAGTAGGAAAAAGTATCAAAGAATTAGAGGATAAAATCGATATATTTACCTCCGATGTTATAGAAAGGCTTACTGATGAATTAACTGAAGAATTATTATTAAAACATCGGGACGATACAAAAATCCTTACATCTGGGTCTTTAACCTTTCTTGTAAAAGTTATCGGCCAAAAAATGGGCATTGAAACCTGTTTTGGTACGGACCCTCAATATAAAGATAATGTATTTACAGGTAAGGTTGAAGGAAGTCCTAACTTTTCTAAGGAGAAAGTTAGAAGAATTAAGATTTGGATGAAATCTAGCCATTTTGAGAAGATATTCGCTTATTCAGACTCTATTCACGATTTACCATTACTTGAATTTTCAGACATACCATCGGCTATAAGCCCTGATAAGAAATTACGTAAGGTTGCGGAAGAAAGAAAGTGGATAGTTGAAGGCAGAAGAAATGCTACTCGTAGTCTTCCATAGAAGGGCAACTACATATCAAATTTCTATCTCCATAAACATTATCAACTCTCCCTATGGGTGGCCAGTATTTATATTCATGTGAGCCCTTCACAGGTAATGCAGCTTCAGCTCTAGTATAGGGATGATCCCATTCTTGTTGTATAAGAGTTTTTGCACAGTGAGGAGAATTCTTTAATAGATTATCTTGGTTAGAAACTTTTCCATCCTCTATATCTTTTATCTCATTTCTAATTGAAATCATTGCATCACAGAATCTATCTATTTCACTCAGAGATTCACTTTCTGTTGGTTCAATCATTAAAGTCCCCGCTACAGGCCAGGACATTGTTGGGGCATGAAATCCATAATCAATTAATCTTTTAGCAATATCCTCTACTTCAACTTCTGCTGTTTCCTTTAATGGACGAACATCAATAATACATTCATGAGCTACTAAATCATTAGAGCCTTTATATAAAATTTTATAATGATCTTTTAGCCTATTAGCTATGTAATTTGTATTTAGAATGGCCAGTTGAGTTGCTTGAGTCAGTCCTTCTGAACCCATCATCTTCATATACATCCAACTTATTGGCAGTATACTTGCGCTTCCCCAATCTGTACCAGAGACCGGTCCTACAGCTGGGCTATTTTCATCATGATGTGAAGGGACAAAATCACTAAGTTTTTCGACAACACCAATTGGTCCAATACCTGGGCCACCGCCTCCATGTGGAATGCAAAAGGTTTTATGAAGATTCAGGTGAGAAACATCTCCACCAAAGGATCCCGGATAGCAAATTCCAACCATTGCATTAAAGTTTGCTCCATCAATATAGACAAAGGCACCTTTTGAATGAATAACATCACATACCTCACTAACATTTGTTTCAAAAACGCCATGTGTTGAGGGATAAGTTATCATTAGAGAAGAAAGATTTTTCTCATGAATCTCTGCTTTTTGTTTTAAATCATCAATATCAATATTTCCTTCTTCATCGCACTCAACCGGTATGACTTCAAGGCCTACCATTTGAGCTGATGCAGGGTTAGTGCCATGTGCAGACTTAGGTATTAAGCAAATATTTCTATGAGATTCATTATTTTTTTTATGAAATGCATCTATCGCTAAAAGACCTGCATACTCTCCTTGTGATCCCGCATTAGGTTGCAAAGAAATTTTAGAATATCCAGTAAGGTCAACAAGCATCTTTTCCATATCCTCTATTAACTCTGTATACCCTTGGAGTTGATCTTTAGGAGCGAATGGATGAATTTTTGAAAACTCTGGCCAGCTTACTGGAATCATTTCAGAAGTAGCATTTAGTTTCATAGTACAAGACCCAAGAGGAATCATAGCTCGATCGAGTGCTATATCTTTGTCGCTTAATTTCCTAATATATCTTACAAGTTCTGTTTCTGTCCTGTACTTCTTAAAAACCTCATGATCTAAAAAGGAAGAAGTTCTTTTTAGATTCTCTGGGATTGAAGATTCAAAATTTAAATTTAAATCTATTTTTTGATTTGTGAATATTTCTATGACATCTTCTATATCCTTCGAAGAAGTGGTCTCATCTAATGAGATACCTATATGTTCTTCATCTATTTTTCTAAGATTTATATTCTTGTTTAAGGAGCGTTTATGTATCTCTTTTGTTTGTTGGCCAGATCTAATTATTAAGGTATCGAAGAAGTTATCTTCAAGACAATCTATACCCTTCACTTCGAGATTCTTTTTTAACAAAGAAGTAAGATGATTAACTTTATTTGCTATCTCAATCAGCCCCTCTTTGCCATGATAGATCGAATAAAAACTTGCCATAATGGCCAATAATGCCTGAGCAGTACAAATGTTACTTGTAGCCTTTTCTCGTCTTATATGTTGCTCTCTAGTTTGGAGAGCTAATCTATAGGCAACATCTCCATTGGAATCTACTGAGGCTCCAACTATTCTGCCTGGCATGGATCTTTTCAATTTGTCGCTAACTGCCATAAAAGCTGCATGCGGTCCTCCGCACCCTAAAGGTACGCCAAATCTCTGAGAGGACCCAATGACAATATCTGCCCCCATTTCACCGGGGGGTTTAAGGATTGTTAATGCCAAAAGATCAGAACCTATAACAGCTAAAGCAGATTGGTCATGGCATGATTTAATATGTTGGCTCATATCAGTAATTTTCCCGTTTGAACCTGGATACTGAAGGAATGCACCAAAGACCTCATGGCTTGAAAGATCAGTAGGGTTACCAAATATAAGCTTTATACCCAAAGGCTCGGCTCGAGTTTTGAGAACATTTATTGTATTTTGAAAACTATTTTCATCTACGAAAAAAGAATCAGATTTTGATTTAGACGAGCGCTTCGCTAGTGTCATCGCTTCTGCGGCTGCAGTTGCTTCATCAAGTAAAGAAGCATTAGATAATTCCATTGCGGTAAGATCACTAACCATTGTTTGAAAGTTAATTAAAGCTTCTAATCTTCCTTGAGATATTTCTGGTTGATAGGGTGTATACGAGGTGTACCACCCAGGATTTTCAAAAACATTTCTAAGGATTACAGATGGTGTGAAATTATTATAATGACCTTGACCAATAAAACTTTTGAATACCTTATTTTTAGAAGCTATTGCTTTCAACTCTTCCAGAACTTCTTCTTCAGTCTTTTCTTCGCCTATTTGAACAGCATTTCTTTTGAGGATTGATCCAGGAACTACTGAGTCAATAAAAGAGCTCATAGAGTCGTATCCAACCTCCTGAAGCATATAATTAATATCAGCCTCACCCGAACCAAGGTGGCGTTTTGAAAAGAGATTTATTTTATTTAAATTTTCCAATAATTTTAGTCTTCGCAAGTATCGTTATATTCTTCTTCTGTTAGCAAGTCAGCAAATTGAAGATCATTATCAATTTTAATTTTGAAAAACCAACCATCTTCTAATGGAGAATTGTTAATTATTTCCGGTTCATCAAGTAGCTTTTCATTGATCTCAACAACTTCACCAGTAAGAGGTGAATACACATCAGAGGCTGCTTTAACAGACTCCACTATTGCGGACTCTCCCTCAGCTTCTAACATATCACCGACATCTGGCAATTCAACAAATACTATATCTCCTAGAAGATCTTGTGCGTGTTCGCTGATACCTACAGTAAGAATTCCGTCTTCGTCTATTCTGCCCCATTCATGGCTTGATAAATATCTTACTTCGTTATCTGAACTCATACTTTTTCCTTGAAAATAAGTTTTCCTTCTTTAATAAATTTTGGCGAACCTATTTTAGCTTTTACCCTTTTACCTCTAATTTCAGCAAAACAAGAAGTACTTTCACTTTTTGGTAATCTAGCTAATGCTATAGGCTTCTTCAGGCTAGGTGAGTAGGTTCCGCTGGTGACAATTCCGCGAGCATGATTCTCTTCCTCAAGGTGTATTTTCTGTCCTTGCCTTAGTATCACCTTTTCGTCTGTAATTATACCAACAAGTTCTTTAAGATCATTTGATTCTTTTTGTTTTATTAAGCTTTCTTTACCAAAAAAATCTCTTTGGTCATCTTGCCAGCAAACTGTCCAACCCATATTACATTCAAAGGGCGAAATAGTCTCATCCATCTCAAAACCATACAAATTCATTCCAGCCTCAAGTCTAAGTGTATCTCTAGCTGCAAGACCGATTGGTTTTGCTCCTTCACTGATTGCTATATTCCAAAGATCTATGGCTTTTTCATTAGGAAGTATCACTTCAAAGCCTAGTTCCCCAGTGTAACCAGTTTTTGCTGCAAAGATATCATCTTGAAAAATTCCTTGCTGTCTCTTTTTCTCTTTAAGAAAATCTATTGGTGCAGGAAAGTTCTTAAGGACACTTGGAGATTGTGGACCTTGAATAGCAACCATTGATAGATCCTCTCTTTCTATCATGTTTACATCATATTCTTTAGCTCTCGCCGATATCCATTTTAAGTCTTCACCTCTAGTTGCACAGTTAACAACTAGTCTAAACCCCTTATCCATACGATAAGCTATTAGGTCATCTATTACATAGCCTTTATCGTTTAACATAGCAGAATAAAGACCAGAATAATTCTCTGAAAGTTTTCTTACGTCATTTGCAATGAGTTTTCTGACAAAAAGTTCAGATTCGCTGCCTTCGAAGTCAAGAATTGTCATGTGAGATACATCAAAAATCCCACAACCTTGTCTCACTGCGTGGTGCTCTTCGATTTGAGAGCCATAATTTATTGGCATATCCCAACCATGGAAGTCTACCATTTTAGCCTTGGCTTCCAGGTGGTTTTGATATAGAGAAGTTTTCTTATTCAAAGGTCTTTGCTACATGTAGATTGTACTATTTCCTCTAAAATAAGTCTCAGGGAATCTGATCTTTATCCACTATCAATGTGGATAAGCTTGTTAACGGATACTTGATAGTCAATTATTATCGGCTTGAAAAGTGATTGTATGAAATTTGATCATAATTCTTTTATATATCTATCGACTTACGCCAATGTTAAAATCACTTTTTTTATATCCAACTCAAATAAATGGACTATTTTTCAAAGTTTGAAGAGCTCAAATCTAAAGAACTTTCTCTAGATCTTACTCGAGGCAAACCATCGTCAGATCAGCTTGATTTATCAAATGAATTGATAAATTCTTCTGAAAATAACTTTTTATATGATGGTGTCGATATAAGAAATTATGGAGAAATTAAAGGCTTAGATTCTTGTCGTCAGTTAGGCGCAGAGATTTTAGGATGTTCCAAAGAATATGTATGGGCTGCAGGCAATAGTAGCTTGTCTTTAATGTCACAATTCCTGTCTTTTCTATTTGTAGAAGGTATAGGAGAGGGGCCATGGAATAGTAAGAAAAGGGTATCAGTATTATGTCCTGTACCTGGTTATGATAGACATTTTAATCTCTGTGAAAAATTTGGTATAAATATGATTCCAGTTTCCTTGACAGGGAGTGGACCTGATTTAGAAGAGATCAAAAGATTAATTGATTCGGATGACTCGATTAGAGGAATGTGGTGTGTACCAAAATATTCAAATCCAACTGGAGAAATTTATAGTCATCAGACAATAGATGGTTTACTTGAAATCTTTAGCAAAACAAAAAATAAAACTTTGATATTCTGGGATAATGCTTATGCTGTTCATGATTTTTATGATGACTCGTCCTTTGATGACATATTTGATATGGCAAAAACTAAAGGTTGTGAAGATGTGGTTATACAGTTTGGCTCTAGTTCTAAGATAACTTTTGCCGGTGCCGGTATAGCATTCATTGCTATGTCTCTTAATAACCAAAATAAGTTTCTACCATTCTATTCTTCCTTAATGATAGGTCCCGATAAGTTAAATCAAGCTAGACATGTAAGATTTTTTAGTCAGATTCATTTAAAGGATCATATGAAAAGACATGCTGACATAATCAAGCCTAAGTTTGATCTCGTTATTGCTAAATTAGAGTCACAAAATTATGGTAAATGGACTAGACCCGAAGGCGGCTATTTTCTGCTTTTTGAAGCCGACAAAGGTTTAGCAAAAAAAATTATTAGTTTGGCTTCCGAGCTTGGGTTGAAACTAACTCCAGCCGGAGCCACTCATCCTTATGGCCTAGACGAAGAAGACAAATTCATCAGGATAGCTCCCACAGCCTGTTCTTTGGATGAACTAGATACTGCTATGGATGTTTTCTTATGTTGCATAGGTTTAGCCTATGAACAGGCTCAGTAAAAGTCTAGTTTTTACTATTTTCTAGTATCTCGTAAGACTCTCCATCAAATCCCCCGAAGAAAATTGGTACATCAGGATGTTCAACAGGAATATGACTGTCATCAACTAATAGATTCTGCTGAGAAACATATGCAGAATAAAATACTTGATCATTCTCAGCGAATACGTGATAAAAAGGCTGATCTTTTTTAGGTCTTATGGCAACTGGAATTGATTGATACCATTCTTCAGTATTATTGAATTCAGGATCGACATCATAAATTACTCCTCTAAAGTCGAGGTATTTATGCTTAACAACTTGTCCTAGTGCGTATTCTGTCTCGATAGTTTTTTTCATCAAATTAAATCATTTAAGTTTGTATTTAGATCGGAAACCACGTTGGGTTTTATTTTAACTTTATTTGCTACCAGCTTTCTACTAATTAAGAACTCTTTTGGGTTATTTATTGCGTCAACAGCTACTAATTCTTCATCTTTAGTATAAAAAAGCATGAATTTGGCATCATTAGTGTTACCTCTCATCGTAACCAAGTCATGATCACCAGAAAGTCCAACAATCTGAAGTTTGTGATCATATTGATCTGACCAAAACCACGGTACCTGACTATATTCCATCGGATTATTCATCACGGAGGAAGCTACAGTTTTTGCTTGTTCCATAGCATTATGAACTGATTCTAATCTAAGATTCTTATTTAGAATTTTATTAGGATGATTTGTGCAATCTCCACAAGCATAAATATTTTTAAAGTTAGTTTGACCAAACTCATCTACGATTATTCCATTGTCACAATAGATACCAGCTTCTTCTGCAAGTCCTATGTTGGGAACGACGCCAGCACCAATAAGCACCGAATCTGCCTTCACTTTAGTACCATCAGAGCAAACTACCTCCAACGAATCAGATACTTTATTAATAGCTTCTAAGCTCGTATTGAAATGGAATTGAACTCCATAGCTTTGATGCAGATTCAAATAATATTCAGATATTTGAGGATCAACTGTTCGATTCATTACTCGATCAGCCATTTCAACAATAGTGACTATTTTATTCTTTTTTGCCGCGATTGCTGCTGCCTCCAGTCCGATATAACCGGCACCTATGATTACTAAATTTTTACTAGTTTCTAAATCTTTTTTTATTGCCTCGGCATCATCTAGATCTCTCAAATAGAATATTGATTTAAGCTCACTGCCCGGAAAATCTAAGTTTCTAACTCTACTGCCAGTAGCAAAAACTAATTTATCAAATTCTAGCTCAGAATTATCTGAGAGGTAAACTTTTTGATTATCGATTTCCAATTTTTCAGCAGACAACCCAAGATAGAGTTGAACTTTATTTTCTGTAAAAAATTCAAGTTTCTTAAAATATAATCTTTCTTTGCCGATACTATCTTCTAGAAACCCTTTCGACAAAGGCGGTCTTTGATATGGAAGGTGTTCCTCTTGTCCGACTAAAGTAATTGAGCCAGAGTAACCTTCTTTCTTTAAAGTCGAAATGCATTGGATAGCGGATTGTCCTGCTCCAATAATAAGTAAGTTTTCCATGCTAAAAAAAGTTCTCGATTATTTGTTTGAAACTATCTAAAGTCTACATCTAATTTAAAAATAAGGGAGAAAAAAATGATAGGAGTAGTTGCTACTTTAAAAATTAAAGAGGGTTCTGGAGCAGATTTCGAAGCCGTAGCTTCTCAATTGGTTGAGAAAGTGAATGCAAATGAAGATGGTGTGGTCTATTACGATTTATATAAAGAAGATGATACAACTTATGTTTTTCTTGAAAGATACAAAGATCAAGAAGCACAAGATGCTCACGGGAAAACTGATTATTTCAGAAAGCTAGGTGCAAAAATGGGCGCTTTCATGGCAGGGGCGCCAGAAATAAAAATGCTTCAATCAGTATAGTTACATGATGTGAGGTCTCGAGAGATATTCTCTTGACCTCATTTCTTCAAGCCGACTAATAGTTCGCTTGAAAGGTTCAGATAACCTTTCTCCTGCATACATTTCATTTAATCCCGTCTCCATAGAAAGGATTAGGTTTACATTTCTCTCGTAACATTCGTCAACTAAAGCGATAAACCTTCGTGCTGAATCATCATTAGATGATTGAAAGATCGGAACATCAGATACAAAGAGAGTGTGAAATTCACTACAAATTTCAATGTAATCCTTCGCACTTCTTGGACCTTCGCAAATCTCGCTGAAAGATATCCAAACGGAACCTTGTGAGAGCTTTATTGTCTTAATCTTTCTTCCAAGAACTTCAATATTTTCTCCTTCAAGATAGTCATTATTTGTAAGTTCTGAAAAATTTGATTCAAGTTCACTTGTGCTTTTCTCTTTCTTCCCAATAATAAATATTTCTAGTTGTTCTAGAGTTCTAAGACGATAATCTTGCTGAGAGTCCAATTCGTAAATCTCACAATTTTCTTTAATTGATTCAATTGCAGGCAGGAATCTACTTCTGTGAAGACCATCTTTATAAAGATTATCGGGATGAGTATTAGAAGTAGTAACTAAAGTTACTTTTTTTTCAAATAGCTCATTAATGAATCTACCAAGAAGCATTGCATCACCAATATCCTCAACATAAAACTCATCAAAACATAACACGTCAGTTTCTTTAGATATATTGTCAGCCGCAATCTTAAGCGGGTCTTTCTGTCCTGAAAGCTCATCTAGATCTTCATGCAGTAATTTCATAAATCTATGGAAATGAATTCTTTTCTTCTTCTTTAAATCTAAAGTTTCAAAGAAAATATCCATCATTTGAGTTTTGCCTCTTCCGACTTCTCCTCTGATGTATAGCCCTTTTATACTTTTACGTCTAAACCAAGACTTAGAGCGCTTTATTAACGATCCATTTAATTTATCTAACTTGTCTAAGAGAGACTTTTGCTCTTTATCAAAGCTTAGTTGCCCATCTGCAATCAAGTTGGAATAAAGATCAGTGGGCTTCAATGTGAGAAATAAACTATTTATTGGGTTTTTTTAGAAGCAATGAAGGCGTTCTTTCCAAATAGTCGATATATTCTGGATCAGAGCCCCATTTTTTCATTCCTCTATTTTCAAGCATTGGAATGCCGCTTATTCTTGTTAAGAGAACATAGACAAAAATTGGAGAGATTAGGGTGACTAACTGCCACCCGCTCAATACTGGAAGGGCTATTAAAGTCAGTCCAACCCATAAGGTAATTTCTCCAAAATAGTTTGGATGTCTAGACCAGGCCCAAAGACCAGAAGTAATATATTCTTTTTCTTTATTTTCTTGTTTCTTGAAATCCCTTTTTTGCTTATCAGCAATAACCTCAATCGAAAAGCCTAGAATCCATAAGGCTAATCCCAGATAAGCCATCACTCCAAGAGGAATATTTACATTAGATGTAATTGCAGCTAATCCTGCTGCCATCGTCAGAAAGACCCATAGACCTCCCAAAGTCCAAGTCATGATGTACCAATGGAATTGAGTTTTCATGATTGTAAATCTTCCATCTTTCCCATCCTGTTTAACTCTTGAGAAAAGAAATGTCCCAAGTCTTACAGCCCAAATCACTATCAAAACACCAATCAGTAAGTCCCTAGGGTCCATAGATGGATTGAGATAAAAACCCAAACCTATAGCACTAAGATAAGAAATTGAACCTGTTAGATCAAAATAATGTTCTGTTTGATAAATATAAGAGGGTATGAATATTATCCAGTGCAGCAAATAGCTAACACTTGCACATAGAGAAAATAGTGCCACTCCGTTGTAGAACTCTGACCCTTGACTGCCCGCTAGAGCAATAAGGACTCCTAAGGCTATACTTATAAATGTTGCTGGTATGGTTACAGTTCTTTTCATGTGTATCTCTATTAGTTATTAGGCCATTAGAAGGAACAATAACCTTCTTTTCAAGTCTTTAATTTAAGGTTTCTTTGAAATCTTTTCTACAAGTGTGAGTCCTATCCCTACGCAAGGGCCAATACCAAAAACAAATAGAACCGTCCCAATACCTACAGCTCCGCCAAGTAGCCATCCCGAAATTACCGCTGATAATTCCAAAATGGTTCTTATTAGTGGTATTGAAGTACCAGTCTGCTTTTGTAGCCCTATCATCAAACCATCTCTCGGTCCGGGTCCAAGATTACTGATCAGGTAAATTCCACTTCCCAAACCTACAACAAATATCCCTATGCATGCTTGTAATAGCTTTAAGTAACTATCATTTGGTTGGGGTATATAAGGCAAAGTTAAGTCTATGGTAGAGGCAATAATAATTGCATTAAGAATCGTTCCAATTCCGGGGACTTGCTTAAGCGGTATCCAGAAAATAAGGATTGTAATACTTATTAGGAAAGTTGTTGTACCCACAGAAAGATCAGTCTTTATCGAAATACCTTGTGCCAAAACAGTCCAAGGACTTACGCCAGACCCGCTTCCTATGATAATTGCTTCACCCAAACCAAAGAAAAATAGTCCAGTAATCAACATAATGACTGTATAAGATCTCGGCTTAGTGTTGAGTGGAAAGTCAGAGCTCCAACTCACAGACGGCACTTCTTTGATGGTGAAAATTCTTCTCAGAAATCTCATGTAACCTCTAAATTATGTTTTGAAATCAGCTGAATCTAGTTTAATCTCTCCAGGAGATTAACACAGGAAATTTGCAATGATCACATTAATTATTCTCTCTTTATTACTAACCTTAATTCAACTTTTAACTCCAGCAGTACTGAATAGCAAAAACTTAGATTTTCTCATCTCAAATAGAGAAGGGTCTGTTGAAGAGGCCCCAGTTGTTGGTCGAACCAGAAGAGCAGGGTCTAATATCTCAGAGAGTCTACCTGCATTTTTAGCACTAGCCATTCTGTCTATAGTTTTGGAAATTGATAATTATAATCTGGCGATGTTTTGGTTAGGCTCAAGGGTGCTTTATTACTTCACTTATATGTTTGGTATTTTGTACCTCAGAACACTCGTTTGGGGAGTCTCTATTGTTTGTCTGGTTATGATGGCTATTTCGTTGATTTGAAAAGAGGTGTCGTATTTCCTATCAGATCACGAGAAACTTCAATATAAGAATGATGGTTATATCCTTAGAGAAAATCAGTTTTCTTCAACTGAAATAGATATTTTTAGGGATTTCTTTGAGACTACTGTTTCAAAAGCTCACTCAATAGCCGGAGAAGGCAAAGAGTATTTCTTAGATGCAAAGAGATTTGTTGATATTGATTACTTGACTCTTCAATTTGAACCAGAGCCTCATCAAGAGTTCTTAAGAGTTATCGAACCAGCTCATTCTCTCAATTCAGATCTTGAAAAGATTATTGCAGATAGAAAATTAACTGATCCAATAAGATCTATCTTGTCTCTAGATGAAGTTAGTTTATGGACGGATAAGCTGAACCTTAAGAGACCAAAAATTGGGTCAGGGTTTGGCTGGCATCAAGATTCACCATACTGGATTCATGATAGTGAAGATGTCGATACTTTGCCTAATGTTTATATCTGTTTAGATGATGCTGACGAATCAAATGGATGTTTCAGTGTTATTAAAGGTAGTCATAAGGAAGGTTGTCTACCTGGAACATTTGATAATTCTCAATTAGGAGGGTTTTTTACGGACCAAGATACATTCGATATAGATGATGCAGTTGATTTAATAGCCTCTGCAGGATCTTTAATCTTTTTTAATCAACATATAGTTCACGGCTCGAAGCCTAATCAATCTAATCAAGAGAGGAGGGCGTATATTGTGACCTATCAACCAAAAAATAGAGCCATGCTCAAATCTGGCGAAGTTAAGAATATTTAGGGCCATGCTTTCTCCAGGCTCCTCTTTTTAGTGAGACAAAAATCATAGTGCCGAAAATGATCATTGCTATCGAGGAGGATAAGAAAATCGACTCTATACCAAATCCTAAGATATAAATTGAAATACTTCCCCCTAAGCCTGCTATCAAAAATCTTGCAATCGTCGCCACTGTCGGCCAAAACATTGCGTTAGCGCCTTGAGAAGCAAAATATAGAGAAAGACCTATCCCTTGAAATGCATAAAAAGGGCCGACAATTTGAATATATTTTTTTGTGACTTCGTAGGCTTTAGGGTCATCAGTAAAATAATGGATCCACAAGTCAGGAAATAAGGCCAAAGAAAAGCCTATAAGCACTGAAACTAAACCCGCCATTGATCCACCATAAATACCAACCCTCTCTGCTCTTACTATGTTACTAGCGCCTATATTCGCACCCACAATAGATGTCATGGCCGTGCCAATCCCAAAAATAAGAGGAATCATAAGAAATTCTACCCTCGAACCAATGCCATATCCTGCAAGAGCTTCTGTTCCGAAGGTTCCAACTAAACCGGTCAACACTAATATTGTGCCTACAGTTAGAAGTGGAGAGGCCGATGCTGGAATAGCTACCTCAAAGATATTAGAGAATAGGGGTTTGCTCAAAATTAATTTTTCTCGTTTCAGCATCGCGGGAACTGAGGTAGATAAGAGCTTCATGATTATTATCGATACCATAATCATACTGCTGATCAAGGCTGCGACAGCGGCACCAGCGACTCCTAGTTTAGGAAATCCATACCACCCCAAAATAAATCCTCCAGAGAGAAGTACTTGTAGAAGAGAAGCAATGATCATGAGTGTTGCAGGAAAGCGCATATTTCCCATCCCTCTTAAGACGGCACTTAAACTTCCTGATAACCATATAAGTATTCCTCCGAAGAAGAGAACTGAGCAGTACAAATAGGATTCTTCAAGAATTTCTCCTCTACCTCCCAGTAAATAAAGAAGACCTTTCCCAAATAATAAAAATAAAATTAAAAAGGTAAATGCTCCAGAAATCGAGATAACTATTGAATGCCAAATTAATTTTTCTGCGCGATCTATATCATTAGCCCCCATGCTTCGAGCTATGGCTGAGCTGATAGCTCCTCCGAGTGCGCCACCGGACATAGTTTGTGTAAGCATCAATAATGGAAAAGCAAGCGCTACTGCAGCAAGTGACTTTGTTCCCAACTTACTGATAAACCAGACTTCAGTTAGTACAACTATTGATTGGATAAAAAAAGCTATGGTATTTGGTGCTGACATTCTTATCAGCAATGGCACGATAGGTTTTGTAAGAAACTCTTGGGTTCTGTTATCCACCAATCCTTTAGCTTATTTTCTTGAAGATTCTTTTACTAGCTTTTCAGGTGTGGCTAGAGTTGCATATTTATCTTTTGAATCACCAAATAACTTTTCAGGAGATACTGACTCCAATCTACCTTCTTTGTCATTTGGATCGGTAAAGAATCCAAGAACATATCCCCCCTTAGAGTAGCCAATCAAAGAGCGAAGTTCAGGAGTAAATTTTTTAGCGACTTCCGGAGGATATGAGAGATATTGATTCTCTTGTTGCCTCAACCAGCTAGGTGCATAGTGCAAGAAAATTCCTAATCTAGTTTCCTCAGTTGTATTAGTTCCACCACCATGTAATACCGATCCAGTATAGATAAATACAGATCCTGCTTTCATTTCTGCATAAGCAATTTCTTCAATCTGTGGTTGTCTATTTTTATCCCATTTATGCGATCCAGGAACTACTTGTGTTGCTCCATTTTCTTTCGTGAAATCATTAATTGCCCAGACGGTACTGAATTGTGTTTCGATTTTTCTTGGAATATACCCTCCCCAAACTCCCCGATCTCGGTGAAGAATTTGACTTGATTCTCCCGGTCCAATTTGGATAGCAGAAGAGAAATGCAGTTGATAATTTTCGCAGTGAGGTCCCAAAAATCCGTCTGCTAGTTTATTGATTAAAGGATCCAGCGCTAAATTTTGACATGTTTCTGATCTGGCCAATAGAGCACCAACTCTTTTAGTCTCGAAACCAGTGAATTCATCTTGACCATTGTTAGTAACAGTCAGGAAGGGTCGAAGATCTTTTTTAATTTGAGCTAAGTCTGCTGATTCAAGAAAGTCATCAATAATAACACCCGCATCCTCATCTAAAATATTTAATATTTCTTCAACCGGAGTGACGGTTGTTACGTGCTTTATATTCCCCATAGATAAAGTTTAAACCAAAAAGAACTTATATGTAATTCAGGATAAAAAATAGAAATTATTTATAAAACTCTATTATTTCATTATTCATGAATTCTATATCTTCGCTTGTAAAGCCTGCTCCAGCTATGTGACCCCAAAGCGAAGGTATTACTCTAAGTTTTACTCCAGGAATCATATTAGCTTCTCTGGTTAAGGCATCAATATGAAAGTACATATCCGTTTCGCTCGGCATATATAAGACATCAGCTTTTATTGATCCTAATGCTTCTGAATAATTTCCATTAAATCCTGGTGTATTACCAATATTATTATTTTGCCAAGTTCTAGCTAGAGCTATTAGATTATTGGCATCCCAAGATAATACAAATTCTTCAAACCAATTTATAACTTCATCAGTATCTTTCAAGCCCATTTCTTCGTAGAGGCCTAGTCGATACCATTCTTGAGACCAGCCCCAACTGGCCCAGTGCGCTCCTCCTGCTCTGAGTCCTACC
>CACBUE010000001.1 GCA_902542325.1 uncultured SAR86 cluster bacterium | reverse complement strand
TCCTTATATGAGAGGAAGAATGAATGATGGCGAGTCCTACGCTGATCCAGCAGCATTAGGAGAGCCTATGACAGGCGAATCAGTTGGAATTGTAGTGGAAAGTGAATCAGAAAAGTTTATGAAAGGTGATTACCTTTGCGTTCATAAAGGTTGGCAAACTTACATAATTGCTAGCGATGAAGAGCCTGCTTTATTTAAAGCTGATCCTTCTATTGTCCCTCTACAAACTTATCTTGGTACTGTTGGAATGCCAGGAAGAACTGCATATTTTGGACTCTTGAGAGTTGGTCTTCCAAAATCAGGTGAAACAATAGTAGTTTCTGCAGCATCGGGTGCTGTTGGAACGGTAGTTGGACAAATGGGTAAAATACTCGGATGCAGAGTTGTGGGAGTCGCTGGAGGAGAGAAGAAATGTGCTTATGTAAAAGATGAGCTTGGCTTTGATGAATGCATAGATTACAAAGCAGGAAACATTCAAGAAGAACTCTCTAAGGCTTGTCCTGACGGAATTGATATTTATTTTGAGAATGTTGGAGGTCCGGTAAGTAAAGCGGTATCGACACTTTTAAATGAAGGATCTCGTGTTCCTATTTGTGGTTTTATATCGGCTTATAACTCTGAAGATATGACAAAAGAAGAAACACCTTTTCATATTTTTGGAGCATTAGATCCCGCACCTGAACATAGATTCTTTGTCGTGACAGAATGGTTCAAGGAATGGAGGGAAGCTACAGAAGAACTATCTCAGTGGATATCTAAAGGTAAAATTAAATATGAAGAGACGATTACGGAAGGTTTCGAAAATGCACCACAAGGTCTTAGGGACGTTTTAAGTGGTAAGAATTTTGGTAAACAACTTATTAAAGTTGCGGAAGAGTAATCAATCCCCTTCCCATTTGAATTTTATTTCGTTTTCGATGTTTTCCTGAGCATTAAGCAAGGACCTCATTGCTCTAGCTGCATCTTTAGAATTCATTGTTACATCAAAAGCTTTTTGCTCAAGAAGTAGACTATCCTCTAAAGTCATATCTAGTCCTTGGTGAATGATTTTCTTTACCTGGCTCAATGCTATTGGTGCTCTATTAGCAAGATCTTCGCAATACTCATCGAGCTCTTCTTTAAATTTTTTCTCAGTTAAAAGCTTATTTATTATTCCCAAATTATAAGCTTCCAAAGGTTTCAAAAGTTTCGCATGTAAAATTAAGTCTAATGCCCTTGAAGAACCTATGAGTCTTGATAGTCTTTGCGTCCCGCCCCCTCCAGGAAGAATGCCTACTGATGTCTCCGGGAGACCAATTAAAAAATCTCCATCCGACATGACTCTCAAATCACAACCCAAAGAAAATTCACACCCACCTCCTGCTGTATTTCCGTTAATCCCAGCCACTACTATTGCATCTAAATCCCTAATTCTTAAAAGCATTTTATGAAACGCGTGAAGCTCTTCAGGATCTTTTGTGTCTTTATTGGATTCAATGTTCTTTTCAGCGGAGTCAGCTAGTTCTCCCACTTCATAATGTTTTATGAATACATTTTCGCCTTCGCCTGTAAAAGCTAAAACACGTAAGTCATCTTTTTTTTCAGCGAGGTCTAAAAATTTATGTATCTCTGCAACTCCAGATGAATTTAAGGTATGTGTGGGCGGATTAGAGAGATAACAAATTATGTAGTGACCTCTATCCTCAATCCGTAAATGATTAAAATTATCTACCATCCTGAAACCTCAGCAATTCCTTTACCTATTTCTGCAGGACTCTTCACAGTATAAACACCTGCTGACTCTAGAGCCTTAAATTTATCTTCTGCGGTTCCTTTACCTCCAGCGATTATGGCCCCTGCATGCCCCATTCTTTTACCGGGAGGAGCTGTTACACCTGCTATATAAGATACAACAGGCTTAGTAACATTCGATTGTATAAATTCTGCTGCTGCTTCTTCAGCTGTGCCACCAATCTCGCCCACCATAACAATAGCCTCAGTAGAATTATCTTTTTCGAATAAATCCAGAACATCTATGAAACTGGTTCCAGGTATAGGATCCCCTCCTATTCCAACACAACTTGTTTGTCCAAACCCTAAATCTGTTGTCTGTTTTACAGCTTCATAAGTTAAAGTCCCTGATCTGGAGATAATTCCAACCTTTCCAGGTAAATGTATATCTCCGGGCATAATACCCATCTTTGCTTCACCTGGTGTGATTATACCAGGACAATTTGGTCCTATTAGGCGAACACCTAGTTCATCGCATCTTACCTTTACTTCAAGCATATCTATTGTTGGAATACCTTCAGTTATGCAAACTATTAAAGAAATACCAGATTCAGCGGCCTCAAGAATTGAGGATTTACAGAATTTTGCAGGGACAAAAATTATACTTGCTGATGCGCCGGTAGCGTCAACAGCTTCTTTTACTGTATTAAAGACAGGAAGATCGAGATGTATTTGACCGCCCTTACCAGGTGTCACTCCTCCTACAAGTTGTGTTCCGTAATCAATACATTGAATACAGTGCTGCGTGGCTTGTCCTCCAGTAAATCCTTGGCATATAACCTTTGTGCTTTTATCGATAAGAATGCTCACGTTATATCTCCCTTTGATGCTTTTACAGCCAAACTTGCTGCCTCCTCCAAATTTGATGCGGGGATAATATTCAGGTCACATTCATCAAGTATCTTCAATCCTTTTTGAGCACTATTTCCTTCTAATCTAACTATGACAGGGACTGAAACTCCCATTCCTGTTAATGCCTCTACTATTCCATCAGCAATAACGTCACAACGAACAATCCCACCAAAAATATTTATTAATACCGTATTAACATTTTCATCTGAGAGAATTATCTTAAATGCCTCAGCTACTCTTTTTGAATCAGCTGTACCGCCGACATCTAAGAAATTGGCAGGCTCGCCACCATGTAACTTGATAATATCCATGGTACCCATTGCCAAACCTGCACCATTGACCATACAACCAATACTTCCATCTAGAGCAACATAACTTAGATCCCACTCTGCTGCACTTGCCTCTCTGGGATCTTCTTGAGAGGGATCTCTTAATTTCGAGATTTGTTCCTGTCTGTAAAGAGCATTTGAATCTACATTGATTTTTGCATCTAAACAAATTAAATCTCCTGAGGAAGTAATCACTAAAGGATTCACCTCGACTAAAGACAAATCTTTATCTATAAACAATTTCACTAGGCCATTAAAAATCTCAATAAATTGTAAAGTTTGCACTTCATTTAAGTTCAAGCTACTGGCTAATTTTTCTGCTTGAAGTTGATTTGGTCCTTGAATAGGATCTATTTCAGCTTTATATATTTTTTCTGGTGTCTCTTCGGCAACCTCTTCGATATTGACTCCTCCCTCCGTCGATGCCATGACAACGAGCCTTTGGGAAGCTCTATCAATAACAGCGCCTAAATAAAGCTCTTTATTAATATCTGTTACTGTTTCTATAAGGATTTGATTTACAGGTTGGCCCTTCTCATCTGTTTGGAAAGTTACTAAATTTTTGCCAAGCCATTTATCAGCAAAAGCTTTGACTTTCTCTATGCTATCAACTAATTCAACTCCTCCAGACTTACCTCTTCCACCCGCATGGACTTGTGCTTTTACCACCCACTTATCAACATTTAGAGATAAAGCTATCTTTTCAGCTTCCTGGCTAGAAGAGGCAGATAGGCCTTCAGAAACTGATATATCATATTCCCTAAATAGCTGTTTGGCCTGATATTCATGTAGATTCATTTTTTCTCCCTTAAATTCAATCTAAAGAGTATTTATACATAGCACGACTGCAATGTATTGTAGAGGATAAAAGAAGAACTTAGGAGTGTGTTATCAAGAAAGAAATTTTTCTTAAGCTTTTTTTCGTGTAAGAAGTTTATTTCTGATATTGGAGATAGCTTCTGTAGGATTCAACCCTTTTGGACAAACAGATACACAATTCATAATCCCATGGCATCTATAGAGACTGAAGGCATCTTCTAAATCATCTAGCCTTTCATCAGTGGCTTCATCTCTAGTATCAGCTATGAATCTCCATGATTGTAACAAAGCTGCGGGCCCTAAAAATTTGTCAGGATTCCACCAAAAAGAAGGACATGAAGTTGAGCAACAACCACAAAGAATACACTCGTATAAACCATCTAGTTGTTCTCTATCTTCAGGTGACTGTGTCCTTTCAATGTCAGGAGAATCACTCTTGGTGATTAAGTAAGGCCTAACCTTTTCAAGTTGATCATAGAATTGTTTCATATCGACTATCAGATCTCTCACAACAGGAAGACCGGGCATAGGACGTAATGTGATCTTATTTCTCTTAATCACTTCTGATAATGGTGTAACACAAGCTAGTCCATTTTTTCCGTTTATATTCATGCCATCTGAACCACAAACTCCTTCTCTGCATGACCTCCTATAAGACAAGGACGGTTCTTGTGCTTTAGCAAGATGCAGAGCATCTAATACCATAATATCTTTGTCAGTTGGTACCTCTACAATGATATCTTGCATGTAAGGTTTCTTATCTAAAGTTGGGTCATAACGATAAATGCTCATCGTTATAGTCTTAATTTGAGCTACTGGTATTGCTGCCGCACTCATTAGTAACTCCTAACCATTGGTTGGAAGGCTTGAACTGTTTTAGGTCTATAGTTCACATCTCTTTTACTAACTTCCTTTGTATCAGCGTAGTAAATTGAATGTTTTAGCCAATTTTCATCATCACGTTCAGTGAAGTCATCTCTGGCATGAGCACCTCTGCTTTCTTTTCTTTCATTAGCAGTTATCGCAGTAGCTTCTGCTACCTCAAAAAGGTTTTGCATCTCTAAAGCTTCTATTCTAGCTGTATTAAAGGTTGCCGACTTATCTTGAAGGAAAATGTCATTTACTTCTTCTCTAGTCTTGGCTAGTTCTTCGATACCTTTTTCCATCAAATCTCCTCTTCTAAATACTCCAAAATTATTCTGCATATTTTGTTGCATTTTTTCTTTAAGAACAGATACTTGATCGCCTTCTGTTGAAGCATTTAATCTATTTAGTCTTTCTAAAGCTTTTTCAATATCATCGTTAGAAGCATCTTTTACTTCGATACCCTGCTTCATGCTCTCTTCTATGTAAAGACCAGCGGCCCTACCAAATACAACCAAGTCTAGGAGAGAATTTCCTCCTAATCTATTTCCTCCATGAACTGATACGCAGGCTACTTCACCAGCTGCATATAGACCATCAACTATCTTATCTTCACCGTGCTCCACCGAAATAACTTGTCCATTAATATTCGTAGGTATTCCTCCCATCATATAATGGCATGTAGGTACAACAGGTATTGGCTGAACAGCAGGATCAACTCCTGCAAAAGTCTTAGAAAGTTCGGTAATTCCAGGCAATCTCTTATGAACTACTTCAGGTCCTAGATGATCTAATCTTAGGAAAATATGATCAGCATTTGGCCCGCATCCTCGTCCTTCTAAAATTTCCAAAGCCATAGATCTTGATACTACATCTCTACTGGCTAAATCTTTTGCATTAGGGGCATATCTTTCCATAAATCTTTCGCCATCCTTGTTTAAAAGATATCCACCTTCTCCTCTGCACCCCTCAGTGACTAAAGTTCCTGCCCCATGAATTCCGGTTGGGTGAAACTGCCACATTTCTATATCTTGAACTGGCATACCAGCCCTTAAAGCCATTCCAATTCCGTCTCCTGAATTTATTAGAGCATTAGTAGTGGATGAATAAATTCTACCTGCCCCCCCTGTCGCCAGAACAGTTGCCTTTGATTTTATGTAATAGATCTCTCCAGTTTCAATTTTGAAGGCAATTACTCCTACAACTGCTTTGTCTGCGTTTAAAACCAAATCTACTGCGAACCATTCATTTAGAAAGTTAGTACCAGCTTTGAGATTAGCTTGAAAAAGTGTATGCAAAAGGCTGTGTCCAGTTCGGTCGGCTGCAGCACATGTTCTAGTAGCTTGACCACCTTTACCATAATCCTTAGATTGGCCACCAAAAGGTCTTTGATAGATTCTTCCTTCTTCAGTTCTTGAGAAAGGTAAACCCATGTGCTCTAGTTCAAAAACAGCTTTAGGACCTTCACTACACATATATTCGATAGCTTCCTGATCGCCTATGTAGTCTGACCCTTTAACGGTATCAAACATGTGCCATCTCCAATCGTCATCAGGGTCATCACTTTGGATTGCACAGGTGATACCACCTTGAGCTGAGACTGTATGTGATCGAGTAGGAAATACCTTTGATATGACAGCAGTATTTAAACCTGATTCTGCAAGTTGAAGTGAAGCCCGCATACCTGCTCCTCCTCCACCTACAATAATTCCATCAAATTCCATGACAGGAAGGTCTTTAGCATTTATAACTTCATTAACTAACATATTTTCACCAAATTATTATTATGGCCCAAGTCAATACCAGGGCAATTATGGCCGCAACAATACCTCTAAAAATAAGATATAAAATTCTACCGAAGCTTCCAAATATTCTGGGTGTAAGATAATCGCTTGCCACAGACCAAGTTCCAAACCAAGTATGAACTGCAAAAGCTAAGAAGAATATTGATGTAAAGATTTTATTTATTGTATTGTCAAAAAATGCTGACCATTGATTAAAATTCACTTCATCTGTCAGTAAAACAAAGCCGCTCAGATAAAGGGTATAGAGTAAAAGAAAGATAGCGCAAACTCTTACAGTCAAAAATTCTAACGATCCGTGTCCTAGTCGTGTAAACATGATTAGAAGATATAAAAAATAAATAAAACTGCCATAAAAAAAGTTGCACCGAAAACTATCCAAGATAAGATTCTTCCGGAAGCCAATGTTTCACCTATCCCAAAGGCATCGCTTAAGAGTTTTTTAAAACCTGCGAGCAAATGATAGCTAAATCCTACTAAAAAAAGATAAATCATAATCTTCAAAATAGTAGAACTTTGAAAAAGACTGGAAAGTAATGAATAGCTTTCCTCTGATTTTAAAGAAATGCTAAGCATCCATACAACCAACGGAAAACTAAAAAAAATAGCTACTCCTGATATTCTATGCAATATAGAAGAAACCCCTATGATGGGCAGGTTAATGGTTAGTAAATTGAGATTTACTGGTCGGTTATCGTTTTCAATCACTTGTCTATTTAAGAATCTGCTTTCTGAGCGCGCAAAAGCTTTGTTATTATAGTTATTTGGACTAGCAAATACCAGATTCTTGGTTAAATTAATTCTTCCAATCGCTTTATAAGAATTGCAAGTAATATAAATAAAGGAAGTATAAAAATAAAAGGTAAGTTCATTGAGATGCTGTAAAGAAAACCACTTATTAAAGGGCCAAGAGCAAAGCCTATGCCTGGAGCTATCATGGCCAAACCAACTGCCGCTCCTTGATTGTCTTCATCTGCATTCAAAGAAGCTGCAGATGTATATCCTGGGGAAGCAAGACCCATTCCAAGACCCATAAGAGCCATGCCTAGGTAAAGAAACAAGAAATTAGGTGAGAATATGATGAACAAACAACTTAGTATAAAAAGAGGCAGTGAGAATTTTATTAAGTTTAAAGGGTTGCCTTTATATTTTTGGACAAATGTTAATTGAGAAATAATGGCCATAAATGCCATAGTTCCCAAAAGTAATGCTGTTGTTTTCGCAGTCTCATCAAGGCTGACGTCAAATCTATCTTGAACATAATAGGCTGCAATCGATTGCACTAATGCAAAAGCCGTAAAAATAATAACTCCTATTGAAATAAGTATCTTTAAGTTTTTGTCTAAAACAATCTTATCTGTTTTTGTATCAACATTTGACGACATAGGTCTGTTCGGTAGAAATAAATACACAAGAAATGTCGCAATTGCCATAATGAAGGACATGACAATAAGGGGGGTAAGAAGTCCAAATTCAGGTATCCGAACGTTAAAAATATTAATACCCACTAAAGAGCCCACCATTACAGGTCCTAATATAGTTCCAATATTATTTGCCGCTCCAAACTTCCCCATTCCAGATGATCTCTCCTCTTCCGAAGTAACATCGGCAACATATGCTCCAGAAGCTGGCCTCGATGCAGCACCAATTGCAGAATTAACTATACGAGCCATCAACAAAATCATTAATAAGGACAAGCCCGTAAAAGTGCCTATCAAGCCCAATGAAGCGGAATAAAGAAATAGGATATTGGATAATACATATCCTAATAAACCGATAAGAAGTACTGCCTTCCTGCCTATTCTGTCACTCAGCTTTCCCCAAAAAGGGGTAAATACAATAAACATTGCAGCAGAAATTGAGACCACTGTATTAATTTCTACCTCTGTGAAGTTAAATTCTCTTCCAATAATGGGCATGGTTTGCCAATAGACGGACTGTCCCATACTCACAAATAAGATAATCAGCATAAGTACTGAGAGAATCTTTGAATTATTTTCTTCTAATACAGGATTATTGGATTCCATTAATTAGAATCCAGCCTAAGAAGGAAAGCGTATTCCATAGCCAACTCTTTTAAACTTTCAAATCTACCACTAACACCGCTATGACCTGCTGTCATGTTGACCTTCATCAAAATAGGATTTTTACCTTTATTGTAATCTCTCAACTTAGCGACATATTTAGCTGGTTCATAGTACTGAACTTGAGAGTCCCATAAACCTGCAGTCACCAAAATGCTGGGATATTCTTGTTCAGAAATATTATCATAGGGTGAATACTGCATAATGTATTCAAATTCTTCTTTAATGTCCGGATTACCCCATTCGCTATATTCTCCAGTGGTAAGAGGAATACTAGGATCAGACATAGTAGTAATTACATCAACAAAAGGAACATTGGAAATAATACCTTTATACAGATTAGGCTCCATATTCACAATGGCGCCCATCAACAATCCTCCAGCACTGCCACCACCAGCATAGATTCTATCTTTGTCTCCATAACCTTTCTCCAAGAGTCCTTCCGTTACATCAATGAAGTCATAAAAAGTATTTAATTTATTAAAGATTTTTCCGTCTTCATACCAAGACCTTCCTAATTCTTGACCACCTCTAACGTGCGCAATTGCAAAGATAAATCCTCTATCAAGCAATGAAAGCCTAGAAGAGCTAAATCCTGCATCAATAGAATTTCCATAGGATCCATAACCATAGAAAAAAATAGGATTCCCATTTTTTATAAATTTATTCTTTTTATAAACAATAGAGACGGGGACTTGGGTACCATCCCTCGCGGTAATAAACTCTCTATCTACCTTGTAGTCACCACTAGAAAAACTTCCCTTAACCTCTGCTTCTTTAAGTAGCCTCTTACGACCACTTGATAGCATCACGGAAAATAAACTATCAGGGGTTCGCATACTTGAATAGCCAAAATAGAATCTATCGACGTAATATTCTGGATTCGCAGCCAAATAAGCTGTGTACGTAGGATCATTAAAGTTAATTTCCTTTACTGCTTTAGATTCTTTGTGGAGAATTTTAAGTTTTCTTAGACCATTTTCTCTTTCCATAATGATTAGGTGATCTGGAAATGGTATTACTGATTGGAGCAAAACTTCTTCTCTGTGAGGAATTAACTCTTTCCATTTATTTTTATCGGAAGAATCATTCAAATTAGTTTCAAGCAAACGGAAGTTTAAAGCTTTCCAATTTGACTCAATAAGAAATCTTGAGCTAGCAGGGTCATGATCCACAGAATAAAGATGATCTTCTTCCCTAGGCAAAAAGATTTGTGGATTCATATCTGGACTATCTGACTTTATTAGACGGACTTCTGAACTAGTTGTAGAAGAAATATTTACTTCTATGTATTCCATTGATCTTGTATTACCAACCGATAGATAGTATGTAGTATCTTTTTCTTCGTAAATGGCTACATCTTTTTCTTGGGAAGTTCCTATCTCATGTCTAAATAACTTATAAGGAAGAAGAGTTTCCTCATCTCTGATGACGTAAAAAAGGTATCTTCCATCTGAAGACCAAGCCATGTCTCCAGAGGTGTTTTCAATAAAAAAACTTGAGGTTTCTTCATTTTCTAGATTTTTAAATTTTATTGTGTATTGCCGCCTTCCACTTGTATCTTCGGCGTAAGCCATCAAATTTTCTTTAGGTGAAATGCTCCAATTAGCTAACTGGTAAAAATCCTTATTTTTAGCAAGTTCATTGACATCTAAGAGAATTTTTTCTTCGGAATTTTTATCTTTCCTTCTAATGTAGATGCCGTGCTCATTTTCTTGCTTGTAACGTCTAAAATATTCGAAATTTTTTAATCTAACTGGAACAGAGTCTTCATTCTTTGGAATACGATCTGTTATTTCTTCAAAAAGCGCTTTTCTATAATCATTCCCTGAAACGAACCAATTTTCGAGGTAACTATTTTCTTCATTTAGATGAGCAATGACCTCTGGATCTTTTCTAGAATCATCCCGCATCCAATAATAATTATCGATCCTTTTGACTCCATGAGCTTCAAAGGTTACAGGTAGTTTTTTTGGAGAAGGTTTTAAATCTTTCAAGGTTTCAATCTTGGTTTCACTGGTAAATAGAAAGGTTGTGAAGATTAACAGAAAAGTAAGTAGATACTTAATCATTATTCTATTTTTTTCTCCGCTTTATCATTCTTTTTCTCTTTTTTAATTGTCGTTCGTTTAATTGATTAGGTTTATTTTTGAAAGGATTTGCTTGGTCTTTATAGACTACTTCAAGTGGAGTAGATCCTAATTCAAGTTCATTCCTAAAATAGTTTTCCAAATATCGTGTATAGCTATCTTGGATTTGCTTAAGGTTATTACCATGTATGATAATTCTTGGAGGATTCTTCCCACCAGAATGGGCATATCTTAATTTAGGTCTAAATCTACCTGACATGGCAGGTTGTTGATTATAAAGTGCAGACTTCAGTATTTTATTAATGATAGATGTATCTAAATCTCTTAGTGATTCTTTATAAATAGTATCTGTCAATTTAAGGAGTTTTTTCAGACCTCTCTGATTTTTTGCTGAAATGTAATGCAATTTTATATAACTAGCGAATTTTAGTTTTCGATTAATCTTGCTTTCAAGATTTTCTCTATCCGACTTATTTAAAAGATCAATTTTATTTGCGGCCAAAAGAACAGGTCGACCTATGGCCAATGTTAGCCCTAACAAATGTATATCTTGATCAACAATATTTTCGGAGGCATCTATTAGGATAACTACTAGATCTGCCCTTTTTATTGAATCGACTGATTTTGATACAGAAAACTTTTCTGTCTCTTCCTTGATAGAACGCTTTCGCCTCATTCCGGCTGTGTCTATCAAGGTAAATTTTTTACTCCCTGCTTCCAGCGGTACATCGATAGAATCTCTAGTCGTGCCAGATTGCGAAGAGACGACTAACCTCTCTTCACCAATTAAAGCATTTACAAGAGTTGATTTACCTGCATTGGGTCTTCCAATTATTGAAATTTTTATTGAGTTATCTTGATTAATAGAATCTTCAGTTATATCTAGTTCGTCATAGTCGCTCAACAGATCACGTAAATCTCCAAAACCTTTATTATGAGATGCAGATAAAAAGATTGATTTTTTAAATCCTAAACTATTGAATTCTGCTGAAGACTCTTCAAGCCTTGAATTGTCGGCTTTGTTTATCAATAAAGTAATTGCTTTGTTTTGCTTTCTAAGAGACTTGGCAATTTCTTTATCTGTTGGCAAAAGACCATCAATTGCATCAACAACGAACAGAAGATAATCCGCCTCCTCAATGGCTAAGTCTGTCTGTTCCTTAATTGCTTGAGACATATCATCGGTATCCTCATTCAAGCCTCCAGTATCGATTAGAGTTAATTGGCTATCTTTAAGGCGACCGTATTTTCTATCTCTAGTTAAACCTGAAAAATCCGCAACGATAGCTGACTTTGAGGCCGTTAATATATTAAAAATTGTCGATTTTCCTACATTAGGGCGACCAACAATTGCTACAACAGACATGACTAATTAAATACCTTTGGATCTTCATTTAATGGATAGCTTTTGAACACGTCCGGAGGTATCAACTATTAAAAGATGATTTCCTACTGACTCAATTTCAGTTATTGCATCCCTCGAAACCTTCTCCCTACCTTCAAAGGCTCCTGATTGAGCATTTAGTAAATGAATATATCCTTCAAAATCTCCTACAGCTATGAGATTACTTATAGAGGCCGGGGAAGTTAACTTACGTAATTTCAGATCATCTTGTTCCCATAGAATTGCTCCAGTGGCTGTACCAAAAGCTTTAATCACGTCTTTACTATCAACGGATACTACTCTGTTGCCATTTGAAGTAAGATCTTTGACTGTTGAAATGTCTTCTTGCCAAACCGGTCTCCCGTCTCTCAAATTTATGGCTGAGATATTGCCCTGATAAGTAGCTGCTATCAATAAATCATTTACTATTACTGACTTTCCATCGATATCTATTATTCTTTCGAGTTCGGATTTCCCTTCATTCAATGTTATTGGGAGTTCTAGTCTTATTGCTCCTGAATCAGGGTAAAACATTGCCACTTTGCCGCTAGCAAATCCTGTAAATACAAATCCTTGATCTATAAATGGTCTAGAAGTTCCTCTTAAAGTTAGTGATGGTAAGACAGTTTGATGAAACCAATCTCTTTTTCCTGATTTGATGTTATATCCAGATATTCTCCCGTCCACAGTTTGGATGATAACGTGGCTACCTGAATTTACCGGAGGAGATAGACTTTCGCTTGAAGTCAATGACCTCCAGATCTCATCACCATTCTTACTATCAAGCGCAACTAAACCACCATCAAGAGTTCCGTAACTAATTGTTTTAAAACTAACATCTAAACCTGAAGATACTAAATCTTGAGTGTCTTTTGACCAAAGTAATTTACCTGAATCAAGATCAACGGAGGATATATAGCCAGATGAATTTATATAAAAAACTTTTCCTTCATATATAACAGGTATTAAACGACCATATATAATATCGTTACCATTAGAAACCGACCACACTCTGTCTAGATATCTATTCTCACTAATGGAATACAACTCAGCTGGAATTTCTTCATCTTCTTCGTCATCCCCCCAAAATTTTAAAGAGCCCAACGAGGAGCAGCTCGATAAGATCAACAAGAAAGCTAAGACGAGATATGGTTTGAAATTATTCAAAAGTTTCACCTTCTAAGTCTGATATTTTCATATTGATCAAAGCTTTTGAAGCTTGATTGGTATTCGTTTGCAAAGCCAGCATATAACTCATACGTGCTTCTGCTGACTGCCCCAATTTGTTTTCAGCGTCGCCTTTAAGTTCATACATTGTCGAAGTGAGTTCATTACTACTTTCAAATAGTGAGATTACTTGGTCATAATCTGCATTATCTAAGTAAATTTTGGCTAACCTTGTTTTAGCTGCTACTTGAAGGGGATTAAATTGATCTTCAGAATTATTCTCTATGACAATTTTTAATGAATCTATGGCTTCATTTAATTTATTATTTTCAAAACTCCTTTTGGCTTCATTTAATCTTACAAAATCAGAGTAAATAGAATCAGGATAGGAACTCAAAATCTGTTTTCCCGTTTCCATATCATTAGATTCTAGATAGCTTTGATATAACGACGCAGTTGTGAAGTCTCTTTCATTAGAAGAGGAAATGAAATAGTCCCTACCAGCAATAATTGCAATAATGGAGATTAGAGCGAAAATTATTAAGTATTTAAATTTCTCCCAAAAAGTAAGGAGTATTTCTTGTTGTTCTTCTTGTGAGGCCGAAAAAAAATTTGACATGATTAATTCTTTATTTTTTTTATTTTTTCAACTAAATCTTCAAAAGTTAGAGTTTCTTGATCTGAGTTAGACCTTAGGTCTTTAAAAGTTATTTTTTTATCCTTTAATTCTTCTTCACCTATAAGCAAAGCTATTTTAGCTCCCGATTTATCAGCCTTCTTAAATTGCGAACCAGCACTTTCAAGACCTAAGTTTGTTTTGATGCTTAGAGATGGAATCTTATCTTTCAATTTCTCTGCGCATATTATAGCTTCTTGAGCTGTACTTTCAGAAAAACAGATGAAGTAAATATCTAAATTCGTTTCAAGTTTTATCTTATCTTCCTGGTTAAGTAACAAGATTAAACGTTCCAGTCCAATTGAAAACCCAATAGCTGGACATGGTTTACCACCTAACTCTTCGACTAAGTCATCGTACCGGCCCCCACCCAATAAAGTATCTTGGGACCCCAAAAGGTCAGTTTTCCATTCAAATACAGTCTGATTATAATAATCTAACCCTCTGACAAGTCTTGGATTTACTTTATAGCCAATACCCAATTCATCTAAAATCTCTAATAAGTTTGCTTGATAATTTTTTGAGTCTTGATTAGTAAAATCTTCAATTAAAGGAGCGTCTTTAAGTATTTCTTGAATTGCCGGCGACTTAGAGTCTAGTATTCTCAATGGATTTTCAGTTAACTTTCTTATGGCTTCTTCATCAAGTTCTTTGCTAAATTTTGTAAGGAAGTCTACGAGTGCTTTTGAATAAGATTTTCTAGTTTGTTCGTCTCCTAAGTTATTAATTTCCAGTCTTAAACCTTCAAAAATGTCTAGCTCTTTCCATAATCGAGCAGAAATCATTATGAGCTCAGCATCTATTTCCGGAGAACTCAATCCAAACACTTCTGCACTGAATTGATGAAACTGCCTTGACCTGCCTTTTTGGGGACGTTCATATCTGAACATTGGCCCCGAATACCAAAGTCTTGGTTTATCAGTTCTTAATAAATCATTATCAATGGCTGCTCTAACACATCCCGCAGTTCCTTCTGGTCTTAATGAAATGCTTTCTCCACTTTTGTCACTGAAGGTGTACATCTCTTTGGTGACGATGTCTGCAGCTTCGTTTGACCTTGTATATAGTTCTGTTTTTTCAACAACTGGGAATCTGATTTCTTCATATCCGTAAGATTCGACCAAGGACTTAATAATCTCTTCGACATAAGACCACTCCTTTACTTGCTTAGGATGGATGTCATTCATACCTCTTAGGGTTTGTATTTTAGACATTATGTTTTTGCAATTAAGTTCTCTTCGATTTTAGATTTTTCTTTAACCTTTTCTCGGATCATTTTCTCAAGATGGTCCGCAAGATCTGCACTTTCTACCTTATGATCTGGTTTGCCATCTATATATATAAGGTTTTTTGGAGATCCACCAGTAACCCCTATGTCAGTATGTTTTGATTCTCCAGGACCATTTACGTAGCAACCTATAACAGCCACATCAATATTTTCCTTAATATCTTCCAGTCTAGATTCAAGTTGATTCATTGTTCCAATCACATCAAAGTTCATTCGTGAACAACTCGGACAGGCAATGAAATTTATACCTCTAGACCTTATTTTCAAGCCTCTCAGGATATCCCAACCTACTTTGATTTCATCGATCGGATCTGAGGCCAACGAAATCCTAATAGTATCCCCTATGCCGTCCATTAATAAAGAGCCAAGACCCATTGCAGATTTGACAGTGCCAGATCTGAAACCACCTGCTTCAGTAATTCCTAAATGAAGCGGCTGATCAATCAATTCTGAAATTTTTCTATAACTTTCAATGGTCATTTGAACATCTGAGGCTTTAATGCTTAATTTAAAATCTTCGAAGTTTAATCTTTTTAAAATATTTATATGATTTAAGGCTGACTCTACCAAAGCATCTGAGTTGGGTTCACCGTACTTAATTTGCAATTTCCTTTCTAGAGAACCGGCATTTATACCAACTCTAATAGGCGTATTAGTATCTTTAGCTGCGGATATTACTTCTTTTATCTTTTCTTCTTTTCCAATGTTCCCTGGATTAATCCTAATACAGTCGGCTCCTCCTTTAATCGCTTCAAGAGCCATTGTGTAATCAAAATGAATATCAGCAACTAATGGCACTGGTGACTTTCTTTTAATGACATGAAAAGAGTCAGCTGCTTCTTGATCAGGAACCGACACCCTTACAATATCTGCACCTGCTTCATGTAACTGTTGGATTTGCCTTATAGTAGAGACTGAATCAGCAGTTAGAGTATTTGTCATGCTTTGAACTGAAATAGGTGAATCGCCGCCAACAGGAACATCACCTACGTATATCTTTCTTGTTTCCTTTCTAACTATCTGCTGTTCTGAAATCACTACAATCCCCTGAAGGCAATACAATACAACTTACTTGTTTAGTATTGGCATAATCCTCTAAATTTACCATTTTATCATTAAATGACACTTCAACATTCTTAAAATTTCCAGCGATAATTTTTACTTTTGATTCATTCAATACAAACTCATCTCCTTCCTTTGCTAGGTTGTAAATCATTCTTTTATTCTCATTGAAAACTTCAAGCCAGCAATCTCCATAAACTTTTATATCAATTCTGTTTAAAGGCGTTTCTTCTAGGGGTAATGCACTTGTTTGAGAGTCAAGATCACTATTTATAGCTGTAATTAGGTCTCCAGTAGATTCTGAAGATTGATTCTCGTCGGGTTTTAAAATAAGAAGAGTACTTTCATCATGCATCTCATTAGAATCATTTGAAGTAATAGTTGTAGAGGTTTCAACTGTATTTGTAACTTTTTGGTTATCACTTTCGTATTCTCGAAATATTACTCCTAAAAATAAAAGAAAAATTATTGAAAAGGTTGCTATTAGTACAATTTTGGGGAGATTTTTAGGATTACTATTTATCTGATTTTTTGGTGATAATTTTTTTGTAGCTTTTAAAGAACCTTTCCTTGAGCTTAGGTAGTTATTTATAACATCATCTGGATTTAAATCTAACTTTTTAGCATATGATCTGAGAAAACCTTTTACGTAAGCCTCGCCTCCTGGAATGAGATCAAAGTTACCCTCCTCTAGAGCAATAAGATAAATTTCATCGATATTTAATTCGGAAGAAAGTTTTTTATAACGTAACCTTTTTTTCTTCCTCGCAGAAGCTAATATCTCTCCTACAGAAATCACTTGTGCATCAGTCACAGCTTAATTTCATTTAGCCAAAGAAATAGTCGATTTCTCTTTTGGCAGATTCCGGAGAGTCAGAACCATGAACTGCATTAGCATCTATTGATTCAGCAAAGTCTGCCCTAATAGTCCCAGGTGTCGCTTCTTTAGGATTAGTGCTACCCATGACTTCTCTATAATTGAAAATAGCATTTTCGCCTTCTAGAACTTGAACCTGAATGGGCCCTGAAGTCATGAATTTGATCAGATCTTCAAAAAAAGGCTTTCCTTTATGTTCAATATAAAATCCCTCTGCTAAAGCATCATCCATATGAATACTTTTTTTCTCAGTAATTGATAGACCGGCATCTTCTAGTCTCTTACAGATTTCATCTACATGCCCTTTTGCAACAGCATCCGGTTTTATTATTGAAAGAGTGCGTTCTAAAGCCATCTTATTTCCCCTAGTTTTTAAAGGAACGCATTATACTTACGAAGAAAATAATAGCTATTCTCTCTCTTCAATCCACAACATTTGAATAGCTTCTAATATTTTTTCATTTGTCTTTTCCGGGCTATCAATGAAACCTTCCAGTTCCATTACTAATCTCCTTAAATCAGTAAACAAAATATAGGTAGGATCAATATCTGGATGCTTCTCCGCTAGTTCAATAGCTATTTCATTTACATCAGTCCACAACATCAATGATTCTCCGAAACCATATTGATAGTATATTTTGGAAGCTCGATTTCTAAATCAAATTCGGAGATCTCGACTTGGCAACTTAACCTTGACTCCGCTTCTAAACCCCATGCCTTATCAAGCATATCTTCTTCATCATCAGATGCATCAGAAAGGTTTTCAAATCCGTTTCTCACGATTACATGACATGTTGTACAAGCACATGAAAGCTCACATGCGTGCTCTATTTTAATTTTATTATCAAGCAATGCTTCTGCAAGCGTCTGTCCAGGCTTTGCTTCGATTTCCGCTCCTTCTGGACAAAGTTCTTCGTGTGGGAAGACTTTGATCTTGGTCATAAGAGTCTAGATATCCATCTCAAAGCTTTCACCGCATCCGCAGATAGCTTTGACATTTGGATTTAAGAACTTAATGCCTTCATTGACGCCTTCAACTAGGAAGTCTACTTTTGTTCCTTTTAAGTATTTGAAAGAATTTGCATCGATAAATACAGTTACATCTTCAAATTCAAAAACTAGATCATCAGACTCTTGTTTTTCTACATAATCAATTTGGTAGGTGTATCCTGAGCAACCTGTAGATTCTGATACTGACAACCTTATTCCTTTAGAATCTTTTCCAGCCAAGTTCAAGGAAAAGTGATTAATCGCAGCCTCAGATAAGCTGAATTCCTTTGGTGTATAAGAGTTTACCGAAGACATTTTAGAGCTTTGATTCGTAATCCTCGATAGCTTTGTGAATACTATCTTCAGCTAAAACTGAGCAATGAATTTTTATTGGAGGCAGATCAAGAGCATTTGCAATATCTTTATTCTTTATTTCTCGAGCTTCTTCAAGTGTTTTACCAATTAGCATATCAACTAATTCACTAGAGGAAGCAATCGCCGAGCCACAGCCATACGTCTTGAATTTTACATCGCTTATTACATGACTATTGTTTTCTGGTTTACACTTAATTTGAAGCCGCATGACATCCCCACAAGCTGGAGCACCAACCATGCCTGTTCCGATATCCAAATCAGAGGGGTCCCATCTTCCAACACTGTTTTTTTCTGGTTCGTTAAGTGTGTTTTCAAACTTCTCAACTACTTTCTTGCTGTATGCCATACTTTACCTCATTTAAAATTACTAAATTAGCCTTCCGCCCATTCAATTGTGTCCAAATCGACACCGTCTTTATACATGTCCCATAAAGGAGAAAGAGTCCTTAATTTTTCCACCGAGTCTCTAACCAAGTCAATTGTATATTCTACTTCTTCTTCAGTAGTGAATCTTCCTATAGCAAATCTAATAGAACTATGTGCTAGTTCGTCTTTTAGCCCTAAAGCTCTTAGAACATAAGAGGGCTCTAAGCTAGCTGAAGTACAAGCTGAACCGGAAGATACTGCTATATCTTTAAGGGCCATTATTAATGATTCACCCTCTACATAATTGAAGCTTACATTTAAGAATCCAGGTGCTCTGGATATCTCATCACCGTTTAAATACACTTCTTCCATATCTTTAATAGCATCCCAGAACTTATTTCTAAGGTTTTCTATTCTCTTATTATCCTCATCCATGTCTACCTTTGCTATTCTAAAGGCCTCACCCATGCCAACGATTTGATGGGTGGCTAAAGTACCAGATCTCATGCCTCTTTCATGTCCCCCACCATGAATTTGAGCTTCTAATCTAACCCTAGGTTTTCTGCTCGCGTACATAGCACCTATTCCTTTAGGTCCGTAAGTTTTATGTGCTGAAAAGGACATAAGATCTACCTGAAGTTCCGAAAGGTCAATTGGAAGCTTACCTGTGCTTTGTGCAGCATCAACATGAAATATTATACCGGCTTCCCTAGTTATTTCTCCTATAGCCTTGATGTCATTAACGACTCCAATTTCATTATTTATGTGCATTAAGCTAACTAAAATTGTTTTGTCTGTTAGTGATTCTTTAACTAGATCTGGAGATATTATTCCATTGCTGTCTGGATCGAGGTAGGTGACGTCAAAGCCTTCTCTTTCCAATTGCCTGCAACTATCTAGGACAGCTTTATGTTCTATTTTTGAGGTTACGATGTGATTTCCTTTAGTCTTGTAAAATCTAGCTGCTCCTTTAATCGCTAGATTGTCAGATTCTGTAGCACCGGAGGTCCAAACAATTTCTCTAGGATCACAATTAACCAAATCTGCAACGTGCTGTCGGGCCTCTTCAGTTGCCTCTTCAGCCTTCCATCCAAAAGCATGCGATCTTGAAGCTGGATTTCCAAAATTTCCATCAAGCGATAAACATTCTTGCATCTTCTTGACCACTCGAGGGTCTGCCGGTGTGGTAGAGGCATAATCTAGGTAAATAGGTAATTGCATGTTTTATCCTGTAGCTATAAGGGCTTGGCCCATTTGTTCAACACTACCTCTCCTGTTTGTAATGACATCATCCAGAGATCTATTCATTAAAAATTCATTAACATTGTCATTAAAATCTATCCAAAAATTATGTGCGATACACTTAGTACCGCTGTTGCAAATACCCTCACCAGAACATTGGGTAGCATCCATATTTCTTTCAACTGCACTTATGATCTCACCGATCATCACTTCATCTCTTTGCTTAGAAAGCTTAAATCCACCATTAGGCCCTCTTGCTGCATGTAAAATACCAGCCTTTCTCAAACGGCTAAATATTTGTTCTAAGTAAGCAGCAGGTATATCTTGTCGTTTTGCAACATCAGAAATCTTTGTAAAGCCATCTGCAATTGTTTGTTGCATCGCTAAATCAAGTGCTGCTGTGACAGCGTATTTGCCTTTGGTAGTCAAGTTCATGGGCGGAATTATATGTTCCCGAGTAAATTAGTCAACAATTATGTGTCCAAAAAAACAAAAAAACAGGTACATGTACCATTAATGATAATGATTATCATTAACATATAGACAATTTTCATAAAAAGTATTGGTATATAAACCTAATACATGTACCATATATTCCTAATTTAATTGGAATGAATTTAATATCAGAATATGAGTAACGCAGACACAAGGTACTTGTTTAAAAGGTACAATACTTGGTGGGTTAAAGTAGCTGTACCTAAAACTCTAAGAGAGGAATTAGGGTATGATTTGAGAAGGTCACTTCAGACTCACGATTTAGATAAAGCTCAAGAATTAAGATGGCAAGTAGTTGAACAACTAAAGGCTAAAATAGATCAAGCGAAAAGCCAAGAGAGTCTCGACCTTTTCTCTGTACCTGAGCAAACCGTTACCCAATATGTACCTCCTACAGATACTGCAAATCCTCAGTACTATCATAAAGTTGTAGAATGCCAGCACGCCTGCCCTGCTCATACACCTGTACCTGAGTACATAAGACAAATTTCTCAAGGCAACTATAATGAAGCATACATGCTAAATTGGGAGTCTAATGTATTTCCTGGAATACTCGGAAGAACCTGTGACAGACCCTGTGAACCTGCCTGTCGGAGAACTAGAACTCATGAAAAAGCAGTAGCAATTTGTAGGCTTAAGAGAGTTACCTATGATTATAAAGATGATATTGCGAATCTAATACCTACCCCCGAAATTGGCAATGGAAAGAAAGTTGGTCTCATAGGAGGTGGTCCCGCTTCATTAACAGTTGCAAGAGATTTAGTAATGATGGGTTATCAATGCACTCTCTTCGAAAGAGATCCACAAGCTGGAGGTCTCATGAGAACGAATATACCCTCTTTTAGACTTCCGGAGGAGGTTCTAAATGAGGAAGTTGATCAAGTCTTGAACTTGGGCATCAAAACTGTATTTAATTCAGAAATAAAGAGTATGAAAGAATTTTTAGAGAAAGATTTTGATGCAGTCTTCGTGGGAACAGGAGCACCTAAAGGTAGAGATATAAATATCGAAGGTAGAGAAGCTGCTGATAAAAATATACACATAGGGATAGATTGGCTTACAAGCATAGCCTTTGAACATACGAAATCAGTAGGAAAAAAAGTAATAGTATTGGGCGGTGGAAATACAGCAATGGATTGTTGTAGAACGGCTATAAGACTTGGCGCTGAAGAAGTGAAGGTTGCAGTTAGAAGTCCTTTCGACCAAATGAAAGCTTCAGAATGGGAGATAGAGGATGCTCTCGGTGAAGGAATTCCTATCCTAGATAATCACGTACCCAAACGCTTCTTAATCAAAGACGACAAGCTAGTTGGAATGGAATTTGAAAAAGTAGAAGCTGTATTTGATGAAGAGGGCAAAAGAAGTCTTGTTCCTACAGGTGATGATCCGATTATTATTGAATGTGATGATGTATTAGTTGCAATTGGACAGGATAATGCTTTTGAGTGGATTGAAAGAGATATTGGAATAGAATTTGGTGAGTGGGATATGCCAATAGTCGATAAAGTAACTTTTCAGTCATCAAATGAGAAGATTTTCTTTGGTGGAGATGCCGCATGGGGGCCAGAAAATATAATTTGGGCAGCCGCGCATGGTCATCAAGCGGCAATTTCAATCGATAAATTCTGTAAAAGTTCAGATCTATACGATAGACCAGAGCCAACAACTACACTTATAAGTCAGAAAATGGGAGTCCACGAATGGTCTTACAATAATGACATTTCGCAAGCTAAAAGGTTTTTAGTGCCTCATGCAGACCAAAAAAACGCTCTAAAAGATCTTAAGATGGAAGTTGAGTTGGGGTTTGATGAAATCACTGCTCTTGAGGAAGCGGAGCGTTGCTTAAACTGTGATATTCAAACTGTCTTCTCAGAAGATCTTTGTATTGAGTGTGATGCATGTGTAGATATTTGCCCTACAGACTGCATAAGTTTTGTTCACAATGACTCTGAAGAAAATCTAAGAAATAAACTAAGAATCCCTGCCATTAATTTAAACCAGCAAATTTTGGTTTCTGAGGAATTAGAGCAAACTTCACGTGTTATGGTGAAAGACGAAGATGTCTGCCTGCATTGTGGTTTATGTGCAGAGAGATGTCCTACAGGAGCTTGGGACATGCAAAATTTCCTTTATCAGGAAGCAAAGGCATATTCATAATGAAGATAAAATCTGTAAATGACTTTGTAATTAAATTTGCAAATGTTAATGGCTCTGGCTCTGCAAGCGCAAATCAAATGTTTGCTAAAGGAGTCTTTAGGTCTGGAATACCTGTTAGTCCAAAAAATATCTTTCCGTCAAATATACAAGGCTTGCCAACTTGGTTCGAGGTAAGGGTCAATGAAAAGGGATACCTCGGTAGAAGAGAAGGCATAGATTTATTTGTTGCAATGAATCCTCAATCTTATCAAAAGGATGTAGAAGAGCTTAAAGCGGGAGGTTACCTTATCTATGATTCTTCTTGGAAAAGAGATTTTGGCAGGGAAGATATAAATATCCTAGAAATTCCGCTCACGAAATTATGCGTCCAAGAATTCACCAATCCGAAGCAAAGACTTCTCTTTAAAAATCTTGGGTATGTAGGCTTGTTAGCTTCTATACTTGAAATGGATAAAGATATATATATCTCACTAATAGAAGAACAATTTAAAGGTAAAGAAAAACTCATCGAACCTAATGTAAAAGCTCTCAACATTGGGTATAACTATGCAGAAGAAAACTTCAAAGATTATTGTGATATCAAGGTTAACAAATCAAATAAAACTGATGGATTAATCCTAACTAGTGGAAATGATGCTGCCGGTTTGGGTTGTGTATATGGTGGCGCCACTGTTTGTGCCTGGTATCCTATTACACCTTCCACATCTCTTGCAGAATCTTACAGCAAATATAGTGAAAAAATGAGGGTCGAAATTGGCACTGAAAAAAATAAATTTGCATTTATTCAAGCTGAAGATGAATTAGCTGCCATGGGTATGACTATTGGAGCAAACTGGAACGGAGCGAGGGCTTTTACTGCTACTAGTGGACCAGGAGTCTCCTTAATGAGCGAGTTTATTGGATTAGCCTATTTTGCTGAAGTTCCTACTGTTTTATTTAATGTGCAAAGAGGTGGTCCCTCAACAGGTATGCCAACCAGAACGCAACAGTCGGATATCTTGTGTTCAGCATATGCTTCTCATGGAGATACAAAACATATTTTATTAATCCCATCAGATCCTAAGGAGTGTTTTGATTTTGCCGTGGAAGCTTTTGATCTAGCAGATCGACTTCAGACGCCTGTTATTGTGCTTCTGGACTTAGACCTAGGCATGAATGATTGGTCTACAAAAGAATTCGAGTGGGACGATAATAATCAATATGATAGAGGGAAAGTATTATCTAAAGAAGATTTAGATGGAATAGAGAAATTTGGAAGATATTTAGACGTTGATGGAGATGGCATACCTTATCGAACATATCCTGGAACACATCCAGAAAAAGGGGCATATTTTACAAGAGGTACCTCACATGATGAATATGCCGGTTATACTGAAGATGGGGTTAAAAATGCTGAAATGCTAACAAGACTTGTAAAGAAATTTCAAACAGCCTCTTCTTTAGTGCCTAGTCCAGTATTTAATCAAGAAAAGAATACTAGTTCGATGGGAATTATTTATTTTGGAAGTACAGATTGCTCTATGCAAGAGGCTCTTGATGTTCTCGATGAACAAAATTTAAATATTGATGCAATGAGAATTAGGGCCTTCCCATTTAACCTTGAAGTTTGGGAATTCATTGAAGACCATGATCTGCTTTTTATAGTTGAACAAAACAGAGATGGTCAAATGAGAACATTAATTATGGCTGAAGGTGGGATAATTCCTGACAAACTTGTATCTATTCTTTGTTTTGATGGTCAACCTATAACCGCTGAACATATTACAAATAAAATAAATGCTCACATATCCGGTAAACCGGCATTAGTAGCCTCGTAAGGAAATTAAATGACTTATATAGTAAAGCCAAAAAATCATCATCCACTTCTTGAAAAAAATGAATTGGGACTAACACGAAGAGATTATGAGGGTGCTGTCTCTACCCTTTGTGCAGGATGTGGGCATGACTCAATAAGCTCAGCAATAGTTGAGGCTTGCTTTCAACTCAGTATAGAATCTTACAAGGTTGCAAAATTATCAGGAATAGGTTGTTCGTCTAAAGCTCCCGCTTACTTTTTGAACCAATCTCATGGATTCAACTCAGTTCATGGAAGGATGCCTTCAATCGCTACTGGTGCTGCAATGGCGAATCATGAGCTATTATATTTGGGGATTTCTGGAGATGGAGACAGCGCATCAATAGGTATTGGTCAATTTATTCACTGTGCTAGAAGGCAGCTTAATATGACATATATAGTTGAAAATAATGGCACTTATGGACTTACAAAAGGTCAATTTTCAGCTACAAATGACTTGGAATCGAAAAGTAAATATGGCGATGATAATCTATTTCCTTCAATAGATTTACCTTCCATGGCCATTCAATTAGGTGCAAGTTTTGTTGCAAGAAGCTTTTCTGGAGATAAAGAGCAATTAGTTCCTTTGCTAAAAGCTGCCTTATCCCATAAAGGTTTCTCTTTTTTAGACATAATTTCTCCTTGTGTAACCTTTAATAATCACAACACCTCTACTAAAAGTTATGACTACATTCGAGAACATAATGACGCCCTGTCTAGGCCAGACTTTGTACCTTCTGGAAAGGAAATACTTACTGATTATCCAAAAGGATCAACTGTTGATGTTCCTTTACATGATGGTTCGTTACTTTCTCTGGAAAAAATCTCCGAAAATTATGATCCTGCAGATAAAATCAAGGCCATACAAAATATTCAAGAATCTCAAAGAGATGGGAAGGTTCTAACAGGTCTTCTTTATGCAGATCCAGAAGCTAAGGATTTAAAAGAAATTCTAAACGTCTCAGACAAGCCTTTAAATGAGATGGATCTTAATGATTTATGTCCTGGTTCAGAAAAAATAAAGGATATAAATTCTGGTCTTAAATAAATCTAAATGACTCCAAGTTTTTTTGCCATTATCTGATACGACTCCACAACATCTCCTAGACCTTGTCTGAATCTGTCTTTATCAAGCTTTTCTCTAGTTTCTACATCCCAAACTCGGCAACCATCTGGCGTGAATTCATCTCCTAACAAAAGTTCACCTTTGAAATCTCCAAATTCTAACTTGTAATCTACTAAGATCATTCCGGCTTCAGAAAATAATTTCTTTAGAGCATCATTAACTTGAAAAGCTTTTGTTTGCATTTGAGTTACTTGATCCTCGGTAGCCCAACCGAACGATTTAATATGATATTCATTGATCATTGGATCTCCAAGATCATCATCTTTATAAAAGAATTCGAATGTAGGTGGATTTAAGTCCATGCCCTCCTCCAAACCTAGTCTTTTACAAATACTTCCAGCAGCAACATTTCTTACAACACACTCTACAGGTGCCATATCAAGTCTTTTAACTAGACTATCCGTTTCACTGATTAGTTTTTCAAAGTGAGTAGGAATTCCCTCCCCTTCAAGATACTCCATTATGAAAGCATTAAATTTATTATTAATGGTTCCTTTCCCATCTAAACTTTCAATTTTCTTGCCATCGAAAGCAGAAGTATCATCTCGATAGTGCATTATCAGGTAATCTGATTCATTAGACTGATACAAAGATTTAGCCTTTCCTGTAGTTATTAGTTCTCCTTTTTCAATATTTTCCATAAAATTTAAGACAATGATTGGTTGATTTCTGAAAGAAGCTCCCGCTCGTAAGCTTTAGCCTCCTCCACTTCTGAACTTATTGTAACTCTGCAAGTTTTTTCATCAATTTCTGTAACTAAGATTTTAAAATCTCCGTTAAATGAATCACCAGAAAAGATTCTTCTAATAAAACCCTTTTGCTCTTCTCTTGAAAAGTTTACATAAAAAACTCCTTCATCTCTATCAAGGTCATTTACGTCTATTAAAGCTTCTTTTAGTGCTCTATCAACGGCTGCCCAAGCACGAGCATATTCCAAGTTAAGCTCAATAAAACTTACCTGACTATCGTCTTGTATGAGAGCGGCTTTCTGGCCATAATTCAGGTTTAAGGCTACCAATGAAGTACCTCCACTTGGTGGTGTAGTTGCGAAGTAATCTAACACCTTTCGCATAGTTTCTTCTTCAAGATTATCATCTCCTGCCACTCGTATCCATTGACCTTCAATTTCTTCCAAATGAGTGACAAAAATTTCAGAGCTTGCTTGCCTGATACCGTGTTCGACTTTCATAACAAGTTTGGACTTTATTTCGCTGTCTCCTATATTAGTGCTCTCGATAATTCCTGATGTTGGATCTGATTTTGCCAGGCTATAACCACTTGTAATCCAGAAATCATTCATCATCGGCCATGCGCTGCTGGGTAAAGTTTCAACATAAACCCATCTAATTTCACCTAATTTATGCATCCTTACCTCATTAGAGGTACCTGAAGAAAATACTTGTTGTGGCATAGGGATATTGTATTCATTGCCAATAGTCTCAGTGTTCGAAGAGTTTATGGGGTAGTAATCAATGATCGGTCTAGTGGTCAAATTTTCTGGTAAGTCTAATGACTTTTCTTGTTTTTCTCTTAAATAGTCATTCTTATGATCAGTTAAAAGATAACTACAAGAGCTTAAAAAGAGAGGAACAATCAGTAAATAGATAAATTTATTCATATACATTAATTTAATAAGTTTAATTCAGCCAAAACTTCCTCAGCTTCATCATGGAACTTTGTGTCTAGATGAGACAAAGGCAATCTTATGCCGTCAGTTATTCTTCCAATTCGATTGAGCATCCATTTTATTGGAATTGGGTTAGATTCTATAAACAGAATTTGATTAAGTCTGACTAGCGTTGCATCTAACTCTCTAGCTGCCTTGGAATTTCCGCTCAGAGCATAATCACATATATTTGATATTGTTTTAGGAACAATATTGGAAGTTACTGAAATTGTTCCCGTTCCACCATTTATCATAAATTCAGTGGCAGTTGGATCGTCACCAGAATATAAAGCAAAGTTATCTTTTTGTTGTGAATCTAAATTGGTCATAAAATCTTCTAAGCGTCCAAGATCGCCAGTAGCATCTTTCAGACCAACGATATTTTGATGATCCACTAACCTAAGAACGGTTTCATTCAAGAGATCACATCCCGTTCTTGAAGGCACATTATAAAGAATTTGTGGAAGATCAACTTCATCTGCAATTAACTGATAATGTAGATATAAGCCTTCTTGTGTTGGCTTATTGTAATAGGGTGTAACTAATAGTGCAGCATCAGCACCTGCAGATTTAGCTGAAGTTGTTAGATATATAGCTTCTTTTGTAGAATTAGCTCCAGTGCCAGCTATAACTTTTATTCTACCATTAGAAATATCTACACTTCTTTCTATAAGTTGGACATGTTCCGAAACATCTAAGGTAGCTGACTCTCCAGTTGTTCCAACCACCACTAGTCCTGATGTGCTAGCGCTAATGTGCCATTCAATTAGATCTTGTAAGCCTTCCCAATTTATCTCCCCATCCGATTCCATTGGAGTAACCAGAGCTGTAATAGAGCCTTTTAGATTAAACATTAATAATTTTTTTAACTCAATGTTAGAATCTCAATATTATAGAATGTTTCTAAAGGAGGAGATATGCCAACACCTAAAATAAATAATAAAGCCCCAATCTTTAAGGGCGAATGCACCGGAAATAAGAATGTAAGTCTTTCTGATTTTAAAGGTAAGAATGTAGTGTTGTATTTTTATCCGAAAGATAGCACTCCAGGCTGCACTACAGAGGGTCAAGACTTCAGAGATTTAAAAGCCCAATTTACCAGAGCAAATACTGTAATTTTTGGTTTATCTAGGGAATCAATAAAATCTCATGAAAAATTCAAAAAGAATGAGAAATTCAATTTCGAACTGATATCTGATCCCGATGAAAAAATATGCAAACAATACGATGTGATAAAAGAAAAGAGCATGTATGGTAAAAAATATATGGGAATAGAGAGAAGTACATTTTTGATTGACTCAAAAGGGAAATTAGTCAACGAATGGAGAAAAGTTAAGGTTACTGGTCATGCCAAAGAAGTTCTTGAGGCAGCAAAACTTCTTAAGGGCTAATCAATTGGTTCTGGCCACGAATTAATAATTGCTTTAATGAATGTTGCCAGAGGAATGGCAAAAAATAACCCCCAAAAACCCCAAATTCCTCCGAAGAATAGAATAGCTACAATTATAACTGCCGGATGAAGATTATTTCTAGTCGAAAAAAGTATAGGAACAAGAACATTACCATCTAAAATTTGTATTAATAGATAGAATCCCAGTAGCCAGTAGAAATTCTCAGATACACCCCACTCATACAGGCCAATCAAAACAACTGGGACGGTCACTAAAATTGCACCAAATATTGGGATAATTACTGAAAGACCAACAAGTATTGCAATTAACACAGCATAAGGAAGTCCAAGTGTAGCGAATAAGATATATGAGGCACTAGCAACAATAATCATTTCCAAAAATTTTCCAGTAACATAATTAAAGAGTTGATCATTCATTTCTGAAAAAACGGATTGCATAAATCCATTTTCTTTGGGTAGTAAAAATGAGGCAATTGGCAGTAATTCATTCTTATCCTTCAGGAAAAAGAAGACCATCAAAGGAATCATTATTGCGTAAAGGATTGCATTAAACATTAAAGAAATTGTCCCTGCTAATTGACCCAAAGCTGAGCTTAATAAACTATTAATCTGATTGCTCAAATTAGCGAAAATCAAATCGATATCTTCCTTTGAAAAATAATTATTCATCTCAACTAGAGTTTGTTGAAAAGAGCTCACAATTGTCGGAAGATTTTGCAATAAATTATTAATTTCTGTACCAATTGAAGGAAGAGCTAAAAATAAACTCATATAGCAGCCAAAAAAGACTAATAAGGTTATGGTCAAAGATAGTTGTTGAGAAATATCCATCTTTAGCAAAGCATTCATCAACCCATTTAAAAGAAACGCTATAACTACACTGATAATTACTGGTAATAAGATATCACCAAAGAAAATTATAAAAAGGAAAGAAAATATTAGTAGGATGGCAAAATATACAGATTCCTCATTGGAGAAAAACCTTTTTATAAATTTATCTAATAAACTCTGCATTATAATTGTGGAACTAATAATATTTTAGGTAATCTATTTCTTTAATTTAATATAATTAGCGTTATAAAAATTTTATGCAAAGCATTATAGCGAAATTCATAATCTATTTGTTGATCTTGGTATCTAGCAACTTATTTTCTTCCGAGGAGGACCTCCCTGTTATAGGAGATAGCTCTTCTTCGGTTATATCTATTGCTTCTGAATATAATTTAGGAAGGCTATATATGGCCCAACTCCGAAGAACTTTACCAGAATATATCGATCCGGTTTCTCAGGATTATTCTGAACATTTAGTTTATAGATTATCTGAATTTAGTGAATTAACTGATAGAAGATTGGAGATTGCACTAATAGATGAAAAGTCAGTTAATGCTTTTGCTGCCCCTGGCGGTATTATCGGCATCAATGCTGGTCTTATTTTTCATGCGGAGACTGAAGGTCAATTTGCTTCTGTTCTATCTCATGAATTAGCTCATTTAAGTCAAAGACACTTCGCAAGAAGAATGCAGAGGCAAAAAGATAGGAGCTTAGCCAATTCCCTCATGATACTAGGAAGTATAGCTCTTGCTGGGGCAACTAGTAATCCAAATGCTCTTCTAGTAGGTCAACAAGCAATTACTCAGCAGAACCTCTCCTTTAGTCGAGGCGATGAGCAAGAAGCTGACAGAATTGGATTTAAAAATATGGTATCGGCAGGTTTCGATCCAAAAAGTACTTCTTATATGTTTGAAAAATTACAATCTTTAAGTAGGCTTTCAGGTTCGAACGAACTTGAGTTTTTAAGGTCTCACCCTCTTACTAAAAATAGAATCGCGGATGCTCAATCCAGGGCACAAGGTTTTGAAAACAAAAACTACAGAAATTCACTTGATTATTATCTTGTGAGGAATAGGACAATCGTACATTTTTCTGAAATACCTCGACAAGCTGTAACAATATTTCAAAAAGAGCTTACAGATTCATCTGATGAAAGAGAAAAATTAGAAGCGCGCTATGGACTTGCACTTGCGTATTCTAGGGACAACAAACACTCTCAAGCATTAAATAGCATGAGACAAGCATTAGAAATGGATAGTGAAAATCTCATGCTTCAAATAGGTCTCTTAGAACTTCATATTGAAGCCGAAAATTATTTTGAGGCAGAAGCATTGGCATCGTCTCTGTTAAGCACTAATCCTTACAATTATCCTATCTCAATGCTCTATAACAGAGTATTGATGAACAAAGGTGACTATAAATTGGGAGAAAAGATACTAAAGGATCTCACATTGAAAAGACCTAAAGATCCTCAAATTTGGTATTGGTTAGCAGAGGTGCAAGGGCTTGATAAAAATTTAATTGGATTGCACCTATCCAGAGCGGAATATTTTTTCTTAACAGGATCTTACGAAACATCAATAAAACATCTAAGGATGGCTCTTGATTTAACTGGCAATAATTTTCAACTTACAGAGGCTATCCATAATAAGATTGAAAGATCCCATAAATCTATTGAAGCCCTCAAGTCCTTCTCTTAACCAGGAGGCCAGGAAAAATCTCTTTCAGCTATAAGATGTATATGGAGATGAAAAACAGTTTGTTGTGCTCCTGCACCGTTATTCACAACAAGTCTAAAAGCATCTTGTATTCCTAATTGTCTTGCCACTTCTCCGGCTACAAGAAACAAATGACCAAGAAGATCCTGATCTTCTTTTTGTGCATCAGATATTTTTTCTATTTGTTTTTTTGGAATTATTAATAGATGGGTGGGCGCAACAGGATTAATGTCTTTAAAAACTAAGGATTTATCATCTTCATAAATTATATCTGCTGGTAATTCCTTATCGATGATCTTTTGAAAAATTGTATCGCCCACTCTTATAACTCCTTTGCTTCATCATATGAAATGACCTTTCCTTGCTCTGATTCGGAACCTTCCTTCAGAATAACTTCATAGCCTTGAACATTTGAAATTTCTTTTATCCCATCAATGTGCATAGATTTTGCCTGAAATTCCTCTAAAGAATGTGCTTTGGTTTTGGCTTCTTTAGCATTCTCAGCGGCTATAAAATAATTCAAATGGGTCTCGTAGAGCCCGTCCCCAATAGATCTGTCATAAAATCCAACATGTACCATAAATAATTTCATACTAATTTTTATTTTAAATTGATTCCAAAGAATCCTAATATAAAGAAATATAACCAATACACAAAGGCTGTAAGCAAAATTGATATAGATAAACTTGAATAGAAAGATATATTCCATCCTATTAAGCTGTATAAAACGACAAAGAATGTAATCGAAGGAGGTATCATTAAAAGAATATTTCTAGATAAATCTCTTATGGAGTTAGGGTCTTGTGTATCAAAATATAGCCACATAAAAGCCAACAAAGACGTTAATGGAATGGAAGCTACAATACCTGCTATTAGTGTAGACCTCTTAGCTATTTCAGAAATGATAACTATGATTAAGGCGGTAAGAATGATCTTAATTATCGTGTACATAAAGTTATTTAATAATTAAACAACAATAGTTAAGATAAAAGAAGATATATGGAATCTAAAGAATCACATCTTGATATTTCTTTAACTCAACTTCAAGAAGCAGTTGAAGATCTTGATCCAAAAAAGAACTTACAAAATATTGCCGCCGCAGCAGCTGAAATTTTAGCTGAATCTGATTTTTCTACTAAATGGGATGATGTTATTACAATGTTAGATAGTGAAAATATATCGGAGAGGTTAAGGCTTGCAGCCCATATAATTTTTAGGGCAAAACTCGTACTTGATGAAGTGGATAGGAATCCAATATCAAAAACCATTGTATACAATACTATGTTGATGATGGATGCACTTGAAGTCTCAAATTTAAAGGGCTATATGACTGATAAATCCTCTCCCAAATACAAAGAGCTCGATAATAGCAGTCTTTCAATGGAATCAGCTCTAAAAAAAGAAAGGGTTGTGAATGTCATAAAGGAATTACAAACAGATAATCCAGGAAAAGGAATAACTTGGCTGCGCAAGGAAGCATCAAAACTTTTAACCTCTGAGGGTTACAGAGGATATAGTTATAGACAAATAATGAGGGATACTAGAGGACTAAAAGTTAACTAACTCTTGTTAAGTACATTCCTAACCATGTCGCCCCTAAGCACGATGATACTGATAGTATTACATATAAAAGGGCCATCAAGAAATTACCTTGATATAACAACTCTAAAGACTCCTTTGAAAAAGCAGAAAAGGTAGTAAAAGCGCCTAAGAACCCGACAAAAAGGAATGGTGTTAAGTATCTTTCTAGATTTGAATCCATTAAATGGTAAAACAAACCCAATAAGAAACAACCTGAAATATTTACAATTAAAATTCCCAAGGGTATTTCCAAATTCTCTGACTTTTGAAATAGGCTAGATAAATAAAATCTACTGAGAGCTCCTATCGAACCTCCTAAACAAATTAAAAAGATATTCATCTAGGGTTGGTGGGCCGTCTGCGACTCGAACGCAGGACCAATTCGTTAAAAGCGAACTGCTCTACCGACTGAGCTAACGGCCCGAAAAATGCGTATTTTAAAGGTTTACTCAACTAAATTCGACTCTTCTTTTAAAATTTCTTGTGATTTTTTTGCTAGTTGAGAGGCTCCTGAATCAGGAAAATCTTCATTGACCTTGTCATAAAATTCTAGTGACCTCTCAAGATCACCTTCTATTCTATAAATTTCGCCTAATTTAAATAAAGAATCTGGTGTTCTAGAATGTTGATAAAAATTATCTACTACATTTTTAAAGCTTAGTTTGGCATCTTCGAACATCTCTTGAGCCAAAAATAATTCACCAGACCAAAAATATGCATCAGCCGTAAAAGATCCATCAGGAAAATTAATTATAATTTGAGAGAAAATTTCTAACGCCTCAGCAAATCTTGATTCTTCAAATAAAATTAACGCTGACTTAAATAAATCTTTTTCTTCAGTATCTAAATATTGGGCCTCCTCATCAACTGAGCTTGGCTTTTCAGAGGAGATTTTCGATATTTCCAATATTCTTGCATCTAAGTCTAAGTATCTCTGCTGTTGAAGTTCAAGAGACCTATCAATCAGAATGGAATTTTCCTCTAGTATATTTCTTAAATCTCTAATTTCCTCTTCAAGGACTTCAATCTTTTTATAGAGAAGTTCTAAACTTTCATTTTCTTCAGAAAAAATCGCAAAAGAAGATAGAAGAAAAAAACTAAGAAAAATATTTTTCAAATTAATCAGAATGTTTTGACTAGTGCCCTTCTATTCTTTGACCAAGAGCTCTCATTAGAGCCAGATACGGCTGGTTTTTCCTCACCATAACTAACAGTAGAAATTTTTTCTGAAGAAACTCCATTGATAATTAATAATTCAGCGACTGTTTTAGCTCTTTGTTCTCCAAGGGCTAAATTATATTCACGTGTCCCTCTCTCATCACAATGTCCTTCAACTCTTACACTTAAATTATTGTCTTTTATAACATTAGCAAGTGATCTAATTTTTGCCCTACCCTCAGAATTTATGTCTGATCTGTCATATGCAAAGTAAAGAATATTGTTAGATGTGAGACCGCTATCGGAGTAAGCACCTGATGCAGATGCAGATATGGCTGTTGAATCGCTTGTCCTATCCATTGAGACAGAACTGCATGAAGCTACAGTAATTACGAGAAAAGTTAATAAAGATTTTTGTATGATGTTCATTTGAGCCTCCTGTTTCTATTATACTTCTATTTTGATTCTAATCTATCAGAGGAGACCAGGATGGTTCTCTCGCCTCTCCCTTCAATGAAGGCATAATAAATTTTGTCTTACCATCTAAAGTTATACCGGCCAATATATCCTTATCCCCGTCCTTAGTTGCATAAATAACCACATTTCCATTAGGTGAAACTGTTGGAGATTCATCTAATGAAGTATTAGTTAATATATTTATATTTCCAGATCTCAAGTTTTGCTTGGCTATATGGAAGACACCATTTCTTCTATGAACAAAGACAATATCCTTTCCGTTGGGTAGATACCTACCCCGTGCATTATAAGTTCCATCGAAAGTAATTCTTTTTATTCTGTTCGTTTTTATATTTGCTTCATATATCTGCGGTGAACCAGATCTATTAGAGGTAAATAAAATTTTTCTAGAATCAGGTGACCAATCTGGTTCAGTATCAATTCCAAAATGATTCGTAACTTGGATCCAAGTAGAAAGTTTAAGATCGTAGATAAAAATATCCGGATTACCTGTCCTGGATAGGACAGCAGACAATTTATCACCATTTGGAGACCAATTTGGCGAGCTATTTATTCCTCTTTCAAGTTTAAGACCAAACCTTTCAGCATTAGAAAGTTGCTGTATGAAGATACGCGAAGTTCCTTCTTCAAAAGATACATATGCAATTTTCTTCTTGTCAGGAGACCAACTTGGAGACATTAAAGGTTGTGGAGAAGAAAAAAGGGATAAGCTCTGAAATCCATCTAGATCTGAAATCATTAAGTTATAGTTAGGATCATTGACAGATGGCTTATCTATATAGGCTATTTGAGTTGAAAAAATACCTGGAATACCATTTATTTTTGAATAAATGTTATCACTGATTTTATGACTGATTCTTCTCAAAGACTTTTTGGAACCTAATACTACTCCTCTATGTATTATTCTTTCTTTTACAATATCAAAAATGATAAATGAAACTTTTATTTCATTCTCCACCTCCGAAAGACCTATGTCTCCTATCACCAAGAAATCTGTTCCTAATATTCTCCAGTCTTTAAAAAAAACTTCTTCTTTAGAACTAGGTAGACTCAACATATTCTTAGGAGGCAATACATCGAATTCTCCGAATGATTCTAGATCTGACTTTATTACTTCATGAACAAATAAATCTTGAGGGCTATCTAAATTCCATTGCATAGGAACTACTGCTACATTAATTGGGTCCTCTAGCCCACCTTTGATCTCTATTCTGAGCTGTCCGGAAAGTGTTGAAAGAAAAAATAATGATGCAGTTATTAAAATAGTATTCTTGTAAAACATTTCGTCATTCAAATTAATTTGGACTAAATATTAAAATAAATTCTCTAAAGTGCTGATCAAATAGACTCATTTGCATGTTTAATCCTTCAAAAGATCTAACCTTTGAAACTGCGGACAAGGCTGAATTATCAAAAATTTTATTGCCACTCCCTTTAATTATTCTTGAAGATATAATTTCACCTGTAGGTACAAGATTAATTTGGATTTCAGTCTTTAAATTCGAATTTAGATTTTTAGGTCTTTTCCAGTTTGACATAACTTGTTTTTTGATTACAAAAGAGTACTTCTCAACATCGGATTGAGATACTTCCACTTTCTCTTGAGAATCGGAAGTTTTTATATTCTCCAGAGCTTCAATTGCTTCTATGACTGAAGTGCTGCTAGTGATTTCAATCTTTTCAGCCTCAATTTCCAAAATAGTATTATTTTGAAGATCCTGTTTGATTTTAATGGGGTTTTTTTGGGTCTTTTTATTTTCAGCGAAGACAATATAAGCAGTAATGGGTTTTTTAGCTTCTATATTAAATTTATCAAAGTCTATAGTGAAAAAATTTGAAAAGGATAAAACTAAACCAAAATGAATAAATACTGATAAAAAGAATGGAGCAAAATAGTTCACTGAGATGATATTGGTTGTGAGATTAAGCCTATGTCATCAGCTCCGGCTATTTGTAACTCAGCCATAACAGTCATGACTCTTTCATACTTCACTTCACCATCTCCTCTTATGACGACTTGTAAACCAGGACTAGCTTCAAAAATCTTCGAGACTAAATTGTTCATCTCCTCGATACTTAAAGATCTGTCTTTAGTAGATTGAGTTTCCAAAAAGATAGCACCATCTTTTTTAATGGAAATAATGAGAGGTTCATTATTCTTGACAGGTAGAGCTTCAGAGGACGCTTCGGGAAGATTTATCTGAATACCTTGAACCATCAAAGGAGCAGATATCATAAAGATAACCAACAAAACCAGCATTACATCTATGTAAGGAACAACATTAATATCAGAGATTAGATTTCTTCGTTTCATTTTTTATCAGACTGTATATCGCGATGTAGAACCGACGAAAATTCCTCTTTAAAACCTTCAAAACTTGAAATGAGACGATCAGAATCAGATATATACTTGTTGTAAGCGATTAAAGCTGGTATCGCTGCAAAAAGTCCTATTGCCGTTGCTATAAGAGCTTCAGAGATACCGGGAGCTACAGCAGATAATGTAGCTTGAGATGAACCGGCAAGCCCTCTGAATGAGTTCATTATGCCCCAAACTGTTCCAAACAAACCTATGTAAGGACTCACAGAAGCAACAGTGGCTAAAAAAGGTAAATGTTTTTCAAGTAATGATTGCTCTTTTGTTAACGCAGCCTGCATATTTCTCTGCACACTTGACATAATAGTATCTGAATCAATTTTTTCTGCTATGAGACGTTTGTAGTCAAGATACCCAACTTGAAAAATATATTCAGCGCCAATTGGTTCATGTTCCCCTTCTTGACTTGTTAAAAGTAAAGCTTCTAGTCCTGAATCTGACCAAAATCTAGTTTCAAAATCGAAGAATTCCTGCTTTACTTTTTTTATGTAAATCCAACGCTCAAAAATTATCATCCAAGAGACAATAGATGCAAGAATTAGAATGACTATGACGGATTTAACTACAATACTTGCATTTAAAAATAATTCTAAAATTGAGAGATCCATAAAATTATAAAAGTAGTTTTTTCATTCCGTTAAATATATATTCAGGTAGTACTGAAGGAATAAAAGTTTTCGAATCTAAACTACCGCATTTAATATTCGCTTCAGTAATCAAGGAATCATTGACATATGCTGTTTGTTTAAAATCGAAACTTACTTTTCCAAGCTTTGACAATTCAGTTCTCACCTTAACAAAGTCATCTAACTTTGCTGGCTTGATAAGTTTTAGCTCGAGACTCCTGACAATGAATATAATACCTTCCTGCATAAGCTTCATTTGTTCATAACCAACTTCTCTTAAATACTCAGTTCTGGCTCTTTCAAAAAATTTCAGATAGTTAGCATAATACACAATACCTTGTGCATCAGTATCCTCGTAATAAATTCTTAAATTATAATCCTTCATTAGTCTATGTGTTCATGATCAGCTATATCGTTGGCATAAAGTTCTTTTAGGAGAAAAATAAAGTCATCCCATAATAGATCTGCTGTAAAAGGTGAATCTAAATGGAGTGAAGGGTTTATGGCTCCTAGAGGCACTCTAACTTTAATTGGCCTTCTATCGAACTTGTATACTAAAGCAGGGATTCCTTTATTTTTTGTAGCCTCTAAGACTTGCTTCCACCAGGCATCTAATGGTTCAGCTCCAGATCCGTATCTCTTACATTCGAGATACCACCTTCCCAACATTAAATCGGGTAAATGCTTCTCCCTGGTTTGCTCGAGTATTCTTCTGATATTGTTTGTTAAATTCAAATCATTAGTCAACAAATTAGCCACTTCTCTTTCGAAAGAAGCTCCTTTATTTCTAGAATTTGTCATATTAGTCCAATTGATCCAGCATGCCTTCAGCAAACTCTATATTGGAGGTGACATTTTGAGTATCATCCAGGTCTTCAAGCATTTCAAGCAGCTTAAAAACCTTTAAAGAGGTGTCTAAATCAGCTTTAACAGTTGTCTCCGGTATTAAGGCTACATCAGAATCAATAAGATCAATTTCCTTCTCCAACAAAGCTTTTTTTATATTCTCAAAATCTTCAGGTGAAGAGCTCACTGTAATACTATCGTCTTCATTTACTTCAATATCTTCAGCTCCAGCTTCAATTGAAATCTCCATTACCTGGTCTGCGTCTTGATCAGGAGTAATATTTATTAAACCTTTTTTTTCAAACAGGTAAGATACGGACCCGTTAGTTCCGAGATTGCCACCTGATTTTGTAAATGCATGTCTTACTTCAGCAACTGTGCGATTATTATTATCTGTCATAGATTCTACAATTATCGCTATTCCACCTGGTCCATATCCTTCAAAACTTACTTCCTCTAAATTTTCACCTTCTAAGCCACCAGCTCCTCTTTGAATAGCTCTTTCAATAGTGTCTTTAGTCATATTTGCAGCTAAGGCCTTATCAACTGCAGTGCGCAATCTTGGATTATCATCTGTTACGCCGCCACCAAGCTTTGCCGCAACTGTAAGCTCTCTAATTAATACAGAAAAAATCTTTCCTCTCTTAGCATCCTGTCTCCCTTTTCGATGCTTGATATTTGCCCACTTTGAATGACCAGCCACTTAATCCTCCTTTTCTAATCCGTGGAACCTAATATGTAATTCTTCAAGTTGTTCCTGCGCAGCTTGTCCTGGCGCCTCAGTAAGTAAACAAGATGCTGTTTGAGTTTTAGGGAAGGCGATTACATCCCTTATAGAATCTGAGCCGGTCATTAACATAATCATTCTATCAAAACCTATTGCCAATCCTGCATGCGGCGGACAACCATGCTGTAATGCTGCAATTAAGAAACCAAATTTCTCTTCTGCCTCTTTCTCATTAATATTGAGAAGATTCAAAACAGTCTCTTGCATCAATCTATCATGTATTCTTACAGAGCCTCCTCCGAGCTCAGTACCATTTAAAACAATATCATATGCCTCTGTTAGTGCTCCAAGCGGGTCTTCTTTTAGTTCATCTGCCGTGCAATTCGGAGCAGTAAATGGATGATGTAATGGTGTTAAATCTCCACTTCTATTTTTCTCAAACATTGGAAAATCTACTACCCAACATGGGGCCCATTCACAAGTAAGTAAATCTAGGTCTTTTGCGACGAGATCCCGCAACGCTGCCAATGAATCATTAACGATAGTTCTTTTTCCTGCTCCAAAGAAAATAATATCTCCTTCCTGAACTTTTAAAGTTGATAATAAAGATTCTATGATGGAATCCTCTATAAATTTTATAATTGGCGATTGAAGTCCCTCTTTGCCTTTCGAGGGATCTTCTACCCTTATGTAAGCTAGTCCTTTTGCACCATAGTTTCCTACAAACTCTGTATAGTCATCTATTTGTTTCCTGGTTAAGAACTTCCCATTAGGTACTTTAATCGCTGCAATTCTTGAATCTTTGTCATTTGCTGGTTCATTAAAAACCTTAAAATCACATTCTTTAAACAATTCTTTTACTTCAATTAACTCTAGAGGATTTCTTAGGTCTGGTTTATCAACACCATATTTCTCAATAGCTTCATGGTATGTAATTTCTACAAACTCTCCCAAATCAACTGACATAGATTCTTTAAATACTTGTTTAATCATTTTGGTAATTAAACTCATAACCTCTTTGGAATCTACGAAGGACATCTCTATGTCTAATTGTGTAAATTCTGGTTGTCTATCAGCCCTTAAATCCTCATCTCTGAAACATTTAGCAAATTGAAAATACTTTTCAAAACCGGAAGCCATTAGTGTTTGCTTAAATAATTGTGGAGACTGAGGTAAAGCAAAGAATTGACCTGGAAATGTTCTACTGGGAACTAAATAATCTCTTGCACCTTCCGGCGTTGCTTTTGTTAAAAGAGGTGTTTCGATTTCAATAAAATCTTCATTATCAAGGTAGGATCTAAGCGAGGTTGATACTTTTGATCTTAGTCTGAGATTATCTTGCATTTCAGTCCGTCTCAAATCCAAGAATCGAAATTTCAAACGAGTTTCTTCCCCAACAGATGAATATTCATCTAATTGAAAAGGTATTGGTAAAGATGGGTTTAGAATGTCAAGATCAGAGGCAATAATCTCAACCTCTCCCGTTACTAAATTATCATTAGCTGTGCCGACTGGCCTCTCACTTACAACCCCTTTTGAAAATATTACAAATTCATTTCTACAAGTCTCTGCCAAAGAAAATATATCTTTAGATTCTGGGTTATAGACAACTTGAACCAATCCGTCTTCGTCTCTTACATCAAAAAAGATTACACCACCGTGGTCCCGCCTCCTATGAATCCAACCCGAAATAGTAATCTCTTGACCTATTAAGTCTGAAGTAACTTGGTTACATTTATGCGTTCTTTTCATTTCTTTTCAGATGATACTTTTTTTGTCGATGAATCTTTTTTTTCTTTAGGTTTTGGAGAAGACTGACTTTCGTTATCGCTTTTGGCAATATTTTTTTTATTTCCTGTTTTAAAGTCTGTTTCATACCATCCTGTTCCTTTAAGTCTAAATGATGGAGCTGTAGGCATCTGAATAAGATCAGGATTTTCTTTCTTATATTCGTCTAAATCTGAAATTCGCATCTGTTGCTCAAAAATCTCATCAGTTTTTTTATTCTTAAAAATATATGTCGGCATAAACGATTACTAAATAAATAAAGCTGAATTACAGCTTATGCAGTAATTATAGCAATTTTAATTATATAGATTCTCAAAACTAGCTATATGTTAGTATTAGCAAGAACACTTTATGAAAGCTTCACACTTAATCCTAGGTACTCAAAGAGAAAATCCTGCTGATGCAGAGATAATTAGCCATCAACTCATGATAAGGGCTGGTCTGATTAGACAAGTTTCATCTGGAATATATAACTGGCTTCCATTAGGAAAGAAAGTACTTCAAAAAATAGAAAATATCATCAGAAAAGGTATGAATAATGCAGGAGCTCAAGAAATCTTGATGCCTATGGTTCAACCAGCTTCGCTGTGGGAAGAATCTGGAAGAATTGATCAGTACGGACAAGAACTTTTAGTATTTTTTGACCGACACGAGAATAAGTTCTGCCTCGGGCCAACCCACGAAGAAATAATCACTGATTTATGTAAAAATCTCATAACGAGTTACAAACAACTTCCTATAAATTTATATCAAATTCAAACCAAATTTCGAGATGAAATAAGACCTAGATTCGGAGTAATGAGATCCAGAGAATTCATTATGAAAGATGCGTATTCTTTTGATCTTGATAAAGAAGGTATGGATAAAAGTTACTCTATTATGAAGGAAGCATACATACAAATATTCAATGTCATAGGATTAGATTACAGAATTGTCAAAGCAGATAGTGGCACTATAGGTGGCTCTGATTCGGAAGAATTTCATGTTCTTGCAGACTCGGGAGAAGACCTTCTAGCTTTCAGCGATAAAAGTGATTATGCAATTAATGCAGAGCTATTGGCGGAACTTCAAGAGGGCCAAGACCCAGCTTCACTGGAGGGTATGCCAAGCCCAGATGGCATAGGATCGTTAAAGTTAAAAAAAGGAATTGAAGTTGGACATATTTTCAAACTAGGAAGGAAATATTCTGAGGTTCTTAATTTAAGGATACAAGGTGAGGATAAGGATATACATCCTGAAATGGGATGTTATGGGATCGGCGCTTCGAGAATCGTGGCAGCTGCGATTGAACAAAACTATGATGACAAAGGAATAATATGGCCAAAATCCCTAGCACCATTTGAAGTAGCAATAGTTGAAGTTAATCAAAAGAATAAAGAGGAAATTAAGAAAAAATGTTTAGAAATTTATCAATTACTTAAAGATAATAATATTGATGTACTTTGGGATGATAGAGATAAAAGGCCAGGAGTTAAGTTTGCTGACATGGAAGTTACAGGAATTCCCTTCATTATAATTATCGGTGAAAGAACTATAGAAACAGGTGAAATTGAATTAAAAGAAAGAAAAGATGAGAAACCTAAATTAGTTTCTCATCAAGATCTTGTTTCAATTATTAAAAGCTAACTAATTCTTTCAATTATCATTGCGTTGGCAGTGCCTCCGCCTTCACAAATTGCTTGTAAACCAAACCTAGCTTCCCTTCTTTCCAATTCATGCAACAAGGTAGTCATAAGTTTTGCTCCTGTTCCTCCTAATGGATGACCAAGAGCCATTGCTCCACCGTTGACATTTAATTTTTCTAAATCAGCATTTAATTCTTTTGCCCAAGCTAATGGAACTGGAGCAAATGCCTCGTTCACTTCATACAAATCTATATCTTCGATAGACATAGAGGCTTTTTCTAATACATTTTTTGAAGCAGGTATTGGTCCAGTCAACATAATTACCGGATCATCGCCTGCTAAAGCTAAAGCTACTACCTTTGCTCTTGGCTTAAGTCCAAGCTTCTTAAGACCAGCATCATTTACAAGCATAACTGCAGCAGCTCCGTCACAAATTTGGCTTGATGTTCCAGCGGTTAAAACTCCTTCATCAGTTAAAGTATTTAAACCAGATAGGCTTTCTTCACTTGCATCAAATCTAATGCCTTCGTCTACAGTGACCATTTCCTTCTCACCATTAGGAAGATCTCCTTCTACAGGAACTATTTCTCTATCAAAAAAACCACCTTCTGTTGCATTAATGGCTTTTTGATGACTCGCCAAAGCAAAGCTATCCAATTCTTCTCTTGGCATTTGCCATCTTTCAGCCATCATTTCAGCCCCAGTGAATTGACTAAATTGCACACCTGGATATCTCTCACTAGTACCCTTGCCTCCAAAAGGTTGACCATGTCCAGCATTAAAGCTATCTATGATTGCTGCTCCAATGGGCACTTGACTCATTACCTCTACACCACCAGCTATAACTATATCCTGCGTTTCAGACATGACTGCCTGTGCAGCAAAGTGAATTGCTTGTTGAGAAGAACCACATTGCCTATCAACTGTTGTACCTGGAACTGATTCAGGTAAAGAAGAAGCTAAAACAGCTGTTCTTGCTATATTTCCTGATTGCGCACCTGACTGACTGACACATCCAAAAATTACATCATCAATCATTTCGGGCTTCACCCCGGTTCTTTCTACTATTTCGTCAAGAACGAGTGCTCCTAGATCAGCAGGATGCCACTGACTTAGCTTTCCATTTTTCCTACCGCCTGGTGTTCTTACTGCACCAACTATATATGCATTCCCCATAATATCTCCTTAATTTTCATAAAAGTGGCGACTCAATTGGTCGCCACATTTGAATCCTATAACAAAACAGGTATTTTGAGAAAGAGAAATTAATCCTCCTTGTTAATGGAATCCATTACTCGCTTTTCTATCGTCTTCAGTAATTTAGGATTTTGTTCAAGAAACTCGATGGAGTTAGCCTTGCCTTGTCCTATTTTCTCACCTTCGTAACTATACCAAGCACCTGCCTTTTCTATGATATCGAGATCAGCTCCTTTATCAATTAGCTCTCCCAATCTATTTATTCCTTTATTGTAAAGTATCTGAAATTCTGCCTGTTTAAAAGGTGGTGATACTTTATTTTTGACGACCTTCACTCGAGTTTCATTTCCTACAGCCTCATCACCATCTTTAACAGTGCCGATTCTCCTTATATCCATTCTCACAGAGGAATAAAACTTGAGAGCATTTCCTCCTGCAGTCGTTTCCGGACTTCCAAACATGACTCCTATTTTGTGTCTTATTTGATTGATAAATATGACCAAAGTATCCGACTTCTGAACATTTCCAGTGATCTTCCTAAGAGCTTGTGACATTAATCTTGCTTGCAGACCAACATGATGGTCTCCCATCTCTCCTTCTATTTCAGCTTTCGGAACTAATGCTGCTACAGAGTCAATAACCAATATATCGATGCCACCAGATGAAACCATAATGTCTGCAACTTCTAAAGCTTGCTCGCCGGTATCAGGTTGCGAAACTAACAATTCATCAACATTTACTCCCAGTTTTTCGGCATAAATGGGGTCTAATGCATGTTCAGCGTCAATAAATGCCGCAGTACCACCTAATTTTTGGCATTGTGCTATCACTTCAAGAGTAAGTGTTGTTTTACCAGAAGACTCAGGGCCATAAATCTCAACGATTCTTCCTCTGGGAAGTCCACCTATGCCCAATGCAATATCGAGTCCTAATGATCCAGTTGGAATAGCAGGAATTTTTTCATGTCTCTTTTCTCCCATACGCATGACGGTACCTGAGCCAAACTGTCTCTCAATTTGACCTAAAGCGCTATCTAGTTGCTTGGATTTATCTACTTCTTTTATGTCAGTCACCTTTTTATGAGCCATAATATTTCTCCATTTAAAATATTATTGCATTATACAAAATACTGTATAAATGAACAGTATTATTTAAATTTTACTTTAATAAGTCTATAGCCCCCTCTAAAGCTTTTAAAACTGTTCTATATCTTACTTCGTTTCTATTACCATCAAATAGGAATGTTTCTTTAATTTCTGTTCCTTCATTAAGTTTCCAGGCTATACATACAGTTCCTACAGGCCTTTCAGGAGAACCTCCACCTGGTCCTGCTATACCGCTTATTGCAATACCAAGATTTGCTCTGCTTTCACTTAGAGCTCCAGTAACCATTTCTCCCACTACTTCTTCACTTACAGCTCCATACGACTTCAGTGAATCCTTTGAGACACCAAGCATCTTATGCTTAGAGTAGTTTGAATATGTAATAAAGCTACACCCAAACCAAGCTGAGCTTCCAGCCACAGAAACTATAGATTGAGATAATAACCCACCTGTGCAAGACTCTGCACAAGTAAAAAACATCTTCTTTTCAAGAAGGAGAGCTCCTAAATTTGAGCTAAGATTTTCTAGATCAGTTAATTCCAAATTACTTATTAATATTCTTTGTCATTAGAACAGAAATCATATCTTTGTCTAGATGGTGGTTACTCAAATATTGGTTAGCTGGTAAAATGATGCTTGATGGCTTTTATTGTTGGAGATGCGTGTGTCAAATGCAAGTTAACAGACTGTGTAGAAGTTTGTCCTGTAGACTGTTTCTACGAAGGTCCCAATATGTTGGTTATCAATCCAGATGAGTGTATAGACTGCGCATTATGTGAACCTGAATGTCCAATAGATGCTATTTATTCGGAAGACGAAGTTCCAGAGGATCAAATAAAATATATAGAGCTAAATGCGGAGCTCTGTATGGAGTGGCCCAATATAGTTGAACAAAAAGATCCCCTTCCTGATTCAGAACAATGGAAAGAAGTGAAAGATAAATTTGATATGATTGAACGCTAAATTTTCTTAATCTTGTTAAATAAAAAGATTAAGAGAATACCAAGCGAACCTCCAGTTGCAACAGATAGAAAACTAAAGTCACTATTTGTATTACTTGTTTCATTGACCCAAATAAGTGGTACGCAAAAAATCACTAACCCAAAGAAAATTGAAAGGAGTAGATGTCTTTCCTTTTCATATAGAAACTTGATGAGTCTGACTGTGCTAAATAAGCCAATTATTGCTCCTGATAGGAAGATAAAAATTAGATAGAAATTTAAATCCCTAACAGCCATTAGCATAGTGGTATATGTTCCAAGTAAAAGAAGAATGAAACTACCTGATATGCCTGGGATTATTAATGCTGTAATGGCAATGAATCCTGAAAAGAATAAATACAAAAGGTTTATATCCACCAATTCCCTAGAAGGTAAAAGATATAGAAAACTGCAAATAAAAATTGAAAGGGTAAATCCTATCAAAAATCGCGCTGACATTTTGGGTTTCAGTGGTTCTAAAAAGGCAGAACAAAGCAAAATGCTCGACAAAAAGGACTTGAAAATAAAAGGATATTCTTCCATGAAGAATAATATGAGGGAAGAAAAGATGAAAATTGAGGTCAACATTCCAATAATAAGTAATGTTATAAAAGTTCCATCAACTTGATCCCAAGCTTCAAAGGTTCTTTTATTCTTGAGCAAACTAATAAGGTCAAGATTAAAAGAGCTTATAGCATTTATAAGTCTCTCGTATATACCCAAGATAAGAGCTAGAGTGCCTCCAGAAATACCTGGAATAACCTCTGCTACTCCCATGGCAATTCCTTTGCAGAATAGAGAGAATTTACCTTCTTTATTTATGAAACTACTCCTTTAAGCAAAGGAACGAACATAACATCTTCGAGTTTTTCTTCTAAAAATTCCTCTTCTGAAATCCTTTTTACCAAGGTAAGGACTTGTTGTTCATTATTACCCACAGGTAAAACTAATTTACCACCAATAGCAAGACGCTCTTTAAGGTAATGTGGAACTTCTAAAGGAGCTGCTGCTGAAAGAATGGCATCGTATTGTTGCTGACCTAAATTGTTACCATCATCAAACTTAAAAGATACATTATTAACTTTTAGATTCTTAAGAATATTCTTAGCTTTTATTTGAAGAGGCTCAATTCTTTCAATAGTTGTAACCTTTTTTGAAAAGATAGATAAAAGATATGTTTGATAACCGCAACCTGTTCCAATTTCCAGAGTATTTTCAAGAGGAATTTCTGATAAACGCTCATCTGAAATCAGACATTCAGTCATCCTAGCTACTATATAGGGTTGTGAGATTGTCTGCTGATAACCAATTGGTAAGGATAAATCTTCATATGCCCTTGTTGCGAGAGCTTCATCTAGAAATAGATGTCGAGGGCTATCTCTCATAGCCGCGAGTACCCTTACATCTGATATACCTTTCTCAGTCAGTCTTTCAATTAGTCTTTGCCTAGTCCTTAAGGAGGTCATGCCCTGACCTTGTAAATTTTCTTTATCTAGGCTCATTTCATTTTTAAACTAAAGCTTCCATTCGATACTTCATCAATAGTGAAACTCGGATTAATTGGGGATATAGAGACTTTACCACCCTGTAATATTGCTATGTCAGAATTCTCTTTATTCTGTGGAAATTCACCTCTATGGGTCGTCCAGTATGTTTTGTTGCCTTTTATATCTTCTTCTACGCCAGGAGGAGTTCTTGCTCCCCATGTCCCAACTGAAGTAATTACGTATCCAAGATCCTTTGAAAATTCTACATTAGGCGTATTGATATTTAAAACGAGAGATGCATCAATTGTACTTAATTCATAATTTTGGAGAAGATCTAGAACAACATCAGCAGAGGTTTGATAATTAGGTTCCAGAAAATTTTCGGAACCTGGTTGATGAAATGCAGCAGCAGATATAGCTATAGAAGGATAATCTAAGCCTCTTGCTTCTAATGCGGCACCGACTGTTCCAGAATAAAGCAGGTCCTCTCCCATATTTGCCCCAAGGTTTATTCCACTAATCACAATATCTGGTTTCCACGGAGCTAATTCATTTATTCCAAGATAAACGCAGTCTGCAGGTCTGCCACTAACAGAAAAAAAACCGTTTTTTTGTTTGGTAACATGCATAGGTTTATTAGTCGTTATGGAACATCCTGCTCCGCTATTATTTTCTTCCGGAGCTACAACACAAAGTTCTGCAAAATCCTTCAGTGTCTCAAAGAGCACTTCGAGTCCCGGTGCGTCATATCCATCATCATTTGAAAGTAGAATTTTCATTTTTTTATTTTTATTGACGTTCTATTAACACAACACAGTGACAAGATATTCCTTCCAGTTTTCCTTCAAATCCTAAATGATCAGTTGTTGTAGCTTTACAACTTATATTTTCGATGTCCATGTTAATGAAGGTAGATAAATTTTGTCTAATTTCTTTACTATAAGATATTAATTTAGGGACTTGCCCCACATAAGTGAGGTCAATATTTAAAATCTTGTAATCATCTGTATTAAGTTTTTCTAAAACTGTAGATAACATAGATAAGCTAGAAATATTCTTAAGTGACTGATCTTCAGAAGGAAAATAAGTTCCAAGATCGCCGTATGCTGCTGCTCCTAATAAAGCATCGATCAAAGCATGTACTAAAATATCTCCATCAGAATGAGCTTCAAGTGAGTAATCGCATTTTATTTCAATGCCTCCCAGAGTCATTCCACCACCTGGAACCAATTTATGGGCATCATATCCATGTCCAATACGCATATATCTATTCCTTAAATCTCTTTATTAAATGCTCTGCTAATTGCAAGTCGCCTGGGTTAGTTATTTTCATATTATTTGAAGGACTTTTGAATAAAAGTATATTCTCTTTTTTGTTATCAAAAAGAGATGATTCATCTGTAACCTTATTTAAATCTCCGCGGTAAGAATGATAAGCTTGAGATAATTTACGGGAATTGAAGATTTGTGGTGTTTGTGCCTCCCAAAATAAAGATCTATCAACCGTATTGTCTATGACTTTACCATCTTTTGAAGACTTTAATGTATCTGTACTAGGTTTTGCAAAGATCATCCCATCTGCTTTTGAAGATGAAAAAATCTTCAAAAAACTTTGGACATCAGTCAACTGTAGACAAGGCCTAGCAACATCATGAATCAATATATGCTCTTTATGTCCTAATGACATCAACACATTAAAACCTTCCCTGACAGAGTCTGCCCTAGAATCTCCTCCTTCGATAATTTTTATTCTCTCATCTTTTTTAACTTTTTCATCTATTGGATGTATGTCTGGCAAGGCGATGATTATTTTTTTACATTCATTGAAGGTTAAAAAAAGATCTATGGAATAATCAATAACTAACTTTCCTTCTATTCTTTGAAATTGCTTTGGGGTATCCGAGTTAAAACGCGATCCTGATCCTGCGCCGGGTAATATCACTACGAATGGCTCTATCAATTTAATTTTTTTTTAATGAGTCAGTAGAGGACTCTTCTTTAAAAACATAAAACTTTTCACCTTGTTTTATCATTCCAAGCTCTATTCTAGCTGCTCCTTCTAGGGCTTCCTTTCCAGAGCTTAATTTTTGTTTTTCTTTTAGCAAATCTTCGTTTTGATCTTTGATCAGATTAGTCTCTGATTCGACTAGAGCCATATCTTCTTTAAGAGTTTGTAAGTCGCTTCTACTAAAATCTCCAAACCAAAATTGATATTGAGTTAGTCCGATTATAAAACTTAATATAATAAAAGAAGCAAAGAAAATGGGTTGCGCCTTTATGATTAGAATTACTTTTTTTATCATCGAATATTTATTTTAGAATCCGACTCTATCATCAATAGTCTATTATATTTAGCTACCCTGTCTGATCTTGAGGGTGCACCTGTCTTTATCTGCCCTGAAGCCACTGCTACAGCTAAATCTGCAATAAATGTATCTTCAGTTTCTCCAGATCTATGTGAAATAATAGTAGTAAAATTATTATCTACAGAAGTTTTTACGGATTCAAAAGTTTCTAGAAGTGTTCCAATCTGATTTACCTTGACTAAAACTGAATTGGCAGAATTATTTTTAATGCCTTTCTTTATTCTTTCTGGATTAGTAACAAACAAGTCATCACCGACAAGTTGAATTTGGGAACCCAATAATTCTGTAAGTTTTGTCCATCCGTCCCAATCATCTTCATCAAGCCCATCTTCAACTGAGCTTATAGGATATTTTCCACACAAGTCTTGAATGTAACCTACCATGTCAGCAGAGCTAAAATCTTTATTCATGCCTGCGAGGGAGTAAATTGAATCCGAATAAAATTCAGTAGCAGCTATATCCAGACATAACGCAACTTGCTCACCTGGAGCATATCCTGCCTTTTCTATTGCTATCATAATTAGATCAAGAGCCTCTTCAGGTGATTTTATGTTTGGAGTAAAACCTCCTTCATCACCAACTGATGTATTAAGACCTTTTGAAGAGAGAATATTTTTTAGGGTATGAAAAATCTCCACTCCGGCTCTTAACGTTTCAGAAAAAGAATTGAACCCTTTTGGTTGAATCATAAATTCTTGAAAATCAATTGGATTATCTGCATGGGCTCCACCGTTAAGAATGTTCATCATGGGAATTGGAAGAGAAGCTGAAATATCTCTATTACAGAATTCTGAATATTTATTATTTAAAAAAGTATAAAGAGGAATTTTATTTGCTATCGAAGCGGCTTTTGCAGACGCCATTGAAACAGCCAAGATTGCATTTGCTCCAAGATTACTTTTATTGGAAGTTCCGTCTGCGTCTATCATCAGTTTGTCATTATCTAGAAGGTCAAATATATCCTTACCTTTTAGCAAGGAGGATATCTCTGTATTGATTGCATTAACCGCACTTAAGACACCCTTGCCTAGATATCTGTTTGCATCTTTATCACGTTTCTCATTTGCTTCATGCTGACCAGTCGAAGCTCCAGAGGGTACCATCGTTAAAGCAGATATTGAGCCTTCAAGGTTAACTCTCGCTGCTACTGTTGGATTGCCTCTTGAGTCTATAACTTCAAAGCCTTCTATGTTTTGTATTTTCATAGAAAACCCTTATTTAAATTCCTTGATTAAGTCATCTAGGTTCTTGACTTTATTCAGGAATTGATCAAGTTTTTGTAAGGGCAAAGCACATGGCCCATCACATAAAGCTTTCGTTGGATCAGGATGTACTTCAAGGAATAATCCAGCCAGTCCTAAGGACATACCTGCTCTTGCTAAGTCTAAAACGCTTGATCCTCTTCCATCCGCTTTATCGCCCAAACCTCCTGGTTTTTGTAAAGAATGAGTAACATCAAAAATTACAGGAGAGTTATTTTTAAGTTCAACCATTCCTAACATATCAACAACTAAATTATTGTATCCAAAAGAGGTTCCGCGCTCACAAATCATTATATTTTCGTTTTGAAAATGACTACATTTATTTAATATATTATTCATGTCTGATGGAGCAAGAAATTGACCTTTTTTTATATTTATGGGGAGGGAGGTAGCGCATGCAGCTTCAATCAAATCTGTTTGTCTACTTAAAAATGCTGGTATCTGGATTATGTCTAAAACATTTGAAGCTAATTCAGCCTCTTCTGGATTATGGATATCTGAAATAAGAGGGACTTTATAATCTTTTTTCAACTCGAGTAATTTTTTTAAACCTTTTTCAGCACCAGGTCCTCGATAAGAATCTATTGAAGACCTATTAGCCTTATCATATGAAGCTTTAAAGATATAAGGTACGTCATATTTTTTGGTTAGCCTTATACATTCCTCAATAACATCCTTAATAGTTTCATCATCCTCTAGAACATTTAAGCCAGCAATAAGTACAAAAGGCTTTTCATTACCTACCTCTAAGTTGCCTACTTTTATAGTTTTCATTTACTTATTTTATTCTTCTTGGCAGCTTTAATAAATCCTGTAAATAACGGATGTCCACTTCTTGGGTCAGATGTGAATTCCGGATGAAATTGACAACCAATAAACCAAGGATGTTCATCTATCTCAATAACTTCAACCAACATTTTATCTGCAGACTTTCCTACAACCTTTAATCCTTTAGAAACTAAAATATCGATAAGGTTATTATTGACCTCATATCGGTGTCTATGTCTCTCTTGAATCCTACTCTTTTTATAAAGAACCCTAGTTAAAGAATTATTATCTAGAATGCACTCTTGGGAGCCAAGCCTCATTGTGCCGCCTAAATCTGAATTAGAATCTCGTCTCTTTATTGAGCCTTCGGAATCTAGCCATTCGCTTATAAGACCGACTACAGGATAATTAGTAGTCTTATCAAATTCAGTACTATTTGCTAACTTCAGTCTCGCAATATTTCTAGCAAATTCAATTACAGCTATCTGCATACCAAGACAAATCCCTAAGTAAGGTATTAATTTTGTTCTGGCATACTTAACGGCAGTAATCATACCCTCTATTCCTCTTTCTCCAAATCCTCCTGGGACGAGAATTGCATTAGATTTTCCTAGTTTCCTATGGACATTTTTTATATCCAATTTCTCCGAATCTACATAGTCTATATCCACCTTAAGATTGTTTTTAAAGCCTCCATGTTTAAGTGCTTCATTCAAGGACTTATAAGCATCTGCAAGCTCCGTATACTTTCCAACCATAGATATTTTGACCGATTCTTTTGGCTCAAGATCTTCTTTAATTACCTTTTTCCAGTCTCTTAAATTGGGTTTCTTAGAAGAATTTAATTTGAATTTTTCTAATACTATTTCATCAACTTTTTGGTAATTTAGTTCAATAGGGATCTTATAAATCGAATCTACATCTGGCATTGAGATGACAGCATTTGGTTTTACGTTGGTGAATAATGCAATTTTCTTTCTTTCCTCTTCTTCCATTGGTTTATCAGATCTACACACCAAGATATCTGGTTGTAAGCCATGAGATAACATCTCTTTCACAGACCTTTGTGTAGGTTTTGTCTTAGTTTCCCCTGCAGATTTCAAGAAAGGTAAAAGAGTCAAATGCATATATAAGGTCTGATAGGATTGAAGATCTATCTTCATCTGCCTAATGGCTTCCAAAAAAGGTTGAGATTCTATATCACCTACTGTTCCACCTATCTCAACTATTGCCACATCGGAATTCCCTGCCCCTTTTATAATTCTTTCTTTTATCTCGTCAGTTATGTGAGGAATAACTTGTACCGTGCCTCCTAAATAATCACCTTTTCTTTCTTTTCTCAGAACTTCTTCATACACTTGTCCCGTAGTGAAGTTATTGGATTTAGACATCTTTGATGTAAGAAACCTTTCATAATGTCCTAAATCAAGATCAGTTTCAGATCCATCTTCAGTAACAAAAACTTCGCCATGCTGAAATGGGCTCATAGTTCCTGGATCAAGGTTTATATATGGATCTAATTTAAGAATAGTGACTGAAAGACCTCTACTTTCGAGAACTGCTCCCAAAGAGGCAGCAGCAACGCCCTTACCAAGTGAAGAAACTACTCCACCAGTTACAAATAAAAATCTTGTTTGTTTATTTCCCATCTAAGACACATTTGAAGCGTAATGTTGAAATGCTTCACAACGATGGGATTACAGGTTAACAAAATCCTGTCTGAGGAACAATAGAAATATAATATTAGGCAGATAAATCGAGAGGTTTCTCCAACTCAGCCCAAGATATATCACCGTCAGGATCATGACTTTCGAATTCGAGTACCCCTAGTTTATCGTATAGAGGTCTTACCTTGTCTGTGAGCAGGCCTATCCTTGAGAGGTTAGGTACGACTCTAGAGAATAATAGCCTCTGAAATTCAGAAGCAAAACCTGCATTATTTGAAAATTCTCTAGCTTCGTCTTCATCCCAACCAAATTTTCTAAATACATCTGTAGGAAAGAGTCTCTCCTTACTAATAACACAAGCTTCGTAAGCGAACATAGCTCTATCTTCTCTTTCTTCATTAGAAAGGTTTTCGATAAAGTCTTCGAGGTAATTCACACCAAAAGTTACATGTCTAGCTTCGTCCCTGATAATCAAATGCAAAATATCCTTCAATACTGGATCAGGAGTAACTGCCTTGGCAGTATTGAAAGCAGCTAAGGCCAAGCCTTCAATAATAATCTGCATACCTATAAGTTTAAGGTCCCATCTCTCATCTGTTAGGATCTTATCTAGCAGGCTTTTTAAGCCGGACCCAACAGGGTACATGAGTTTAGATCTATTTTGAATATACTTTGTAAATGCTTCAACATGCCTTGCCTCATCAAACGCCTGTGAAGCTGCGTAAAGTTTTGCTTGATAGGTAGGCGCGCATGATACTAACTGCGAAGCGACTAGAAGTGCTCCCTGTTCTCCATGTAAAAATTGACTAAATTGACTAGCGCCTCTGTGTCTTAAGAATTCTCTCTTTTCTTCTTGACTCAATTTTTTATAAGGTGGATATTCATCCCAAAACATAGGTGGTATTTCATCAGATACAATCATGGGTCTATCCCAATCTATATCCATAGAAACATTCCAATTGAGCTTCTTTCCTAGTTCATAAAGCTTAGCTATGCGATTATCTTGTACCGTGTAGTCCCAATTGTAGGTTCCTGTTAAAGGTGTTTTAAATATCTCAGCAATATCTTCAACTTCTTCAGAACCTAGCACTGGTTCTATGTCTTCATAATCTCTAATTTTTCTGGGTGTACCTTCTGTATATTTAATTTTCATATCAAATAAAAAATTTAATTTTGCTAGACCTCATAAAGATTATACATTAACTTAAAAATGGTATTTTGAAATATCCTCTTTAGATACTTACGCTGCCATTTTACGAAGGGAAAGGATCGTCATTCTCTTCATAGTATTGAGGTGGAAATCTATCGCTCCTAGCCAAATTTTGAAACGTGGCTGTATTTTCAACAAAGGCTACTTGAACTGCCTTTGTAGGGCCATTTCTCTGTTTAGCTATATTTACTTCAGCCTTGCCTTTACTCTCTAAGTCAGATGGATCGTAGTATGAGTGTCTATAAAGAAATGCAATGACATCAGCATCCTGCTCTATAGCACCTGAGTCTCTCAGATCGGCTAGAATTGGTCGTTTATTTGGCCTAGTTTCCACGGCTCTGTTAAGTTGTGATAAAGCTATAACTGGAACATTCAATTCTTTAGCTAGTGCCTTTAAAGAGCGGCTTATCTCACTAATCTCTGCGACCCTATTATCTCCCCTTCCAGGTATCTGCATAAGTTGTAGATAGTCAATTACAATCATAGCAAGATCATCATTCTCTCTCTTTACCCTTCTTGCTCTAGCTCTTATTTCAGATGGAGATAATGCCGGAGTATCATCTAGCAAAATATGTTTCTGACTCAAGACTGTCAGAGCCTTATCGATTCCCTCCCAGTCTTGATCCTCGAGTTGACCTCTCATCAACCTTTGTAGATCGATATTTGAAATGCTTGAAATAAATCTTCTGACAACTTGCTCAGAAGACATTTCCATACTGAATAATAAAACTGTCTGATCAGTTTGACGGGCAACATTCTCAGCGATGTTAAAAGCAAATGCTGTTTTACCCATAGATGGTCGGCCTGCGATGATAATTAAGTCAGACTTTTGAAAGCCAAGAGTTACTTCATCTATTTCGGTAAAGCCGGTACTAGCTCCTACTAGTGAATTACCACTTTCGGATGATTCTTGTATATCTGTATAAACTTGCCCGAGGAGCTCTTTAACCTCTTTAGGGCCAACAGATCGATTTAAGTCATCTCTTAAGCTTAATATCTTTTCCTCTGCCTCATCAATTATCCTATCGCTACCAGATGCATCAGATTCTTTTGCAATTTTTGAAATATTATCTGCAGCTATTATTAAACGTCTTAAATTTGATCTCTGCTTAATTATGTCTGCGTAGCTTTGAATGTTTGCTACGCTAGGTGTCTCTCTGGCTAACAACGTAAGATAGTCCTTACCGCCCGAATTTATTAACTTAGGGAGATCTCCATTACCTTCAATAGCTTCTTGAACTGTTATTAGATCTACAGGTTTACCTTCTTCTTGAAGGTTATTGATTGTTCTATAAATTAGCTTATGTTCTTCTTTATGAAAATCATCCTCTTTGACTAAGTCAGAAATAATATCCCAAGTCTCATTCTTAAGCATGATGCCTCCGAGAACAGCTTTTTCTGCTTCGGTTGAGTAAGGTAATTCTCTACTTGGTATATTTTCTGAGGCCATATTTCTTTTTTAGAAAAGGCATCAATTCTCCCATTGGAAGAGGCCCAAGACAAGTTACTTTTTAAGTTTCTTGACTAGCAATTATTTTAACCGTGATTGGTGCTATCACTTCTGGATGTAATTCGACATCAATTGAATACTCACCAACTTCTTTGAGGACTCCTTCGGGCAATCTAACAGCACTTTTTTCAACTTGGTGGCCTTTCTCAACAAGAGAATCTGCGATCTCTCTTGTGCCGACTGAACCATATAGAGTGCCTTCTTCAGACACTTCCACAGTTATTTCAATAACTAATGATTCCATACCTGATGCAAGGTTCGTAGCTAAATCCTTTCTTTCAGCCTCCGCTTTAAGCAGCGCCTCTTTTCTCTTCTCGTATTCTGCCTTATTCTCTTCATCCGCCCTTACAGCTTTTCCATTAGGTATAAGAAAATTTCTACCATAACCAGCTTTTACATTTACTAGATCACCAGGATCTCCTAATTGAGCTACTTTTTCTAATAATATTACTTCCATAGCTTAATTATAGTGAGAATCTGTATAGGGAATGAGAGCAAGATGTCTTGCTCTTTTAACAGCTTTGTTAAGTTGTCTTTGATACTTCGCAGAAGTTCCGGTCATTCTAGCAGGAATAATCTTACCAGTTTCGGTAATATATTCTTTAAGAAGTTTTATATCTTTAAAGTCTATTTCTTCGATGTCGAGGGTAGTAAACTTACAGTACTTAGGTCTATTATCAAAATCACTTTTTCGTTTGAAATTTTTCTTTTGCTTCTTCGCCATTACGCTTCCTCTTTTCTTTCTTCGGTTGATGATTCATCTAACTTTTGAGACATTTCTTTTGGCTTTTCAGTTTTATTAGAAGCTGCATGTGCCTCTTGGTCTACAGCCTTATTTGCAGCTTCCCTTGCTTCCTGGTAAGAATCTTTCTCATTATCCTCTTCTGTTTGAGCAAGTAGAGCAGATGGTTCACTATGAGCCTTCTTAGTGCTTAAGACAATATTTCTTATTATTGAATCATTAAACTTAAACGAACTCTTTATATCTTCAATTGCTTCCTGGTTGCATTCCACATTTAAGAGTCCGTAACTTGCTTTAAATTGATCTTGAATAGGATAAGCTAGTTTTCTATTTCCTATATTTTCAGAACGATGAACATGACCACCAGAGTCTTTTATAAGCTTATCAAGCTTGGAGATTATAGAAGAAGTTTGATCAGACTGATCAGGGTGAACTAGGAATACTATTTCGTAATTTCTCATTATTTTCCTCTTGGTTTATAGCTCCCATATCAATATGTGGAGCAAGGAGGAAGCATTTTATTTAGAAGTAATATTATTTGCAAGACAAATGAAGGACTTTAATAATTAATTCATCGAAGTCAATGCCTTCGTAAGATGCAGCTTTAGGAAAAAGACTTGTTTCGGTCAATCCAGGAACAGTATTAACTTCTATTATCTGAAAATTACCTTCCTTATCTTCAATGAAATCAACCCTACCCCATTTACTGCAACCAAGCGAAGAAAATGCGTGCCACGCATATTCTTTAATTTCATTAAGTTTATCAACTGAAAGGTCAGCTTTTATATATTCCGTACCTTTATTATTATACTTAGAATCGAAATCATAAAAATCTCCAGACGGCTTGATATGAATTGGATGAAATACATCGTCTCCAAGTATCGAAACAGTAAGTTCTCTGCCCTCAACAAATGCCTCTACTAAGATTGAAGAGTCATACTTAGAAGCATCTAGCATAGCTTTTTCTAAAGTACCCTTACCCGGCCTTACGATAGTTATACCAAAACTGGAGCCTTCATTCGCAGGCTTAACTGCATAAGTCTTATCTAATGCAGTAATATCATTTTCTCCTGAAAGATGCGGAGTTAATTTCATCTCAGGTTTGCCGACATTTAAAATTTCAACAAAATCTGGGGTAGGTAATAACAAATCTCTCCAAATTTTCTTTGACTCAATCTTATTTAAAGATATTTTACAAGAAATGGTATCGCTACCTGTGTATTTAATATTCTTAGATTCAAGAATCTCTTGGATGAAGCCATCTTCCCCCCCTCTTCCGTGCAAGGCTATAAAAGCAAGGTCATAATCAGTAGATAAAAGTTTAGCCTGTTTTTCAGAGGTTAAATCACACTCTGTAAAATTTATGCCATTTCTAATTAAAGCCCCTGCTACTGCTTTTCCAGAATTAATTGATATATCTCTTTCAGCCGACCATCCTCCGAATAATAATAATATTTTTTGTTCTTGAAGAATTTCAATAGGTTCCATTTTATTTAAATTCCTCAACCATACTTTGGCTAATGGAGGATATGTCACCCGCACCCTGGAAAACAAAGATAGTATCTTTATTTAAATCTTTATCTATTTCTTTGGCTACTTCATTACTATTCAATAACTTTACATTATCAAAACCTGATCTAATCAATGAACTTTGTATGTTTGAGCTATTGATGCCTTCTATTGGATTTTCTCCCGCAGAATAAATATCCAAAAGAAATAACTCATCTACATGGCTTAAAACTTCAATAAATTCTTCATATAAATCTTTAGTTCTTGTAAATCTATGGGGTTGAAAAACCATTTTCAGCTCAAAGTCAGGAAAAGAAGTTCTTATTGCCTGAATGGTTTTTTTAATTTCAGTTGGATGATGTCCATAATCATCGATGTAAAGGCAGGTACTAGTTCCATTTTTCTTGTCCCCTAAAATTTGCATTCGTCTATCTATGCCCATAAAGTTAGACAAAGAATGCTGAATGACTTGAACTTCTATCCCTTCTTGTAGACATAATACAATCGCTGCAGCTGCATTAAGAACGTTATGCTTCCCAAGCATATTAAGCTTAAAGTCTATTGAATCGGTATCTGAGGTTAATACAAAGTAAGAGTTTCTTCCGTCTGTGTTGTAGCCTGATAACACATAATCATTTGAAGGTTCAAAACCATAACTGATATGTGGTCTTTGGAAGTTGGTCTTCAACTCTTTCACCACAGCGTCGTCACCACAAACAATGGATACTCCATTAAATGGCAGTCTTTTTATAAATTCCAAGAAAGCTTTTTTTAGATTATCAAAACTACCATCATAATTAATCAAGTGATCTGGTTCTATATTTGTGACTATGGACACAGATGGCTGCAGGAGCAAAAAAGACCTATCGCTTTCATCTGCTTCAGCAATTAAGTAATCTCCCTCTCCTAACTGTGCATTGGAGTTAAAGCTATTGATTATTCCACCATTAATAAATGTTGGATCAAGATTAGCATTAGTCATTATAGATGCTACCAAACTTGTAGTGGTTGTCTTGCCATGAGTACCGGCTATAGCAATTCCTCTTTTATTGTTCATCAAACTTGATAACATTTCTGCCCTTGCTAAAACTGGAATTAACTGTTCTTTGGCAGAGACTAATTCAGGATTATCATCAGATATAGCGCTTGATATAACTACCATTTCAACATCACGTAGGTTATTTGGATTATGATCATAGTTAATTCTTATGCCTAACTTCTCAAGCCTATCAGTATTTGATGAAGAGACACTGTCTGAGCCCGATACCTTGTAACCAAGGTTATTTAGTACTTCTGCTATTCCGCTCATACCGCTGCCACCAATACCTATGAAATGGATATTGTTAAGTTTATATTGTGAGGGATTCATTAATTGATTTAAAAATATTCCTGGAGGCAAACTGAGGAAAAACTTTAGAAGCAGAGTATGCCATTGAATTTAATCTATTATGGTCGCTTTCTAAATTAATTAATAGCTCTAGCAGTCGAATAGAATTGGAGACATCAGAATCGATAATCTCAGCTGCACCTCTATTTTTTAGATATTGGGCATTTATGTATTGATGATTTTCTGAAGACCAAGGTAAAGGTAAAAGTATGGAAGGTTTCTGAACTGAGCAAATTTCACTAACGGTCATCGCACCAGAGCGAGAAATAACTATATCGCAGAATTGATAGGCTTCAGCTATATTTTCTAAAAATTCCTTTATCACAAATTCATTACCAGATTCAGTATAAGCATCCTTCAATTCTTTTGAGGTTAGCTTTCCCACCTGATGAATAAAAGACCAATGAGAAGGTACCTTTCTAGTCAATAAAATATTTATCAAGATATCATTGATTTGTTTTGAACCTTGGCTGCCTCCTAGAATTAAAATATTAAATTTTGTTTCATTAGATTTATTTATAGGAGATATATTTACTATATCCTCACGAATTGGGTTCCCAACGCACTTTACCTTATTTGTTAGATTATTAAATGTGTCTGGAAAAGCTTCAAAGGAAATTTTAGATCTTTTGTGTAATATTCTATTAGTTAGTCCTGGGACACTATTCTGCTCATGAATAAATAATGGACAGAACAAAGAACCTATCAAACCAGGAGCAAGAGAGAGATAACCTCCTGTTGTTATGATAATGTCAGGTTTAATGTTACTAATTAAGAAAAAACTTCTGATCAGGGCGGTAAAAACAAAGAAAATAGAACTTATTTTTGCAAAAAAATTTTTGCCAAGAAAACCTCGAGCATTAATTGGATAAAATGAGAAATCTTCTCTTAAGGCTATGTTTTCTTCCAAACTATTTTTCTTTCCTATCCAAAAGATAGTATTTCCTTCATCTTGAAATTCTTTGGCAATACTTAGGGCTGGATACACATGACCACCTGTTCCACCAGCGATTATCAGAATATTCATCAGAATTGTGCTCGTCGCTTAATCATTGGTATTGGCATTGAATTTTTATTTTCATAATCTATTCTCAAAATCAGTCCAATCATTAGACAAACAATTATTAGATTAGTGCCGCCACCGCTGATTAAAGGTAAAGTTAATCCTTTTGTAGGTAAAAGACCTGAAGAAACTCCTACATTTATAAAGGTATGCAATCCTAATAGGAGAGCTACTCCAAAAGAGAAATAGAAACCAAAGAAGTTCTTTCTTACTAATGACTCCCTTCCAATAAAAAAGATCCTAAATGACAATCCAAAAAGCAATGAAATAATAGCAAAGCCTCCCAATATTCCCATTTCTTCTACTATTACAGAAAATATAAAGTCCGTATGAGCATCAGGTAGATAACCCATTTTCATTAAACCTTGCCCCAGTCCAACTCCAAACCAATCTCCCCTTCCAATAGACATAAGTGATAATGTTAATTGATAACCACTTCCCCAAGGGTCACTCCAAGGATCGATGAAAGATATTATCCTTTCCCATCTCCATGGCACAAAAATAATCATCATCGTAATAGCAATAAAACCTAGCAGAGCTACAACTAGGAATTGTTGAATTTTTACTCCAGCCACAAACAAGACTCCTAATACGGATATGAATATTACTGCCGAGGAACCTAAATCAGGCTGAATAAGAATAATAGAAATGATACTTACAATTATAAGTGCAGGCCTAAAAAATCCTAGCCAGTGCGTTTGTATTTCTTTTATTCTTCTTACAGAGTAGCATGAAATATATAGGATGCTCAGGAATTTCATTATTTCTGAAGGTTGCAGACCAAATCCAGCTATCCTTATCCACCTATTTGCACCATTGACTTCAATACCTATCCCAGGAATAAAAACTGAAAAAAGCAATAAAATGCCAAAACTTATGAACAATCGATCGTAAGAGGACCAAAAGTTCAAAGGTACAAAAAAACACGCGAAAAGACCAATAATGCCAAGGATAAAGTAAAAAAACTGTCTATTAAAAATAGCAGACGGATTACCATAAATAGAATCAGAAAAATGTGCCGAGGCTGAAGAAAGTATTAATAATCCAAAAAACCCAAGCACTAAGAACAATGTAAGCAAAACAAAATCTAGTTTAGAAAAGTCAAAGTCCTTAAAAAAATTAAATTTATTCATCGTTTAAGTCTTTTATTAAGCGTTTGAAGGTTTCTCCTCTATCTTTGTAATCTTTAAACATATCCAAACTTGAGCAAGCTGGAGAAAATAAAACACAATCATCATCTTTACCAGATTTTAATGCCTCTTTTAGAGCCTCCTTTAAATCTTGAACAATGAAACAATGGGAATATGGACTTAAAGTATTGAAAATTAATTCTTTATCTTTACCAAAGATAAAGACCTTTTTGAGACTTTTTATTTCTTGCAGTTCTTTTGAAGCAATTTCTTGTCCTTTTAAATCACCCCCGCATATTAAATATATATTCCCAATCTTTTCCAATTCATTTGCAGCACTTATAGCTTTCAACATAGCATCTAAATTAGTTGCCTTAGAGTCATTTATAAAATTTATCCCTCTAACCATTTCTAAATGCTCAAATCTGTGCGGAAATTTTTTAAATTGATAGAAAGCTTTTTCTAGTTCTTCGAATAAGTTTATATTCCCTATAGAACTTTTTCTAAATCTTTCTATAAGAGCCATTAAAACCGCAACACTTGCTTTTAAATTTTCAATATCATGTTTGGGCCAATCATTAAATATTGATGATTCAGCAAGTTCGTTAGGCAAAGTGATTGCCTTGTAATTTAAGAATGTTTTAGAAAAGAGATTTCTATCATTATAAGAAATATTTATATCAGCATTTTTTAATACGGATTTTTTTACGTTCCTATAATCTTCAATATCTGCATGTCTATCTAAATGATCCTCTTCTATGTTCAATAGTAAACCTATGTCAAACTCAACTTCATTTAAAAGTTCTAATTGGAAGCTCGAAACTTCTATGATTGATACGTCAATATCATTGTCTATATAATCAAGGACAGGCTTGCCTATATTTCCTATGGAGACTATTTTTAAATCCGACAAAACTGAACTAAGTAAAGTCTCTAAAATCTGGCAGGTAGAAGTTTTACCATTTGTACCTGTAATTAGTATTTTTGTACTCTTGTTTATTTTTAAAAACTCTTCAATGTCCGAAGAAATGTTAATCTTATGCTCAGAAGCAAGAGATAAGGCCTTATGTTGAATAGGTATCCCTGGACTAGAATAAACATCTGATACTTTGCTAAATAATTCGCTGTTTATTTGAGGATTCACATGAACTTTAATTCCAAACCTATCAATTTCACGAAGGCTTGGATTTTCCTCCCAATCTTCTATTAGATAAATCTCATTATTTCTTTTTGAAAGATAATTTAAGATCGATTGACCTGTCATTCCAAAGCCAAGAACTAAAGGTATCCTTTTCTGCACTTGATTTATCTTAGTCTAAGTAAAGCTAAACCTAGTAAGACAAGCATAAATGTAATAATCCAGAACCTAACAATTACTCGTGGCTCGGGCCAACCTTTTAGCTCATAGTGGTGATGTAAAGGTGCCATATTAAAAACTCTCTTACCAGTTAACTTAAAAGAAGTAACTTGAACGATAACTGATAGCGCCTCAATAACAAAAAGTCCACCCATGACAAGCAAAACATATTCGTGCCTTATAATAACGGTAACTATTCCTAATGCAGCCCCAAGCGATAAAGACCCTACATCTCCCATAAATACTTGAGCAGGATAAGTATTAAACCAAAGGAACCCAATCCCAGAACCTACTAAAGCACCGCAAAATACAATCATTTCACCTGTACCTGGTAAATAAGGAATATTTAAAAAATCTGAATATATGGCATTTCCAGCCAAATAACCAATAATTCCAAGACCTGCTGCAACCATAACGCAAGGAAGAATAGCCAATCCATCTAGACCATCAGTTAAATTAACCGCATTACTAGTTCCAATAACTACAAAATAGGACAAAACAATAAAACCTGCGCCTAGAGGAACGGAAATATCTTTAAAGAACGGAACTATCAAACTTGTTTCAGAAATATTTTCTTGAGTAACATAAAGATAAGAACATGCCAAAATAGTTATAAAAGATTGCCAAAAAATTTTATTTAAAGGTGACAACCCGTCACTGGATTGATGTTTTATTTTTAAGCGATCATCAATCCATCCCAGAATGCCAAAAGACATAGCTGTCAAAAAGGCAACCCATAAATATCGGTTTTCTAGGTCTCCCCACAAGACTACACTTAAAAATATAGAACTCAGGATCAAAGTACCGCCCATTGTAGGTGTGCCCTGTTTTGATAAATGGCTATCAGGTCCTTCCTCTCGTATAACTTGTCCTACCTGAATATCTTTCATCTTATTGATGAATTTAGGTCCTAATACTAGTGAAAATAAGAGAGAAGTTAATGTAGCAAGAATTGCTCTTGTAGAAAGAAATTCTACAACTCGAAAAGGTCCAAAAAATTCAGATAAGTATTCAAATAAAGGTAGTAACATTATTCTTTTAGTTTATCAGCTAATAAATCCATTCTAGTTGATCTAGAGCCTTTCACTAATAATATAGTTTTCTTATCGATTATAGAAATTAAGTGAGAATAAAGATCATCTTGATTTTCAAAAATAGATAAATCTTGTTTTTCATTTGGACTGCATGTTGACCACTCATCTCCTATGCAGAAGATCTGATCAACCCTTTCGCTTATGTATTCATACATTTCTTGGTGAATTTTTTGAGAATCTGAGCCTAACTCTTTCATATCACCTAGGATACAAATTTTTTTTCTTTTAATGCCTTCAAGTGAATCAACAGCATTTCTCAATGAAGCAGGATTTGAATTATAAGAATCATCAATCAATATTGAACCTCTCAAGGAATTAGAAATAGCCAATCTCCTTTCAGGAAGGTCAATAAATTTTAATCTTTCTTTGATATTACTAAGTGGACATCCACAGTATATAGCTGTCGCAACCGATAATGCAGCATTCAAGGGATTATCACGACTCGCTCCGTTTATCAAAAATTTTTCTTTTTTTCCATCAAACCTCAAATAGAAATTGGTAGAATTATTGATAAAATCTATTTCTATATCTGAAACTTTAAAGTCAGAATACTCTTGATAACCAAAACTTATTATTTCTTTTGCATTAGTTTTTTTTGACCAAAAATCAAAAAAGACAGAATCTTTAGGTAAGACCGCAACTCCATTATCATTATAAAAATTAAGAATATTCCCTTTTTCTCTTGCAATTGACTCTGTATCTCTTAGACCATCGAGATGTCCAATAGAAACATTAGTTATTGCAGCTATATCTGGTTTTACCTGATTATTCAAAATTGCAATCTCTCCTGACTGGCTAGTGCCCATTTCAATTACTGAAAAATCATAGACATTTTTTAAACTAAGGAGAGTGTAAGGAACTCCTATTTGATTGTTTTTATTGCCTAAAGTTTTATGACAAGACTTACCATCATTTAGAAGATTAGAGAGTATTTGTTTTGTCGAAGTTTTGCCGTTAGTTCCAGTAATGCCTATTACCTTACCTGAGAATTTACTTCGATTATAGTTAGCGACTCTATCCATGAATTCGTAGGTACTTGCAACAACTATGTTTGGTATGTCCTGTTCGATCTGATTATTAGAGATAATACCCACTGCACCTTTCTTTATAGCCTCAGGAATAAATTGTGCCCCATCATAATTCTTTCCTTCTAGAGCAATATAAAGGTCATTTTGCTTGAGTGTTCTACTGTCGATACTAAAATTATCAATACTGGGTACTTCTCCAAAGAGCTGACCTTCTGAAATTTCTGCTAGTTTAGATAGATTCATTTATTCAAAAATTTTATAAAGAATTAACAATATTTTTATCATTTAACTCATATAAATTATCATTAACTTCTTGGTAGTGCTCATGACCCTTTCCTGCAATTAATAAGACACCATTGATATGGTTTCTTTCCATTTCCAAGATAGATGATTCTATTGCATCCTTTCTATCTAAATTTATGGATATTTGTTCCATTTCCTTTATTCCAGAAAGGATGTCATTAATTATATCCATTTCATCTTCATCTCTTGGATTATCATTGGTTAAAACTACATGGTTTGAATATTTTTGAGCAATCTTACCCATTAAAGGCCTCTTATCCTTATCTCTATTTCCTCCACACCCAAAAAGACACCAGATAGGCTCATTATGTATGTTATTCAATTCTTTCAGTGTGCATTCCAAAGCTTCAGGTGAATGTGCATAATCTATATAAATAACTTGCTGATTTTTAATTATTCTTTCAAGCCTACCTTGAGGTAGAACTATATCTTTTGTTATTTTTGATATCTCAGAAAGCTTTACTCCCTCCAAAATCAAAACAGCCATTGAGCATATAATGTTCGAAGCAAGATATCTGGAAAATGTTTTTAGTTCAAAAGTAAGATGTTTCCCGAATGCTTTTAAATTAACCTTTAATCCAATTGGGGATTTCTCAAACGAAGCGTGAAAATCAGCATTTTCTTTTATAGATATGCTGTAAGTTTCCTTATTATCTTTTAAAAGTTTTGAATGAAGTTTTTTGCCGAAAGAACTGTCTATGCACACTATATTTTTTTTTGGATTTAAATCTAAAAATAATTTTTCTTTAGCTGCTTGATAACTTTGTATATTGCCGTGATAGTCTAAATGGTCATGCGAAAAGCTTGTCAATATAGCGTAATCGATATCAAGGCCAATTAGTCTATCCTGTTCTAAGCCATGAGAAGATGCTTCCATAGCGATGTAGATAGCTTCAGATTCTAATGAATCTTTAATATTTTTGTGTATTTTGATGGCATCAGGGGTGGTTAGATCTGATTTCTCTAACATTAATCCATCTTTAGAAAAATTGATCGTACTCATAAAGCCAGATTTATAGCCTAGTAAATTACTCATATTTGCAAATGTTTCAACAGAGGTAGTTTTTCCGTTTGTTCCAGTTACACATATGGATTTTATTTTTGTACTTGGAGAGTTATAAAACCTTGATGCAAAAATACCAATATATTTTTTAAGTTCTTTAAAATAAATTACTCTTTCCGTATATTGTTGATATGTATCCGAAATGACAAGCGAGGCTCCATTTGAAATAGCTGAGGAAATAAAATCGCTACCATCCTTATCATGACCCTTTATTGCAAAAAATAGACCTCCCTCTTTTACTTCTCTGCTATCTAAGTGGATACTTCTAATCTTAATATCTTTAAAATTTTCTAGGTCTTTCAGTTCTTGTAAGAAATTTGAAGAATACATTTATATTTTTAGATCTTGTAACATAAATATCTGCTGCATTAATCTTGAAAATACAGGAGCAGATACCCTACCACCTGAATAGTCTTCACCAGATAGACCATTGAGTACAACAACTGCAAGTAATTCAGGTTCATCATGAGGCACAAATCCGGCAAATGTTGCTGAGTAGGTAGTTTCTTCTTCTAGACTCTCTTTCGCAGTTCCAGTTTTACCTGCAACTATCTTCTCTTGCATTTTTGCTTTAGAAGCAGTTCCGTCAGAGGAGTTTACGGACTCAACAAGCATGTCTAGAACAATATCATTAGTTTCCTTTTGTAAGACCTTTTCATCCACGGGTTCATCAAAACTATGATCTTTAAATAAATTTAGCTCAATGAAGTTTCCTTCATTTGCAAATACTGAGTACGCTTGTGCAATTTGGAGTGCAGACAAGGTCATTCCATACCCATAACAAGAGCTTACTTTATCTCTCAACGTAAATTGAGATGAATGTGGAAGGAAACCCTCTCTAGCAGGAAGCATAATTGAAGTAGGATAACGCCCAATACCAAACTTTTTGTAATAATTTGTGAGGTGCTCTATATCTTGATATTGACATAACTTTACCATTCCGACATTGCTAGAAAGGGAAATAATTTGAGAAAGGCTCAGCGCTCCGTAATCTTTAAAGTCACTTGTTTTGAAGCCTTCATATTCTATCCAACCAGGCGAGGTATCGATTTTAGAAGTTTTGGGTAGATAATCTGATTCTAATATAGCAGACATCGCAAGCGGCTTTAAAACTGAACCTGCTTCAAATATATCTATAGTTGCTCGATTTCTCAATTTAGACATATCCGTTAGATTTTTTCTATTAGAAGGATCAAAAGAAGGATAATTTACTAATCCTAATATATCACCTGACTTTGGCTCTATAACAACTATAGATCCTGCCTTCGCATTATTTTCTTTTATTGCCTCGTTTAATTGATGGTAAGCAATGGACTGAATATTGATATCAATAGTTAATGTGATATTTTTACCAGAAACAGCTGCAATCCTTTTTCCTTCAAGCTTAGTATTTTTTGCTCCCTTAATACCTTCAAAGCTGCCCTCTTTACCTCGCAGTTCGTTATCAAAGATTAATTCAACTCCCTGAATGCCCTTTCTGTCGATATCAGTTAGGCCGACAACATGTGATGTTATGTTTCTCTCAGGATAACTCCTTCTTAAGTTTTCTCTGAAATATACACCAGGTATCTTTTTTACTCTTAGCTTTTCTTTTGTCTCAAAATTAATATTTCTACTTATCTCTTTATAACCAGAAGACTTTCCATAAAGTATATTTGAAAGGCTAAAAGGATCTTTATCTAAAAGCTCAGAAAGAAAAGTAATTGTTGCTTCTTCGAATTTAAATTTCTCTAGATCTATTCCAACACTAAATCCTTTTACATCAAGAGCTAGAACATTACCATTTCTATCTAATATTTTTCCTCGAGGGGCCAAAAGAGAATATTGAGAATCTAATCTATTAAAAACTTGATCATCTAAAAAAATATCTTGAGAAATTTGAAGATAAATAAATCTGCTCAAAAGAGACAGGAATCCTATAAGGATAATTAATTGGATAAAAACTATTCTTCCCGAAGAATAGAGAATCCTTGTAGACATAATCTCCTAATTAATCTAACTGAGTTCTTACAAATGACGGTATATCAAGATATTCGTCTTCATTAGAAGCCTTTTTCACAGCTTTTTCTATTGATGGAGGATTATCAAGTAGCTGCTTTGCTGCATCGCTTAAAGGTAAAGGTTGCCTTTCACTAACAACCCTCACACTTTCAGGTTTATTAGAGGCTGTTTGTACTGAAGAATTCAGCCCGGTAGCAATAACTGTAACAGTAAGATCATTCGTAGAAGATTCATCTAAAACTGTTCCAGTAACAATTATCGCTTCAGGAGAAGCAAAACTATTTATGCAATCACCAACGGCCTTAATTTCACCTAAAGATAATTCAGGTCCAGCGGTAATATTTACTAGAACTCCTTTTGCATCTTTTAAACTAATATCTTCTAAAAGCTTACTTGCGACAGCCTGTTCTGCAGCTATTCTAGCCCTATCAGGACCACTTGAAGTACCTGTACCCATCATAGCGGTTCCTTTTTCAGACATTACAGTTTTTACGTCTGCAAAATCAACATTTATTAAGCCAGGTCTAATAATAATGTCTGATATACCTCTCACCGCCCCACCAAGAACATCATTGGCTTGTTTAAATGCCTCAAGCATACTGCAATCTTCTCCAAGAACTTCAAGTAATTTTTGATTAGGTATGGTGATTAAAGAATCAACCTCCTCGATCAGCTCCTTTATGCCCTCTTGAGCAATCTTCATTCTCTTGGCACCTTCTAGCTCAAATGGCTTAGTTACAACGGCAACAGTAAGAATTCCAAGCTCTTTAGCAACTTGAGCAACTATAGGAGCAGCTCCAGTTCCTGTTCCTCCTCCCATCCCTGCTGTTACAAAAACCATGTCGGTTCCTTTAAGCATATCTCTCAATTTATCTCTATCTTCAAGAGCTGCTTCCCTTCCAATTATCGGATTTGCACCCGCTCCTAAACCATCAGTAATTTCCATACCTAATATTAATTTAATGCTCGCATCATTTTTATCTAAAGCCTGCTTATCAGTATTTATAGATATGAACTCAGCACCTTCAATGCCGCATTCAACCATATGCTGCACAGCATTACCTCCTCCGCCTCCGACTCCTATAACTTTAATTGAAGCATTCTCTTTTATTTCTTCGATTATTTCCCATTCACTCATAATTAACCTCTCTTTTAATTAAGTACTAAAGATTTCCTCCAAACCATCTAGAAATTCTATTTAAGATATTCTTATCTCTATGAATATAATTTAAATGATCTTCTTGCATTTGCTTTTGTCCATAAAGTAGTAGGCCGACTGAAGTTGCATAAACTGGATTATTGATTATTTCAGAAAAACCCTCTACTGAATGTGGAGATCCCATCCTAACTGGAGAATGGAATATTTCCTCTGCTAACTCAGTAGCACCTTCAACTTTTGAGGCCCCTCCTGTTAAAACTATTCCTGCAGGTATCAACTCATCGAAACCGCTTAAGCTCAATTTTTGTTGTGCCATACTAAATATCTCTACATACCTTCTCTCCAAGACATCAGCTAAAGCCTGTCTAGAGAGTTCTCTTTCAGGCCTTCCACCCATACCCGGAACCATCATTATTTCTTCAGGTCTGGTCATTGAGCTAACTGCACATCCATATCGTTGTTTTATTGTTTCTGCTTGGGTAGGCGGTGTTCTTAAAGCTTGAGCTATATCATTTGTTACATGATCTCCAGCTATCGGTATGACATCAGTAAAGCAAATAGAGCCATCCACAAAAACCGCTATGTCAGTTGTTCCCCCTCCGATATCAATAAGACAGACTCCTAAGTTCCTTTCGTCTTCTGTTAGAACCGAGTAACTTGAAGCCAATTGCTCTAAAACAAATGCTTCTACATCTAGACCAGATGCGCTAATACATTTATGAATATTTTGTGAAGAGTTCTCACTGCATGTTACTAAATGAACTTTTGCCTCTAATCTAGAACCTGCCATCCCTAGGGGCTCTTTAATACCATCTTGTTTATCTATGATGTAATCTCTTGGAAGAACATGAAGTAATCTTTGATCTGCAGGGATTGCCATAGCTTGAGCAGTCTCAATAACTCTATCTACATCTGTGAACTTTACCTCTCCATCTCGAATTGGTACTACTCCCTCCGAATTTAGACCTCTTATGTGACTACCTGATATGCCTACGTAGCACGAACCAATATGACACCCTGCCATACTTTCAGCCTCTTCTATAGATTTTTTTATAGCTGTTGTTGTGGAATCAATATCTACTACAACTCCATTTTTTAATCCTTTTGAAGAATGTGTTCCTAGACCAATAATTTCTAGTTGACCTCCTCTTGCCTCAGCAACAATTGCAACCACTTTCGAAGTTCCAATATCTACACCAACCAGCATTTCATTTCTGCTTACATTACTCATATTGATTTCTCCATATTCTTATTGCCCAAAGCAATAGCATTTTTATACCTCAAATCTATATATCTGATATCATCATTGATTCCTGAGTTCAGCTCGAACAGTATAAGTTCCTCGAGACGCTCGAGCTGAACCCGGAAATCCTCTTCATTAAATCTGTAAGTCACACTTTCATTATCAACCGCCTCAATAAAACCTGACCCTCTATGCTCAATGCTAATGAGAGAATTTCCTTTGAGATTTAATATATCTTGTAGTAAGAAAGTACTATCAAGCAGTGTTAAATATTCATTATCTCTTCCAATTATTGATACCAATTTAAGAGATTTATCTCCTCCACTAGGAGTAATTATCTTTCCTTCTTGAGTTATAAACCTGCCTCTATCCAAAGAAGCAATTGGTTGGTGTTCTTTGACTTCAATATGTATTTCTTCATCAAATGTATTTGTGGCCTTTATAACTGAGACCCAAGAATTAGAGAAAATCTCACTTTTGTTATATTTATTTTTATTTTGTAAGTGATTTGTAATCTGGTGTTTGACCTGATCGAAATTTGAAATTATTTCTTTTGATACTTTTATATTAATTGAATCAATATTTGCTTCTTTTTGACTCGAGCAACCAGCAAGCAAAGCAAAAATTATGATTATCAGATATCTCATTTATCAATTCTCCTTGTCAGATAGACTCGATCTTTATCTTTAGGAATAACCATTCCTAGCTTTTCAGAAGCATATTTTCTTAAGGAGATGTGATTTTTATAGTACTTTACCTCTTCAATCAGGATATTAGATTGAAAAGATAACTCTTCTTTTTCCAGCCTAAGGTTTTCCAATTCTGCAAATATAGTCCTATGCTCATATGTTTGCAAAACAAGTTTATAAGAACTTAGAAAAGAAATAGAGACTAATAAGGAAATGGAAATTAATTTATGTTTAATATTCAACATAGCTTTTCTGCGACCCTTAAGATCGCACTTCTACTTCTTGGATTAATGGTTATTTCTTTAGGAGTTGGTTTAAGAAATTTATCTTTTATATATTGAAACTTCACATTTGATTCATTTCTATCTTTTCCTTGGAAGAATCTTTTGACAATCCTATCTTCCATAGAGTGGAAGCTTATGACTGCAAGTCTCCCTCCACAACATAAAACATGACTTGAAGCCTCTAAGACTTTCTGAAGTTCCTCTATCTCGTTATTGATAAGCATCCTTATCGCTCTGAAAGAATTTGTAGCTGGGTGTTTTTTAGATCTCGTATAAACGCAAGATCTTATAAGATCAGATAATTCTTTAGTTGATTCTATAGGCTTCTTTTCTCTTATTTCACAAATCTTACTTGCAATCTTCCTTGAAGCTCTTTCCTGACCAAGAACCCATAGCACATCTTCAATTTCTTTTTTTGTGGCGGTATTTATCCAATCTGATGCGGTTTGACCTTTGGTTGTATCTATTCTCATATCTAAAGGTCCATTTGATTGGAAACTAAAACCTCTTTTAGGATCATCGAGTTGTGTTGAGGAAATACCAAGATCTATCAATATCCCATCAACTTCTTTATCTTCAAATAGGCTTCTGAGATTAGAGAAAGAATCATTAACTAATCTGAATCTTCCATCGTCAGTAAAATCTTTGGATAGGTTGATTGTTGCTTTTTTGTCTTTGTCGATCGAAATTAAAGTACCAGACTCATTAATTTTTTTTAAGATTTCTAAAGAGTGACCCCCTGCTCCAAATGTGCAGTCTACATATTTTCCATTTTGTTCAAAGACAAGATTTTCTAGCACTTCATTCACCATCACAGCTTCATGACTAGCTTGGATCAAAATGGTATCTCCTCTAAAGTCGGTGGAAGATTATCAATTAAGTCTTCGCCAGGAATCTGAAAACCAGATTGTTTTTTGTCCCAATTTTCTTGATTCCATAATTCAAACTTTGAACCCATTCCGATGAGAGCTACCTGTTGCTTAATCGCAAGTTCAGCAAAGTCTCTTAATATTTGAGGTATAAGAATAGTCATTCTTTCAACTGCTTCAAATTCTGTTACAGAAGCATTTCCCAAAACTTTCCATTGAATAGATCTTACTTTTTGATTTAAACCGCCAAGAACCTCAAATTTTTGTGAAATATCTTTCCAAATTTTGCCTGGGTATATTATGAGTGCAGGATATTGAGGATCTTTTGTGATTGCTATTTCACCTTCACAGCTCTTTCGTAGAAGCTCTCTATACCTTGCAGGTATAACAATTCTGCCTTTTGTGTCAAGGGTCAGAGTGCTCGATCCGTATATTCCTAAACTCATTTCTTTATAAGCAAGTATATGTAAACGTTACATTATCTTGCACTTTTACACACTTTTACACACTTTATAGTAAATTACTAGTGAAAGTTACAATAATTAGTACACTTTTTTGTAAATGAAAAACCCCAAAAAGTATGTAAAAAAATTATGAGAAATGATGGGATGAGTCAGCCGGTAAGCCGGGTTCTGTCGAGGATAATCATTCATCTAGATTTTGTGTCACCACAAAATTCAAGCAACCTACCCTGGCCCTGTCAGGACTAACATTAGGGCCTCTATTTGGTCTTGCTCCAGACGGGGTTTGCCAAGCCATAATCAGTTACCTGATATGCGGTGTGCTCTTACCACACCTTTTCACCCTTACCTCAAAGAGGCGGTATATTTTCTGCTGCACTTTCCGTAAACTTACGTCTCCCAGGAGTTACCTGGCGTCTTGTCCAATGGAGCCCGGACTTTCCTCTCAAAAAGTTGAGCGATTATCTAGCTGACTCCCATCAATTGTATCCATAAAAGTAATTGAAAAGAAGTTTAGCTCTTCATTTTTATTTTATAAATTTCATTTCTCTTTTTTTTGAGTATTTCAGACGCAATTTGTAAAGCTAATTTTCTATCTAATTTTTCCATAAGAATTCCTAATATTCTTTTCTCTTCTTCAACCAAAATATCTCCTGATTCCTCCTCATAACCATCAATGATAATTACAAATTCTCCTTTCAATCCAAATTCAGAATCAAGAAGAATTTCCTTTATTTTATATAACTCAGATCTATAAAGAGTCTCATGTAATTTAGTTAGCTCCCTTGCAACTAAAATTCTACAATCTGGTTTTAGTTCTTCAGATAAAGAATCAATTAATTTCTCTAAACGCCTACCTGACTCAAATAAAACAGATGGGCCAGAAGACGAAGCTATTTTTTTTAAGAGGACCTTTTTTTCTTTTGATTTTCGTGGAAAAAATCCATAAAAAGTAAAATTTTCAAGCTTAAAACCTGAAACACTTAATGCAGTAATTACTGATGTTGCTCCTGGTATTGGTATTATTCTTATTTTATTTTGAATAGCTGCTTCTACTAAAAATTGTCCTGGATCGGAGATTAAAGGAGTTCCAGCATCACTTATTAGGGCAATGTCTTTTCCTGACTTCAAAACATCTATAAATCTATTTATCTTACTTTTTTCCGAAAACTTGTGGTAAGAAGTTAGCTTAGTATTTATATTATATTTCTTAAAAAGCACACTAGATATTCTTGTATCTTCAGACGCACAAATATGAACTTTATTAAGTACTTCTATCGCCCTGAATGTAATATCATTTAAATTACCTATGGGAGTAGAGACAATATAGAGAGAACCTAAATTTTTATTCATGAGTTAAATGAAAAATATATCCTTGATTTTAATCATCCTTCTTGTGTCCGCATGTTCATCAATTCCAAAAAGTAATGAAGGCGAATCTTCAAATACTCTAATTCAAAAACCTCAATTTAACTATAAAATTAAATCTCTACCTCAGACAATCAATATATTTTTCTTTCAGAAAGATGAGAAAATTCTAGTTCCGCAAGAGATTCAAGGGTTCATTGCAAATTCCTTTTTTTATAATTCAAGAATTTCCTATATCCCAAAAATAATTCTCTCTCCTATCACATATACTCAATGCAAAATTAAACAAAACAAGGTAAACCTCAATATAGTTTTCTATGTTTCAAATCAGCCAATGGATAAATCATATAAAGAATGCATTCAAAAACTCCCTAAGGCTAAAACTTTATTTGTCTCGAATAACCTAGATGAAATGGGATTTGATAATACTTTTATAGTCTCAAGAGAAGAAGAAAAATATAAATTAATTCAAAATATTCCAGAAAGTTCTTCTAGGTTTGTTGTCATAGATAGTAAAAATAATATTGATAAAAATAGTATTGTTAATTTGCTGAAAGATTACAAAAAAGAAATCGTGACTTCTAAAACATATAATAATGAGACAACTAGTCAAACTATGTTCTCTGAAATTCTGTTGGTTGACAGAAGTAAGGAAAGGATTAGGAAATTATCAAGAAGACTTTCCGAGAAAGTTTCGGGTACTTCTAGAAGTCGTGAGGACATAGATACATTTTTCTTATCATTAGACTTAAAAGAAGCAAGGAATCTAAAGCCAGCAATAGACTATATATCTGAAAAGGATTTTGACATTTTCATACTTAATAGTTGGAATACAAATGATAATTATCAGCCTCTTGAAAAAGATCTCATTGGATCTATTCATTCGGATATGTCTATCATGATGCCCATTCCGATGCCTAAATATATAGCTGAAGTAAATAGAACTAGGGAGTTTGCTATTGGATACGATGCTTTTGAAATTATTCTTTTAAGGTATGGTTCTGTTAATTCAAAAAACTTTATCTACAAAGGTCTAACTGGAAAAATAAGTCTGGAACGAAAAAGGTATAAAAGATCGCCTTATATATTTGAGATAACCGATAAAGGAATAAAGATTTTATAGAAAAAACTAAGAAGACCTTATATCTCTCTCAAGCTCAGACAAACTATTTATAAAACATGATTTTGTAAAAACTCTCTGCATATACTCATAGATAGGTTTGGTTTTAGAATCTTTCTGAAGCTCTATACCAATTAAGGGGAGTCTCCAGAGAATAGGAGCTATGCAACAATCTACAAGGCTGAATTCATCTGACATAAAAAAAGGTTTCTCTTTGAGTATTTGAGACATTCCCAATATTTGAGATTTTAATTCTGTTCGTAATTTCTTAGCTTTAGCCTCCGTTTGATTTCCTTGAATTAATTCATCAAATATCTCACACCAATCTTTTTCTATTCTTTGGATAAATAATCGAATATGTGCTCTTGAGACTGGATACACAGGCAGAAGTGGTGGATGAGGGAACCGTTCATCTAAGTACTCCATTAGGATCAAAGAGTCATATAAACAAACATCTCTATCAACCAATACAGGTAATTCTGCATAAGGACTTACTTCTAGAATCTCGTTACTTAAATTATTAGTATCAGAATCAATGATTTCGCTAGTGACACCCTTTTCTTCCATAACTATCCTTACTCTTTGACTATAATGGTCCATTGGATCTGAGAAAAGTGCCATTGACGTTCTATTACTAAGTGAAACCATAAAAACTCCTATTTAGGGAAATTAGTGAAGATCTTTCTTAAATTCTCTATAGAGAAGATAGCTAAGCATTGTAAAAATAAAGAGATATAGTAAAACATAAGTTCCAATAGTCTCTCTTTCAACCTTCAGTGGATCAGTCATGTAAGCTAGGAAGTTAGTAAGATCTAGCATAGTCTTATCAAACTGTTCGGTGCTCATTTCACCCGTGCCATTATCAACCTGGAGAAAACCACATCTTTCTTCTGTAAGCTGTTCACCGGTTAGGGGATCCTGCTTTATGCCGCCATTATCTGCAAATGCAGGAATCTGTTTACATACTGATCTAGGAGTTCCTTGCATATCAATTAAAACATGAGGCATTCCAACATTTTCATAAACCTTGTTATTCACACCTAACGGTCTTGATTCATCAATATAGAAGCTTGTAAGGTAAGTATATATCCAGTCAGGTCCTCTTAAGCCAGCTTCAAGGGTTAAGTCCGGGGGTGCATTTCCAAACCATTCTTTTGCTTCTTTTGGGTCCATTCCTACTTGGATTAAATCTCCCATCTTCTGATCACCAAATATCAGATTTTCCTGGAACATGCTAAGTGGGATTTCCAAATCTTCAGACACCTTTTTGTATCTTGCATATTTCAAAGAATGACAACCTAAACAGTAATTCATATAGACTTGTGCACCACGTTGAAGTGAGGCTTTATCCTTCGGATTTATATATGCCTCTTTGCATTCTCCCTTTGTGAGACCATCCTCAGACAGGAAACTACCACAAGCAGCTCCAGCTGCAGCAAGAACTTTTAAAGAACCCAAACTAGCTGCAATAATTACAACAAAGGTGAGAATTCGATTTTTTTTATTCATCCCAATTGCACCCTGTCAGGTACAGGTTTACATGTTTCGTATTTTGAATATATGGGCATTAACAAAAAGTAAGCAAAGTAGCATACAGTGAATATTTGTGCAGCAATTGTTCTTGCAGGTGTAGATGGGACTGCACCGAGATAGCCTAATACCAGGAAACTAACTACAAATAAAGCCAAGAAGAATTTGCTGTAGATACCCTTATATTTTATTGATTTAACTGGGCTTCTATCTAACCATGGTAGAGCTACAAAAATTGCAATACCTGCGGCCATTACAACAAATCCTAGGAATTTCGCTGTCAGTCCAAATAAAGGAAAAGTGACTGCTCTTAACATTGCATAGTAAGGAGTGTAGTACCAGGAAGGAACAATATGCTCAGGTGTCTTTAAGTTATCAGCTGCTTCATAGTTAACATATTCAATCACGTACCCACCCCCGTCTGGATAAAAGAACATAATTGCTACAAAGAAGATTAAAAATACACCAATTGCATATAAGTCATGCATTACATCATAGGGAAAAAATGGTTTTGTATCTAAAGGAACACCATCAGCGTCTTTAAATTTCTTGACATCCACTCCATCTGGATTATTAGAACCGACTTCATGAAGCGCCAATATATGAACAAATACAACGGCTATCAATGCTAACGGCAAGAGAACAACATGAAAGGCAAAAAGCCTATTTAGTGTTATTCCTGAAATAAGATAATCACCCCTTATCCATGTAAGTAAATCTTCTCCGATATAAGGAATCGATCCGAAGAGAGACATAATTACTTGAGCTGCCCAAAAAGACATTTGTCCCCAAGGAAGGACATATCCAGTAAATCCTAGTGCGCAGAGTAAGAAGTATGTAATCCAACCCAGAACCCACAAAAGCTCTCTTGGTTTTTGATAGGAGCCATACATCATTCCACGAAACATATGCAAAAATATCAATGCAAAGAAAGCAGATGCTCCTGTTGTGTGCATGTATCTTATTATATAGCCGTATTTAACGTCTCTCATGATGTATTGGATAGAGGCGAAAGCACCTTCAGCTGTTGGTTCATAATTCATCAAGAGCCAAATACCTGATGCAAGTTGTATTACAAGCACTACCACAAGAAGTACACCTGCTAGGTACCATATATTCATATTTATTGGAGCAGGATATTTTGTCAGGTGTCTCTCTATAGTTGCGGTTAAAGGCAATCTATCATCGAACCAGTTCATTAATTTTGTGACCATTACGCTACATCTCCGTCTTCTCCAATGACTAAAATATCATCAGATTTAAAATAGTGTGGGGGCACAGCTAAATTATCGGGGGCAGGAACTCCTGCGTAAACTCTTCCGGCTAAATCGAACTTTGAACCGTGACAAGGGCAAAAGAATCCTCCTTGCCACTCGGAATCAAAATCTACAACTCCTAGTTGAGGATAATATTTAGGGGCACAACCAAGGTGAGTACAAACTGCAGATAAAACTGATATGCCGGGCTTTCTTGATCTATATTTATTTTTTGCATAGTCAGGTTGAACTTCAGTTTCCGAGTTGGGGTCGGCAAGTCTCTCTAAATTCTTGTCGATTTCCTGTATGGACTCATCTGAATGCTTTACTACGTAGATTGGAGTTCCTCTCCATTCAACGATAATCATTTCTCCTGGAGCTAGTTTTCCTATATCAGCGACTGCTGGAGCACCAGCTGCTTCAGCTGCTGCACTGGGGTTAAAAGCACTGATAAAGGGAACTACTGCACCAGCGACGCCCACTGCACCAACCGCAGATGTTGCGCTTATAAGAAATTTTCTTCTTCCTGGGTTAGGAGGAGATTTTGGTTGCATATTACCTTTTTGAGTATTGCGGTCTTTTTCTTGCTTTCCTTAGACCTACTTTTTTCCTTTCAACTTTTCTTGAATCTCTAGTTAAGAAACCTTCTTTTTTTAGAATGGGTTTCAAAGTCTCATCGTATTCAACCAGAGCTCGAGCAATTCCAAGTCTTATTGCTCCTGCTTGACCGAAGCTTCCCCCTCCTGAAACTGTAGCTTTAACATCTATACCCTTCGATAATTCCGTTGAAACCAGAGGTTGCCTAACAACCATTTGAGCAACTTCTCTTCCAAAATAAACTTCTAGTTTTTTCTTGTTTACAGTTATTTCGCCTGAACCTTTCTGAAGAAATACCCTTGCAGTTGATCTCTTTCGTCTACCGACTGTAATAATTTGTTCCAATTTATTTTCCTATAATTCTAATGTGATTGGCTTTTGAGCTGAATGAGGGTGATTTTCATCACTATAAACCTTTAGTTTAGTAAGCATTTGTCTGCCTAATTTGCTTTTTGGCAGCATTCCCTTAACGGCCTTTTTTATAGCTTCTGTTGGTGTTTCTTCGATAACTTTACGCAGAGGTTTGGATTTTATTCCTCCTGGGTAACCTGAATGCCTATAATACATTTTTTGGTCTAATTTCTTACCAGTGACATTAATTTCAGCAGCATTAATAACAACTACGTAGTCACCTAAATCAGCATTTGGAGTATACTCAGGCTTGTTTTTACCTGACAAAATATCTGCGATCTTGCTGGCAAACCTACCAAGTGTTTTTCCTGTTGCATCTATAATGATCCAGGTTTCTTCAATATCTGTTCTTTTATAACTTTCTGTTCTCATTGATATGTTTTGTTGACTAAACGCGCAGGCTGGCGCATTTTAATGCTTACACCGTTCATATTCAACTAGAAGTTTATAAATTTACGATGTATTTTAAGTATTGTAAGGTTTGATAATAAGATTAATTAGTAAAAAAATATATGAGTAAAGCTAAATCAATATTTAATTTTTCTATTTTTTCACTTGCAGGTGCTTCAATAGGCTTCGTAATATCGCTAATGTTTTTAAATGACGATGATAAATCTGTTAAAGATGAATTTAGTAGTACAGCTTTTTCCTACAACTACGCAGTAGAAAAGGCCTCACCGGCTGTAGTAAACATCTATAGCGAGCAAATCATAGAAAAAAAATTACCCACTCAAAGGAGATTTAATTCCATATTCAATAATAAAGGGCAACAGGTAAAAACAAGTCTAGGGTCAGGAGTTATTCTGAGTTCAGATGGTTATATATTAACAAATCAACATGTGGTTGGAGATAACTCCCTTCGGGTGACAATAGAATTATATGATGGTCGTAAGTTTATCGCTCAGTTGATTGGCATTGATAAAGGAACCGACCTGGCAGTTTTAAAAATTCAAGATGATAAGATTTTATTCCCCTCTATAGAAATTGAAGATTCAGATAAATTGAATATTGGTGACATCGTTCTTGCTATAGGTAATCCTTATGGGCTTGGCCAATCGGTAAGTATGGGAATTGTTAGCGCAACAGGTAGAGAATTTGACAATCCATATTCAAATTATATTCAAACAGATGCTTCGATAAATAGAGGGAACTCCGGAGGTGCCTTAATAGATTCAAAAGGAAGGTTGGTTGGAATTAATACACTTATTAGGTCGTCCAGTGGAGGGTCAGAAGGAATAGGCCTAGCCATACCTTCAACGGTTGCCTTGGAAATCATTAGTGAGTTAATTCAGTATGGTGAAGTCAGACGGGGTTGGTTAGGTTTTAGTATTGAGAGGCTAAATCTCTTAAGAAAAGGTCAACTAATGATTTCAGAGGTAGTAGAGAATGGCCCAGCTTACAGAAGTGGTCTTATGAAAGGTGATGTCATCAATTCAATAAATTCAGAAAGTCCTTCTTATGATAATTTATATAAAACATTTGCGAGGTCTAAACCAGGAGAGGAAGTAATACTTGAGGTAAAAAGAGGCTCGGATGTCTTAAATTTATCTTTGATAACTGGACAAGCAGATTAATTTTTAAATCTTTTCTCTGCCGCTATAGCATGAGCTGTTAAACCCTCGGCTTTCGCTATCCTAGAGGTGTGGTCAATATACTCATTGAATTTTTTAATATTCTTTTCCCTGTCAAGGGAAACGTGGCTATAACTCACTAGGAAATCTTCTACTGATAGAGGTGAGCTAAATCTCGAAGATGAATTAGTAGGAAGTATGTGGCTAGGACCTAGAACATAATCAGAAAAGGAGTTGGCTGAATTCTCACCTTTCAGAATCAAGCCTGCTATTAATGAATTTTCATCTCGATAATTAACATGATCAAAAGCTAAATGTAAATGTTCAGGGGCAATCTTGTTTACTAATTGTTTGGCTTCAGAAAAATTATCGATTTTAATTATCAGTCCATTTGAGCTGATTGATTCTTTAATAATGGAACATCTCTCAAGTGAATCTATTTCAGTTGATATGATTTCTTTTACATTAGCTATTATGTCTTCACTATCTGAGATCAAAACACTAGATGCATCTGAGTCGTGTTCAGATTGAGCCATAAGATCCCAAGCTATTGTTTCTGGATTTGAAGAGCTATCAGCAAGGATAAGAATTTCAGAGGGACCGGCAATTGAATCAATACCCACTTCGCCAAAAAGTTGTTTTTTTGCCTCAGCAACAAATATATTTCCTGGTCCAATTATTTTATCTACCTTAGTTATCTGATCTGTTCCTATAGCTAAAGCTGCAATTGCCTGAGCTCCACCAATCCTATAAATTGTTTCAATGCCAGCAACTTTTGCAGCAGCTATTGTTAGTGTATTTGAAATTCCATTTTGAGCAGGAGAAGTTATTGAAATATCTCTTACACCGCAGGCTATAGCCGGTGCAGCTCCCATTAATACAGTCGAAGGATAAGAGGCCTTGCCTCCTGGTACATAAATACCTACAGATTCTATCACCCTAAACTTTCTGGTTATCTCATTATCAGTATCCTCCAAATTTAAAGAGGCAAAACATCGCGATTGATAATTAAGTATTTTTTCAAAAGAATACTCAAGAGACTTAAAAATATCTTTATCACAACTTTTTAATACTTGATTAATTTCTTTTCTCGAAATTTTAAAAACATCAGAATCAAAGCCATCAAATTCTTTCGTTAAGTCTTTTAAGGCATTATCGCCTTTTCTCCTGATTTTAAGGATAATTTCTGAAACCAATTGAGAAACTTCTCCAGAAACCTTATTCCTTTCTACTAAATAAGCATCAAAACTTTTTGAGAATGAACTATCTTTAGTATCTAACTGATTAAAAATTAGCATTATTTAAGTGCTTCCATTATCTCGTTAATAATTTTAGATTTTGTTTTCATTGAAGCCTTGTTGGCAATCAATCTCGTTGAAATATCTGCAATGGTTTGAATTTCTGTAAGACCATTCGCAGTAAGAGTTTTACCAGAATCTACTAAGTCAATAATTGCATCTGACAAACCAAGTACAGGAGCTATTTCTTGTGCGCCATTTAGATAAATTATTTCAGGCTGTATTCCAATAGAATTCATAAATTTTGTAGAGCTCTTAGGATATTTGGTAGCTACTTTTAATCTTGCAGAACCTGTTAGGACGTCTTCATAACCTGCCAAAGATAATCTGCATTTACCAAGACCAAGATCCGCTAACTCAACAAACTCCTCTTCTTCTTTTTCCATGAGGATATCTTTTCCAACAATGCCTATGTGGGCAGCGCCAGAAGTAATGTATGTGGGTACATCCCATCCTCTGATAATTAATACTTTTACACTAGGATGTTTCGTATCAAGCAACATCTTTCTGGATTTTTTTACATCATCCTTAATAGCGAACTGAGTTTTTTCTAACAGAGGTATAAAGTCTTCATATACTCTCCCCTTGGGCAAAGCTAATATCAATGAGTTAGATTTATTCATGGTTATCTTTAAGATATTCTTTCAATATCAGCTCCCAATATTTTCAGCTTTTCTTCTATTCTTTCATAACCTCTGTCAATATGATAAATCCTATCGATTGTCGTATCTCCCTCTGCTACTAGTCCTGCTAAGACCAAACTAGCCGATGCTCTTAAATCTGTTGCCATGACAGGAGCTCCTTTTAATTTATTTATTCCTTCTATCACTGCCGTGTTGCCCTTAAGTGTTATATTGCCGCCCATTCTTGCTATTTCTTGAACATGCATAAATCTATTCTCAAAAACAGTTTCAGTAACTGTTGAATTTCCTTTGGCAATAGAATTTAAAGAAACAAATTGAGCCTGCATATCTGTCGGAAAAGAAGGATAAGGTCCTGTAGTTAAACTTGTTGCTTGTGGTCTAGAGGCATCCATTTTAATCTCAACCCAATCTTCCCCTTGATTGATAGTGGCTCCGCAACCTTCCAGTTTCAATATAACCGATGAAAGATATTGAGGTTTGGCAGATTTTATTTTTACTAAACCACCGGTCATAGCCACTGCAGTAAGATATGTCCCAACTTCAACTCTATCGGGCATGACACTAAAGGCTGCGCCTTCTAGTTTATCAACTCCTTCTATCGTAATAATATGAGTTCCTGCACCTTTTATATTCGCGCCCATTTGTATAAGACAATTTGCTAAATCTATTACTTCAGGCTCTCTAGCAGCATTTTCGATAGTAGTGACGCCTTCAGCTAAACTCGCTGCCATAATCACATTTTCCGTTCCTGTTACGCTTACTGGTTCAAATATTATTTTTGCACCTTTCAGGCGTCCATCAACTTTTGCTTTGATATTTCCATCTACAATACTAACTTCTGCACCCATTGCTCTCATGGCCTCTATATGAAGGTTTACAGGCCGACTTCCGATTGCACATCCACCTGGAAGAGCAACAGAAGCTTGCTGAAACCTAGCCAATAGAGGTCCCAAAACAAGTATTGATGCTCTCATAGTTTTGACAAGTTCGTAACGTGCATTGAGGTTTTGAATATTTGAAGTATCAACCTGAACTTCCATTTCATCACTTAACATGACATCGACACCCATAGAACCCAATAATTCAAGCATTGTAGTTACGTCATTTAAATGGGGAAGATTTCCCACCTTGAGAGGAGAATCAGCTAACAAAGATGCTGCCAGGATTGGTAATGCAGAATTTTTTGCTCCTGAAGCATAAATTTCTCCATTTAAAGGAGCACCTCCTCTTATCAATAATTTATCCATCTAAACTGAAGTTACCCATTTTTCTATAACTAAATTTATATCTTCCATATTTTTTTCCATCAGAGAGTAGAATTGATTTCTAAAAATTTTTCCAAGATTCATACCATTAATTTCAATATTTATTATTTTCCAATCATTGTTTTTATCTAAATACATACTGTATCTTCCAGGATATGTACTTGATGAAGTTACTATTTCGATATTTACTCTGACCTTTGTCTTTGAATTAGAGGGACTTGTTGGGGGTAATACATTAATTTTTTCATCCTTAAATTCTACGAGAGTGCTAGCATAAGTATCTAGCAAACTATTTTCGAATACTTCCGAGAAATCCTCTAACTGTTTCTGAGTAGCATCTTTAGCATATTTGCCCATTACGTTTCTCGATATTCTTTTAAAATCTACTATTGGCCCAAACGCATCGCTTATTTCTTTTGTAAAAAGATCTGGATTATCTAGAAAGAGTTGATTCCTTGTCCTTATAATTTCAATTATATTGCTATGAGTTCTTTCAGCATACTCATGAGCTGAAACTTCCTCTGAAAGGATTTGAAGGCTTGAGATAAATAAGTTGAATAAAACAAAAAATTTAAGTGGGGCAATTTTCATAATAGATAAATATGATTTGATTTGGTAACTAACTATTATACCATCTGGTATAAGTCTTATTTAGGACTAATATAATATTTATGATCATTGCATTATTAGCAATAACTTCAGGAATTGCCCTTATATGGGTTAGTGCCGAAAAATTAGAAAATTATTCTGTTCATGCATCAAGAGAATTTGGTTTCTCTCCTTTCTTTATTGGCTCCACGGTAATCGCTTTTGGAACATCAGCACCAGAAATGCTTACAACTTTCTTTGTCTCACTCGAAAATAAAGGTTCTATGGTCATTGGTAATGTAATTGGATCAAATGTAGCTAATCTTTCACTCGTTTTTGGTTCTATGCTTCTGATAGTTTCCCTGAAAAAACTTAGAATAAAACAAGAGGTGGCTATTCAAAAAAACTTATTGATTTTATTGGTCTCTGGCTTACTTATTTGGTTAATTATTGCTATCGATCCATTTAATATTGCATCCTCATTCATTCTCTTAACTTCTCTAATTCTGGTTATTTCTTTCTGGTATAAGAATGGTGTTTCTGATGAAAAAGAAAATGATATAGATTTACCTAAATATGTATCTTTGAAACTTATTCTATCTCTGGTCTTTCTCGTTTTTGCAGCATGGTTAATTACTTTTGGAGCTAATCAAATATTGGATGAATTTAGTTTAGGTGAGTTATTTATTGGGTATACAGTGTTAGCAATAGGAACTAGTTTGCCTGAAATAGCTGCATCTGTTTCATTAGCCTTAAAAGGGAGATATGAAACCGTTACTGGGACTTTAATAGGCTCAAATATTTTTAATGGATTATGTGTTTTAGCTATACCAGGTTTATTTATGAATCCAAAAATGTCTTTAGGTTGGTCATATTCTGAATGGTCACCCTTATTATTCATTCTCTTCATAATAACTTTTATATTTGCCTGCTATATTTTTTCTGTTTCAAAAAAGGAGAGAAACGCTAGTATCTTGCTCAGTTTGCTATTTTTAAGCTCATACTTTGTTTCACTTTACTTCGCTTATTAGATAGATTTACGTATATGAAAAAAATTGATCACCTAAAATCAGCAAGAAAAACTATTAAAATCGAATCTAAGGGACTAGAAAATCTGTCAAAAACATTATCTTCGGAATTTAATGAGGTTTGTGATAAGTTGCTCAAAACTAAGGGTAAAATAATAACTTTAGGGATTGGAAAATCAGGACATATAGCAAGAAAAGTATCTGCAACACTTTCTAGCACTGGGTCACACTCTAGTTTCATAAATGCGGGTGAAGCGCTGCATGGGGATATAGGAGAAATAAATAAAAGCGATAAAGTAATAATTTTTTCTCATTCTGGTCAAAGCGAAGAAGTCATTAACTTAATTCCTTATCTCAAATCCGTAGGCTGTGATTTCTTCTCCATAACGGGCTCAAGAAGCTCTTTCATTGCCAAAAACGTAATGATTAATTTGGATACAGGTATATCCGAAGAGGCTTGTCCTTTGGATCTTGCACCTACAACAAGCACCACTGCGGCCTTAGCACTAGGAGATGCTATTGCAGTAGCTCTTCTGGAGGCTAAGAATTTTGGAAGTGAGGATTTTGCAAAATCTCATCCAGGAGGGAAACTCGGAAAAAGATTGATTATTACTGTAGAAGATTTGATGGCTAAAGGCGATGAATTGCCACTAGTCTCTAAAGAGAATACTCTCTCGGAAACTTTGATTGAAATCAGTTCAAAAGGTCTAGGAGTAGCGCTAGTAGTTGATAAAAAGAAGTTGATAGGTATTTTCACAGATGGTGATCTAAGAAGGACACTCAATAATGAAAAAGATCCATTAGAAAAAAAGATTTCAACTTTTATGACTTCAAAAACTAAAACAATTTTAGTTCATAGTTTAGCTATTGATGCTTTGGAGATAATGCAAGTCAATAAGATCTATTCACTTGCGGTTCTTGATAAGAATAAAGCCTTGGTAGGAATCATTAGAATGCATGATCTTATTGAATCAGGTTTGATTTGATGTCCAGTATTACAAAACATTTTTTTATTATTTTAGTTTCTCTTTTCTGTAATTTTAGTTTTTGTAATGAACTTGAAGATCTTAAATACATTTCCGTTCTAGACAAGCCATCCTTTTCTATTACTTCACCAGAAAGGCAAATAATTCTAACAGGTGAATCATCTAGCTCTGTCAATGGTTCTGAATTTACAATTCAAATTCCAAGTTTCAACCTGAATTCAAATAAATTATTGGTAAATATCAATTCTAAAGAGGCAATTTATAACAAAAATATTGGATTTATAAGGTTTAAAGATTCTGCGGAACTTGAGGCATTAAATAAAAAAGATAAATTAATTATCTCAAGTGAAGAAATCACCTTGAATCTTACAAATGAGACATTTTCAAGCGTACAAGATGTACTTACAAACCTAAACAATCTTGAGATTAAATCTTTGGGAATAGAGATGACGCAAAAAGCTGGTAATTTGCATGCAGAATTTAGGGAAGGTGCTTTCCAAATTAGGAATATAGGATCAATAAGCAAAGGATATGCCAAAAAGCTCTACATTATCTCTGAGGACAATAAAATTATCCTCGAAGAAGAAGCACTTTTAGATCAAGATGGATTTATAATTAAGTCTGATCTTATTCATTATGACTACAGTCTCAACAAAATACTTAAATCTATAAATTCTAGTATTGAGAACAATTCATGAATCTTGTTGTTGAAAATCTGCGCAAAACTTATGATAAAAAAGCTGTTGTTGATGGAATATCTTTTGAAATAACTAGTGGTGAGACTATTGGTATTTTAGGACCAAATGGAGCAGGCAAAACGACTCTTTTTTATATGATCGCAGGTCTTGTTGCGATTGACTCAGGAAAAATTTATTTGTCAGGAAAAGAACTTAATCAAAAATCTATTTCTGAAAGAACTTCACTTGGACTCACTTACCTCCCTCAAGAATCTTCAATATTCAAAGGACTAACGGTTGAAGCCAATATTCTTTCAGCTTTAGAACAAAGAAAAGATTTAAATCATAAAGAAAGTCAAAAGGAACTGGATTCACTATTAGGAGATTTTGGTTTGCATGGATTGTCAAAGACACTTGGAATAAAGTTGTCAGGTGGCGAAAGAAGAAGGACTGAAATAGCTAGATCAGTTGCTTCAAACCCAAAGTTTATTCTTTTGGATGAACCCTTTGCCGGTATAGATCCAATAGCTGTTTCGGATCTAAAAAGTATTATCCATAACTTGAATGAAAAGGGAATTGGTGTCGTAATAAGTGACCATAATGTTCGGGATACCATGAACATATGTACTAAAGTACTTATCGTGAATAAGGGAAAAATTATAGCTAATGGAGAACCTTCAGAAATAGCCAATGATAAACTGGTAAAAGAAGTTTATCTTGGTAAAGATTTTGATACTGTGTTGTGAAACAAAGTCTAAGACAAAAACAAAAACTTTCTGTAAAAATAACAGCCAGCCTTGGCAATCAAATAAAACTATTATCGTTAAGTGGTTTTGAAATAAGTTCAAAATTAAATGATCTTATAGATAACTATTTTGATGAAGATGATAAGAAAATTGCTCATTTCAAAGATGAATACCTTATAGATAGATACAAAAATGTTCTATATCAGGGAAATGATTATCAAAATATTCTCACAGAAGAATTAGATTCAGACATTAGACAGAAACTTTTGCAGCAACTTGAGCTTACACCATTTGACGAAGCCGAAAACCTTATCGGAGAATATCTTATAGACTCTGTGGAAAGTAATGGGAGATTAGATCCCGAAATAAATTATCAAGATATAAAAAGTATAGTTTTTGAAGACCTTCAAGATAAGATTTCTGATAAAGATATAGAAAAGGTACTTGGAATTATCCAAAATTTTGAACCTCCTGGTTGTGCTTTTAGAAATATTAATGAATCTTTATATATACAAATAGAAAATTTAGAGCTGAGTAATGAAGAAAAGATAACTTTGAAAGAAATCCTTGGAGATTTGATAGCAGAGAAAATTGAAATCCATCAATTATCTAACGAGATCAAAAAGAATTTAGATAAATTAACTTTAAATCCAACAGGTAGTTTTGGTAGTACTGTAGAAAATTATATAAGACCAGATCTAGTGGCTTTAAAAGATAAAAACGAATGGCAAGTTTCATTGAATGATGAGTTTATGTCCAAAAAATTATTAGAAAGAGTCAAGAGTAAAATAAATTCTGTAGAAAATGAGGAGACGATTACTTCTAAGTCTTTTCTAAATGGTTTGGAAAGGAGACAACAAACACTTCTGGTAGTTTCTGAATTTATTGTCGAAGCTCAAAAGAATTTTCTCAATGGTGAATCTGGGAAAAGAGCGATATCAAATAAAGAGATAGCAAATAAACTGGAATTAAGTACATCAACAGTATCTAGAATTGTTAGGAATAAATATATTCAACTCCCAGATAAAGTAGTTCCATTAATTGCATTGTTAGAGCGGAGAATAAACAAACACAAAGAAGGTAAAGATGTTACTGGAGGGGATCTGCAAATTTTGTTGAGCCAAATAATTCAAAATGAAGATAAATCTAACCCGCTTAGCGATGAAAATCTTAAATTTGTACTTAAAGATAGCTTCGGTGTAGTTTTATCCAGAAGAACTATTGCAAAATACCGACTAGAACTTGAAATTCCGTCCTCAAGAGAAAGATATCTTTTATAAATTAATCATTAGATTCTTCAAACCATCCATTAAATTCAGTCTTGGGCTCTTGTAAGGTTCCAGTGATTGACCAAGATCCAGAACTTATTTGGTCTAAATTTCTTTCAAATGCTTTACCGGCTATATAAACTACTCCGGCAGTTATTGGGCCTCCTAATAAGAAAGCGTATGCTGGAAGGTACTCCCTAAGAGGTAAAGTCATAATAACTTCTAAGGCAAGACTATCTAGATAACCTTTTTTGTCCCTTCCAATAACTCCTTTCCACTTAAACTCGCTAGATCCACTTTTAAACACCAAAGGTTTTTTTAATTTAATAGAGTTCTTGGTCAGCAATATGTCTCCTTTCACACTATCGGCACTGAAACCCGATTTGTATAATTTTCTAAAATCTAAATTTGTTACCTTCTCAAAGGAGTCAGTTACATTAAATATATTCACCAATCGTAGAATATTATTTTGAGCTTGGAGATCTTCTCTGTTCTTAATTAACAATCCTTCAACTTCAATATACACATCACCAAATACTTTTACATAATCAAATTCCCAAGGTAAAGATCGCCAAGATACGTTTGTTTCCAAAAAAATTGTATCCATTTCAAAGTTAGGATCTATTCCTATCTGCTTAAAGGCCTTTTCAGGAGATCCCGAATAAATTTTAGACTGTAAATTAGTATTCCAGCCTAATTCATTTTTTGTAATATTTAATCTCGAAATATTATTCTTATTCTTTGTAAGGCCCCATTTTCCATAAGTTCCATTAATTTCGTTTAATATAAAGGAAGAATTTGAATTAGATAATTCAAACGCCCAGTTTCCAAATTCAAAAGAATTTATTACTAAAGAATCTGTTTTAAACTTCAATGGCATTGATAAATTTTTGTAGAAATCTAAGAAAGATGAACCTGATGTTGATTCAGAAAAATTTAAATTGATGTAATCAAGATCAATTATTGGAACTTGGTTAGTTTTCTTCGGAAGATAGAGGCTACCAGATAAACTATCATTAGAGACTATCAACTCGAGAAACTGATTAGAATTTCTAGATTTGATTATTGTTTTTGGAAGGTAAAAATTTGATAAAAATACCTCATTTATTTGGAGTTTTTTAATATCTATATCTGATACTTTGTTATCAACAGATTTTCCAAGAAGGGAAAAAATAGATAAATCAAGTTTATCAATATTACCTATTAGAGAAATCTTTCCACTCTCAGTACTGATCGATTGCTTTTCTTTTCCTGCGATAATAAATCCCTCTGCATTACCCTTAAAAAGGTTTAATTTTCCTCTGATAATTTCTCCAAGTTTAAATTGGAGTCTTGAGTATTCCTTACTGTATGAGGGATAAAATAGTATGTTGAGGTCTGTTGAATCTTCTTTTGATTTAAAAAAAGGATCAGGAAAGTCCATTTCAGTTCCAAAGAGGTTAGAAGAAACCTCTAAGTATGATTTTTTTATATCCTGACCTCTTATCAATGATGGAACAGCAACTTGAATTGCTGTTGATGAAGTCCCAGAGATTGAATCTCTTAAACCAATCGGAAATAAATTTTTGATTTGAAAGGAATTCTTAGAAGAAAAAAGACTATACCCTCTGCCTGTATTCTCTAGATCTAAATCGAGAATAATAGGGATAGAATTAACTTTTAAAGAAACATAACCTTCTTTAAAACCTGTTTTATTATCGTAAATTATTGTAGAAAATATATTCGTTAAGTTAAATCCAAAATTTGAGGCATTCAACTCTCCTTTTTCTATCTTAGTAGTAACCTCCAATTGAGAGTTTTTATCTAGTAAAGAAAATTCTTTTTTTAGTGGCGAACTAAAATAAAAGTCTGTTTCATGAAAACCCTCGGAATCTAGATCCTGGAGGTTATAGCCAGGAAGTTTAAGTAAGGTGGAAAAAGGCCCTTCAGAAGTTCCGCTTACATCAAAATATAGACTCGAACCTAATTGAAAAGTTCTAAAATCTGCTTCAAGTTCAGAGCCTAAGAAATTTCCTTTAAAAATTTTCCCATTTAAAATAAAATTATTTAAAGATAAGTCTGCATTTGCACCCAAGATCTTATACCCATTAACATTTAGAGAAATATCTTGCCCTGAAGCTTGCATGACGAAAGAAGATGAATTGTCGGTATATATACCATCCACTGGGCCTCTGTAGATTAAGTTTAAGTCTTCAAATAGAGCGCTATCGATTAGTAAATCAATACCCTCTTTTGTAGAAGACAAATAGGCTGTATTAGGGAAAAGCGATAAAGCGGATTTATCATTCAGCTTATTGCTTCTTAATCTTAAATTAACATCTCCAAGACCCTTAGTAGGGATGGTCAAAAAAGATAACAGCCCTTCAATTTCCTGATCATCTAAGGTGGAAGTAAAGCTAGATGGATTTATCTCAAATTTCTTATTGGAATAACTGAAATTTAGTAAAGAATTGAAGTCATAAAATTCTAAATCTTTGTCCAAAAAATCAGACGATGAAGCTCGAATAAAAGGAGAATTGAGAGCCAACTCACCCTTACCTTTGTAAATAGATAATTTCCCAACCAAACCTTTCAAGTCCATGGAATTATTACTTATTTCTAAGTCTTGAATATTGGCTTTTAAAATTTCTTTGCTAGTATCAAAATTAATTATCAGATTTTGTAAAAGTCCACCCACAGAAAGTTCAATGCCAACTTCTTCTAAAATAGTATTGATCAACTTGCTATTGGAAAGATTTAATTTTGGAAAGATTACCTTAGGAGTGTAAGTTGTAAAATTGATGAAATAATTAGGGACCGCTATTTGATCATCATTATTCAAAACTGTACTAACTTGTATTAATTCTTCGTCTTTATTTCTTAACTGAAAGCTTGAGGAAATAGAATTAAATCCAAATAGGTTCTCATTTGTTTTTAAGGCCATATTTCCTTGAAAATTTAAAATCTCCTGTTGAAAGATAGTAAAATTCATTTGAGTTTGTAACTCAGCATCAAATTTACAAGTCTTACAAATGAAGCTGATAAGGCTATCATCCAATTCAAATTTATTTGTTTTTATGTAACCCTTTATTAAGGCTCCATTTGAATTTTCGCTTGAAAGGATTCCTATTTCTAAAATATTTTGTTGTTTATCCTTAAGATAAAGATTTAGTTTAGGTTCGCTTTTATATAGTGAGGAATCTAAGTTTAGATTGAGTAAATTAGTGTCATCAGGAAGATTTATTTTAAGATTATTAATACTCAATTCGTCAATTGATCTTAAGGTCTTCACTAAAGAAAAGATTTCTCCTGTTTCGTTGGCATATGCCTGATTCTGAATAGTAATATTATCTATACTTAATCTTGAGATGAACTTTGCCCTCGAAATATTAAATAAAGAAAACTGAAGAAAAATTTCATCTGCAGAGATCAATTGACGATCATTTTCTGATTTTAGATAAGTGATTAAGATCGATGGCTTTATTGGGTGCCAGTTTGATTCAGTAATATTAAATGAAGGATCAATACCCAGAAAGGACTTGAATATAAAAGAGTAAAAAGTTTTCTGCGTCGTAGCCAGTGAAAGAGAAAGCAAAATACACGTATAAACAAAAATTATCCAAACAGTAATAGAAAATATCTTCTTCACAGTAAGCTTATGTTTTTATTTTCTTTCTTCTGAATGCTCTAAGAAGAATAAAAGTAGGTACCCAAAAAATTGATGAGATTAATGAAAAGATAAAGGCATTAGTCAGGTATAAACTGTCAGCTATATTCAAACCTTCACTCACATCTAGTAAATCGAAAGTAAATGCCATCTTGAATATGAAGAAAAGAAAGAAAAGGATAACTGATTGCTGCCAAATAGGAGAGACTCTAAATTGATAAAAGAATCGCTGGCATATGTAAGTAATTAATACAAATAGTAATCCATGCAGACCTAATATAGAACCATTTAACAAATCCATAATTAACCCAAAGGATAGTGCTTCTAAGATTCCAACTTTATCTGGCAAAGCCATATTCCAATAAATCAATACCAGCAAAGTCAACAAAGGTTTCCACTGTAAGATGGATTCTGGAAAAACAAAAATATCCACAACCATAGCAAGAATAAGAGAAAGATAGATCCAAAGTTGATTTTTATTAGATTTATTCATGTTTATAAATCAGAAAATAGTCTTGATTAATAGGGTCAGAATAAAAAAATATTTCAACTTCTAAGAATTCACTATCTACTGGATCGGTAACTGATACAACCTCACCTACTAGTATGCCGTCAGGAAAAATCTCCCCAAGTCCAGAAGTATAGACTCTTTCTCCAGCCGAAAATTCCGCCGTTTTACTGATAAATTTTAGTTTTCCATTCCTTCCCAGTCCCTTTCCCTCTAAGGTCGCATGTAATGAAGAGTCACTTGAAATTACCGGTATAGAAGATTTAATATCTTGAACTAATAAAACTTCTGCTGAGGAAAAACCAACGCTGCTTACTCTACCAGCCAAGCCTTGCTCCGAAACTACTGCACTATCCTTTTTAACAATCTGTTTATTTATATCAAGAACTAGAAGAGGTTGATATTCATTAGAAGATAAAAAACTTTTTTTAGAAATTAGAAATCTTTCCTTATCAATAGTTAAAGAAGACCAAAGAGCATTAAGCTTGCTATTATCAATCGAAATTTTCTCCATGAATTGATTTGTTGCTTTAAGCTTAAGGTTTTCTTTTTGCAAAGACTGAAGTTTCTTTTCAAGGTTGGTCCTTGATGAAAAGAAAAGATTAAAATTCTCGTAAATCTGTAACGGAAATCTTGTTAAGAAAGTTATTGGTTTTAGCATGTCATTACTGAATGATCTTATATAAGATCCAGATTCATACCTGATATCTGTAATCATAAGAGAAAGACAAAATATTGAAGCAAAAATAACTCTAGACGGTTTCATTGCAGGGATAGCGAAGATGGCCTCACTACTAATATTTGATACTTTATGTTCTCTTTTGAGCATAGATCAGTAATACTCAGAGAGTATCAGTAAAAATATCTAAAATTATTATTCTGTAGATAGCAGATCAATATCGTACTTATCCATTATTTCTAATGCACTGCCACCGCCTTTAGCAACACAAGTTAATGGATCCTCAGCAACAATAACTGGTAAGCCTGTTTGGCTAGAAATCAAAACATCTAGGTCTCTTAGCATAGCTCCGCCTCCAGTCAGTACAATACCTCGTTCACTAATATCTGCGCTTAACTCAGGTGGCGATGCTTCTAGGGCCGTTCTAATAGCTTGAATGATAGATGAAAGAGGTTCTAACATAGCATCATAAGCTTGTTTGCTATTCATAGTGAAAGTAATTGGTATTCCTTCTGCTAGATTTCTACCCCTTACTTCCATTTCAATAACATCGGAATCAGGGGAAGCAGTTCCGATGATGTGCTTAACTTTCTCAGCTGTTGCATCTCCCAGTAAAACACCTTGATTCCTTCTAACGTAAGAAATGATTGACTCGTCTAATTTATCCCCCCCAACCTTCAAGGAATGAGCATAAACGACTCCATTTAAAGCCAAAATAGCAACCTCAGTTGTTCCACCGCCAATATCAACAACCATAGAACCACTGGCTTCCTCAACAGGTAAGCCTGCACCTATTGCTGCAGCCATAGGTTCTTCTATCAAACGAACTTCTCTGGCTCCTGCTTTTAGGACTGACTCTCTTATAGCTCTTCTTTCAACTTGTGTAGATTCACATGGCACGCATACTAGAATTCTTGGGCTAGGTCTTACAAAGCTGTCTTCATGCACTCTTTGTACAAAGTGTTTAAGCATCTCTTCAGTTACCTGAAAGTCTGCAATGACTCCGTCTTTAAGTGGTCTGATAGCAGTTATATTTCCAGGCGTACGTCCTAACATCTTCTTGGCTTCTGCCCCAACAGCAACAACTGTTCTTTGACCTTGATTGTTTCTGATCGCCACCACTGACGGCTCATCTAAGATTATTCCCCTTTCTTTGACGTAAACAAGAGTATTGGCTGTACCCAAGTCAATGGACAGGTCATTTGAGAACAAACCTCTTAATCTTTTTAACATTTATTTCCCTTCGAAAAAATTCTAGCCTCGTATTATCGTACCTTAGCAACAGCAATGTTTTTGAGCAAGCTACAATATGCTACATTACTCATCTTTTTACATAGAATAAAATCTGTATATGGCATTAAGTGATCAAGAATTGAGAGAAATAGCATACTTAGCACGAATTAGTGTTAAAGAAGATTCTTTACCTTCTCTCAAAAAGGAGTTGGAAGATATTCTAGGTCTATTTAAAGAATTAGATGCAGCTAATACTTCAGAAGTTAACGCTATGTCGCATCCTTTAGACTTATCTCAACCTACAAGGAAAGATGAGGTAACCGAAGAAGATCTTAGAGATGAATTACTTAAAAATGCACCATCAGTGAAATCAGGACTATTTCTCGTCCCCAAAGTTATAGAGGGAGAAAATTAGAGTGGATTTGCATAAACTTAGTCTTAGTAAGCAATTAGAGGGTTTGAAAAAGGGAGATTTCACTTCAACAGAGCTTACATCACACTACTTAAATAGAATCTCAGAGCTTGATGGCCAATTAAATTCGTTTATTACTGTGACAGAAGACCAGGCACTCTCTCAAGCCAAAGCTGCAGATGATAGGTATAAGACTAATAATAATTTCTCTCTAGATGGGTTACCGATTGCTCATAAAGATATATTTTGTACAAAAGGTGTGCTCACAACTTGTGGCTCAAAAATGCTTTCAAATTTTGAAGCACCTTATTCTTCTACCGTTTATGAGAAATTAGATAAAAATGGCATGGTGATGTTAGGCAAAACTAATATGGATGAATTTGCAATGGGTTCGTCTAATGAAACAAGTTATTTTGGTCCAGTAAAGAACCCATGGAATATAGAATATGTTCCTGGAGGCTCATCAGGAGGCTCTGCTTCATGTGTTTCCGCTGAGCTGGCTCCAATAGCTACTGCAACCGATACCGGAGGGTCTATTAGACAACCTGCCTCTTTATGCGGTTTAACAGGTATAAAACCAACTTATGGAAGAGTTTCAAGATATGGAATGATTGCCTTTGCTTCTAGCTTAGATCAAGGTGGTGTTATAGCAAAATCTGCAGAAGATGCCGCTCTAATTTTAGAGGCTATGTCTGGTCATGACCCTAAAGATTCTACAAGTCTTAAATTAGATCAACCTGATCTAACTAATAATTTAAATAATCCAATAAAAGGAATGAAAATTGGTCTTCCAAAAGAGTTTTTTGAAAAAGAAATGGCGCCTTATGTTTTGAAATCTATTGAAGAAGCGATAGAAGTATATAAAAGCTTAGGAGCTGAGATAGTTGATATTTCACTTGGGAATATCAATCTTTCTCTTCCAATCTACTACATTATCGCTCCCGCAGAATGCTCGGCTAATCTATCTCGATACGACGGTGTGAGATATGGATATAGGTGTGAAGACCCTAAAGATATAGAAGATCTATTTATGAGAACAAGAGAGGAAGGATTTGGAGCAGAAGTGAAAAGGAGAATACTTATTGGGACCTATGCTCTGTCTGCTGGATACTATGATGCCTTCTATCTGAAAGCACAAAAATGCAGACAGTTAGTAGCTAACGACTTTAGTGAAGCATTTAAAAGTGTAGATGTTATTTTATCTCCCACAACTCCTGGCACATCATTTAAATCTGGAGAAAAAACGAATGATCCTGTTGAAATGTATTTACAGGATATCTTCACCATTCCAGCAAACTTGGCAGGTTTACCAGGGTTATCAATTCCTTGTGGAGAACATAATGGACTGCCCTTAGGCATGCAACTAGTTGGTAACTCTCTTGAGGAGAGTAAATTACTTCAGTTTGCTCATTCTTTTCAATCAAATACGGACTGGCACATGAAAATGCCAAATATCTAAAATGAAGAACTACTCAGAGGATTGGGAAGCAGTAATTGGATTGGAAATTCATGTTCAACTTTCTACAAAATCTAAACTTTTTTCTGGCGCGAGTACTGACTTTGGTGCGCTGCCTAATACTCAGGCTTGTAACATTGATTTAGCAATGCCAGGTGTACTTCCTGTTCTGAATGAAGAAGTACTTAAAATGGCAGTTAAGCTTGGTAAAGCACTAAATGCAGAAATTAATAGTCCTACCAGCTTTGCTAGAAAGAATTACTTCTATCCAGACTCGCCTAAAGGATATCAGATCAGTCAAATGGATAAACCAATTGTGGAAAATGGCTATCTAGACATTGAAACAGAGAATGGCGGTAAAAGAATTGGCGTTACCAGAGCACATCTTGAAGAGGATGCAGGTAAATCCCTTCATGATGATTTCGAGGGGCAGTCTGGAATTGACTTAAATCGGGCTGGAACACCCCTTTTGGAGATAGTATCAGAACCGGAAATAAATACTCCTGAAGAGGCAGTAGCATATCTAAAGTCAATACATTCAATTATTAGATATTTAGAAATATCTGATGGAAATATGGCGGAAGGTTCAATGAGATGTGATGCTAATGTTTCTGTGAGAAAAATAGGAGAAAAAAAACTCGGTACGAGAACTGAAACAAAGAATGTAAATTCATTTCGTTTTGTAGAAAAGGCAATTCAATATGAAATTGAAAGACAAATTCACGAAATAGAGTCCGGTAATGAAATAACTCAAGAAACAAGACTTTATGATTCTCAAGCAAATACAACCAGACCAATGCGATCTAAGGAGTTTGCAAATGACTACAGATATTTTCCTGAACCAGATTTATTGCCAGTCAACCTAGAAAAGGAATTTATCGAAGAGGTCCTGACAACTATGCCAGAAATGCCAACTGAAAAGAAAGAAAGGTTTGTTTCTGAATTTAGTCTCAGTCAATATGATGCAGATCTGTTAGCGGCTGATAAAGACATAGCTGAATTTTTTGAAGAAGTCACAAAAGTATCAAATTCTCCCAAATTAAGCGCGAATTGGATAATGGGAGAACTATCTGCAGAATTAAACAATGAAAATTTAAATATTAAGGAATCTAAAGTATCTTCAAATAAACTTGGCCAACTCATAAGTAGAATAGAAGACGGAACAATCTCGGGCAAGATTGCCAAAGATATCTTCGAAAAAATATGGACTACTGGAAAAGAAGTAGATGACATTATCAAGGAAGAAGGCCTAGAGCAGGTAACTGATGATCAAGAAATAGAATCAATGATTGATGAAGTTATCGAAAACAATCCTCAACAACTTGAACAGTATAGATCAGGCAAAGATAGGTTATTTGGATTCTTTGTAGGGCAAGTAATGAAAGCTTCTCAGGGAAAAGCCAATCCTAAGCAAGTTAACGATATTCTTAAATCTAAATTAGAAAAATAATCTGTCTTGTAAATGCAGATTTATCATATTAGTGAAATCTTTATGTATGGCTATACGTTCTTTTTGACTTACTTTAGCGCAGTATTCATAAAAACCGTAAACAGACAAAAGAACTAACTCTGTTTGTCTGTCTAGCACTGAATCTATCTTTCCAGGCCACCCTTTTTTAATTATTTTTCTAAAAGCCTGTTTATAATATTTTTTTGCTCGAGCTCTTTCTTCAATGCATTTAGGAAGGTAGAAAGAAGCCGAGAATACTAAATCACTGTAATCAGGTAAAAGATCAATTAATTTTAAGGTTGCTGATTCTAGAAGTTCTTTTGCTTGATTGGCAGTTTTTGCACTCTGTATTCCTTCATCCAGGAATTTTTCCATTTTCCTATTCACTCTTTTTTGCTCATTTAAAAATAAATCTTCAACATTCATAAAAAAGGATGTCAATTCTTCCAATGGCATATTAAGTTCTTGAGCTAATCTGGGAAAAGAAATTGTATGAAGTGTTCTATCTGACTTCCTAATAGTCTCCATAGACTTTTGTATTATTTTTACCTTCTTTTGAATATCAACTTTCATCTTAAAAAAACTTTCTATCTTGAAGATGTAAGTTAAGCATGTTTCTAAAATCTCTAAGAATTTTGGTTCGCTCAATTTTAGGTATATGAACTATATGATCAATAAAACCGTAAAATAATACTGTTACAAGTTCTGTTTGCCTCTCCAATACTTTCTCATTTTTTCCAGGCCAACCTCTTTTTATAAGTCTATGAAACTTTAGCTTAACTCTTTTCCTATTGCTCTCTCTGTACTTAACGCATTTTGGTAAATAACAAGAAAGTTCTAACCTTAAATCAGCATCCTTGCTTAATGTATTTACGAATCTTTCAAAAAAAATTTCAAAAGCATTTTTGAAATCTCCGGGAGTACTAGCCTTTTTTATATGTTTATCCCAATATCTATGCAGAGATTCCCAATCTTTCTTCTGAGCTTCTAGGAATATGTCTTCAGTGTTTGTGTAGAAAGAGCTTATTTCATCAATAGTAGTATCTAACTCTTTAGCAATGGCCGCAAAGCTTATCTGTTCAATTCTTTTATTCCTCCTGAGAGAATTTACAGCTCTGTTTACTACTTTGTCCTTAAGATTGCTAGCAGGTTTAGGCATATAGTCTTAAGTAACGAACATAGATAAAGTTTCAGCTATGTAAGCAGGTTTTTCTACTCCTTCAATCTCCATAGTGACTTCAGTCTTCATTAAATATCTTCCATCGCCCTTATCATCTACTGATACGCACTTACTATGGGTTCGTACTTTAGAACCTACATTTACAGGATTAATAAATCGGACCTTATCGAGTCCATAATTAAATACCATTTTTAAGTTTTCAGGAGCAAGTACTGCTTGCGATGTTAAGTGAGGTACCAATGATAGAGATAGGAATCCATGTGCAATTGTTGAACCAAATAAAGGTGTCGCCTTCTCAGAGTCGATATGAATAAATTGATGGTCTAATGTAGCATCTGCAAACATATCAATTCTGTCTTGATCTACTTCAAACCAATCTGAAGAACCTATTTCTTGACCTACGTAGTCTACTAATTTTTCTGCTGGTACTAATCCAATCATTGCTTTCTCCTATTTATTTATTAAATGATTTTTAAAATCTTCTCTTAAGCCAGTTTTCAAAAGCTTTCCAGTAGCTGTATGAGGTAACTCTTCTACAAAAACAATATCATCAGGTAACCACCATTTAGCAACTTTGTCTTCTAGATACGAATTAATATCTTCCTTGGTAGGATTTTGACCAGCAGCTTTTACTATTAGCAACAGTGGTCTCTCATCCCATTTGGCATGTAAAACCCCTATTACACAGGCTTCAGCTACTTCTGGATGGCCTACTGCAGCATTTTCAAGATCTATTGAACTAATCCATTCACCACCTGATTTAATAACATCCTTACTTCTATCAACAATTTCCATATAGCCCTCTGGATGTATCTTTGCAACATCACCGGTATCAAACCAACCCTTGGTATCCATGGCACTTTCTTCAGCTTTGTAATAACGCTCAACAATGGTGGGTCCTTTTACCAATAATCTTCCAAAAGCTACACCATCATGTGGAAGTTCATTTCCATCATCATCAGCAATAGTCATATCAACCCCAAAAAAGGCTTTACCTTGCTTTTGTTGAAGGTCATATCTTTTTTCAATGTCCATACCTTCCATATCTTTTGTCCTACTAGTTGCCGTCCCAAGCGGGCTCATTTCAGTCATACCCCATCCATGCATCAAAAAGACATCATGTTTTTCTTCAAATTCTTGAATCATAGCTCTAGGAGCAGCTGAACCACCTACTAATGCTGTTTCAACGCAATCTAAAGTTTGATTAGTTTCATTAAGATGTTGTAAAAGACCTAACCAGACCGTTGGAACACCCATTAATAGATCTGGCTTTTCATTATCTATCAATTCATAAACGGAGGCCCCGTCAAGTGCCGGTCCTGGAAAAACTAACTTCGCACCGAACATTGCTCCAGCATATGGAATGCCCCATGCATTAACATGAAACATTGGTACGACAGGTAAAATGCAAGTAGAACTAGATACACTAGCGACATTACCAGAACTAACTATCCAAGCATGCAAGATTGTTGATCTGTGAGAGTACAGAACACCTTTTGGATTGCCGGTTGTCCCGGATGTATAACATAGGCTAGAAGCAGTATTTTCATCAAATTCTGGCCAACTAAATTCATCTGATTCTTCAGATATTAAATCTTCATAACACATAGCATTATTTAATTTAGTTTCTGGCATATTCTCTTTATCCGTCAAAATGACATAACCTTTGACATCCTTTAACTCAGATTCTAGAGACTCTACAAGCTCAACAAATGATAGATCTATAAATAGATATTGATTCTCTGCATGATTAATAATGTATGTTAATTGTTCAGGAAAAAGCCTTGGGTTGACTGTATTAACAACACATCCTATTCCAGATACGCCAAAATATAACTCAAAATGCCTAAACGTATTCCAAGCAAGTGTTCCTACAGTATCACCCTCTTTTAATCCAAGCTTTTCTAGGGCATTGGCCAACTGTCGAGATCTCTTAGCTGCATCCCCATATGTATATCTATGAATTGGTCCTTCAACTGTCCTAGAAACTATCTCTGCATCATTATGATACTTCTCAGCATGCTCAATAAGGCCAGATATCAACAACTGACCACTCATCATATTTCCTAACATTTTCTCTCCTAGTTTCTAAGTATTGTCTTTTTTAGTGGATCAGAATATCTTCGCTTTACCCACTCTTCAAGATTAAATTTGCTATCTTCCTTCTTTAATTTCTTTAATAACATCAAATCAGAATAAAATTGCCATAAAAAAGGTGCCCATTCGAGCTGCAAGTCACTCTTCCATTCAATGCAAAGTTTGTATTGAGTTTTCTGAAGCTTTTCTATATCCCTGGGTTTTAACAAGGGAAAGTTTTTAAAAGGATCTGAGAAGTAAGGTAAAATTTTGATGAACTCAGAAGGTATATCGAAATTTTTCAAGATCTGTTTATCTGTTTCCTCTTTCATGAATCTAGAAAGGCACATCATATCTGTATAGGGCATACCAGTAGGGTTTATTCCTATAGCTTTTGTTAAGTTACTTAAAGATTTTCTTCCTTTATAAGGTCCTATATAAAATCTTGAAGGGCAGTAATCATTGGCATAATAGTTGTCCCAAATTATTATTGGGTTTGAAAATAAACTCTTTAATTCTTTGATTCCCTTTTGCGGAATAGACTGGCTTACAACTTCGTCTCCTGTCCATAATATCGATATAGAAGGGTCAATATCCTCTGCAAGAGCTTTTAGATATTCGTTTTTTTGTATATTTCCTTTGGCAAAACTTTTGCAGTAAACCGTAGGGCAAACCATTAAAGAATTTTTTTTAAGAAAGTCGATGGAGGAAACTAAATTAATGATTGTCAGATGAAATTTGGCAAGTTCTTTATCTTTTTTATGCTCAATATCATCAAAAAATATTGCAAAGTCATTAAAACCAAGCTGATGAGCTTGTATTAATTTAGAAGTAAGAGTTTTTACGAAGTTTTTTGATAATTTAGAGGATTGAAGACCTGGCGAAATAGCAAAGATAGGTTTTATTTTATTTTTCTTACATCCGTCAACAAGACTCCTTAAGGTTTTTTGTTCTTTAGCAGGATATGTCTTTCCCCATTCTATTCTGTGGTACAAATCTTCCTTAGGTCCATATAAATAAAAGTCCATTTTGAGTTTACCCATATGATTAATTACTTTGGCCCTTTCGTCCTCAGAAAATAGGCGACCGTAATAACCTTCTATATAACCTTTTAACATCTGTTTATCTTTCCTAAGCAGACTCTATCATCACCGTTTAAATCTTTAAACGTTCTAATTTGAGAAAAACCACATCTCTTAAATATTGAGACAACCAAGTCTGATTGATCATAGCCATGTTCAATGAATAAGTAGCCAGCATTATTAAGAATTTCCGAAGTTTCTTTAACAATTCTCTCAATGTCATATAGTCCTTCTGAATCAGATATCAGTGCATGTTTTGGCTCAAACTTTAACCCATCAGAATAAACTCTTGGGTCAGAAGGATTTATATAAGGAGGATTGGAAACAATCACATCAAAATATTCATTCTTAAAAGCAGATGACCAGTTTGAATTGACTAGAGATACATCTAATGAATTCCTTGTCATATTTTTCGATGTCACTTTTAGAGCTTCGTAACTTAAATCTGAACAGACAACTTCCCAGTTTGCTCTTTCCTTAGCTAAAGATAGTCCAATAGCACCTGAGCCGGTTCCTAAATCCAAGACTCTAATTTTTTTCTTATCAAATATTTCTAAGACTTTTTGAACTAAGATTTCTGTTTCTGGTCTAGGAACTAAGACATTTTGATCGACGTAAAGACTAAGATTCCAGAATTCGATATTATTTACTAAATAAGCTAGAGGCTCACCTTTTTCTCTTCGCTGAGTAAGTTCTTTAAGTTTATTTCTAATTTCAACTGTTAATGGAGGGTTATCTCTATATAGAGTATTCCTATCAATTTCTAATAGATGTAATACTAGTAACTCAATATCTAGTTGAGAACTTACAATACTTGATTGCGTGAGAAGTTTTATCTGGTTTAAAGCAGAATAATCATCCATCAGCTTGAAGATTCAAGATTAGCTAGAGCTCTTGCTTGGTTCTCTTCGAGTAAAGCTGTAATCATAACCTCCATATCTCCATCTAAAAAACCGGGTAAGTTGTGAACAGAAAACTCAATACGATGATCAGTAATTCTGTTTTGCGGGAAGTTATAAGTTCTTATTTTTTCAGATCTATCTCCAGACCCTACCATGACTCTTCTATTTTCAGCTTGTTCAGATTCTACTTTCTCTTTCTCAGCATTTTGTAATTTCGACTGAAGCAATGAAAGGGCTTTCTCTTTATTTTTATGTTGGGAGCGACCATCCTGGCACTCTACTACTATACCTGACGGTATGTGAGTTAATCTAACGGCAGAATCTGTTTTATTAACATGCTGACCTCCAGCACCTGATGCTCGGAAGGTATCAACCCTCAAATCATTTTTATCTATATTTATTTCCGCTAAGTCATCTTGTTCTGCTAAAACAGCAACCGAACATGCTGATGTATGTACCCTTCCTTGAGATTCTGTAGAAGGAACTCTTTGTACTCTATGAACTCCAGCTTCAAACTTTAGTTGCTTGTAAACATCGGAACCCTCTATTCTTGTAACAAGTTCCTTGAAACCACCATGATCGCCCTCTCTCACGTTGATTATTTCCATCTTCCAGTTATTCCTTTCAGATAATCTAGAATACATTCTGTATAGATCACCAGAGAAAAGAGCAGCTTCATCGCCTCCTGTACCAGCTCTTATTTCAAGAAAAACATCTTTTGAATCATCAGGATCTTTGGGAAGTAGTAAGCGTTTAAGTTCATTTTCAAGGTCGTCAATACTTTGCTTTAGTTCCTCGAATTCAATTTCTGCCATTTGTTTTATTTCAGGATCAGAATCTTTCATAAGTACTTTGGCTTCATTCATATCACCTTCAGCTTTTTTAAATGCATTGAATGCATTCACAACAGGAGATAAATCTGCGTATTCTTTTGAAAGTTTTATAAACTCTTCCTGATTAGAGGTTATATCTGGTTTACTCAAAAGAGATTCTATTTCTTCATATCTAAAAGAAACATCACCTAATTTAGTTAAAATACTCTCTATCATTTATGTAAACCTTTGCTGATAATAGAATTTATGATCAATCTAAGAAGATTATTTTCACAATATGTAATCGTTTCATCTCTAATAATTATATCTCTTGGATGCACTTCAATCCCAATGGAACCTCAAAAATTTTCGAGTGAAATTAAAAATGTCCAAGAAAATTTTAAAATAGAAGGTAAGTTTAAGCTTTCGTATATGGATAGCAAGGAAACAGGTTATTTCGTTCTTAGCAAAGATGGAAATACTGTTTCGTTGAATATTGGAAAAAACTATCTTCTACCAGAGAAAGTAATCATCCTAGATAGAAGGGAGACACTAAATATAAATGAATTTATTGAAAATAATATCTTGCCTTACGACTTGCCTAAATTAAAAGTTGAGAGTTTTTTAGAATTATTACTAGGACTAGAATCAAAAGATCTACAAGATGAGGAAATAGGATTGGAAATAGAAACTAAAGGATTTGATAATTATCCTTCAGAAGTCACTCTTTTATATAGAGACTTAAATCTTCTTATGAAAGTTAAAAAAATATGGAAGAATTAAAATTAAGAGCACCCGCAAAACTTAACTTACATCTTGAGGTAGTAAAAAAAAGAAATGATGGATTCCATGACTTATCCTCATTATTTACTCTAATTGAATTATTTGACGATATAACGCTTAAAAAGAATTCATATTCTATTGAATTAATTGAATCCAATCCTATAAAACAAAATATTGTTTTAAAAGCGGCAAACCTCCTAAAGGATTTATTCTCTGTAAAAGAAGGCGTCAAAATTGAACTCGTAAAGTCTATTCCTGATCAAAAGGGTTTAGGGGGCGGGAGTTCCGATGCAGCATCAACACTACTAGGCTTAAGAAAATTTTGGAATTTGGATATATCAGACCAAGATCTTGCAGAGATTGCTCTAAAGTTAGGTTCAGATGTTCCTTTCTTTCTATACGGTAAGACTGCCTGGGCAGAAGGAAGGGGTGAAATTCTGGCTGAGTATCCATATCAAAAGAAATATTACTTGTTATTTTTGCCCGCATTAAAAATAAGTACTAAAAATGCTTTTGAGCAAGCTAGTTTTGTACCTAGGCCTAAAATCAGCAAAAAGAACTTTACTAGTGACCAGTCATTTAATAGTTTTGAAGTATGGATAAGAAGGACTTATTCGGAAATGGATGAAGCTTTTAATAAACTTAGATTGATTGGAGAACCTAAATTATCAGGGACTGGCTCTACTATTTTTCTGGAGTTTGACGATAAATCTGCTGCTGAGTCAGCACAGAAACATTTTCCTAAGTTAGTTTTAACAAAAAGCTTAGAACGTTCACCCTTAATGCAAATAATAGAATAAAATACGCCAAATATATGAATGGGGTGTGGCCAAGCGGTAAGGCAGCGGCTTTTGATGCCGCCATGCGCTGGTTCGAATCCAGCCACCCCAGCCATCTATAGGAGAGACAAATGGAGAAAAGACATCAAAAAATAGCTGTCTTTAGCGGAACAGCTAACCTTGAGCTTACTGAAAAAATTTGTAAAAAACTTGCTCTAAAGCAAGGAAAAGCAGATATCGGTCGTTTTAGTGATGGCGAAATCAGCGTGAAAATTAACGAAAACGTAAGAGGCAAAGACGTTTACATAATCCAGCCAACTTGTAGTCCTTCTCATGTGAATTTAATTGAATTAATACTAATGGTTGATGCTCTTAGGTGGTCTTCTGCAGGTAGAATTACAGCTGTTATTCCATATTATGGATATGCAAGGCAAGACAGACGGGTAAGGTCTCAAAGAGTTCCAATTAGTGCTAAAGTTATTGCAGGTATCTTAGAAAGATCTGGAATTGATAGAGTATTAACAGTAGAGCTTCATTCTGAACAGATTCAAGGATTTTTCGATATACCAGTAGATAATATATACGGGACAAAAGTTATCTATGAGGACATCAAAAAACAAAAATTCAAGGACATATTAGTTGTAAGTCCTGATGTCGGAGGCGTAGTGAGGTCAAGAGCTTTATCTAAGTTTTTAGATATTGGTGACTTGGCAATTATCGATAAAAGAAGAGACGAAGCGAACAAATCTGAGGTGATGAATGTGATAGGAGATGTTTCAAAAAAAGATTGTTTGCTTTATGACGATATGGCAGATACATGTGGAACATTATGCAATGCAGCTGATGCATTAAAGGCCAAGGATGCTAGAAGTGTAAGTGCTTATATCACTCATCCTGTTTTATCAGGAGAGGCAATAGAAAAAATAAATCAATCTTCACTTGATCAATTAGTTGTAACAGATACTATACCGCTCTCGGAAGAAGCTAAATCCTGTAAAAAGATAAGATGTATATCTTTGGCACCGACTTTAGCTGAGGCCATAAAGAGATTAAATAAAGAGGAATCAATAAGTGAAATGCTTATGTAATCAATAGAATTATGAGTGAACAAGTCAATTTAAATGCAACCAACAGAGAAGTCGAAGGTAAATCTTCTAGTAGACAGTTAAGAAGAATGGGTTCAGTACCAGCCGTGATATATGGTGGAGAAAAAGATCCTATAAGAATATCTATTCTAGAGAAGGATATTGCGAAAGCATCCGAGATTCCTGGATTTGCTACTCAAATCTTGAACATAAATATTTCAGGTGATGAGCAAAATGTTATTCTGAAAGAAATTCAAAGGCATCCTGCTACTCATAGAGTTCTTCATGCTGACCTTCAAAGAGTTAATCCTGATACAAAAATTAGTATTTCAGTTCCTGTAAGGTTCTTAAATGAAGATAACTGCATGGGCGTAAAAATGCATGGTGGTGCAATTTCTCGTTTAATTAATGACATCGATATAAGTTGTCTAGCTTCCAATCTTCCAGAATATCTTGAAGTAGATGTTGCTGAACTAGATGTTGGGGACTCAATATTTTTATCAGCTCTTAATCTACCTGAAGGAGTAGAAATTCCATCTCTTGCACTAGGCGATGACAGAGATCAGGCTGTAGTTTCAGTAACAGAGGCAAAAGTACTTGATGTTGAGCCTGAAATCATTGAAACGGAAGAAGACGGAGAATCTTCTGGAGAAGAAGATGCTGGAGAATCTACAGACGGTCAAGAAGAGACTGACGAATAATACTTCAATACTTCATGGAACCACTATTAATATTAGGGTTAGGTAATCCTGGTAAAGATTATGACCTTACACGACATAATGCTGGAGCTGATTACGTCGATTTGCTTTGCAATAAATACTCTTTAACTCTAAAAAAAGAAAGAAAAATCCATGGTCAATTTGCTGAATTTGTTAATGAAAACTATAAGTTAATCTTTGTAACGCCTTCTACCTTTATGAATGAAAGTGGATTGTGTGTATCAAAAACAAAAAAATTTTTTAATCTTAGAACAGAACAAATTTTAATCGCCCATGATGAACTGGATCTGCCTAATTCAGAAATTAAGCTAAAAGAGTCAGGCGGACATGGTGGCCATAATGGTCTTAGAAATATAATTGATCATTTACAAGGAGACAGTTCTTTTAAAAGATTAAGAATTGGAATAGGCAAACCAGAGAAAGATAAAGATATCATTTCATATGTCTTAAATAAGGCTTCAGTTAAAGAAAGAGAAAAATTAATGAGTAATCTTATTAATTACCTAGATCTGGGAGAAAAAATAATCCAAGATGGCTGGCAAAAGACTGTGATGAATTACCATACTACTAAAGAAGAAAATAATGAGTCTTAAGTGTGGGATAGTTGGACTTCCGAATGTTGGCAAATCAACATTATTTAATGCTTTAACAGCTGCAGGGATCGAAGCGCAAAATTTTCCTTTTTGTACTATTGAACCTAATAAAGGCATCGTACCTGTGCCAGATCCAAGACTTAATAAGGTTGCTAATATAGTAAATCCTGAAAAAATAATACCTACAACAACTGAATTCGTAGATATAGCAGGACTAGTGAAAGGTGCGTCTGAAGGAGAAGGTTTAGGAAATAAATTTCTTTCTCATATAAGAGAAACACAGGCAATTCTTCATGTTATTAGATGCTTCGAAAATCCTGACATTACACATGTACATGATGAAGTGAACCCTGTGGTGGATCTAGAAACAGTAGAAACTGAACTTCTTCTAGCCGATATTGAAACTTTGTCAAACGCATTACTTAGACTGGAAAAGGCCGCTAGATCAGGTGACAAAGAGGTAATGATTCAAAGAGATAAATTCCAGAATCTTTCTGCGGAATTAAGTAGCGGAATTTTAGGTAGAAATACCGAGAGTTTTAAAAATGACCAAGAAGCCTTTAAAGAGTTAGGCTTAATAACCGTAAAACCATGTTTATATGTAGGAAATGTTGAAGATTTGGATTCTGATAATATTTTGCTTGAAGATCTGGTTAGCTATGCTGAAGAAAGAGACTCCACGGTTATTCCTATGTGTAATCAACTTGAAGCTGAAATTGCTGAACTTGATTTTGAAGAAGGAATGGAATTCTTAAAGGGTATGGGACTGGAAGAACCAGGCCTCAATAAACTTATAAGAGAAAGCTATAAGATGTTATCTTTGATAACTTACTTTACTGCTGGGGAAAAAGAAGTTAGAGCCTGGACAACGAAGCAAGGTTCTACAGCTCCTGAAGCAGCTGGAGTTATTCATACTGACTTTCAAAAGGGATTTATTAGAGCTGAAACGATCGGTTATGATGATTATGTCGAATATTCAGGTGAGTTGGGAGCAAAGGAAGCAGGAAAACTTCGTTCTGAGGGTAATGAATACATTGTTAAAGATGGTGATGTAATGCATTTTAGGTTTAATGTTTAATAGTTACTCGACTTTATCCTAACTGATCTCTAAAATTCGCAACACGGTTGTGTAGCTCAGCTGGTTAGAGCGCGGCATTCATAATGCCGAGGTCGGTGGTTCAAGCCCACCCACAACCACCATTGGCCTTAAAGATACTTCTTAAAAAATAAATTCTGCAGATCTGCAACAGATCTTCCATATCCCTTCTGAGAATCAAAGGCATGCTCCTCCTGAGAAAATATATGAAGTTCAGTTGGTATATTTAGATCAGTTAACTTTGAATATAAATCTGTCGAGTCAGATAGTTTTACAACCGAATCAGTTGAACCATGAATCAGCATTGTAGGAGGAAACTGATTATTTATTTGTAAAATAGGGCTAGCTTTATCAAAGTCATCTTGTGAAGCATCATTACCCATTAAGGCCTTGTAAGCATCGAATATGGCATCCGTATCCTCATATTTTCTTATTTGTGCCGGAGGATATATGGCGCATACAGCTTTTACTTCTGAAGTAACATGATTATTTCCACCTTCACCTTCAAAACTTGGATCTATATCTGATAGAGCTGACATTAATGAAAGGTGGCCACCAGCAGAATTTCCTGTAACACCAATTCTATTTGGATCTATTTTTAATTTATCTGAATTTGCCCTCATATAACGTATTGCACAATTCACATCTTGTATCTGTGCAGGCCAAATCTCTTCTTGAGATAATCTATAAGAAGCTGAGAGGCAGGTAAACCCTTCCCTAGCAAGTAATATTCCATAACCACGTAATTGATTTTTGTCTCCTTCTCTCCAGCCTCCTCCATGGATAATTACTATCCCAGAACCATTAGCTTCACCTTTAGGCGGACAAAATAAATCGCCAGTTAGGTCTCTCGAACCTGTTGTGCCAATTTTTATATTATCTTCTATGTTTACTAATTTTTTCATTGAAAAAAAGACATCCAAGGACGCCTTTTTACAAAATCCTTTTTTAATTTGATCTAGAGTTCCATACACTCAATATAATGATTATTGCGATTATGAGACCCAAACCTTCAGATCCCAGAGTTTCCATGATAATTTGAGTATTATCAAGTACTCCCCCGAAGAAAGGCACATTACTACCAAACAACATTGATACTAATATGGCTACTGCCACAATTAATCCTAGAAATTTTGTTATGTCCCACAAAACTCTAGATATTCTATTTATTATGTCTGTCATTTTTTTCCTGCTCCTTAGCTATAAAGAAGAAAGGGGTTCTGTGAACCCCCTTCTATTTTCAGCATATTAATAACTATCTAAGCAATTCCATAACAATTAATAGAACTATAATACCTACAAGACCTGAGTCTCCGAGCATTGCTACTGCTCCTAGAAGATTTTCAAGTACATTAGGTACAAAAGCTACATCAGTACCAATGACAACTCCAAGCACAACACCAAGAGCAATCAAAGCTACACCTATACCCGTTAAGTCGCTTACTATGCGTTTTGCATTTTCCATCATAATATCTCACCCATTTTTTGTTAAACAAAAGCCCAGATAATTCTGGACTATCAAATTTAACAGGATGAAAAGTATTAAAACAATTGGCCACTTAGCACATAATTTGAAATATTACAAATTAATCGTCTAGTCCTTTCATAGTTAATCTTATTTTGCCTTGCCTATCTACTTCTAGAACTTTAACCTTCACTTCTTCACCCTCAACAAAATAATCTGAAACATTTTCTACTCTTTCTTCTGAGATTTCTGACACATGAACTAATCCATCTCTTCCGGGCATAATTGTTACAAAAGCACCGAAGTCTTTGATATTAGCTACAGTACCTGTATAAATCTTATTTACTTCTGGTTCAGCAGTAATTTCCTCAATTCTTTTTTGTGCAGACTCTCTGGATTCTGGAGTATCTCCATAAATGGTAACTTTACCGCTATCCTCTACCTCAATAATTGCGCCAGTTTCTTCAGTAAGTCCTCTAATTGTTTCGCCACCTTTACCTATAACGTCACGTATCTTTTTAGTATTAATCTGAAGTACAACAGCTTGAGGTGCTTTTTCAGATAACTTTTCTCTAGAAGAAGAAATTACTTCGTTCATACTCGAAAGTATATGATTCCTAGCAGTATGTGCTTTCTCTAGAGCAACTTCGAATATTTCTTCAGTAATTCCATCTATTTTGATATCCATTTGAAGAGCAGTTATACCTTCTGAAGTTCCTGCAACTTTAAAGTCCATATCACCAAGATGATCTTCATCACCTAAAATATCAGTAATAACTGCGAATCCTTCTTCTTCTTTAACCAATCCCATAGCTATGCCAGCCACCGCGGCCTTAAGAGGAATACCTGCATCCATAAGTGCAAGACTTGAACCACAGACACTCGCCATTGAGCTGGAACCATTAGACTCTGTTATTTCAGATACTACTCTTATTGTATAAGGGAAATCGTCGGGCGAAGGTAAAACAGCTTCTAAAGCTCTCCTTGCTAGTTTACCGTGCCCTATCTCTCTTCTTTTTGGACCAGACATAAATCCTGCCTCCCCTACCGAATAAGGAGGAAAGTTATAATGAAGCATGAATTGGTCTTTAAACTCACCTTCTAAAGCATCTATCAGTTGAGCTTGTCTAGGAGAACCAAGAGTCGAGGTAACAATTGCTTGCGTTTCGCCTCGGGTAAATAACGCAGAACCATGAGTATTCTTCAATACACCAGTTTCAATAAACAAAGGTCTAACAGTATCTAAATCCCTTCCATCGATTCTCGGGGCACCTTCGATGAGTCTGGTTCTAACTATGGTTTTACCTATTTTTTTGAATGCATCAAGCAAATCATTTTGTGAAAATGACCCTTCATCTTCTGAGACATTCTCTTCTAGAATCTTTCCTCTTATTTCTGATAGAGCCTGGACCCTTTCTTGTTTGATTTGCAAAGCATAAGCATCAGAAATTAGATCAGAATAATTATTTTTTACTAACTCAACCACTTCTGAACTTAAGACTTTTGGTTCATATTCAAATTCAGGTTTCCCGATATCAGTTACCATTTCTTTTATTGCTTCAATTGCTACTTGCATTTCTTGATGAGCAAATAAAATTCCTCCCAACATCTGATCTTCGGAAAGTTCTTTAGCTTCTGATTCGACCATAATTACAGCTGCATCGCTTCCTGCAATAACCATATCTAAATGAGATTCTTCTAGTTCGCTCCTTGTTGGATTAATGCAGTAGTTGCCATCAATAAATCCTACCCTTATAGCTCCGAGGGGACCATTAAATGGCAGTCCCGATATAGCCACAGCTGCAGAGGCTGCTAGAAAAGATAGAATATCAGGATCGACATTCTTATCAGAGGAGATGACAGTACAAATTACCTGAACTTCATAAAGGAAATCATCATTAAATAAAGGCCTTAAAGGTCTATCTATTAATCTAGAAGTAAGTGTTTCTTTTTCAGTGGGCCTACCTTCTCTCTTAAAGAAACCTCCAGGTATTTTACCTGTAGCATATGTCTTCTCTTGATAATTAACTGTCAACGGGAAAAAGTCTTGATGTTCACCAGGTGCTTTACCTACAACAACTGTGGCTAAAACTTGCGTATCCTCGCATGTAGCAATTACTGCTCCAGTGGCTTGCCTAGCAACTTTTCCAGATTCTAGGGTAATTTCTTTGTCACCCAACATGAATGATTTTTTATAACTTTCCATTTTATTTTCCTATTTTACAGAGCCATATTGCCCAGTAATTAAATGATTAACGATATTAGGGATTTATTATCTTCTTAGACCCAAATCCGAGATTAACTTTGTATAAGTCTCTGGTTTGGATGTTTTTATGTAATCAAGAAGTTTTCTACGTTGATTCACCATTCTAATTAATCCTGTTCTGGAATGATGATCCTTAGCGTTAGCTTTGAAATGAGATTGAAGTGCATCTATATTTGCAGACAGTAGTGCTACTTGTACTTCAGGTGATCCTGTGTCTTTATCTGTTCTTGCGAACTTTGTTACTATTTCTTTCTTTTCTGTATTACTTAGTGCCAATTTTTTTTCCTCTAATTGAAATTAATTCGTAGATATAAGTCTTTTAGGTTGAAGTTTATTACCACTGACCTCCCCAATACCTAAGAATAGTTCTTTTTCAGTATATATTCTTACTAATCCTTTAATTTTAAGGAGCGCATTATAGTCTATTGATAGGCCATTTCTAACTTTTTTTACATCTTCTTTTTTTATCTTTACTTTATGCAAATCACTCAACATAACATCGCAAGGCAAAACTTTATCGACTAGTGATTGGTACGAATCTTCAAAACTACAAGATTTCTGATTTAAATGCATGTCTCCAACTTCTAATCGTCTTAGGGATATTACCGTAGCGAAAGAGTTCAAATTCCTGCCTAACTTTTCGATAAGGCTCCTTATATATGTTCCTTTAGAGCAGGATACTTTCAAAATTGCTGTGTTAATAGATTTATCTATCAATTCAATTTTTTGTATGTCTACCTTTCTAGGCATTCTGTGGAGATAAACTCCCTTCCTAGCCCAATAATATAAAGGATTACCATTTAACTTTATTGCTGAGTACATGGGAGGTATCTGGTTTTGAATTCCTTCTAGGTCAGTTAAAAATTGCGGAAAGTCTTCTTTAAAACCTGGAAAATCAGTTTTTGAGACTATATTTCCAGTAATATCTCCTGTATCTGTTTCTATTCCAAACTCTATTCCTACTTCATAAACTTTATCCAGATCAGAAGCATAATTACTAAACTTCGTAGCCTCTCCAATACATACCGGAAGAAGGCCCGTTGCTAATGGATCAAGTGTTCCACAATGTCCTATTTTCTTGATTCCTAGTTTGGAGCGAAGTTTATAAACGCATTGAGCAGATGTTAAACCTTCAGGCTTGTCTAAAATTAAAAATCCATTCATGAAACTAGAAAAACTCTTCTATCTTAAAAAAAATCTCTGGAATTCTTCTTAAGTTTAAATTTTGACTGAGCTTTTTTCTGATAAAACCTTTGGCCTTTTCCAGTCCTTTCTTTAATTCTTCTAAATCGATTTCATTAAAGCTATTAGTTTGAGAAATGAAAATATCAGCCTTCTTCATATCAGATGTCAGCATGACATTCAAAACAGTTATTCCTTGAACGCGAGGGTCTTTTACTTCTAAAGATAAAACTTGTGAAATTTCAACTTTTATCAGGTCAGCGATCCTATCAGAACGCTTAAAGTCTTGTGATGGCATTAATCAAGTGTTCTTTTTACTTCAATCCTATCAAAGACTTCTATTTTATCTCCAACTTTCACATCTCTATAGTTAGCTACACCTATTCCACATTCAGTTCCCATGGGAACTTCGTTTGTATCATCTTTAAATCTTTTTAAAGAATCTAGTTCCCCTTCAAATATAACTATATTATCTCGAAGTACTCTTATTGGTTTATTTCTTTTAATTGTACCTTCAATAACAATTGAACCAGCAATCTGTCCAAATTTGGGAGATTTAAAAATATCTTTTACTTCAGCAGTACCGAGTATCTCTTCCTTTACCTCGGGAGCTAAATGGCCTTCAACCGAAGTTTTAATACCATCTATCAGATCATAGATGATGCTGTAATAAAGAATTTCGATCGATTCTTTTTCTGATAAAGATTTTGCAGCATTATCTGCTCTAACATTAAAGCCCATCACGAATGCCCCTGTCGTCATGGCTAGGTTAACATCATTTGCATTTACAGAACCTACTGACTCATGGACAATATTTATTTTTACTTCTTCATTTTCTATATTCTTTATAGAACCTATGATTGCTTCTAAGGAACCATGTGTGTCTGCTTTCAAAACAATATTCAAGATAGTGTGATTTCCTAGTTCAGACTCAAAAAGCATCTCAAGATTAGAGATTTGGTTACGGGCCAATCTTTCTTCTCTAGCTTTTGCAGCTCTTTCATTGGAGATTTCTTTAGCCATTTTCTCACTTGAAACAACGACAAACTCTTCTCCTGCCTTAGGCGGAACGTCAAGACCGGTTATCGAAGCAGGGACTGATGGTCCGGCCTCTTTCAAAGTCAAACCATTTTCATCTACTAAGCTTCTTACTCTTTTTGTCTGTTCACCAACAAGAATCATATCGCCCTTTTTTAGGGTCCCCTTTTGAACAAGTATCGTTGCAACAGCTCCTTTGCCGACTTCTGTAGTTGAATCTAAAACCACACCAAATGCCGGGCCTTTATGATGTGCTTTAAGCTCTAACACTTCAGCTTCGAGAGAGACGGCTTCTAGCAATTCTTTTATACCGTCACCCTTAAGAGCCGAAATAGGTAAAAATTGAGTTTGACCTCCCCAATCTTCTGGAATAAGTTCTTTGTTGGAAAGTTCTGTTTTTACTTTTTCGATATCAGCTTCTTCCCTATCCATTTTATTTACTGCGACTACTATCGGAACGCCAGCAGCTTTGGCATGACTAATTGCCTCCTCTGTTTGTGGTTGCAGTCCGTCATCTGCAGCAACGACAAGAATAACAATATCAGTAGAATTGGCTCCTCTTGCTCGCACTTCTGAGAAGGCTGCATGGCCAGGAGTATCAATAAATGCAATCGTGCCTTGGTCTGTATTAGCCTGATAGGCTCCTATTTTTTGAGTAATACCTCCATCTTCTCCAGCTGCAACATTAGCCTTGCGAATAAAATCCAATAAAGTTGTCTTTCCATGATCTACATGGCCCAGAACAGATACTACCGGATTCCTACGTTCTTCTTCTCCATCATAAGTAACCAGTTCCATCAGTTGATCTTCTACTTCAACTTTGACAGCCGGTTCTCCCTTGTGACCTAATTCTTCTGTGACCAATATGGCAGTGTCTTGATCTAAAGGTTGATTTAAAGTTGCCATAACACCCATAGACATTAGTTTTTTTACTACCTCAGCCCCTTTTACAGAGAGACTTTCGGCAAGTTCACTTACTGTAATAGTTTCGGGAATTTGAATATTTTTTGAAACTAAATCAGCAGGTTTTTCAAACTCTTGCTTTTCGACATTAGAAAGAAAATTTTCTCCCTCTAACTCTCTTTGCTCCTTTTTGGATAGTTCTGCTCTAGAAGGTTTGAGTGTCCTTTTTTCAATTTGAACGACTTTCTTAGGTTCAGATTTCGTTACAGGAGACTCACCAGTCTTAGCTTTTCGCCTAGTAACAAGAGTCTTTTGCTCTATTTCTTTATTTCTTTGCTCTTCTTCCGCCTTTTTATTGGCCTCTCCAGCTTGTCTTTTTTTCTCTATTTCATCGAAATCAATTGTTGAGGAAGTTTTTTTAGCTTCCGAAGTCTGTTTTTCAGACCTATCTTTTGTAATAGTTTTTCTAGTAATTGAAACTGTTCCGGATGAAGCAGGTTCAGTCTTAGTTGCACTTTTATTAAGAGAAATAGTCTTAGAAGATTTATTTTGCTGTTCTTTAAGAAACTCTAATAGAGTCTTTTTATCTTTATCAGTAACCTCATCTTTAACATCAGTATGAGAGAGGCCTGCTTCTTTCATTTGAGATAGAAGAGTGTCACCTTCGGAACCTATTATTTTCGCTAAATTTTCTACTGTTACCGCTGACATTTTTTTTAATCCTCAAACCAATGAGCTCTTGCTCGCATAATTAAATCTCCAGCATCCTCTTCAGAAATATCTATTATGCTTGTAAGTTCTTCAATAGATTGCTCTGCAAGTTCTTCTCTATCATTAATTCCTTTTTGAGTTAGTTCCAATGCAAGTGTCATTTCCATTCCTTCAACCGACATAAGATCTCCTGACTTTCCATCATCTGTAGAAACTTCCATAGCCATTGTAATTAAGACTTCTTTAGCCCTATTTATTAAAAGGCTACTAATATCATCATCAAAGCCGTCAATTCGCGAAAGTTCCTCAATTTCTGAAGAAGAAATAGATTCTAAGGAATTATATCCATTAGATATAAGCGTATTTGCTAAATCTTCATCAACATCTAATTTATCTACTAATATATTTGAAATACTCTCAGATTTCTCTTGATTTTGTTGATCAGCAACTTCCTGATCAATAACATTCAATTTCCAACCAGTAATTTGACTGCTAAGACGAACGTTTTGGCCACTTTTTCCTATTGCTTGAGCCAAGGTATCTTGAGTAACAGCCACATCCATAGAACCTTTAGTTTCGTCAAGAACTATAGACGTTATCTCAACAGGACCCATTGAGTTAATAAGTAATTGAGCTGGATCGTCATCCCAAATTACAATGTCAAGTCTTTCATTACCTAATTCATTTGATACTGCCTGTACTCTAGATCCTCTCATTCCCACACAAGCTCCAACAGGATCTATTCTATTATCATTTGTTTTTACTGCAATTTTAGTTCTTGAACCTGGATCACGAGCTATAGCCTTGATTTCTATTACTTGTTCAGAAATTTCAGGAACCTCTAACTTAAATAATTCTCCAACCATTTCTGGACATTTCCTACTTAGAGCTAGTTGAGGTCCCCGATTTTCTCTATCCTCTTCTTGAAGGACAGCCCTAAGTCTATCGCCAATCCTAAATACTTCTCCAGGTATTAACTCATTTCTAGACAAAATTGCCTCGGCCCCTTCACCTAAGTCTATAATCAAAAACTCTCTAGTCACTTTTTTTACAGTGCCATTGATTAATTCGCCTAAAACATTGCGGTATTTTTCAACAACCTGTGCTCTTTCAGCTTCCCTTACTTTCTGAACTATTACCTGTTTAGCAGCCTGCGCAGCGATTCGACCGAATTCTACATTTTCTACCTTCTCTTTTACAAATGAACCTAATTCACTATTTTGATCATCATGAATAACTTGGATGCCTTGATCTTCGATATCTTCTACGGAAACCACCTCCCATAAACGAAAAGTTTCATAGTCCCCAGTTTTTGGATCAATTATCACCTCTATATTCGAGTTTTCAGAGTACCTTTTTTTTGTAGCAGTCGCTAAAGCTTGCTCTATGGCCTCGAATATAGCTTCCTGAGGCAGGCCTTTTTCCCCTGAAACTGCCTCTGCTACTAATAAAATCTCTTTTTGCATAATATTGCCTCTTAGATTATAAGATTTGCTTGAATAATAGAAGAAAAAGCAATTTGCATTTGGCCTTCTTTCATTTCAAGTTTTATACTTGTTTTATCTACTTCCTCTAAACGTCCTTGAATTGTTTTTTTGTTTTGACTATCAAAAAAAGTGACCTTTAAAGCCTCATTTAGATAATCTTTATATTGCTCGTTGTAAAAAAATTTCCTATCCAATCCTGGAGATGAAACTTCTAACATATAGTTTTCGGAAAAGTCATTCTCTGTATCAAGCACTTTACTTACATGCTTGCTAACCTTTTCACAGTCTTCGACAGATATACCTTCATTTTTGTCTATGAAGATTCTTAAAGTTTGATTGGACCTTCTTCCGAATAACTCTAGGCCCCAGACTTTACAGCCTAGTCTTTCAATATCCTCTTCCAACATTTTTTTTATGTAATCTATGTCCATCATTTACCTACAAAAAAAGCCCATATAGGGCTTACTTGGTAGCGGGGGCAGGATTTGAACCTACGACCTTCGGGTTATGAGCCCGACGAGCTACCAGACTGCTCCACCCCGCAACAAAGGGGTCGGAGTATAGTTAGATGCAACGAAAGAATCAAGAAAGATATGGTGCCGAAGAGAGGATTCGAACCTCCACGAGCAATGCTCACTACCCCCTCAAGGTAGCGTGTCTACCAGTTCCACCACTTCGGCCAGTTGCCTTAATTATCTTCAGGAAGTATACCCGTTTCATCAAATTCTACCTCTATAATCGGTGACTCTTCGATCATAGAACTTCGAGAGATATAGGTAATGGATAAACTAAGAATTAGAAAAATTGCTGCAAGAATAGCGGTTACTTTAGTTAGAGGATTTGAAGAAGAGCTTGATCCAAACATTGTGTTACTAGAGCCTGCTCCGAAAGCACTTCCAATATCAGACCCCTTACCTTGCTGTAAAAGTATTATTAATATAAGGGAAATAGAAATAAGTATGTAAAAGAATATAAGTAAATTTTCCATTAGCTTAAATTATATATTTTAGAAAAGGTTTCTGAATTTAAGGAAGCTCCTCCAATCAAAAGACCATCAACATTAGTTGAAGAAATTATTTCTTCGCAATTGTTCAAGTTTACACTACCTCCGTAAAGAACTGCAGGATAAATATCAAGCTTATCCCACTCTAGATGATCATTTATATATTTTTTAATGAATCCATGCGTTTCTTCTATGTAGTCTTTCTCTGCATTTAGCCCTGATCCAATGGCCCATATCGGTTCATAGGCAACTGTAATGGACCTAAGTTTATCTTCGTGTGTGATTTGGAGTTGGCAAAATACATCTAATTGCTCACTCAAAAATGAATAAGCTTCATTTTTATTCTTAGTATCAATATCTTCACCAATGCAATAAATTACCGACAGCTCATCTTCTAAAGCTTTTTCTATTTTCTTAGTAATTACATTATTGCTTTCCTTTAAAAAATTTCTTTGTTCAGAATGGCCAACAAGCACATACTCAACGCTTAAATCTTTGAGCATTGTTGTACTTATTCCACCAGTTAAAGATTCATCCTCAAAACTATGATTTACAATTTGTGATCCAATTTCAATGTGGTAATCATTTTCATCAACTAATCTTCTTGCATATTCTAAATAGCAGGTTGGGGGACAGAAAATACAAGGATTTACGTCTTTTATATTAATGTTATTGGAGACAGCCTGGATCCATGTTGCAACGGATTGTCTAGTACCGTTCATTTTCCAATTTGCAATGATCATATAGTTTGAGCTAAATCTGCCAAAGCATTGCAGAAATCATTTGAAGCACCAGTTCGATCAGACTCTACCATTAGCCTTATTAAGGGCTCCGTTCCAGAAGGTCTTATAAGCACTCTTCCATTTTGTCCAAGTTGTTTTTCTATTCGAGTAACTTCTGACCAAAATTTATCACTAATTATTATTTTGTTAGGGTTATTTACCTTGAGATTGATTAGGGTTTGAGGAAACTTTTGAAATCCATCCAAGGATTTTTTTACAGAAAAATTATTATCTTTAATCGCATTCAATAGGTTCAATGCAGCAACAATGGCATCGCCAGTTGGAGCAGAATCTAAACAGATTATATGACCAGAAGGCTCTCCACCAAGCACCCATGATTCCTCCAATAATCTCTGTAACACATATTTATCGCCTACTTCTGCACGTAAAAAAGGAATACCATTTTTTTCAAAATATATTTCCAAAGCCTTATTTGTCATCAAAGTGCCAACAACTCCTGAATTAGGTGCGAGGTTATTAGATAAAATATATAAAATATCGTCTCCATCAAGAATTTCTCCTTCAGAGTTGACTATCAAAATCCTATCTCCATCTCCATCAAAAGCAATTCCTAGGTCATAAGAACCCTTCATTAATTCTTCCTTCAAGAAATCAGGATTAGTCGAGCCACAATTTTGATTGATATTAATTCCATCAGGAGATGAGCCGATTGTCTCAACTTTTGCTCCTAGCTCTGAAAAAACTTTCGGGGCAACTGAATAAGTTGCTCCGTTTGCACAATCTAAAAGAATTGATAATCCATTTAAATCTAAGTCAGTGAAGGATGATTTACAGAATTCAATATAACGCCCCTGAGCATCATTCATTCTAGAGGCTTTACCAAGATTTATTGATTCGACTGCAACCATTTCTTGAGTGAGTTTGGTCTCGATTCTTTTTTCTAATTCAGCTGAAAATTTCTGACCATCTTTATCAAAAAACTTAATACCATTATCTTCAAATAGATTATGTGAAGCACTAATGACTAAGCCTACTTGATTATTAGAATTTGCTAAATAAGAAACACCTGGAGTTGGCAGAGGACCTAAGAGTGTTACATCCATTCCTGCGGAGATAAAACCTGCTTGTAAGGCTGATTCAAACATATAACCTGAGATTCTTGTATCTTTGCCTATAAGAACTTTGGACATGCCCTCATCTTTAAGAATAGATCCTGCAGCCCATCCAAGTTTGGTAACAAAGAGAGGATTCATTGTTGAGGTTACTGGACCACGAATGCCGTCAGTACCGAACTTTCTATCCTTACTTAAAGTAGAAAGGACTGATGATTTGTCTTTTATAGACGCAAGTTTACTCATTGAGAGTAGATTTTAGTCTATAGATATTATTTCACCAAAATATTAATTTTGTTCGGCAGTATCGCCTACAGTATTACCATCTTCAGGATTAACTGGCTTGGAGCTTTCGTTTGATTTGGGTGCCCTAGGTTTTCCTCCCGCCATAATATCGTCAATTTGATCGACATCTAAAGTTTCGTAATCCATTAATGCCTTCGACATTCCATGAAGAGCATCAATATTATCAGTGAGAATGTCTTTTGCATTCTGATAACAATCAGATAGAATTTCTTTCACCTCATTATCAATCTCGTGAGCAGTATCATCAGAAATACCTTGTTTTGAAGCTCCCGCAGACCTTCCTAAAAAGGGCTCATCAGTTTCATCACCATATTTTATAGGTCCAAGTTTTTCAGAAAGTCCCCATTTCGTAACCATGTTATGTGCCATTTCTGTTGCTCTTTCAATGTCATTTGATGCCCCTGTTGTCACACCTTTTTTCCCATAAATTAGTTCTTCAGCAATTCTTCCCCCATATAGACCACAGATTCTATCGAGAATACTTTGATGGCTATAACTATACTTGTCTTCTTCAGGTAAAAACATGGTAACACCCAAGGCCCTACCTCTTGGGATTATGGTTACTTTGTATACTGGATCATGTTCTTCAAGCGATCTACCAACAATCGCATGTCCTGATTCGTGGTATGCCGTTTTGAGCTTTTCATCTTCGGACATGACCATTGATCTTCTTTCGCTGCCCATCATAACCTTATCTTTTGCAAATTCTAACTGTTCCATACCTACCAGCTTTTTAGCTGTTCTTGCGGCAACTAACGCAGCTTCGTTAACCAAGTTTGCTAGATCGGCACCAGAAAATCCTGGAGTTCCTCTTGCTATTAGAGAAGCATTGACGTCCTGAGCTATTGGAACCTTTTTCATGTGAACTTTTAGTATTTGTTCTCTACCTCTAATATCTGGAAGAGGAACAACAACTTGTCTATCGAACCTTCCTGGTCTCAGTAGAGCGGGATCGAGAACATCTGGTCTGTTTGTTGCGGCAATTATAATAATCGCTTCGTTGTCTTCAAACCCATCCATTTCTACTAAAAGTTGATTAAGTGTTTGCTCTCTTTCATCATGACCTCCACCCATTCCAGCCCCTCTATGTCTTCCTACAGCATCTATTTCGTCAATAAACACAATACAAGGAGCTTGTTTTTTGGCCTGATCAAACATATCTCTAACTCTTGATGCGCCAACTCCCACAAACATTTCAACAAAGTCTGAACCAGATATACTAAAGAAAGGGACACCGGCCTCACCAGCAATCGCTTTAGCTAAAAGAGTTTTGCCGGTTCCTGGAGAACCAGTCATCAATATTCCAGTTGGAATTTTTCCTCCTAGTTTTTGGAATTTGGTTGGGTCCTTTAAGAAATCTACAACCTCTTGTACCTCTTCTTTAGCTTCTTCAATACCCGCTACATCAGCGAAAGAGGTTTTAACTTTACCTCCTTCAAGCATTTTTGCTTTACTTTTTCCAAAACTCATCGGGCCAGACTTTCCGCCTAATCCGCCTTGCATTTGCCTCATGAAAAATATGAAGACCGCCAATATAATAAGTATCGGAAAACTAGCAATAAGGAGTTGTTTAAATAAGGATTGCTCTTCTGGTCTTTCACCGGTTACAGCAACTCTATGATCACTCAGGATTTCACTCAAGTCATCCTGTAAGAAAGGCGGTCTAACTGTCTCGAATGACTCACCATTTACGGTCTTACCTTTAAGAGTGTAATTATCTGATGAAAACTCAACACTCAATACTTGATCACTTTCTACCTGTGATATGAATTCAGAATAAGATAATTCTTGATTAGATTCTTCTGTACTGAAGTTGTTAAATACAGAAAAAACAGTAATAGCTATAAATAGCCACATTAATAAATTTTTAAGAAGTTCGCTCATGTTATTTTTTTAATTCCTTTCCAATTATATAAATTTCTCTCGAGTTTGGTCTAGACGCTTTAGGTTTAGAAATTTTTACTTTATTGAATCTTTTTTTGAGGGCCTGACTAGTATAGTCCAAACTTTCACCTTGGAATACCTTTATTAAAACAGAACCTTTGATTTTTAAAAAGTTATCAATCACAGATAGGATGCTATTCACTAAGCCTATCATCAAAGCATTATCTCTTTCTCTAATACCACTTATATTGGGGGCCATGTCAGATAAAACAAGGTCAAATGGAACAAATTCAGAAATTTCTTGAAAATCACTTTCAACAATTTCTTCAATTGACTTGTGAAGGAAGAAACAATTTTGTAGTTTCATTTCTTGTATGTCGATTGCTGCTACTTTCCCTCTCGAACCAACTAGCTCAATAGCTACCTGCGACCAACTACCAGGGTATGAACCCAGATCCAATACTGACTGGCCTTTCTTTATACTAATATCAGTTTTGAGTATTTCTTTTAACTTGTATGAGGCTCTTGATCTGTAGCCTTCTTTTTTTGATTTTTTTGAAAAAAAATCTCCATCTCTATAATTTGTTTTAATTGACACCGCAAACTCAAAGATATTCTACTTTCTCAATCTCATATTCAGTGAGTCCGCCTGGAGTTTCTAATTGGAGTACATCTCCTTCGAACTTCCCAATTAATTTTTTTGCCAAGGGTGAGGCGAACGAGATTTTACCCGCACTAGCATCTGCTTCGTCCTCTCCGACAATTTTATAAGTAAATGATTTTTCTAAATTGGAGTTATAAACTTTTACTGTTGTTCCAAATATTACCTTATCTGAAGATTCTATGGCTGTGACATCAATTACTTGGGCACTAGAAAGTTTTGATTCAATATCGCGAATTCTGGCTTCAGCTAAACTCTGTTCTTCTTTTGCAGCATGATATTCAGCATTTTCTTTTAAGTCACCAAATTCTCTAGCAGTCGAGATGGCATCTATTATCCTAGGTCTATCTTCTGATTTAAGTTTTTTGAGCTCTTCTCTTAAAAGAACTTCTCCTTCTTTTGTAATTGGATTCATTGGGAAATATTATCATGAAGATCTTGAAGTCTCTCAACCGACCAAAGATCTTTATTACGTATTACGGAGCAAACTGCCCTTCCGCCTTCTAATGTAGTGGTGCAATAAATTTTTTCTTCTAATGCGGTTCTTCTTATTGAAGCTGAATCGAGTATAGATTGTTTTCCTTCTGTAGTATTGACGATAAGGTTAACTTGTCCGTTTTTCATGGCATCTACAACGTGAGGTCTTCCTTCAGCTACTTTTTTTATAATCTCAACATTTATCCCTGCTTCTTCAATATGTCTCGCAGTACCTTTTGTAGCAATAATTTTAAATCCTAAATCAAGAAACTCCTTTGCAATTTCTGCAACGAAAGGTCTATCTGAATCCCTCACGCTTAAAAAGACAGATCCTTCTTTAGGAATAATCTCTCCTGCACCTAACTGCGCCTTAGCATAGGCTTCGGAAAAACTAGAACCCACTCCCATTACTTCTCCAGTTGATTTCATTTCAGGACCTAAAATTGGGTCAACGCCTAAAAATTTATTGAAAGGAAAAACTGCCTCTTTAACAGAAAAATATTCTGGAACTATTTCCTTATTGAAATTTTGATCCTTGAGGCTAATACCTGCCATGCATAATGCTCCAGCTTTAGCTAATGATCTTCCTATACATTTTGAGACAAAGGGAATTGTCCTAGACGCTCTTGGATTTACTTCAAGTAAATACAATTCTTCATTATAGTAAGCTAACTGAACATTTATCAATCCTATGGCTCCAATCTCGATGGCTATTTTTTTAACCATGTGAGTGATTTCAGCAACCAATTCTTCAGATAAACTGTAAGGTGGTAAAGAACATGCAGAATCACCAGAATGTATCCCTGCCTGTTCAATATGTTGGAGAATCCCACCAATAATAACTGTTTCACCATCGCATACTGCCTCAATGTCCATTTCTACTGCTTGATTGAGAAATCCATCTAGAAGTACAGGACTTTTTGCACTTGCCTGAACTGCTTCAACGAGATAATTTTCCAGATCTGTTTTTTTATGGACCACCTCCATAGCTCTCCCGCCAAGCACATAAGAAGGTCTTACTACAAGAGGGAAACCAACTTGTTCGGAAACTTCCATCGCTTCCTCAACACTAGAAGCAATTCCATTTGGGGGTTGTTTCAAGTTATGTTTATTTACAAATTCTTGGAATCTCCCTCTATCTTCTGCCAGATCAATGGAATCAGGGGATGTGCCCAAAATTGGAACACCATTCTTTTCAAGCTCTTCTGCTATCTTCAAAGGCGTTTGTCCGCCATATTGAACAATAACACCCTTGGGATTTTCGATATCAGTAATGGCAAGAACATCTTCGACAGTGATTGGCTCAAAATATAATCTATCTGACGTATCAAAATCAGTTGAAACTGTTTCAGGGTTACAATTGACCATTATTGTTTCGTACCCTTCTTCTCTCAAGCCAAGAGCAGCATGGACGCAACAGTAGTCAAATTCTATACCTTGCCCTATCCTATTGGGACCTCCTCCCAAGACCATAATTTTTTTATTTTGAGTTACGTTAGCTTCACATTCTTCTTCATATGTTGAGTACATATAGGCAGTAGAGGATTCAAACTCGGCAGCACATGTATCAACTCTTTTGAATACAGGATTGAGATTTAATGATTTTCTAAGTTGTCTAACTTGATCTTCTGAACTTCCAATCAATTCACCGATTCTTGAATCAGAAAAGCCTTTTCTCTTTAAACCATATAATTGCTCATAATCTAAATCTTTTAAGGAAACATCCTCAAGACTTACTTCTATGTCTATGAGGTCTTTAATTTGAATCAAAAACCAAGGATCTATCTTTGAATACTCAAATACTTCCTCAGGTGTTAAACCATTTCTAAATCCATCTGCTACAAACCAAAGTCTATCCGGGCTAGGTATACTTATTTTTTGTTTAAGCGTCTCAAATTCATCATCCTCTCTAAAAATCGGATCAAGACCGCTTCTTCCGGTTTCTAAACCTCTAATTGCTTTTTGTAGCGACTCTTGAAATGTTCTACCAATAGCCATCACTTCTCCTACAGATTTCATCTGTGTTGATAAGACTGGATCTGTTTGGATAAACTTTTCAAAGTTAAATCTAGGAATCTTGGTTACTACATAGTCTATAGAAGGTTCAAAAGACGCCGGTATAACATCACCAGTAATATCATTACTCAATTCGTCTAATGTATAGCCAACAGCTAGTTTTGCAGCAACTTTAGCTATCGGGAAGCCAGTTGCTTTTGAGGCTAGAGCTGAAGATCTGGAAACTCTTGGATTCATCTCAATAATTAACATCTCGCCATCTTCTGGATTAATGGTGAATTGGACATTTGAACCTCCTGTTTCGACTCCTATTTCTCTGAGAATATCAATGGAAGCATTTCTCATAATTTGATATTCCTTATCTGTAAGAGTTTGAGAGGGAGCAACAGTTATTGAGTCTCCTGTATGAACTCCCATTGGATCAAGATTTTCGATGCTACAAACGATTATGCAATTATCATTCTTATCTCTGACAACTTCCATTTCATATTCTTTCCAACCACCAAGAAATTTATCAATAAATATTTCAGAAGTAGGTGAAAGTTCTAACCCTCTTTTACAAATTTCGTCAAATTCCTCGATGTTGTAAGCAATTCCTCCACCAGAACCACCCATAGTGAAGTTTGGTCTTAACACACAGGGGAAACCAATTCTTTCCAAAAGAATGTGTGCCTCTTCATTATTGTGCGCCAAACCAGATTCAGGAACCTTTAATCCTATCTTTTCCATACAAGCTGCAAATAATTCTCTATCCTCAGCCTTATCAATTGCCTCTTTAGTTGCTCCTATCATCTCAACATTATGTTTTTTTAAAATACCCCTACTATCTAAATCAAGAGCAGCATTTAACGCAGTTTGACCTCCCATTGTTGGTAATAATGCATCTGGTTTTTCTTTTTCAATTATTTTCTCAATAGTCTCCCAGTGAATTGGTTCAATGTATGTGGCATCTGACATGCTTGGGTCTGTCATAATTGTTGCAGGATTTGAGTTGATTAAAATAACTCTATAACCATCTTCTTTTAATGCCTTACAAGCTTGTGCTCCAGAATAATCAAATTCACATGCCTGACCAATTACGATAGGACCGGCTCCTATTATTAAAATTGAATTTATGTCCTTTCTTCTAGGCATTTTTAGTCATATTTTTATCAAATGTTGAGAATAGATATGCCAGATCATGAGGTCCAGGGCTGGCTTCCGGATGGCCTTGAAAACTGAAAAAAGGTTTAGATGAATGCTGGATTCCTTGAATAGTTCCATCAAATAACGATTTATGAGTTATCTCAACATTTGTAGGTAAGGAATTTTCTTCGACTGTGAAGCCATGATTCTGAGAGCTTACTGAAACTTTGCTAGTTTTGAGATCTTGGACAGGATGATTTGCACCATGATGACCAAATTTCATTTTTGATGTCTTGCCACCCAATGCTATTGCGAGTAATTGATGACCTAGACAAATGCCGAATATGGGCATACTGATTTGGATTAATTCTTTAATTGTATCAATGGCATAGATACATGGTTCGGGATCGCCAGGTCCGTTAGATAAAAACACCCCATTTGGTTTGAAATCTAAAATTTCTTGGCAAGAAGTTTTAGCGGGGAAAATTTTTAATTCATACCCTTGATCAACTAATATTCTTAATATATTTTTTTTAATTCCGAAATCTAAAACTGCAACTCTAAAATCAGATTCACCATTACATCCTCTCCATGTTCCTTCTTTCCAATCATAACTAGATTCTGTTGTAACTTCTTTTGCGAGATCTAAACCAGCTAAACCTTCAAAATCTTTCGCTAAATCTACTGCGTTGTTTGAGTCAACTGAGTTACCAGTAAATATTGATGCTGACTGAGCACCTTTTTCTCTTATTATTCTTGTCAATTTTCTTGTATCTATATCAGATATTCCTTGAATATTATTTCTAATGAGGTAATTAGATAAAGTTTCAGTATTGCGCCAACTACTTTCCGCCTGAGAAAGCGACCTTATTACCAATCCAGAACACCAAATTTTATCTGATTCAGTATCCTCACTATTTGTTCCTGTATTTCCAATATGCGGGTAAGTTAAGGTTACTATTTGCTTGGCATATGAAGGATCTGTAAGAATTTCTTGATAACCTGTCATAGAAGTATTGAAAACAATTTCACCATTAACCTGTCCTGAAGCGCCAATACTTATTCCCTCGAAGATTGTTCCGTCTTCTAATGCAAGTATTGCTTTTTCTTTACTCATGCAATTTTTAAATTGATTTCTTCAAGAGTGGCTCTGGGATTTTGGGAACCAGTAATGGGTCTTCCTATTACAAGAAAATCAGAACCATTCTTAATTGCTTCTTCAGGTGTTGATACTCTGCTTTGATCATCTAAATCAGATTGGAATGGCCTTATTCCAGGAGTTACTGTTAAAAAATCTTCACCAAATTTGTCTTTGATATCTTTTGCATCTGAAGATGCACACACAACTCCATCTAACTCACATTCTCTAGCTAAGGTGGCTAGTCTTAAAACTTGCTCTGAAACTCCCTGCAAGCCAACTTCTTTGAGAGCATCTTCTGATAGACTTGTTAAGACAGTGACACCAATTAATAAAGGGGGTTGATCATAGCCTTCTAATGCCCTTCTTGAGGCTTCCAGCATTTTAATGCCTCCAGAGGCATGAACATTTACCATCCATACTCCAAGATCTGCAGCGGATCTTACTGCTCCGTAGACAGTATTTGGAATATCGTGAAATTTTAGGTCTAAAAATATTTCAAATCCCAGTCCTTTCAGGTCATTAATTACTTGAGGGCCCGATGAAGTGAATAATTGGTTACCTACCTTTAACCTGCAGATTTTTGGATCAAGAGTTTTGGCAATGTTTAAAGCATTAATGTAATCAACATCTAACGGAATAATGATTCTATTTTCCATACTTTAATCAGGAGAATTGATAAAATTTGATGAAAAAAAAGCGAACCAGAAAGGTATCTGAAGTTCGCATTTTTGATTTTTAAGGCCTATTGGCATTAAAACCACACTATAATAAATGTATGTTTCCCTGTCTATCAAAACCTTAGAAAATTAAAGAAAAAGTGATAAAAAATTTAGAAGAACTCAATGGAATGAGAAAGGCAGGCAGTCTTGCTGCTGAAGTATTGGAGATGATTGGAGATTTTATTAAACCAGGAATCTCAACTGGAGAATTAGATAAAATTTGTTACGACTATATTGTAGATGTTCAAAAGGCTATTCCTGCAAATATAGGATATAGAGGTTTTGAGAAAACATTATGTACGAGTATCAATCAAGTTATATGTCATGGCATACCAGATGATAATCGAATTCTTAAAAGTGGAGACATTATGAATATTGATGTCACAGTAATCAAAGATGGATGGCACGGGGATACTTCAAAAATGTATCTTGTAGGAAAAGTCCAAGCACACAACGAAAGGCTTGTTAAAATTACACAAGAATGTCTCTATAAAGGTATAGAAGTTGTAAGACCCGGAGCAAGCCTTGGGGATATTGGTCATGCAATACAAACTCATGCTGAAAAAAATTACTATACTGTGGTTGAAGAATACTGCGGTCATGGAATTGGCAAAATCTATCATGATGAGCCTCAGATACTTCATTATGGGGAAGCTAATACAGGACAAGAAATTATTGAGGGCATGTGTTTCACAATTGAACCTATGATAAATTTAGGCTCGAAACATACTAATCTATTAGAAGATGGATGGACAGTTGAAACTAGGGATGGCAAGAATTCAGCACAATGGGAGCATACTATTTATGTAAATAAAAATGGGGCAGAAATTCTCACACAAAGAGCAGAAGAAAGATAAAACGCTTAGATGTTTGAAAATATAGTTAAGAAAAAGAATATTGATAATAAAGAATTATCGAAACAATTTGAAAAATGGCTTTTTGGTGATAGAGGAAGACAGGTAAGAGGAATTAAATATTTCTTAAACAAAAGATCTAATAATACTGATGCATTAATTCAATCTATAGCCAATCAAACTAAGCTAAATGAGATTAAAAACTTTGGTATTTTCTCTGTCGGTGGCTATGGGAGAGGAGAACTTCATCCCTACTCTGATATAGATTTACTCCTTTTATCAAAAAATAATTTATCGAAGTCTGACCAAAAGAAAGTTGAAGAATTCATTAGCTCATTATGGGATTTAGGTTTAGAAATTGGACATAGCGTAAGAACTGCAGATGAAGCAAGGAATCAAGCAAGAGAAGATCTCTTTACAATGACAAACATGCTCGAGTACAGAAGACTAACTGGCGATGAGCAATTACATAAAGAATATCTAAGAATAATAGACACTAAAAACTTGTGGAGAAATAAGTCTTTTATTCAAGCAAAACTTCAGGAACAAATAGAGCGTCATGAAAGTTTCGATAATACTTCATATAATCTTGAACCAGATATTAAATCCTCGCCAGGAGGACTTAGGGATATTCATACAATTGATTGGTTAATTAAAAATAATCTTAGGAACACGGCTGATGAAGAAAAGTTTACTGGTGTTCTCACTTTCGAAGAAAGACAAGAGCTTAACAAATCTAAGTATTGGCTTTGGGTAATCAGATATCTACTCCACATCGAAGCTAATAGGGAGGAAGACAGGCTACTATTTGAGCATCAAATACCAATTGCGGAGAAATTATTCCCTTCTATTAAGAGCCCAAAACAAGCAGCTGAAAAATTGATGCATAGATATTATCGATCCTCATTAAATATTTCTGAAATAAATTCTACATTTATTCAGGGGTTGAAAGAAAATTATGGGTTAACTAAATATTCGAGAAAGAGGAAAATAGATAAAAATTTCTTTGTTAAAAATAATCTTATTCATCTATATGATCTAAATGGTTTTAAAAAGGATCCCAGTCTTCTCTTAGATCTCTTCATCAAATTAAGTGAGAATACTTATATTGAAGATATTGGATCTGAAACTTTAAGAGCTCTTAAAAGGGATAGAGATCTTATTGATTCAAAATTTAGATCAAAAAAACAAAATATTAAACTTTTCTTAAAACTTCTTAAATCCAAAAGACTTTTAGTTACGCAATTGGAAAATATGAAAAATTTAGGGATATTGGGAAGATACCTTCCAGAATTTGGAAGGATTACTGGACAGATGCAGTATGACTTATTTCACATATACACTGTAGATGCTCACACTCTGCAAGTTCTGAGGAATATGCGATGGATGTCACTTGGAAAATCTAAGGATAAATTCCCTTTAGCATCAAAATTAATTGATAAGCTTCCTAAACTAGAAGTACTTTACATATCTGGTTTATATCATGATATTGGTAAAGGAAGAGGTTCAGATCATTCAGAATTAGGAAAAACCATCGTAAGGAATTTCTGTAAAAAGCATTTTTTTTCTGAAGAAGATACAAAAAAAATTGAATGGTTAGTTGAAAATCACCTTTTAATGTCTGTTACTTCACAAAAAAAGGATCTTACAGATAATGAGGTTATAAAGGATTTTGCGAAAAAGATTAAAGATCTAGATACTCTCAATTATATGTATTGCCTTACTGCAGCTGATGTAAGTGCAACAAATCCAAGATTATGGAATTCTTGGAACGCCTCTCTTTTAAAACAGCTTTATGACCGAACTAAACTTTATTTTGAAGACGAGATTCTTCTTAATAAATCAATAACAGAGGAAAAAGCCAAAGCTATGGAACTTTTGGGAGATTTTAGGCAACAGGATGTAAGAAAACTTTGGAGTAATTTTTATGAAGATTACTTTGAAGCTTCAGATCATAAAGACCTTCAGATTCATGCTCAAAATATCCTCCTGTCTAAACGAGCATCAAATATAACACTATTTCAAAAAGATACGGATTCTTTGACTACCATTTTCATCAATACTCAAGATAGAGCTAACCTTTTTGCAACAATTATAGGAATCTTGGATTCGGAAAATATTAATTTTGTTGATGCTAAACTCTTCGGCATGAAAAATGGATATTGTACTGATCTAATAACTATAAGTGATAACGGAAAAAGGGTTGAATTGGATTCTGAAAAAGCTAAGGTTTTAATAGATAAATTAGAAGAGGCAATAACTCCAAGAATCCTGAAACCTAAAATTGTACAAAGAAGACAACCGAGACATCTAAGGCATTTTAAAACTGATACTGAAATCAGTTTTAAGCACGATATGAAAAATAGATGGACGGATTTAGAAATCAGTACTACAGATAGACCTGGTTTACTGGCATCAATATGCCAAGTCTTTTTAAAGCATGGAGCATTAATTAAAAAAGCAAGAATTGCAACCTATGGTGAAAAGGCAGAAGATAGATTTAGCATAAGTTCAAAGCAAGATACGCCTTTTATAAAGAGAAATGACTTAAATAATCTTATAGAAGATATCAAGGTTTCATTAAATTGAGAGGATAAATGAATAAACAATTAGATTTTTTAACAGAGTACCCGTTCCAGTACCTCTCAGATTTACTGAAAGATATAAAAAAAGATCCATTAGATGTCGTTGGACTTCATATAGGAGAACCCAAAGAACGAGCGCCTATGCATGCACTGAATATTATCAATGAAAACTCTTTATCCTATTCTAAGTATCCAACTTCATCAGGAGAATTTTATTTGAGAGAGAGTTACTGTAATTACTTAAATGAAAGATTTTCTATAAGCAATATTAATCCCGATATTCATGTTTTACCTCTTTCAGGTAGTAGAGAAGGAATTTTTTCATTTATTCAGTCGACAATAGATACTACAAAAAAGAATCCAAGGGTAATTTTACCAAATCCGTTTTACAAAATTTATGAAGGTGCTGCGATTATGGCAGGTGCAGAGCCCTTCTACTTAAATTCTATCGAGTCTGAAGGATTTAAACCTGACCTTGAAAGCATACCTGAGGACGTATGGGAAGATTGTCAACTTTTTATAATATGTTCTCCCTCAAACCCCACTGGATATTGTTTTGATAAAAAAGAATATATTGAACTGCTTGAAAAAGCGGAAAAATATGATTTTCTCTTATGCTCTGATGAATGTTATATCGATATTTATGATAGTTCATCAAATCCTCCTTTGGGATTATTAGAATGTGATGATGTAACTATGGCAGATTCTAGGTCAGTCATATTTCATAGCCTCTCTAAAAGATCTAGTCTTGCCGGTCTTCGATCAGGTTTTATTTGTGCTTCGGAAGCGATAATAAAAAAACTAAGTTTATATAGAACTTATCATGGCGTTACTCTTTCTTTGCCAACTCAATTAGCCAGTACTTGGGCCTGGCAAGATAGTAAGCATGTTGAATCTAACAGAGCTGAATATGATAAGAAGTATAAAGCAGCTATTTCTTGCTTAGATGAGTTTGATGATGTGAAGAGACCTGATGGAGGATTTTATATTTGGCTAAAATTATCTTGTGATGATCAGGCCTTCGCAAAGTTGCTATATGAACAGGAGTCAGTGCTTAGTTTACCTGGATCGTACTTAGGTAAGAATATTGGTGACATTAATCCTGGTGAAGGCTTTTTAAGATTAGCTGTAGTGCATGATGTTGATACTATCAATAAGGCCTTTTCTGCAGTAAATAGAACCATGCAATCTTTAAATTAGATTTTTTAATCTATCTCTAAAGTTAACCAGAACTTATAATATACAGATGAATATTTTCCCGTTGGTTGCTGTTGGTGTTTCTACATTAAATTCAAGTAATGATTTGCTAGATGTTAGATATCACTTGATTTTAAATGAAGACCAGGAACTTCTGAATACTTTAAACATTGATAATCCAGGATTTAATTCTCTTTATTCAATGGCAAGCGGAGAAGAAAATAATGAGTTTTTTGAGAGTATCAGCAATACATTATCTGTTACAAGTAGACAGAAATTGATATTTCATAAAATTGATAAGGATGTACCTATCTCAAATATATGTGATGCTTATTTAAAGCTTTATCTATTATCATTGAAAGTCTCAAAACCAAACAGTATTAACCTAGAAAATATATTCGGATCTTTAGCAAACGTTGCATGGACCAATCTTGGTCCTGTTGATGTGAAGGACTTGAATTTATTTAGATCTAGAAATGGAGAAGTCTTTGTTAGATCGGTAGATAAATTCCCTTGCCTGACCGATTACATAATTCCTGAAGGGGTAAGAATAGCTGATAGTTCTAGAGTAAGGTTAGGAGCCCATTTGTCTGAAGGAACAACAGTAATGCACGAAGGTTTTGTTAACTTTAATGCAGGAACGTTGGGCTCAGCCATGATAGAAGGTAGAATTTCAGCAGGTGTGATTATAGGAAAAAACTCAGATTTGGGTGGCGGTTGTTCAACGATGGGTACTTTGTCAGGCGGAAATGAGGTCAAAATTTCTGTTGGCGAAGATTGTTTATTGGGTGCCAATTCTGGGTTAGGTATTCCTCTAGGAAACAGGTGTATATTAGAAGCGGGCTTGTACTTAACAGGAGGATCTAAAGTAGAAATTCTTAATTCAAAAAATGAGATGATCGAAACTGTAAAGGCATCCACCTTATCTGGTAAAGATGACCTATTATTCATACGAAACTCCCTTACTGGAGCCATTCAATGCAAACCCAATGGAAAAAGTGTTGTTTTGAACGAAACACTGCATAAAAACGACTAAATCAAAGAAATGAGTAAAGTGTTAGAACTTGCCAAAGAGTTAATATCAAAGAAGTCTGTGACGCCTGACGATGCTGGATGCCAAAATATTATTTCTACAAGATTGGAAAAAATTGGTTTTTCTGCTGAACACCTTAAGTATGGAGATGTAGACAACCTTTGGGCTACCTTTGGAGATTCTGGTCCTATTTTTGCTTTTCTAGGTCACACTGATGTAGTCCCTACCGGCCCACTTGAAGACTGGGAGAGCGATCCTTTCGTAGCAACTGATAAAGACTCTTTGCTAGTTGGAAGAGGAGCTGCAGATATGAAAGGAAGCGTTGCTGCTTTTGTAACTTCTATTGAAGAATTCTTAGCTGAAGAACCAACCTTATCAGGAAGAATAGCTGTTTTACTAACAAGTGATGAAGAGGGTCCCGCAGTAGATGGAGTCACAAAAGTTGTTGATTATTTAGAAGAAAAGAATGAAAAAATTAAATGGTGTCTTGTTGGAGAGCCAACAGCTGATATTAATGTGGGAGATGTTATAAAGATTGGTAGAAGAGGATCAGTTTCAGCAAAGATTATAGTTAAAGGAACTCAAGGTCATGTAGCCTATCCAGAAAAAGCAAGTAACCCTATACACAATTTCTCCTCTCCTCTTGCTGAACTATCTAAGCTTAGATGGGAAGATGACACAGGCAAGTTTCAAGATAGTGTTTTACAAATATCTAATCTCAACTCAGGTACCGGAGCAACAAATGTTATCCCAGGAAGCTTAGAGTTAAGTTTAAATGTACGTCACTCTCCCTCAACTTCCGTACAACAAATAAAAGATGATGTTGAGTCCATAATCAATAAACATGAAGTTGAATGTGAGGTATTTTGGGAAGTTGGAGGTAAGCCATTTCTTACTACTGAAGAAGAACTCATCGCAGCAGTGAAAAGCTCAATAAAAGATGTGACAGGATCAGAACCTAAATGCACTACTGATGGAGGCACATCAGACGGTAGATTTATTGCACCTACTGGATCCCAAGTTGTTGAGCTTGGGCCAGGTAATGCATCTATTCATAAAGTAAATGAGAGCGTAAAAAAGAAGGATCTTGAGGAATTGCATAAAATATACAAAACAATATTAAGTAAACTCCTCACTAATTAGTGAAATTTAACTAGTATTTCCCTAGTTCCCTTCCTTTATTTCAGTAGCCTTTACGAATCTATTTGATATGAGGAGTAAAATTCCTACAACGAACAGGGCAATAATAATTTGCATAAAGAGATCTGGCATTGAAGCTATACCAGCCTCAAATGATTTGCTTGCAAGTAGGCCCGCAAGACCAGCCGCTAAAGAAGACGATAGAAACCAAATTCCCATCATTTGGCCTCTGTATCTAATTGGAGAATATTTCGCAGTAGCTGAAAGGCCCACTGGACTCAAACATAGCTCGCCTAGTGTATGAAAAAGATATGTTATGAGAAGAAACTGAATACCAGCTTTTTCGTTCTGCATAGCAGCCTCAACACCAAAAATAATTACTAAAAAACCAATAGCCATGAGGAAACATCCCAAAGCAAATTTTTGGGGTGTATCAGGATCTAAGTTCTTTTTACCAAGAGAGATCCAAAATGCTGCAAAAAAAGGAGCAAAAATTACTACCATCAAAGGATTTGCGACCTGAAGAAAGGTCGCTGGCATCTCCCACCCAAAGATAAATAGATCCGTATAGTCTTTAGCAAAAAGATTTAAAGATGAGCCCCCTTGGTCAAATCCGGCCCAAAATAATACAGCTCCGAAAAATAATATTAATAACATTTTGATATTTTCAATTTCATCAGTACCCAGCCCTGCAAAAAAGAATAAATATATGAAGTAAGAAATAGCCACGATTAATATCAAATAAACAGTAAGTTGATTGAGTAGTTGTGGATCGACACTCCAAAGTCCAGCAAAGCCTGAAGTAACTAGTAAGAAAATAGCTATTGCACTATATTTAAATATCTTCACGTACTTTGATACATCTTCAGTAGGAGCTAAGTTAGGATTTTTTCCTGCTTCTCCTAATGAATTTCTAGTAAAAATATACTGTAAAACACCAAAAGTCATTCCTACACCAGCGGCACCGAAACCCCAATGCCACCCTACCTTCTCTCCAAGATAGCCACAAACAAGGAATCCGAGCATACTTCCTATATTGATGGACATATAAAATATCGTGTAGCCGGAATCGATTCTTACATCTCCTGGCTTATAGAGTTGGCCGACGATAGTTGAGATGTTTGGCTTTAAAAGACCTGTACCGATTGAGACAAGAACTAAACCAAGAAAAAAGGTTTTATCATAGGGAATTGCCAGCACAAAGTGACCAATTGTTATAATAATAGCACCATATAGAACAGTTTTCTGGGCTCCAAAAAGCTTATCTGCAATCCATCCGCCAGGAACACATAGAAAATACACTGAAGCGCCATATATTCCATAGATTGCCATAGCCTCAGGAGCATTAAGATTCATGCCTCCTTCAGCTACCTCCCTTGTCATGAACAAAACAAGTAATCCTCTCATTCCATAGAAGGACATTCTTTCCCACATTTCAGTTAAAAAAAGCGTTACGAGACCTTTGGGATGGCCTAAGAAAAAGGTATCACTAGATTTGGATATATCATGCATAATAAACTCTCAATTTGTACATAGAATAATCAAAAAAAATATCTTCTCCAAATTATTATGGAAAATTCAGGCTTTTTTAAAAGAATATTTTCCCTTGTTTATGACAGTTTACTGATTTTAGGGATAATCTTTTCTTTAACTTTATTACTCGTATTTTTAAACGGCGGAGCTCCTGAAAACGGCGGAATTATAGATTTACTGCAGCTTTTCGTTACTATTTTCTCTGGACCAATCTTTTACTCTTATTTTTGGTTGGTAAATGATGGACAGACTGTAGGTATGCAAGCATGGAAAATAAAACTTATTTCTGAAGAAAAGTTAACAATAAGAATTTGTCTCTTACGTTGCGCTTTTTCTACCTTTTCTTTCTTATTCTTTGGTCTTGGCTACTTATATATTTTTTTTAACGAAGAAAAAAAATCTCTGGCTGATTTAGCAACAAAAACAAGAATTGCTAAGATTAATTAGATTTAAGTTTCCAGAATATAGTTGTTAAAACAATAACTGCTGCTATAGGTAAAGTAACTGCATAGAATGGGCTTAAAAGTGAGACTGCTGCCATACTTGCAAAGAGGTTTTGACAAATATTCAAGGAAAATGCGAATAAAACTCCAGTAAGAATTCTTTTACCAATAGACTCATCTCTTACTCTCCCAAAGACGAAAGATGCAGCTAACAAAATTAATAATATTGTTGTAATAGGATGGAATATTTTCTTCCAATACTCCAGAGATAAGCTATTTCTTCTATATTCAGATATGTTTAACTTTAAAGCTTCATTGAGCTCACTAATTGAAAGATACCTAGGAGATAGAATTCTTCTCATATCACTATCTTTAGGACCTTCTGGCCATATTTTTTTTTCTTGAAGGCGAATAGAATTTTTTTGAAAGTCCGTTATTGTTAAATCAAATAGAGTCCAGATGCCATTTTGACGTTTAGCATATTTCGAATCTATTATTTGATTAATATTCCCCTTTTCTCCATATTGATAAGTCGTAACATCATTAATAGAATCTTTACTCGGAGAAGTTTTAAAAAAATTAATTGAAGACTCAGAAGCAAACCAATAACCATCCTCTGAATCGAATCTTTCTTGCTTTACTAATCTATTTTCCTCGTTAGCTTGTGACAATGAAGGATGTAAAGTCTCTTGAAATAAAAAAGCTATTGCTATTATTACTATTGCAGGCCTTAAAGATGCTATCGCCATCCTAAAATTCGATTTACCTAAAACTTTTGAACCTATAATCTCCCCTTCTGAGTTTAAGCTTCCTAAACCAACGATCGCTCCAATTAGACAGATGTATGATAAATATTCATAAATTGAACTTGGAATTGAATAAAAACAATAAATTAGTGCATCAAACACAAGATAAGAATCTGATATATCAGAGATTTCAGAAATAAATTTAAATAAAAAATCTAGCAAAGAGATTGCAACTGCAACAATACAAATACTATGAAATATTCTCTTGGAGATATTTCTTTCTATTATGTCACCAAATAAATCAATCATGATTTTATCTTGTGCATATATAAATTCAAAAGAATAGAGAAAACTAAAAAAAGCAAATGAACCAAGAGAATTGAAATTAAATTAGAGGATTCTGTACCTTTGAATGTCAACAAAATCCCTAAGTATGCTGAAAATATTAATAAGCTAGGAAGTATTTTCGAGTATCTGCCCTTACGCGGAGATCTTTCTGATAATGGCACAGCCATGAAAATACTTAATAATGTCATAAAACTTATAGAGCTCGACCATAACAAAGGATTTACTGAATCCTTTAGCTTAAAATTTACTTCTCCACTATTTTTCGACATGAAGTCAGCTTTTAATTTCAGATTATCAAACTTGACTGAAAATATTTCGTCAGGCTCTTCTTTGGAATATGAAAACCCTTTACCAAAATTCAAATCTCCATTTCCTGACCTGTTTGCGCTCAATTCCTCAGCTACGATAGCCAAACTTGATTCCCTAGTGGAATCCTCCATAAGGAGAAAAACATCCTTCAGTCCGTCATTTCGCTTTTCCTTCGCATAAATAAGATAAGAATCATTTAATTTGTGAAATTCACCTGGAAGTAAAGCATCGAAGGTTTCTTCTAGAGATTTAACTTCAAGTAAACTCTTTACCCGCATATCTAATCCAGGACTAAGCACTAAAGAAAAGAAAAATATTAACAAAGCTATCAATACTGCAGGAATTGCCAATAGTGAGTAGATTCTTGCGTTACTTAAGCCAAGCTGTTCCATGATCGTAAGTTCACTTTCGGAGCTAAATTTTCCAATAGTCAAAACAACAGACATGAAAAAACTTAGAGGCAAAATTAATTCTAAAAATTCTGGAAGCCTATATAAGACTATATAAAAAACAACTTGAGGATTTATTTCACCTCTGGATGCTTGTTCTAAGTATTGTATAGACCTCGAAGATACGATTATGAGAATAAAGACTACGCTTATAGCCAGAGTATATGAGAAAATAGTCTTTAGAAAATAACGATTTAAAATCATAAACAAGAATTTGAAAATCTATATAGTCAATCCTACTCTTTATTAGAAGAATATTCTCTATTTGGAGATAACTTTTATTGTTTATTGATAAAATAGTACGACAACAATCTTTTTTAAAAGGAGACGTAATGAAAAAAAGACTCACACTAAGCCTTAACCAAGAACTATCAAAAAATCTTTTAAAAACAAAAATCGATGTTTTAGTTGTCGGTGTTTCCGAGGGAAGGACATTAAATTCAATTGCAGAAAAAGTTGATAAAGCAACTCAAGGTAGTATTAAAAAGCTTATAAAAAGGGGTGAGTTTGAGTCAAAAGTGGGTCAGACAGCTTATATTGCAACTAATGATGGTACTTCTGCTGAAAGAATTTTCTTAATTGGTTGTGGTAAACCGACGAAAGGTCTTAGCAGTGAAGATATTGATAAGATTGCAATGTCTGTAACAACTTGTCTAACTACAAAAAAATCTTCAACAGGTATTGTTTCATTACCTTCTATGAAACATGAATCTAAAGAAAATACCGATGAGACTTTGCTGCAGAAAATAGGTACCGCTGTTGAAAGCAAGGCTTATACCTACGACGCGAAACTTAATAAGAAAAATAAAAAAATTAATTACCTTAAAAAAGTCTCAATTGTTATTGATTCAAAGCAAGGCGTGGCTAAGTTGCGCAAAGGGCTCAAAACTGGGCAAGTCATAGGACAAGGAATGAATGTAGCTAAAGATTTAGCAAATCTTCCTGGAAATGTGTGCACTCCATCCTATTTGGCAACTAGTTCTAGATCTGCAGCCAATAAATATCAAAAACTTAGTTGTAGGGTTTATGGCGAAAAGGAGATGAAAAAAATGGGTATGGATTGTTTACTTTCAGTTGGAAACGGAAGTGCGCAAGAATCAAAACTCATTTCAATGAATTATCAAGGCGGAAAAAAAGGCGATAAACCATATGCGATTGTTGGCAAGGGTATTACTTTTGATACGGGAGGAATAAGCCTCAAACCTCCTCCGACCATGGATGAAATGAAATTTGATATGTGTGGTGCTGCGAGTGTTATAGCGACTATGCAAGTAGTTTCAGAACTTAAACTTCCAATCAATATAGTTGGTGTTGTGGCAAGCGCAGAAAATATGCCAGGTAGCAAGGCCACTAAGCCTGGTGATGTCGTACGCACAATGTCAGGTAAGACTGTTGAAATATTAAATACTGATGCTGAGGGACGATTGGTCTTAGCTGATGCTTTGACTTATGTTGAAAGATTTGAACCCCGATCAGTTGTAGACATTGCTACACTAACCGGTGCGGTGATAATGGCATTGGGTTATTCTACATCTGGACTAATGTCTAATAATGACAAACTCGCAGAAGAATTATTGGAGGCTGGCCGAAAAGCTTCAGATAGAGCTTGGCAATTGCCCTTATGGGATGTTTACCAAAAGGATTTGGATAGTAATTTTGCAGATATCGCAAACATAGGTGGTCGAGCTGGTACTATTACCGCTGCATGTTTTTTATCAAGATTTGCAGAGAAATACCCATGGGCTCATCTCGATGTGGCCGGAACTGCTAGTTATAAAGGAGCTGCAAAAGGCGGTTCAGGCAGACCTGTGCCTCTCCTGAGTCAATATCTCATTGATAAGTCTTAGTAATGGTAGAAGCTACTTTTATGGCTTCTGGCAAAAACATGGAAGAAGCTTTGGACTTCACTAGCTCTCTAATTAGTAAATTAATTACGGGCGGCATAGATCAAATTCGTGCTAATAAAATAGATGTCTTTTGTATTGATATAAATGACGCTAATTATTTAGATGAGAGGTTATGGAATGAACCTGAATATGGACTAATTTCTCACAATCTAGTTACTAATAAAACAGATGATCTTATAAATATTGGTTATCCTGGAACTAAGTTCGTTTTAGGTTCTGATTTGATTCTTAATCTATCTCCAGATATACCGAAAAACTTAGATGGATATAAAAATTTTATACAGCTAGTAATTATGGATGGTGCCGATCTCAGAGAGAGAGCAGCGAATACGTGGTCCAAATGCAAAGATCTCGGATTAAAGACAAAATTCGTAGAGTCAATATGAAAAAAAACTACGAGCCGAGTTCTACTGAAACAGAAATTTACGAGAATTGGGAAAAATCAGACTTCTTTAAAGCTCAACCTGATGAATCAAAAGAATCCTTCTGCATCATGATTCCTCCACCCAATGTTACTGGAACACTTCACATGGGTCACGGGTTTCAAAATACTCTAATGGATGCACTTATTCGCCATAAAAGAATGTCGGGATTCGATACACTCTGGCAAGTTGGCGTAGATCATGCCGGAATAGCAACTCAAATGGTTGTAGAAAGACAACTTGAGGCGGAAGGATTGTCTAGAGAGAAGATCGGTAGAGATGAATTTGAAAAAAAAGTATGGCTTTGGAAGGAAAAATCAGGAAATAAAATAACACAACAACTAAGAAGACTAGGCGCTTCGGTAGACTGGTCAAGAGAAGCCTTCACCATGAGTGATGATTTAAGCATGGCAGTCAAGGAGGTATTCATAGAACTTTATAACCAAGGATTGATTTATAAAGGAGAAAGATTGGTCAATTGGGATACAGTTCTTGAGACTGCTTTGTCAGATCTTGAAGTTTCTTCTGAAGAAGAAAATGGATCTCTTTGGTATATAGATTACTTTACTTCAGATAATGAAAAATTAACCGTTGCAACAACTAGACCGGAAACATTGCTTGGAGATACAGCCCTAGCAGTTAATCCTGAGGATGAAAGGTATAAGGGACAGATAGGAAAAATGGCACTTTTGCCAATTGTGAATAGAGAAATACCTATCATTGCTGATAATTATGTTGAATCAGAATTTGGTACTGGTTGTGTGAAGATTACGCCTGCACATGATTTCAATGATTTTGAGATGGGTAAAAGGCACGGACTTAAAATAATCAATATCTTGAATTTTGATGGCACTCTAAATGACAAAGTTCCAGATAAATATCAAAACTTAAATATTGAAGAGGCAAGAGAACTTATACTAGAAGAACTTAATACAATTGGTCAACTGAACAAGACTGAGCCTTATAAAGTCCAGATCCCAAGGAGTGAAAGGAGTAATTCTATCCTTCAACCTTTGTTGACTAATCAGTGGTTCGTTAATGTTGAAAAACTTTCTGAAGAAGCTATCAGAGTCGTAAAGAAAAATGAGACAGAGTTTATACCTAAGAACTGGGAAAATACCTATTTTGCTTGGATGAATGATATACAAGATTGGTGTATCAGTAGGCAGTTGTGGTGGGGACATAGAATACCAGCCTGGTTTGATAAAGATGATAATTTGTATGTTGGGGAATCTGAGAAAGCCGTTAGAGAAAAATATAATCTTGATAATATTGAACTGAAACAAGACGAGGATGTTCTGGATACTTGGTTTTCTTCTGCTTTGTGGACGTTTTCAACTCTTGGCTGGCCAAAAAAAGAGAACTTACTTTCAAGATATCATCCTACAAGTGTTTTAGTGACAGGGTTTGATATCATTTTCTTTTGGGTAGCAAGAATGATAATGATGACTACTCATTTCATAAACGAAGTACCCTTCAAGAAAATATTGATTCATGGTCTTATAAAAGATTCAGAAGGCCAGAAGATGTCTAAATCTAAAGGTAATACCTTGGATCCTTTGGATATCATAGATGGAATTAACCTAGATGACTTAATTGATAAGAGAACTGAAGGCTTGATGCAACCAAAAATGAAAGATCGAATCATAAAACAAACCAAAAAAGAATTTCCGAATGGTATCGAAGCTTATGGAACTGACGCATTGAGACTAACTTTTTGCTCGCTAGCGTCAGGCGGGAGGGATATTAATTTTGATATTAAAAGAGTAGAAGGTTACAGAAACTTTTGTAATAAGCTTTGGAATGCAGCCAGATTTATAGATTTAAATATTGATAACTATGGTATTTCCAAAAAGAGAAGTGAAACTTCAATTGATGCCTGGATCGACTATAAATTCAATCAAACTGTAGAGAAAGTTGACCAGTCAATGAATGAATTTAGATTTGATTTGGCTACTAAAGCACTCTATGAATTTATATGGTACGAATTTTGTGATTGGTTCATAGAGCTTCAGAAAATAAGTCTTAGAAAAGATGACGTGAATAAAGCAGAGATTGTTAGGTCTTTGGTTGATATTCTTGAAAAAACCCTAAGACTTGCACATCCAATCATGCCTTTCATAACAGAAGAAATTTGGAAACAATTTCAGGCACATCATAATTCAACCCATGAAAGCATAATGATATCTGAATACCCCGTAGGTTCTGAAAATACTTCGGAACAAGACTACCAATCAGTAGAGTGGCTAAAAGATATTGTATCTGGGATAAGAAATATACGTGGCGAGCTTCTTATCAAACCTTCAATTAAAATTTCTTCAATCTTTAAGGGAGGAGATGAATTAGATAAAGAAAACTTAAATCAAATTAGTAGTTACATAGAAAAGCTATGTGGTCTCAAAGATATTATTTGGGCCGAAGAAAGTTCTCAGGATATTCCCTCATCAATGTTTACGCGAGACAATCTAAAAGTAATGATACCTCTTGAAGGACTCATTGATGCAAAGGAAGAAATGCAAAGGCTCGATAAGAAAATATCTAAACTTATTCAAGAAAAGGAAATGCTAGGTAGTAAACTTTCTAATAAGAGCTTTGTTGAAAATGCTCCAAAAGATCTAGTGGAATCTCAAAAAGATAGATTTTCTGTTTTATCTAAAGAACTAGAAAATCTTGACTTTCAAATGGATGAAATTAAAAAAATGATTTAGGGTTTATGAAATCATTTTGGTTATAATTTAACAAATGTTTTTTAGAGCTCTAATAACAAGCTTCATTATTTCTAGTTTATTCACTGGGTTAATTATCTCTATTGGGGGTCTTACTTTTGCGAGTAGTCTTATGTACCAAGCTCTTGTGACGTTCTGGAGCATTGGATTTCTTTCGATCATTGGTTTTATATATGGAAGAAAAATAAAGAGAAATTTTAGAGGCGAAACAGGAACCATAAAATGGTTTGACCCAAGCAAAGGATATGGGTTTTTGATTCGAGACAAAGGTGGGGATTTATTCGTTCATCTTAGGGCTGTTCAAAATCAAGACAGGAGGAAACTCATAGAAAATACTAGGGTAAGATTTTCAGTTGAGGAAACAGAAAAAGGGCCTCAAGCTGAAAATATCAGAATAATCTAAAATAACCTTTCCAAAAACCAATATGTTCCTAAACAGGACAAGGCTGACGCAGCACAAACCCTTGCTGTGTTTATACTTTCTCTAATGAACTTAGTTATCTGAGAAAAAATAAGATAAACAATTAAAACTATCATAATTTGTCCGAGCTCAACTCCGATATTAAAGCCTGCGATCGCAGGTAAAAACCTACCTTCCATCAAACCGACAGTCGATAAATTTCCAGCAAACCCAAATCCATGTATTAGTCCGAAAAAAGAAGTTACAAGTAAGGTTATTGAAGAGCCTGGATGCCTTCTTACAAGATTTAAGTAACAAAAAGAAAATATGCTTATACCTACTAAGCCAATTATGAATTTTTGTAATCCAAAAAAAGCCATAAAGATGACTAGTGATGAAGAAAAATAAATCAACAATCTTCCATATAGGCTGTGGTTATGGGTAATTGAAGCAATACACTCAACAGCTATAATGACTATTGAGTATCCAATTAAAGCTTCAACAAATTGCGAGGAAGGTGTAACTAGACCCAAAGCCCCTAACGCGAGAGTGATGCTATGGCCAATTGTAAAACCCGTAATTACTATGATTAAATTCTTTAAGGTAAAACCTAGAATTAATATTGCAAGTAAGAATGCTAAATGGTCATATCCAGACAATATATGATTAAATCCAAGTTCGAGATAATCTCTAAAAGAATCAAATCTTGATTCACTTTTAGATTCATTGTCAGTTTCTTTCCACTCCCTTCTAGAGGATGTGAAAACATTTTCAGGACTAGCTACAGAATTAATAAAAAAAGTGGATATATGAGTATGAGTCGGATCTTCATCAAAAAAGAGCTCAAAATTTATTTTGGATTCTTCAAGTTCACACTCCATCGTCCAGAGTAAAGTTAAGTAACCGGTAGAAAAAGAATTTTTCAAAAAAGGTTTACTTGAGATATTGCAATTTTTGTTAAAATTAAAATTACCTATAACTTTATTTGTAAGTTCTTCATCCCAGTTTTCGGTAAAATTTAAATTTAGTCTTTGCAATACTGATGTTTGAATACTAAATTCTACTTCAATAGATTTTGATTCAGCAGTAGAGTCTATATTTATCTTAGAATAAGACTCACTTCTTTGATGTGAGAATAATACTGTACTTAATAGACAAGTTATTAAACCTATTGATAAAAGTTTCGACATTTATTCAGGTAAGTTCCTTGAAATATCGTACCAATTCTTGAGATTCTCTAGATATTCTCTCAAGGAATTATCATCTCTCCTTTTTGAATATTCTGCCAAAACAACATCTCTAACTTGATCTAAGTTTGGCTGTTCAGGCATCTCCTTTTCCAATAAGAAAATTATTTTATGGCCGCCAGGAACCTTGATTGGTTGACTGAATGTACCAGGTTGTAAATTCCTAGCTAAATTCATGAGGCTAGGGCCAATGTACTCTCTTACTTTTGATAATGTCATTAAACTATTCGGAATTTTTAAGGCAGAGTCACTCCCTAAATTGGATACCTCAACGAAGCTGCTACCAGAAATTAAAAGGTCATAAGCTCGATTTGCATCTTCAAAGGATGAGTTTTCGGTCCCTTCATCAGAGAAATAAAGTTGTTGAATTCTTAACCTTGATGATTTGGTGAAAAACCCTATATTCTCTTCAAAAAATTCATTTAATTCTTTATCAGATACTTCGTATCTCATATTTTCTGCAATGATAGTCTTTATCATCTGCTGAACAATTGTTCCTCTTGCTATGGGATTATTTTCAAGCATTCCAAGGTCTAAAGCCCTTTTAATTAAAAGTTCCTCTTCTATCATTCGCTCAAGAACATATTCTTTATCTTTTTGCGATATGGGAGATTTCTTGTCTTTTGCAAGACCCTCAAGTTGAACTAGATATTTGTCCATAGAGATGGAAGTATCTTCAATTTTCGCAGCATATTTAAAATTTGTAATATTAGATTCTTGAATAATAGAAAGTCCTGCCAGTAAAGCTCCAATAATTAAGCCGACGGACAAAATTAAGGTATAAAGCTTTTCTTTATCCATTCTTTATCATTTGAATGTGAGGAATTCCATCTTCATCGTACACGTCGCCAGACACTTTAAAGCCGTGACCTTCATAAAATTTAATCAAATATTCTTGAGCAGAAATAGTTGATTTATCAGTCATATAATTTTCTAAACTTCTCTTTAGGCCTTCATCAACTAATCTTGAACCGATGCTGAGACCTCTCAGATTTTCAATTACAGCAATACGTCCTATAGATGGTGTTTTGTACTTAATTCCAGGAGGAGTTAACCTTAAGTAACCAACTAAATGTTTATCCTTTTTTAAAAGAAGATGCTCGCTAATTTTATCTAATCCATCTGCATCCTGATACCAAGATTTCTGCTCTACAACAAATATGGATTGTCGAAAACTTAGAACCTCATAAAGTTCTAACTTTGAAAGCTCATCAAAAGATTTCCAAAAACTCTGTAAATCTAAATTTTCAGAGTTCAAGGACATATATTAGGATTTTTTCTATGTATCAAAGATATTTGCTCTAAATCTTCATCGGATAATTTCACATCAATACTTCCAATAGCTAGCTTTAGCTGCTCCATAGTGGTTGCGCCGATGATATTAGAAGTTACAAAATCTCTTGAATTTACAAAAGAATTAGCCATCACTGATGGATCCATATTTATCGAATGAGCATAATTGACATAGGATTTAACCGCCTCATTTGCACCGGGAACCTCATACCGATCACCTCTTTCAAATAAGGTAGTTCGGGCTCCTTCAGGTCTAGCACCATCAATATACTTTCCTGACAAATAGCCTTGTGCTAAAGGGGAATAAGCTAGAAGACCTACTTGTGATCTATGATGAAACTCAGACATACCAATCTCGTAAGATCGGTTTAAAAAATTGTAAGCATTCTGAACTGATACAACTCTTGGTAAATCATACATTTCTGAAAATTTGATAAATTCCGAGAGGCCCCATGGTGTCTCATTTGATAAGCCAAGATATCTAATTTTTCCGGAATCTACTAATTCCGAGAGTACTTTCAATGTTTCCAGTATTGGAACTGTTTCAGCTTCATAATGCTTATAACCTAATCCATCAGCACCAAACATACTCATTCTTCTGTCAGGCCAATGCAATTGATATAAATCAATATAATCAGTTTGTAGTCTTTTGAGGCTTGAATCTATTGCACTTTCAATATTCTCTCTATCCAGAAGTGTCCAGTCTCCTCTAAGCCAATTCATAGGTGCCCTTCCAGCTACTTTAGAAGCAAGAATTATCTCTTCCCTCTTTCCGGTTCTCTTAAACCAATTTCCTATACACTCTTCGGTCTTGCCTTGTGTATCAGGTTTAGGTGGTATTGGATAGAGTTCAGCGGTATCAAAGAAGTTGACTCCTTGCTCAACGGCATAATCCATCTGCTCATATCCTTCCTCAAAAGTATTCTGTTCCCCCCAAGTCATGGTACCCAGACAAATAACGCTTACATCTAGATCAGTATTTCCTAATTTTCTATACTCCACCCTTCTCTCCTTACAAAGTTGTTATAATTTAATATTATAAAAAATTAAATTGAAAAATGATTAAAAACATTTACCAATTCTCCTGTGAGGACTCATCTGGTCAAGAAATAAACTTAGGCGATTTCAAAGGAAAAACCTTACTGATAGTTAATACTGCGAGCCAGTGTGGTTTTACGCCTCAATACAAAGGACTAGAACAACTTCAAACTAAATATTCGTCTGAGAAATTTTCTGTTTTAGCCTTCCCTTGTAATCAATTTGGCGGTCAAGAGCCCGGGTCTAATGAAGAAATTGTAGAATTTTGCAGCTTAAATTATGGAAGTACTTTTCCAATCTTTAGTAAAATTGATGTAAATGGAGACAATGCCCATCCTTTATTTAAATTCTTAACTACTGAAAAGAAAGGTCTTCTTGGAACTGAAAAAATTAAATGGAATTTCACCAAATTCCTTATAAATAAAGATGGTGAACCTGTGAATCGATACGGATCTTCAACAACGCCGGAGCAGATCCAGACTGATATTGAAAAGTTGATTAACTCTTAGAAAAAAATAAATTATTTACAAAACCCTTTTTGAGAGTCTTGGACATCACATAAGCATCTTCTCTGCCTTCAGGAAGCCTGTAATATTTTTTCCTCTCACCAATCTCATGAAATCCCAGTTTCTCATAAAGTCTATATGCAATTTTATTTGAGACTCTTACTTCAAGAATTATTTTCTTACTTCCCATAACTTCAGCAGCAATTATCATTTTTTTTAATATCTTCTCTCCGTAGCCAGATCTTCTAAAGTCTTTATTTACACCTATATTAAGAAGATGTGACTCTTCAGTTGAAATAGCCATAATAGCGAAACCTACCAACCTTTTATCGTCCTCAAGGGCCAAAGAGTAATAACCTTTTTCTAGACAGTCAGTGAAGTTTCTTTCTGTCCAAGGGAAAGGGTTAGATTCTCTCTCTATTTCAAGAATTGAATCTAAGTGGCTAAAATCTAAATAAGAGTAGTCCATGAAATAATTTTATAAATCTAAAGCTTTTAACTTATTCAAAAATAGCTGTTTAGACTCTTTTGACGAACATATTTCTTTCATGGAACCATAAGATGATATTTTAGAATTTACATATTGCTCGCAATATTGTGGAAGATCTGTTCCTAAAAGTAGGATGTTATTTATTAATTCGGGGTTTTCTAGTTTATTTATTTTCAGGAATTTATTTTTTCCAATAGACTTAGCAAGCGTCTTTAAAAAAAATATTTTATCCTCTTCTGAAACTTCCTCATCTTTTTTTCCGAGGCAGAGAATACAATTTCTGTCTGTTAAATAGACTTCATCTTGAAAAATAATAGCCTCCTGCTCAGATCTTTTTTTCCATATATCTATACCTAGCTCTTGGAGTTTTTGATGTTTTGATAAAACCATATATTGTAATTTTACTATTTGAAAAAAAAGACTCAACTTGACCTTAATTGCTTGCAAATATAAGCTAGCGTCGATGATTTTAGTCGCTAAGAGAAATATTCAGCTACGACTGACAATCCCGGTCTCTTTTTTTAAGAGTTAACCGGGCTTTACTTCGTGCTTTAAGCACCAATCTCAACAATTAAAATATTCTGGAGATGCAAATTGACTAAAATAATTAATGATTCAGCTTCTAAATACCGGCCTTTCAAGTCTATTAATTTAGATCATAGAACTTGGCCTTCAAATACAATTACTCAATCACCTATATGGTGCAGTGTCGACTTGAGGGATGGTAATCAGGCTCTTATAGAGCCCATGGGCGAAGAAAGAAAGCTTAGGATGTTTAGTCTCTTAATTGAGATTGGTTTCAAAGAGATTGAAGTGGGTTTCCCTTCTGCGTCTCAAACAGACTTCGATTTTGTAAGAAAAATTATTACAGAAAACCTCATACCAAATGATGTGACTATCCAAGCTTTAACTCAAGCAAGGCCTGAGTTAATTAAGAAAACTTTTGAGGCGTTAAAGGGGGCAAAGAAGGCTATTGTTCATGTCTACAATTCTACTTCCACTTTACAGCGTAAAGTTGTTTTTAAGAGTGATGAGGCAGGCATAAAGAAAATTGCAACTGATGGTGCTAAATGGGTAAAAGAAGAGTCAGAACTATATGATGAAACTGATTGGTCATTTGAATATAGTCCAGAGAGCTTTACGGGTACAGAACTCCCTTATGCAGTTGAGGTGTGTAATGCGGTCAATGAAATTTGGCAACCGAATGATCAAAAGAAAACAATCATGAATCTACCTGCCACAGTGGAAATGGCTTCTCCAAATACTTATGCAGATCAAATAGAGTGGATGTGTAGAAATCTGCAGGATAGAAAAAATGTAATAGTTAGTCTTCATCCACATAATGATAGAGGAACAGCGGTGGCAGCAACTGAACTAGGAGTTATGGCTGGTGCTGATAGGATAGAAGGGACACTTTTTGGAAATGGAGAAAGAACTGGTAATGTTGATTTAGTTACTCTGGCTTTAAATATGCTTACACAAGGTGTTGATCCTCATCTAGATTTTTCTAATATAAATCCAATAATGAGAGAAGCGGAATATTGTAATCAATTGCCAGTTCATCCAAGACATCCTTATGCAGGTGATCTTGTTTTTACAGCTTTTTCTGGCTCTCATCAGGACGCTATAAAGAAGGGCCTTGCTGAGATGAGAAATTCTAATCAGGAGCTTTGGGAAGTGCCCTATCTTCCAATTGATCCGAGTGATGTAGGAAGATCTTATGAGGCAGTAATAAGAATTAATAGTCAATCTGGTAAAGGAGGTGTTGCTTATCTTCTTGAAAAAGATCATGGATTAAGTATGCCTAGGAGGTTGCAGATTGAATTTAGTCAGGTGATACAAAAAATAGCAGACGAATCTGGAAAAGAAATATCTCCTTCAGACATTTGGGATAATTTTCAAGAAACTTATCTTAATAGCTCAGGAAGCTACGAATTCATTGAACATCATATAAATTCAAGTTCTAACAAAGACGGCACACAATCTGACGAAATAACTATAGGACTTAAACATAACACTGATGTCGTCAGTATAGAGGGCCGCGGAAATGGTCCGATAGATGCGATGATTGATGCTATCAAAAAGAACTTCGATCTTGAAATTAAGATATCTGATTATCATCAACATGCCATCAGTTCTGGTTCAGATGCTAAAGCAGTTGCATATTCTGAATTAGTATTAGGAAACAAATCTGTATGGGGAGTTGGTATGCATCAAAATACTGTTATAGCTGGATTACTTTCTGTAATAAGCGGCCTAAATAGATTGTCTAAATAACTCAAAACTATAATATAACCTTGGAATTTATTATTTCTAGGGGAGTTTATGAGTACTACGACAGTTCAGCGTAATACAATATTTGCTTATGGAGGACTTGCAACTCCTTTAGCAATGATTGGCTATCCAATAGCAATCTGGCTAATTCCCTTTTATTCTGAGGTTGTAGGCATTCCTCTTTATATAATTGCCAATCTCCTTTTAATTGCAAGGTTCACAGATGTAATTACTGATCCAATCCTTGGGCAGTTAGGTGATTCTACTAGGACTTCTATTGGAAGAAGAAAGCCTTGGATTATATTAGGAGTCCCTTTGATGATGTTGGCTATTTATAAGTTATTCATCCCTGGCTCAGAAGTCTCAATTGCCTACTTTGTGATTTGGATGATGCTTATGTATTTAGGCTCAACCATAATTAATATTCCTTATGGTGCATGGGGTGCTGAGATATCATCTGACTATCATCAGAGATCGAGAGTTGTCAGCGGAAGAGAGGGATGGACTTTAATTGGTTTATTGATTTCTGCGCTTATACCTCTTGCTATTGAAGTCACTGGACAAGGAATAGGAGTCCTGGAATCAATAAAGAGGATGCTTGCTGCAATTTTTATTTTTCAAGATTTTTCTACTTCGGGAAAAATGTCGGATATTTTAGCAAGTATGGGTATCGGTATTATTCTGTTGCTACCCATCTTTGCCGCGTGGGCACTTTGGAAAGTACCCGATCCCATGCCAAAGGTCGAAAAAAAGATTCCTTTATTTGAAGGGCTAAAATATGCTGCAGAAAATCCTTTACTAGTAAGAATTTTATTAATCATTTTTCTGGTGATTGCTGGAGAGTCATTTAGAAATACTTTATCTCTGTGGTTTGTAAGAGATGTCATTGGAATTGAGACTGTTGGTGCTTCTTATGCAAGATACTTTATTGCAGGACTAATAGGAATTCCGTTCTGGCTCTGGCTTGGTAAAACTTTAGGTAAACATAAGGCTTTTTGTATAACTCTTGTTGGCACCGGAACAGTAAGTTTTTTATGTTTTTTTCTTGAAAGAGGCGATTTTACACAGTTTCATGTTCTTTTTCTTCTCAAAGGATTCTGTTTTGGTGGCCTTCAATTCCTCCCTGCCTCAATGTTGGCAGATGTTGTTGACTTAGATTCTTTAAAAACAGGAGGGAGACGTGCCGGAACATTCTTTGCATTAAATGGAATGATAGCTAAAGTATCTGCAATGATAGCCGTATGGGCTGCAGCTATATTAGTAGACTTCTCTGGATTTGTACCGGGGATAGTAAATTCAGATGATGCAATGCTAGCTCTAAGAATTTATTATTGCCTAGGTTGTGCCGTATTTTTCCTACCTGCTTTATTTCTAACTTGGTATTACCCTCTTACTAAGCAAAAACATAAAGAGCTGAGGATGGAGCTTGAAAGCCAGAACGAATAAATTTTTATTTAAAGTTAGGTTGTCTCTTTTCCATAAAAGCTGTGACTCCCTCAATATTATCTTCTGAACCTGTTAGTGTGTTTTGGGTTTTAGCCTCTAGGTTATAAATATCGCCATAAGTGCTGTCTAAAGCCTTTCTCATTATCTGTTTTGTAAGTTTTAAAGATTGAGAAGACCGTAAACTCAATCTATCTGCCCATGATAATGCCTCATTTAGTAAAGCTTCACCAGGAACTACTTTATTTATTAATCCTAATTCTAAACATCTACTAGAGTCTATTCTTTCTCCCTCTATTGCAATTTGATAAGCAAGTTTATAACCAACTGTATTGGTTAAAAACCAATTAGCTCCTCCATCAGGAATTAGCCCGATATTACTGAATGCTTGAAGTATATAAGCTTCTTCAGACATGATGGTTAAGTCACAAGCCATTGCGTAAGCACTTCCTATGCCTGCTGCAGCACCATTAACTGCAGATATGACAGGTTTAGGCATTGCCATTATCTCCTGTAGACTTGGTAAGTACCCTTCAACTAAAGCAGCTTCGGTATCTAACCACTTATTATCTCTTGCAGAAAGATCTGCGCCAGCTGAAAAACTTAGTCCTTCACCAGTCAAAACTATAGCTCGGACATCACTATCCCCTTTTGCCTCTATCAATGCTTCAAGAATATCTTCAGTCATTTTGGCATTAAATGCATTCCTTACTTCAGGCCGATTAAACTTAATTAAAGCAACTGCTCCTTTTTTTTCATAAATTACTGTCTCTAAATTCATAATTACTCCTTATTTATTTACATTATCATTCCATACTATAGAAATACCACTCTCATCTAAATTAGTATGAAATTCATCACAAACCCATAAATCTCCAACTGCAGCTATCCGATCATTTATGTAGATTAGCGGAATAGAATTCCTTTTCCAATCTGGTATCTCAAATTCTTGAAATAGATTTTTTATTTTTTGACTCTTATCTCTTCCAAAAGGTTTACATCTCTCTCCTCCAACTCTCGCCTTGATAATTACATCATCTTTGAGGTATTTTTTATCCAATCCTTTTCCATGGGATTCTTGAGTTGAAAGTTCTCCAGAAGGAATTTTTATGGATTTTTTCAAATCCCAATTAACTCTTAAATTTTCTGGCAAAGGTCTTAAAGAACCTTGATCTACCATTCTTATTTCTTTTGAAGATACAATAATTCTTATATCAGTATTTAGTGAGTCTGAATGAATAATAAAACTCCTTGATTCTGAAGAGGGCTCTGCGATAGATGATAAGATCTGGAATATTAATTTTGAAGGAACATAAATATCATTTTGGTTGTTTAACCAAAAAACTATCACATTTTTCTGCCTCTCATTAGATAGAGTTTTTAATCTTTGCATATTTATCTTATCTTTCCTGGCATCTATATGAGCTAAATCCTCTCTAGCTATATCTGTGAGTATCTTCTGATTCCATTTGGCCTCTTCTGAAAGCTTACCTATTGATTTACTGATAGAAGGCCATCGAGAAATAATTTTTGGCATTAAATCATTTCTAATCATATTTCTAGAAAATTTGGATTCTCTGTTAGAGTCATCTTCAACCCAGCTAAGATTATGTTCTTGTGCATATTTGAGTATTTCTTTTTTTGTATTTTTCAAAAAGGGTCTATAGAAGTTTATGTCACGAACTTTAGATATTTCTCTAATTCCTTCTAAACCTTTAATGCCCGTTCCTCTAAAAAGTCTAAATAAAACTGTCTCAATGTGATCATCTAAATGATGTCCAGTAATAATTAAATCATTATGATCTGCCCAACTTTTAAACACTTCATGTCGTTTATTTCTTAAAATGTCTTCAGAGATTTTATCTAAATCTTTGAGTTTCCAAGATTTAAAGTCAACCCCTAATCCATCTGCAATTTGAGCACAAAATTCTTCCCATTTATCTGAATCATTATTGATACCATGATTTATATGAAGGGCTGTAATTCTATCTTTAGGTATAACTTGATCTGAAATAAGGTTAAGAAGAACAGATGAGTCTAGTCCTCCTGAAAAGGCAATACCTAATTTGTCAAAGTCATAAAGAATTTTATTGTTTAAAGTTAAATGTGCCATTAGATAGACCCATAGCTCATTAACCTTTTGTATCTCCTATCAAGGAGAGAATCGATAGACATACTAGTTAACTCATCTAAATTTTTGATTAAAACCTTAGATAAATTTGATGATGCTTGGTCAAAACTTCTATGTGCACCACCCAAAGGTTCTGGAATAACCTCGTCTATTAAACCTAAATCAAGGACACTTTCAGCATTTAATTTCATTGCCTCTGCAGCAAGATCTGCTTTAGTAGAGTCTCTCCAGACAATACTTGCACAAGCCTCAGGAGATGCAACTGAATAAGTAGAATGCTCAAGCATAGATATATGATCTCCTACACCTAAAGCGAGAGCCCCACCAGATCCACCCTCTCCTACAACATTAACAATAATTGGAGTTTTTAAAGAAGACATAACTCTTAAATTATGAGCTATTGCCTCGCTTTGACCTCTTTCTTCACTATCAATGCCAGGATAAGCTCCAGGTGTATCGACAAGGGTAACTATTGGAAGTGAGAATCGCTCTGCTAACTCCATTAACCTGCAAGCTTTTCGGTAACCTTCTGGTTGAGACATTCCAAAATTATGTAAAATCTTTTCTTCAGTAGACCTGCCCTTCTCATGTCCTATAAACATAACTTTATATTCACCGATAGAACCAATCCCACCTATAACAGCTCTATCATCTGAGAAATGCCTATCACCATGAAGTTCATCAAATTCATCAGAAATTCTTTCGATGTAATCTAGGAAATGAGGCCTTTCAGGATGTCTAGCAACTTGAACATTTTGCCAGGGAGTTAAATTAGAATAAATTTTTTCGGTAGTCTTGAGGATAGACTCATTAAGTCGAATAACTTCTGTCTTTATTGATTCATCATCTAAATCTGAATCTTTTAGATCTATAACTTGTTGCTCAAGATCAGCAATAGGTTGTTCGAAATCTAGATAACTTTTTAGCATTAAGGATTATTAATTTATGTGATATTGGCTATGATAAACGAACTTAACATTTTCTGGTCCAAAACGTTTGCCCAAGGCCTTTATTGAAGAATCATCAAGTCTTACTGAGAAATCACTGGGCAGAACAATATCTGCTGCCGCTGACTCTCCCTTGTAAGATATTAAAACTTGATTACCTTCGCTACTATTTGCAATTAATTTTAAAGAATTAACCAACTCTTCTGAGCTGATATCATTATTTTCAATATCGATTTTAATATTCTTTACATACTCATGACGAGCTTGATCAAAAGTTAAGATCTTATCAGCAATCATTTTATGTTTCGCAAAGTTAGAATATTCATCCTTCTCGATCATACCCTCAACAACCAAAACCTGTCCTTTTTTTAGCAAACTCCTATATTTTTCAAACACATCTGCCCAGATCGAGACTTCTATTTTTGACGAACCGTCATCTAAAGTCGCGAAAGCAAATCTACCTCTTTTGCCCTGTCTTACATTAAACTGCATTAAACATCCCGCGATTCTTTGCGTATGTTCTTCAGATTGAAGTTCAGAAATAAAGAAACCACACATATTCCTCACCTCTTTCTTTTTACTTTCTAGAGGATGAGAATCTAAATAAAAACCTAAAGCACTCCATTCAGATGATACTTCATCAAATTCTATATCATCGTTAACAACATCCACAGCAGGAGAAATAATTTCTTCTCCAAAAAGATCTTGAATATTACTCTTATTCCTCTCAGAAGCGTGTTCTGCATTCTTAAGATAAGAATCAATTCTTCTGAAGAGATCTTCCCTCTCTCCGAAAGAGTCCATGGCACCAGACCCAATTAAGGTAGTTAAAATTCTTCTATTAATTCTATTAGATCCAATTCTCATACAGAAATCATGCATATCTTTGAATTGTTCAATATTGCGTTGAGAAACTATTTGTTCTACTAAAGATTCACCTATACCTTTGATTGCTCCCAAACCATATAAGATTGATCTTGAGTCTAAGTCTTCAAATCTATATGAACTTCTATTTATATCAGGTTTCTCAACTGATAATCCTATGTTTCTGCAATCATCTACAAATAATTGAATATTATCTGTATTTCCTAAATCACATGATAAGACTGAAGCCATAAATTCAGCAGGAAAATGAGTTTTAAGCCATGCAGTTTGATAAGCAATAAGTGCATAACCTACGGAATGAGATCTATTGAAACCGTAACCTGCAAATTGCTCTATTTGGTCAAATAGATTTGCAGCATATCTCTCGTTTACATCTTTCTTAACTGCTCCGTCTACAAATGTGGACCGCAGACTTTCCATTTCTTCTTTCTTCTTTTTTCCCATTGCCCTGCGTAAGATATCTGCTTGGCCGAGAGAGAAGCCCGAAAGTTCCTGAGCTATCTGCATTACCTGTTCTTGATAAACTATTACTCCATAGGTAGTACTAAGTATTTTTTTTACTGATTCATGACCATAGGTAACTTCTTCCCTTCCATGCTTTCTATTTATATAAGAATCTACCATGTTCATACCCAAGGCACCTGGTCGATATAAAGCGTTCATGCTGACAATGTCTTCAAAATCATTAGGGACTAATTGTTTCAAGTAGTCCCTCATGCCTCTTGATTCAAGCTGAAATATACCCGTAGTTTCCCCTCTTTGCAGTAGTTCGAAAGTCTCAGAATCTTTCAATGATAGATTATCAATATTTATGTGATCTCTCTCGTTTTTTACCTTTGAATTAATTCGTCTTACAGATTGATCTATTATCGTAAGAGTTTTCAGACCAAGAAAATCAAATTTAACTAAACCTGCAGACTCAACATCGCCCATATCAAATTGTGATGCTACCGTTCCTTTATCAGAATCTAAAAAAAGAGGTGTAAAATCTGTCAAAGCTGTTGGAGCTATTACTACTCCAGCTGCATGAGTTCCAACACTCCTTGATAAACCTTCCAACTTAAGTGCCATATCAAAAACTTCTTTTGATTCATCTGACTCATCGATAATCTCTTTGAATTGCTTATCCTTATATGCCTCTTCAAGACTTATTCCTAAGACATCTGGTATTGCTTTTGCAAGTCTATCGCCAAATCCGTAAGGCTTGCCTAATACTCGAACTACATCACGTAATACAGCCCTCGCTGCCATTGTTCCTCTAGTACTTATCTGTGCTACTGAATCTTTACCGTATTTGTTTGTGACATATTCTAAAACCTTGTCTCTACCCTCAATGCAAAAATCTATATCGAAATCAGGATTACTAACTCGCTCTGGATTAAGAAATCTCTCAAATAAAAGATCATATTTGATAGGATCAATAGCCGTAATACCTAAGGCATAGGCGACTATAGATCCAGCGCCAGAACCTCTGCCAGGACCAACAGGGATATCATTCTTTTGAGCCCAATTCACAAAATCAGCTACGATTAAAAAATAACCTGCGAAATCTAGCTTACAGATCATATCTAATTCGTATTCTAGTCTCTTTACATAAGTAGGTTCATCCAGTTCATAAGAATCGGCGGAGCTTTTAAGGTCATTTATTCTTTTGAGTAGGCCTTCATTTGAAATTTTTCTTAAGAATTCTTCTCTAGAATAGTCATTTGGAACTTCAAAATCAGGAAGATAAAATTTTCCTAACTCCAAATCGATGTTACATTTTTCGGCGATTTTTACGGTATTAATCAATGCTTCAGGTATATCAGAAAATAACTCAAACATCTCCTCTTTACTTCTAAAAAATTGCTCTTCTGTATAATTTTTAGGTCTTCTTGGATCATTCAGAATATCACCTCTTTGAATACAAACTCTTGCTTCATGGGCTTCAAAATCAGAAGGAGAAATATCAGGATCAACCGCTTCTAAAAACCTTACATTATTGGTTGCAACAACAGGAATATCCATTCTTGAAGCAAACTGCAATACTGCTTCGTTGTATTCTTTTTCATTAGGTTTACCTGTTCTTTGAACTTCGATAAAAAAATTATCCTTATAAATCTTTTTGAAGAAGTCTATACGAGACTCCGACAATTGCTTATTTCCTGCCAAAATTGAATTCCCAATATGTCCTTCCATGCCTCCCGATAAAGCTATTATTCCTTCTGAAAATTCTTCAAGCCAATTAAAAAGAACAATAGGATCCCCATTTACTTGACCTTCAACATAAGCTTTAGAAACTAACTTTGTTAAATTTATATAGCCTTGTTTATTAGCAGCTAAAAGCACAATAGGAGCTGAAATTGAATCTTTATCTTTTGCTACATTAATCTCCGAACCTACAATAGGTTTAATGCCCCTACTTCTTGCAGATCTATAGAATTCAATTAATCCAAAGAGATTAGTTAAATCCGTCAAAGCAACAGAGTGATATCCAAGACCAATAGAACGATCTAGTAATTCATCAACTCTTATGATTCCATCAACTAAAGAGTATTCCGAATGGACATGAAGATGAACAAAATCTAAATTATCTAGTTGACTCATTAATATTTTTAACAGGTTTAAAACTTAACCTATGTTCTAAAGTTATACCATATGATTCTAATGCTTCTAGGTGCATCTTTGTAGGATAACCTTTGTGTTGTTTAAAGCCATATTCTGGAACGGACTTATCTAATTCTTTCATATAATTATCTCTATGAACTTTAGCAAGGATTGAAGCCGCCATAATATTCTCATTTGACTGATCTCCTTTAATTATAGTCCGAACTTTCAAATCCGTTTCAGGTGAAAACTGACCATCTACAGATATAAGTTCGGGTCTCACATCCAAACCATCTATGGCTCTCCTCATGGCTAACAAAGATGCTCTAAGAATATTAATATCATCGATCTCTTTAGCTGTACTTATTCCTATAGACCATGAAATAGCGTTAACTTTTATTTCTTCTGCTATCAGTTCCCTTCTTTTCTCAGAAATCTTTTTTGAGTCATTTAGATTAGATATTGAATGTTTCTTTCCTAATATAACTGCTGCAGCAAACACTGGACCTGCTATGGGGCCTCTTCCTGCTTCATCAACTCCAGCTTCAATCAATTTAATAACTTTAAAACCTCAACAGACGCCTTATCTGCTCCCCCAGCCATTAGCGTTTCTTTAATAAAAGTAAACTCATTTCTATAGAATTCAAAGCCTCTGTCCTCTAGTAGATTTATTGAAGAGATTATCTTTTCTACAGTTGCTTCAGACTGCAATAGCTCAGGTAAAATTTTCTTACCTAAAATTAAATTTGGTAACGAAAAAGAGTCAATATGAAGTAAAGGTTTAATTAATAAATAAGACAACCAATTAGTCTTATATACAGCGATACAAGGAGTGAATGACAAGGCAGCCTCTAAGGTTGCAGTTCCAGATGTAATAATTGCCATAGAAGATTTCTTTAAAATATCTTGAGAATTTTCATAAGAAATATGGATGAAATCTTCTATAACTTCATTAAAAAGGTCTAGATGAGATGAATCTGATAATGGCATAAAAAATTGGTAGTTTGGATTCATTAGCTGAAGTTTCTTTGCCGCCTTAATCATCAAATCACCCATTAGTATGATCTCTGACTTCCTGCTTCCTGGTAATAACGCAATACTATTTTGAACTTTGGATTCTATTTCCATATTATTAATATCAATTTTGTAAGACAAAGGGTGTCCTACATAACATGTCTTAATCTTCGAATTGGAATAAGCAGTCTCTTCAAAAGGAAAAAGGGTTAAAACAGAATCTATTGATCTCTCCATTGATTTTATGCGACCTTTACGCCATGCCCAAACTGAAGGACTAACGTATTGTATTGTCTTAATTTGAAGATTCTTTTTCAAAAAATTTGCAATGGGAAGATTGAAGTCAGGTGAGTCAATACCTATAAAAATATCGGGCTTCTGATGGTGAAAATATTTTTTTAAACCCTTTCTAAGTTTTAATAATTTTCTTAAATTTAATAAGGGTTCAATAATACCCATTACTGATATCTCACTCATATCAAAGTAAGATTCAAGCCCCTCAGAAGTCATCTTCGAGCCCCCGACACCTACAAATTCAATTGAAGGATTGATCGATTTCAAGGATTTCATCAAAGGTGCGCCTAATTCGTCACCTGACCTTTCACCTGCTACTATTGCGATCTTTAAAGGAGTATTTTCAAGGGTATTCCCTATCAACGAGATATGCCTCTCTTAGAGTCTTCAATTGAACTTAAGAATATATCTACTTCTTTAAAATCCTTTCTTAAAGAATCAAGATCCTTTACAGCCTCATCGACCGTAAGCTTCTTTCTATAAATTGATCTATAAGCAGATCTTAAAGCTTCTATAGTTTCCTTAGAATATCCGATTCTTTTTATCCCAGTTACGTTTACTCCAAAAGGTTTAGCTGGATTACCTCTGACTTTCACATAAGCTGGTATATCTTTATTTACTGCGCTGCCCATTGCACAGAAACTGTAACTGCCAATAGAGCAAAATTGATGAACAATGGCATAACCTCCAAGTATTGCGCCATCTCCAACATGAACAGAACCGGCTAGTGCAGCCTGATTAGTTAAAACAATATCATTTCCTAATACACAATCATGCGCAATATGAGAATAAGCCATAATAAGATTTCCATCGCCGATAAGAGTTTCACCACGATCCTGAATAGTGCCTCTGTGAATTGTTACACCCTCTCTTATGATATTGTCATCTCCAATAACTAGGGTAGTAGGCTCATTGTTATATTTCTTGTCCGGACTTCCATCACCTAAAGTAGAAAACTGGAATATGTGATTTCTTTTCCCTATCTTCGCAGGTCCTTTCAAAATAACATGTGACTCTATTTTTGTTCCTTCTTCTATTTCCACTTCCGGACCGATAAGACAAAAAGGACCGATTTCTACTGAATCATCAATTTTGGCAGAATCGTCAACTATTGAAGAGGAGTGAATCATAATTATTTTGGCCTATCAGCGCAAAGTATCATAGCCTTTGCTACAAGCTCACTGTCTACGGTTGCTGAACAGTCAAACTTCCAAATCCCTTTCTTATTGGTTATTACCTTTGAATTCAAAATGAGTTTATCGCCAGGAATTGCGGGTCTTTTAAATCTTAGATCATCAGCTCCAACAAAGTAGTATATTGACCCATCTTCAGGCCTTTTATCCATTGTTTTAAAACCTAGGATGCCCGAAGCTTGAGCCATGGCTTCTACAATCAAAACACCGGGCATGACTTGTTTTCCAGGAAAATGCCCCATAAAAAAAGGCTCATTAGTAGTAATATTTTTATAAGCTTTAATAGATTCACCAAGAACCATATGCGTAACTCTATCCACGAGAAGCATGGGATATCTGTGAGGCAAAAACTCTTGAATCTCTTCTATATTGATTTCTACTTCCATAATTTTACTTTTTAGTTAATCCATGAAGTCTTTTAAAGGCAACTGCATTTTTTTTCCAGTCAGAGTTTTTCATAAATGGTGTGCCTGACGAATAATAACCGCTCTCTTTTATAGATTTTGTGATCAATGACATTGCTGTAATGTGGACCTCATCTGAAATTTCGATGTTATCAACAATGGCAGAGCACCCTGCGAGCGTACAATTCTTTCCAATTTTTGTACTCCCTGCAATTGCACTGTTACCTGCAATAGCAGTACCAGAACCAATCACTACATTATGCGCCACATGAACTTGATTATCTATTTTCACATTATCTCCGATCAGAGTATTGCCGATTGATCCTCTGTCAATTGTACTGTTTGAACCAATTTCAACATTAGCTCCAATTATCACTTCTCCTAAGTGTTCAATTTTTATCCATGAGCCGTTCTCTTTGGCAAAGCCTAAGCCATCCGAGCCAATTACTGCTCCCGAATGTAGAATACATTCTTCGCCAATATTTACGGAATCATATATTGATACGTTAGCGTATATTATTGAACCCTTCCCAACTCTGCAGCCTTCGCCAATAAAAACTCCAGGCATTAATATAACCTCGTCTTCTATCACTGCATTTTTTGATACTGTTACAAAATTTCCTATTGATGCAGTATCAGAAATTATTGCAGTATCTTCAATGGCTGCTAAGCTAGAAATTCCAGTGTTGATAGCAGGTTTTTCTTTGAAGAGTTCAGTGCATCTAGCGTAAGTTAAATAAGGATTTTCACATATCAATTTGTTACCAGTGAATAATTCCGAGGAATCTGTGTTGCAAATAACTGCACCGGCCTTAGTCGTAGATAATTTTGTTAAATATGACTCTCTAGCAATAAAGGAAACTTCTTGATCTAAAGAATCTTCAAGAGTATTTATTCCAATTATTTCTTTAGAGGGATCACCTTCGAGTTCTGCTCCAAGGATTTCAGCAAGTTGAGATAACTTAAAGCTTTTTAGGGAAGACACGAGAAATTAATCTTCTTTTTCATTCATAGCATCGATTACTTCTTGAGTAATATCATAGCTTTGATCTGCATGAAGAAGTATTTGCTGTTGTGCTCCACTGTTTATTAAGAGTGTTATTCCTTTTGCTCTAATTAATTCAGTGACGATGACTTGAAATTTTTCTGCCTGTTCTTGTGAAAGCAATTGAAGAGTTTGATTTCTGAATTGATTGGTTTTTTCTCTTAAAAAATTAATATCTTGCTGGAGAGACTGAAATTTCTGTGCTGCCTCTTGTTTTTCTTCATCAGACATTGTTGGACCATCTTTTTGAGTTCTTTCTTGGATCTCTCTAGCCTCAGTTGCTTTTGCTTGAAGTTCTTCAACAACTTCTTTCCATTCATCTGAATTTTCTAATTCTTCAAGCTCTTTTTTTGCAACATTAGTGCTAAATAAAGCTGCTTGAGGATCTAGAGTGGCTATATTTAAATCAGCCGACTGAATAGTGAAAGTAAAAAAGGATGCCGTAAGCACGGCAAATAAAGTTTTAAAAAATTTCATAGTTTTTCCCATTAAGTAACCTGTCGTCGAATTCTACAGTTTTGTAAGCTAATTTAGTAGCATTAAGAGAATTTAAAATTGTGTCCCGATTTCAAATTGAAAATTTTCTGTTTCATCCAAAGGGCCTTCATTTGAAGGAGCTGCAATGGCAAGAGACATTGGACCCAACTGAGTTATCCAAGTCACTCCAACTCCATAAGAATACCTTAACTCCCCTAAGTCGAGTTCACTACAATTTACGTTAGATTGATCGAATCCACAGTCCTTAGAAAATACATTTCCAACATCCACAAAGAAAGAGCTACGCATTGACCTTTGGTCCTCAATGAAAGGTAGCTTAAATATAAAATCGAAGCCACCTTCTACTAAGTAAGCTCCTCCTATTGACCTATCATCTCTGTAATATGAATAAGGATTTGCAACCGGATTGCCATCTTCGCCAAGTATAGGATTACCTTCATTATCTAGGTAAAACTGTGAGGGTATAGCTCTGGGACCAAGGGTATTTTGCTTGAAGCCTCTTACTGAACTAATTCCACCAGAATAATAATGCTCAAAGAAAGGAGCTACTTCTGTATCTCCATAAGCCTCTAACACTCCAAGCTCACCTCTAAATCCTAGTACAAATCTTCCATCAAAAATTGGTCGGAAATATTTATGTCTGTAAGTGAGTTTAGAGTATGTCAAGGAGCTCCCTGGAACAGCAACTTGGAGGGCAAAAGATTGAGATTGGCCTGCAGTAGGAAATAGCCCCCTATTCAAGGTAACTCTAGACCAGATGAATTGGGTCTTAAATACTTCAAATTTAGTACCTTCAGATTGAGTGAAAGCCAAAATCTGCGATGCAGGCGTAGAACCAGTATCTATACTTGTATTATCGTAATTTAAGTTGAGCCCTATTCTCTCAATATCGCTTATTGGCAGACCAAATTGTATGCCTGCTCCAAAAGAATCAGATGTATAACTTGCAATATTAAATTGACCATAGTCAGACTCTCTAAAATAAGCACTATAACCTCTGCTCACTCCATCTATATTGAAATATGGCTCTCCGTAGCTGAAAGAATAGCTACGTTGCCAGGTACTATCATTAATACCTATGCCAATTGCTCGCCCTGTTCCAAAAGCATTATTTTCGTTGTAATTGAGACCTAGAACTAAGCCATAGGCTCCATATCCTAAACTACCTCCGATTGATCCTGAAAATTCCTCTTCAACTGTAAACTCAACATCGATCTGATCGTTCACTCCAGGAACAGGTATAGTCTCTGATTCAACTTCTTTAAAGAATCCTAATCTCTCGAGTCTTAACTTTGAATTTTCTATGAGATTATTGGATGCCCAGGCACCTTCCATTTGTCTCATTTCTCTTCTTAGCACTACGTCATGTGTCCTCTTATTTCCTTTAAAAATAATGCGTCTAACATATGTTCTTTGTTGAGAATCTACATAAAATGTTAAATCTACATTTCCTGAATCTTCATTTACATCAGGGACACCGCGCACTTCAGCGAAACTATACCCTTCATTACCTAGTATATTTTTAAAAATCTCTTCTGTTTCTGTAACTAAAAACTGATTAAAACGTTCTCCTTTTCTAATCAATATAAGCGATTTAAGAACTTCTTCTTCAATAGGTAGGTCTCCAACTATCTTGATTTCATTAACATCATAAGTTGTTCCTTCGGAAATATTAAGTGTAATAAAAACGCCAGATTTATCGGGCGAAACGCTTACTTGAGAACTTTCTAAACTAAATTCAACATAGCCTCTATTTTTGTAAAATGACTCGAGAGATTCTATGTCACCCTTTAATTTCTCTCTTGAATATCGATTATCATTTGTAAAAAAAGAGAACCATCCACCGGTGGTTAGTTCAAAATCTTGTAAAATATCTTCATCAGAGAAGGATAGATTACCTATTACATTTATAGTTTTTATCTCAGCTACTTCTCCCTCATCTATTTCTATATTCAAAGATACCCTATTTCTAGGCTCATCCTCACTTGTAACTTCAACCTTCGCGCCATAACGACCTTGAGAAACATACTGCCTTTGAATTTCTAATGCCAAACTATTTACAATCGACCTTTTAAAAACCTGGCCTTCTGAAAGTCCTGCGTCATCTAATCCTTTTAGTAGGTCTTCAGTTTTCAAAGCCTTGTTTCCATCAAGATCTATAGATGCTATTGAAGGTCTTTCTACTAAACTTATTATTAAAGTATTCGCTTCTCGGCCGAGTTGAATATCATCAAACTGGCCTGTCTTAAATATCGTCTTTGCAGTTGTTTGGAGGTCATAAACATTGACAGTATCACCAACGGCAATAGGCATAACATTAAATACACTTCCTGCTGAAACTCTCTGCAAACCGCTGATTCTAATATCACTAACAACCCACTCTTCTTCGGAACTGATAGTTTGGACTTGAAAAAGACCTCCTAAAAGTAGGATAAAAAATACTTTAATGTGTATCTTCATGACTAGATCAACCTTGCAATATCGTTTGCAAAGGCAAATATCATTAAACTTACAACGAGAACTAATCCTATTCGCATGGAATATTCAATTGCAATCTCAGAAACGGGAGATCCTTTAACTTTTTCTATAGCAATCATTAGCAATTGCCCACCATCTAATATGGGTATTGGCAAAAGATTTAACAATCCGAGATTGATACTCAGTAATGCCACCATTGATAAAAAAGTAACATATCCTGCTTTTGCAGCAGATCCTGCAAGCACTGAAATCTGTATTGGACCTCCAAGGTTATCAGCTGATATTGATCCGCTTAACATCTTACCTATTGAAGTAATAATCAAAATTGTATATCTGTAGGTGTCCTCAATACCAACTAACAAGGCTGGAAAGAAGTTTTCTTTTTTTTCAACCACAAAATCTGCAGGCCAATTATTAAAATTATTAGAAGCAAGTATACCTATCCTGCCCTTTTGAACTCCTGTCTCGTCGATAAAACTTGAACTCTCAAGCATCAGTACTTTCGATTCTTGACCTCTAAGTACTTGAATCTCAATGAGCTGATTAGGCAAAAGGCTAAGAATTCTTGATAATTGTTGCCAAGTTGAAATATCTTTACCATTAATAGCTTGTATCAAGTCTCCTTCTTTTATACCGTACTTAAGTGCAGGGCCATCTTCTTGGAGTTTACCGACTATCGCAGGAAGAAACGGCTGAAGTCCTAAAGCTTGACTTGGAGCAATTTGATCATTATCTGATAACCAATCGTCTATTGGTAACAAAGCTGTTCTTTCCTGGCCTTCTCTAATATATTTAATATTAATAACTCCAGTATCTCCGACCCTCTTTGAAAGTATAAAGTTTATATCGTTAAATACCGTGACAGTTTCGTTATCTATCTGAACTATCTTGTCATTAACTGAAATGCCGTATTCTTTAGAGAGACTATCAGGAATAACCTCACCGATTAAAGACGAAAGTTGGGTTGTGCCAACTAGTGCTAAATAAAAATAGACAAAGGCAGCAAGGATAAAATTAGCAACTGGACCTGCTACTGTTACTGCAGCTCTCTCTCCTAGAGAAGCCTGAAGATAAGATTTTTTATTTACAAAAGATCCTTCAGATCCCTCTTGAACAGGATTATTTTCACCCAACATTTGTACATAGCCACCTAAAGGTAATATCCCAAATGAATATGTACAATCTTTATTATCTTTATAGGAAAATAATTCTTTACCGAAGCCTATCTTAAACTTCAGAACATGAATATTACAAAATCTTGCAGTTAAAAAATGGCCAAGCTCATGAATACCTACAATGATGCTTATAAGAAAAATAAAGGAAAATATGGTGAATAATAAGTCCATTAATTTATATTTATAAGTTCTTTAGTCATCTCTCTAGATTGCATATCAGCTTCGAAAATATCTCCTATTTCTTCGACCATCTTTATATCTGATTTATCCAAAACTTCTGAAATTATTTTATGTATATCTAAGTAGCCTATTCTACCTTCTAAAAAGGAAGCTACACACTCTTCATTTGCAGCATTTAAAGTAGAAAAGCTTGTTCCACCAGAATTAATACAATCCTTTGCAAGAACTAACGAAGGAAATTTTTTTGAATCTGGTTTTACAAAAGAAAGATTACTAATCTTTTCGAAATCAAGCGAATCACCACCAGAATTAATTCTTTCAGGGAAACCCAAACCATAAGCTATTGGAATTTTCATATCCGGAATAGATAGTTGGGCTATCAGAGATTTATCCTTAAACTCAACCAAGGAATGAATAATACCCTCGGGATGTATAAGCACATCTATATCATCAAATCCAAACAACCATTTAGCTTCTATTATTTCTAAGCATTTATTCATCATAGTTGATGAATCAACTGAGATCTTATCTCCCATATTCCAAATAGGATGTGTGGTTGCTTCTTTAGGGGTTATATTCTTAAAGTCATTAATGTCTCTATTGAGGAAAGGACCACCCGATCCTGTTAATATTAGCCGTGATATCGATTCTTTATTTTTAACCCCCATTAAACACTGATGAATTGCGCTATGCTCACTGTCTATTGGAAAAATTGTAGCACCGGTTTTTTTAGATAAATTATTTAAAATTTCTCCGGCAACAACATAAGACTCCTTGTTAGCTAATAAAATATGTTTTCCATGTTTTATTGCCTGAAATACAGGCTTTAATCCCACTATTCCAACCATAGCTGCAACAACTATTTCTAAATCTTCTGAGGCAATAATTTGGTTTAATTCCTTCTCATCAGATAGTAAAGTCACTTGAGGATTATTTGTTCCTAGTTCATCCAGAAAGGATTTTTGGGCTTCTTTATTTTCAAGATAGACGAATTTTGGAGTAAATTCTTTACACTGTTCTGCCATGAGACGGAAATTAGTTCTAGCTGTGAGTAATTCTATTTTAAATTCGTCTTTATTTTTTCTTATGACATCTAAAGTTGATTTTCCAACAGAGCCAGTAGAACCTAAAATAGCTAAACTTTTCATTTTTAAACTATATTCATTAAAAAAACAAAACAAGGAAAAGCTGCAACATGGCTGTCTAAGCGATCGAAAAGACCGCCATGTCCTGGAATCAAACTAGAATAATCCTTCACTTCCACTACCCGCTTCATCATGCTAGCGAAAGCATCTCCTAAAACAGAATATAAAGAGACTATTACCAATATACATAAGACCAAAAAGAACGGTAAATTGAAAATATTGAAAGATATGGTCGATAAAAGAAGAGGTGTAGCAATAATTGCAGCCATAAAACCTTCAAGAGTCTTATTTGGGCTAACATTTGTTATAAAAGGTCTTTTACCAAGGCTTTTACCAGCAAAAAATGCAATTGAGTCCATGAGAATGGCAATTAAAACAATATAAAATATTAAGAATTTTCCACTTTCTATTTCAAGAAATGTTGATTGAAGATCATTGTTAGAAATAATCTGAATTAAGGATGCAAAGAATCCAAGATGGATAACAAATCCAAATAAACTCCAAACCATAGATCTTTTTAGGAAAGTCTTATTCAAAGGAAAACTTAAGATAAGAATTGAGGATAAAAAATACGTAATTACACTAAGTGTGATAAATAAATAACTAAAGAAAGGTGAAAAAGAAACAAACATCAAAATTAGGAAGAGGAATATTCCTAAGAGAGAAACAGCATTTGTAAACCTAACCTTCAAGAATTCCCAAAGAGAGATGGATGAGATCAAGGCAACAAGATATGTTAAGTATTGGTTATTCAATAAGAGTATAAGAAGGCTGATTCCAACTACTATTATAAAAGCACTAAGTAACCTTTGTTTTAGCATCTTTATAACTGAAAATTAGATTTATCTCCGAAACGCCTTGATCTTTTTGAATATTCCTGGAGTGCGTTATCGAAGTGTTGATCATCAAAGTCTGGCCAAAGCACATCAGGGAAATATAATTCTGAATAAGCTAATTGCCATAACAAAAAATTACTTATTCTAAGTTCATTGCCAGTTCTAATGCATAAATCAGGATCTGTAAATTTTGATGTCGATAGAAATTCATCAAAACTTTCCTCAGTAAGTTCTTTATTTGATCCTGAATCTAGATGTTTATTTATTGCATTGACAATATCCCATCTTCCTCCATAACTTGCAGCAACAACTAAATCCAATTTTTTTCTTTCGGTATCGCAATAAGTTAATTTTTCTGATTCTTTCATCTGCTCTATAAGTTCCTGATCAAATTGAGATAAATCACCTATAAAGCTTAGCTGGACTGAATTTTTAATTAGATTAGGCACCTCTTCTTGAAGAGCAGTATTTAATAGCTGCATCAACAGGTTAACTTCTTCTGATGATCTTCCCCAGTTCTCGCTACTAAAAGCAAATAAAGTGAGTGTAGATAGACCTCTTTGGACAGCATATTCAACTGACTCTCTTGCCCTTTCAACACCTTTTTTATGTCCTGCAACCCCGGGGAGATTTTTCTCTGATGCCCATCGGTTATTGCCATCCATTATTATGGCAACATGTTTAGGTAAGGTTTCAGTTTGACTACCTTCCATTTTTAAAAATTAGAAGTCTAAGAGATCCTTTTCTTTAGAGTTCAATGCTAAATCTACTTTTTCAACGAAAGTATCTGTTAATTTCTGGATTAATTCTTCTCCCTGTCTTTCTTCATCTTGAGATATCTCCTTCTCTTTTAAGAATTCTTTTAATTGAGAATTACCCTCTCTTCTTACATTTCTTATTGATACTTTTGCATTCTCTGCTTCAGCCTTGGCTTTTTTTATGAAATCCCTTCTGGTTTCTTCTGTAAGATCGGGCAAAATTACTCGAATGGTATCTCCTGATGTGGCCGGATTTAAACCAAGATCAGATTCAGAGATTGCTTTTTCTATCTGTTGCACAACACCCTTCTCCCATGGAACTATAGCCAAAGTTTTTGCATCTTCTATGCTTATGCTGGCCACTTGCGCTAGAGGAGTAAGCTTATCGTAATAATCTACCTTGATACTATCGAGTAAAGATGGTGTTGCTCTTCCAGTTCGGATCTTTTTGAATGCTGCGTCCAAAGCATTCAAACTCTTTTCCATACCCAACTCGGCATCTTCTACAATTTCGTTTAACATTTAGCCTTCGATCTGAGACATTACTTCACTAGCAAAATCTACTTTTTCTACCTCAATACCCTCTCCGACTTCATACCTTGTGAAGCTTAAAATACTAGCATTATTATCAGATAAGAGTTTACTTATTTTGACATTAGGATCTTTGACAAAGTCTTGCTCAGTTAAGCTAACTTCAGCTAAGAATTTTGATATTTTACCTTCAATCATTTTTTCAATAATTTCTGGAGGTTTACCAGACTCTTCTGATTGAGCTTTGAATATTTCTCTTTCTTTGTCTACTGTCTCTTTTGGTATATCCAAAGGAGAAACTGCCATAGGATCAGTTGCAGCAGCGTGCATAGCTATATCATTTGCAAGAGCTTCGTCTCCACCCTCTAAAGAAACAATACATCCAATTTTATGATTACTATGTAAGTAGGAACCGCTAATAGAAGATTCATCGCTTTTAGCCAGTCTTCTAACAACGATATTCTCACCTAATTTCTGAACTAATTTTTCTCTATTATCTTCTACGCCACTTTCTAAAAGTTGCTCTAATGAGTGTGAGGGATTGTTGGAATATGTATCAAGAGTTTCTTTTGTGAAATTTATATATGAATCATCTCTTGCAACAAAATCAGTTTCGCAATTCACTTCGATCATAAAAAAGTCTTTATCTTTAGTAGTAATGCCGATTAAACCATCCGCTGCAGACCTGCCTGACTTTTTACTTGCCTTTATGCCGCTAGTTTTTCTTAACTCTTCTATTGCTAAATCAATATCTCCATTTGCTTCTTCTAAAGCTTTTTTACAGTCCATTAGACCTAAACCCGTTTTTTCTCTTAATTCTTTAACCTGTGAAGCTGAAATAGTACTCATAATTACTCCTCGCCCTTTACTTCTTTATTATCTTCTTCAGAAGTGTCTAATTTTGCTGTTGTATCATCTGAGGATTCTTGTATTTCATGTGATTCATCAGCAGCTTCTTCATTAGATTTTGAATCAGGCACTTCGGTATCTTTCTGTAGTGGTTCTTCTGTAGTTTCATTAGTATCAACTTTACGAACAATTGCAGGCCCAGATTGAGGCTCATCCTGCTTAAGTCCAGTGGCTGCTTCAGAGCCTTTCAAGCAAGCATCTGCAACTGCTTCAGTGAAAAGGGCAATCGATCTTATGGAATCATCATTGCCGGGTACAACATAATCAATGCCTTCAGGATTGCTATTTGAGTCCACGATACCCACAATGGGGATACCCATTTTACTTGCCTCAGAAACTGCAATAGACTCTCTTTTAACATCAATTATAAATAAAGCGTCCGGTAAGCCGCCCATTTCAGTCACTCCACCAATAGACTTTTCTAGTCTATCGATGTCGCGTTGTATCTTTAAACCTTCTTTTTTAGTGAGTTTGCTGAATGTTCCATCTTCCTTTTGTCTTAAAAGGTTTTCTAGCCTTGTGATAGATGATCTTATAGTTTTATAGTTAGTAAGCATTCCCCCTAACCATCTTTCATTTACATAAGGCATAGAGCATCTAATTGCTTCGTTTTTTGATGATATCTGATGCTGTTCTTTTCGTTCCAACAAAAAGAATTTTGTTATTTTTTGCAGCGACTCCCTCAATGAACTTTAGGGCTGGTTTAATCATTTCTACCGTATGCTCTAGGTTAATGATGTGAATCTTATTTCTGACACCAAAAATATGTTGATCCATTTTTGGGTTCCAGTATTTGGTCTGATGTCCGAAGTGGACACCTGCTTGTAGCATTTGTTCTAGCGATATTTCAGCCATTAGCTCTCCTCAATTTATGAAGAACATTACATTCCTCAGGTTATACTTCCATGAAATTACAGAACTTACTAAAGATGAGCAATCCTTAGCACCTCAGATCTGAAACAGTTTCATGTGTTTCGTTATAGGCACTTGCCTAAAGGAAGGCTTTATATCATATTTATACTAAATCAAGAAGAATAAATATCACCCATAGAATAGAAGCCAGCAGGCCTTTTAGTTAACCATACCGCTCCTTTTAGGGCTCCCAAAGCAAATATTGATCTGTCTTCTGCCCTATGAGTAAATTCTATTATCTCCTTACCTAGTGTAATACTTACTGTATGTTCCCCTGGATTATTACCTTCTCTAAAGCTTTCTATCACCACGTTAGCTTCTGGATAAATAGAAATAATTGCTCTTTGTAAATCTAATGCAGTTCCTGAAGGTGAGTCTTTTTTCTCGATATGATGAGTTTCACTTATGGAGAATTCACTATCTTCAGAAAATAGATTTTTCGATTTGTTTAGAATATTCTTTAATATCGCTATACCAGAGCTTGTATTAGGAGCAAATAAAACAGGGATCTGAGTGCTAGTGACCTCTATTTCTTTGAAATCATCTTCACTAAAGCCAGTTGTTCCTATGAGAATTGGAATTTCCTTTTTCTTGGCAAGCTGTAAAATTTCCATTGAGCTTTTTGGAGAAGAGAAATCGATGATGATATCTGCACTAAGATCTTCAGACATTTTTCCTGATATTTGGATTCCTGTTTCTTCCATTTCAAGTAATTCTCCAACATCTTTTTCAAAAAAGGTACTATCAGGTGAGCAGCTCCCACCAACTAATTTGAATTGATTACTTTCTAAAACATAAGAAGATAAAAGCTTGCCAACTTTACCTGTTATTCCTGAAATGAATAGATTCTTCAAAATTCTCAATTGCTAGTATCAAAGAATGATTTTACCTTAGAAAACCATTCATCTCTTAATGGATTCTGCTTAGAATTATCAGAGATTGAAGCTTGAAATTCTTTAAGAAGTTGTTTTTGATCTTTTGAAAGGTTTTGTGGTGTTTCTATCACGGCCCTGCATAGAAGATCACCAGTAGAGCCTCCTCTGATTGGACTTATGCCTTTACCCCTTAGTCTGAATAGTTTTCCGGTTTGTGTACCCTCAGGTATTTTTATTTTTACTTTACCGTCCAAAGTGGGTATTTGAATTTCCCCTCCCAGTGTTGCATCTATAAAGCTTATAGGAGCTTCGCAATAGAGATGTTTACCATCGCGTTCAAATACATCATGAGGTAAAACTTTAATTTGAACAAATAAATCTCCTGAAGGAGCCCCATTTAATCCAGCCTCACCTTCTCCGGAAAGCCTAATTCTGTCTCCTGTATCGACTCCTGCGGGTATTTTTACAGATAAAGTCTTGCGTTTCTCAACTCTTCCTTGTCCTTTGCAAACTTTACAAGGGTTACTAATAACTTGGCCGGAACCACCACATCTGCCACATGTTTGAGCTACAGAGAAGAATCCCTGTTGCATCCTTACCTGACCGGCACCACCACATGAGTCACATGTTTTAGGTTGACTGCCTTCACCGGCTCCTGTTCCATTGCACGGACTGCAACTTTCAAGCGCAGGAATAGCTATCTTTTCAGTAACTCCTCTTACTGCATCTTCAAGTGATATTGTCATGGAATATTGCAGATCTGAACCTTTGTTAGACCGTTGTCTACGTCCAAAAGGATCCCCTCCACCAAAAATATCACCAAAGATATCACCAAAGATATCATTGAATCCTTGAGAGCCACCGCCTCCAAAGGCAGAGGGGTCAACACCATCATGACCAAACTGATCATATGCATTTCTCTTCGATCCGTCTGATAAAACTTCATAGGCCTCTGAAGCTTCTTTAAATTTTTCGGCAGCTGAGGGATCATCCGAATTCCTATCAGGATGATATTTCATTGCAAGCTTACGATAAGCTTTTTTCAAGTCATCATCAGATGCCCCTCTTTGAACACCTAAGACATCATAGTAATCCTTTTTAGACATCTGTTTATTTCAGCCTAATAGGACGAATACTTAAGAACTTTGACTTTCTTTTTCTTCGGTTAATTCCTCAAAGTCAGCGTCTACAACATCTGAATCTGAATTTTGAGCTTCTTGTTCAGGAGATTCTTTACTCTTAGCTTCCTCCTCATACATTCTTTGTGCGAGAGGTGCAGAAGCTTCGGAGAGGGCTTTAACTTTATTGTCTATTTCTTCTTTATCTTCACCCTTCAAAGCCTCTTCTAATTCTTGAATCCCATTTTCAATAGCTTCCTTTTCACTATCTTCTACTTTGTCTTTGGCCTCGTCTAAAGTTTTCTTGCAACTATGAACAAGATTTTCGCCTAAATTCTTTGCTTGAACTAGTTCTTCAAACTTTTTGTCATCTTCAGCATGTGCTTCGGCATCTTTCACCATTTGCTCTATTTCTTCGTCTGATAAGCCGCTTGAAGCTTTAATCTCTATAGACTGCTCTTTTCCAGTTGCTTTGTCTTTGGCTGATACATTGAGTATTCCATTTGCATCTAGGTCGAAGGATACTTCTATTTGCGGCATTCCTCGTGGAGATGCTGGTATATCTGTTAGATTAAATTGACCAAGTGTTTTATTTTCAGTGGCTTGCTTCCTCTCACCTTGCAACACGTGAACAGTTACAGCTGTTTGGTTATCTTCAGCCGTTGAAAAGACTTGTGACTTATTTGTAGGAATCGTCGTATTTTTATCTATCAAAGGTGTCATTACACCGCCCATAGTCTCGATGCCTAAAGTCAGAGGAGTTACATCCAATAACAGTACATCAGTGACATCTCCAGCTAAGACAGCACCTTGAATCGCGGCACCAACAGATACTGCTTCGTCTGGATTCACATCTTTTCTAGCTTCTTTTCCAAAAAAAGCTTTAACTTTTTCTTGTACGAGTGGCATCCTTGTTTGTCCACCGACCAATATAACTTCATCTACTTCAGAAGCTTTTAGGCCAGCATCTTTAAGAGCTATCTCAGTAGGTTGTATAGTTCTATCTACTAAACCTTCTACCAGGGATTCTAATTTTGCTCTAGTAAGTTTATGAACGAAATGCTTAGCTCCTGATGAATCAGCTGTTATATAAGGAAGATTAATTTCAGATTGTTGATTGCTCGAAAGTTCTATTTTAGCTTTCTCAGCAGCTTCTTTTAACCTCTGTAGGGCAGCCGAGTCATTATGTAAGTCTAAACCAGACTCCTTCTTAAATTCTTCTGCAAGGTATTCTATTAAGGTAATATCAAAATCTTCACCTCCAAGAAAGGTGTCACCATTAGTTGATAGAACTTCGAATTGATGTTCTCCGTCAATTTCTGCTATTTCTATGATTGAAACGTCAAAAGTTCCTCCACCTAAGTCATATACAGCAATCTTTTGATCTCCTTTACCTTTATCGAGTCCATAAGCCAGAGCGGCGGCAGTTGGTTCATTTATGATCCTTTTGACTTCTAAACCAGCTATTTTTCCAGCATCTTTTGTTGCTTGTCTTTGTGAATCATTAAAATAAGCAGGTACAGTTATTACTGCCTCTTTAATTTCTTGCCCAAGGTACTCTTCAGCCGTCTTTTTCATTTTCTTTAAAATCTCAGCAGAAACTTGTTGTGGAGCTAATTTTTTTCCTTCGGCCTCAACCCAAGCATCTCCATTATCGGCTGCGAGAATTTTGTATGGAACCATACTGCTATCTTTTTTGACTACGTCATCATCGTGTTTTCTTCCTATGAGACGCTTTATGGCATAAAGAGTATTTTCAGCATTTGTAACAGCCTGGTTTTTGGCTGAGTCACCAACTTTTATTTCTTCCCCATAAGCAACTACTGAAGGAGTAGTTCTTTTCCCTTCAGAATTTTCAATTACCTTAGCTTGATCCCCTTCCATGACCGAAACACACGAATTTGTTGTTCCTAGGTCTATACCAATTACTTTAGCCATTTTTTTCACTCCAATTAAGTTCTAATACATTAGATGGGGCTTATGTAGACTATTTCAAGTTTTTTTATGATTTTTCTTGAGATTTCTTTGAAACTACAACTTTTGCTGGTCTGAGTGTTCTATCCATTATTGTGTAACCCTTTTGCACAACATCAATAATCGTATTAGGATCCAGAGAATCGTCTTCTATTAATGAAATTGCTTCATGTTTGTCAGGATCAAATTCTTTACTGCTAGTATCAATAACATTAATACTGGCTGAATTTAGAGAGCCTTCTAAACTCTTAAGTGTCAGTTCAAGACCTTCTTTTATGGAAAGAAATTGTTCTTCTTCGCCGCATGATTCTATTGCTCTTTCTAGATTATCTGCAACGGATAAGAAATCTTTAGCTAATGACTCTACCCCAAATAACCTGGCTTTGGTCACTTCCTGTGCAGCTATTCTTCTCACATTTTGAACTTCTGCCTTTGCTCGTAGAAGCTGATCTTCTAAATCTTTAATAATTTCTTCTTGAGAAAGCTCTTCTGGTAACTCAATTGAATCATTTTCTCCAATATCTAGAGAAATATCTTCATCTACATCAAGTTCTTCTTCTTTTTCTTGATTTTGTTCTTCAGTATCTTTGTTCAATGATTTCTCCTTTCAAACCCTATATGGGGTTTAAAGCAGGCTATTCAAGTATTTTTATTTTTTAATAGGTTTTACATATAAAACCATACTATGATCTATGATTTCGTAACCGTGCTCTGTAGCTAGTATCTTTTGCCTCTCTTCTATTACATCATCTGTAAACTCAATTACATCTCCAGTATCAAGGCAAACCATGTGATCATGATGATCAGACGGGGTCAGTTCATAAACTGCATGGCCTTCTTCAAAGTTGTGTCTTATGCAGATACCGGCTTGCTCAAACTGTGTTAGAACTCTATAAACTGTTGCAAGCCCTACTTCTTCGCCTGCATCAATAAGTTTTCTATAAATATCTTCTGCACTCAGGTGTGCTTTATCTTCTTCTAGTAGCTCAAGAATCCTTAACCTAGGAAGGGTTACTTTTAAACCAGCTTTTTTTAATTCCGCGTCATCTGTCAATTTGAGTACCTTTAAATAATTAAGAATAATTAATAGTTAATATTATAATGGTCTAGAACCCATAAAAGAAAATTAATGAACACAAAATTAAAAGTAATCCCTTTATTACTAATTGCTCTTTTTCTTACCAATTGCAGCATACCTAGAATTTTTCAAGTTGTGGTGAGCCAAGGGAACTTAGTTGATCAAGAAATGTTAGATAAACTTGAGATAGGAATGACAGAATCTCAAGTTAAATTCGTTATGGGCACTCCTTTAATATCTGACACTTTTTATCCTAATAGATGGGATTACTTCACATCAGTAACACAAGGTGAGAATATATATACTAATCAAAAAATCACTTTATTCTTCGAAGATAATAAGTTGTCGAAATGGGAAGGAGAAATAGATATTCCTGAATAAATTAAATAAAAAAGTAAAGAAAGACACAACCGACCATTACAGGCGAAATATAACGAATACTAAAATACCAAAATTTAAAAATTAAGTTTTCTTCAACATCAAGCTCGTCTAGTACATTCTCCTTTTTCATAACCCAGCCGACAAAAATAGCTATAAATATTCCACCTAACGGGAGCATGATCTGATTAGTTAAAAAGTCTGTGGCATCAAAAAAGTTTTTTCCGAAAATAGTAAATTCGGAGAGTAAATTGAAAGATAAGGCACTAAATAATCCTATAAACCATGCGATAAATCCTAATAAAAGAGTCGCAGAAATTCTTTTAATTTGAAGAGATTCAATCAACCAAGCTACACCGGGTTCAATCAGAGAGATTGATGAACTTAACGCCGCTATGCTTAGTAAAACAAAGAATAATGTGCCAAAGAACACTCCTAAGGGCATGGAACTAAATGCAATGGGTAAAGTGACAAAAACAAGACCTGGGCCCTCAGATGCGGCTAAACCATTTGCAAAAACAATTGGAAATATTGCTATACCAGCTAATAAGGCTACTCCAGTATCTAATGCAGCTACAGATATTGCCGTTTTACCGATATTTTGACTTGCTGGCATATAGGCTCCGTAGGCCATAATGGCCCCCATACCTAAACTCAAGGTAAAGAAAGCCTGCCCCAATGCCTCAAGCATAACTTCAGGAGTAATTTTACTAAAGTCAGGCTGAAATAAGTAAATTAAACCCTCTACAAAAGCTCCAGATTGGGTTGCATAAAGACATAAAAGTATGACTAATACGAACAACATAGGCATCAGAGTATTAATCCATTTTTCGAGACCATCTAAGATCCCTCTTGCAACAACAAATACCGTTACCGATAAAAAGAGCGTATGCCAAAAAATTAAAGAAGTTGGGCTGGCGAGTAATGTATTGAAACTTTGCGTAGAACTCTCAGGAGTTATGTTTTGAAATCCATTAAAAACATAAGAAAGTGCCCAGCCTGCAGCAACACTATAAAACGATAAAATTAATAATCCCGCTACAGCACCAGTTGCGCCTAGTAAAGTCCATGCACTATTGGTATTTGCCTCGGAAGCTAAAGCTTTCATCGTATTGGCAGGACTACTTCTTCCTCTTCTACCAATCATAATCTCACCTAACATTATCGGTAAACCAATAATTGCTATGCAGGCCAAATATACCAATACAAATGCACCTCCCCCATTATCTCCTGCCATGTAAGGAAATTTCCAGATGTTTCCTAATCCAACTGCTGACCCTGTTGCGGCTAATATGAATGTCCAACGGCTAGACCATGTTCCATGGATAGACTTTCTTTCTTGTGACATATTAATTATAGATTTCTAGCGGATAAGTATACGGATTAACCCAGTAAGTAAAGATTAACACAAGACAAATACACAAGATAATGCTTATTTTATCGAATAAATTGTTATAAGAATCGTCAAATAAAGAGATCATCGAATTTATAATTTTTAAATGTCGTGTAGTAAAAATAGAGACTAGCATCAAAAGAATTCCCCATGCAGGATTGATAAAAATTGAAAAAAAAGCTCCTGTGACTGCTACAGCTAAAGGTATCAAAGAAATTATAATAATTCTGCTCTTATAGTGACTATTATCGTGATCACGAAATGACCATATAGTTCCACAAAGAAAGAACATAAGAACTGAAAAATAGATTTGAGCTAAATGAGCCAAAATGTATGCGGTTTCGTCATCAGTAAACCATAGAGAAGCGGTTAGCAATATTAGTGGCCCAACAGAAATATATGCAATTCCCTGGATTGACCTAAATAAAACATCATGATCTTTCATGTCTGATACAATTTTATAACAAAGTTGAGATTCGAACTGTGGCAAAAAAAAATAAAAAAAGTGGAAATACAATTTCTGAAAATAGAAAAGCAAGATTTGACTTTGAGATTTCTAAAAAGTTTGAAGCTGGCTTATCTCTCTTAGGCTGGGAAACAAAAAGTATAAGAGAGAATAATGCTCAAATTGCAGAAGCTTACACTCTCCTTAAGGATAGCGAAGCTTATCTAATAGGAAGTTACATTGATCCTTTAAAGAATAGTAATCAGGAGATGGATCCGACTAGATCACGAAAACTTCTCCTGAATAGAAAGGAATTAACTGAAATAATCAAATCTACCTCTCAGAAAGGAAATACTTGTATACCAACCAAACTATATTGGAAAAATGGTCTCATAAAATGTGAAATTGCACTTGCAATAGGTAAGAAATCCCAGGATAAAAGAAATACGATTAAATCGAGAGATTGGGAACGTCAAAAAGCTCAAGAATTAAGAGAAAGAAACAAAAATTAGTTAAGTTTTAGTAGGAAAGGTATAATCATGCAGCTTTTTTGGGGGCGAACTGGCTTCGACAGTAGATATAAAACCTCAAGTGCATGTCGAGAAGGTAATAATTCTCGTTAAAAAATTATTGCAAACTTGTTAGTTGGCGAAAACGCAGACTACGCTCTAGCCGCTTAATTGGCTAGCTGTCCTTGGTAACGTGCTCGTGCGCCTCCAGAGACAGACGATTTCACGAGATGCTGAAGTTGCTCTTCTCATTAGTAATTTCTTAAGAATAAATTGAGATCGTCTTTTAATCCCTGTTTATCGGGTGTCTAAAGATTAAATTAATAGATAAAACTAAACATGTAGATCTTGTGGCAGAGTACTAGTGGACGCGGGTTCAATTCCCGCCGCCTCCACCAAAAGTGCTATCATATTTTCATGGTAGAACAGCAAATCCTCATAACAATAGCAACATTTGCTTTTACCTTGACAGGCAAGAGAAAATAGCCAAATTAATAGCAAGGAGAGAGTTATGTCAGTAATAACAAAAAATGATGGGGCAGTGGCGGTAACTGGAGCAAGTGGATATATCGGATCCAGAATAGTAGAAGATCTCTTAAATAAGGGATACGACGTACATGCTTGCGTGAGGGATGTAAGTAATGGCAAAAAAGTAGATCATCTTATTGAATTAGGGAAAACTGCTCCTGATTCAAGTTTAGAGCTATTTGAGGGTGATCTATTTGAAAAAGGAAGCTATGACAAGGCTTTCTTCGATTGTGTAGCAGTAATTCACGCGGGTGCTACTGTAGGCTTCAATAGAGAGACACCTCAAGAAGTATATGATGGATGCTTCACAGAAAATGAGCACGTAGTTGAATCTATCAAAAAGTCTGGCAGTGTTAAGCGCTTTGTTTTTACAAGTTCTTTTGCGGCTGTAGCGCATCCAAGACCTGAGGGTTATGTATTTGATGAAAAGGATTGGTGTGGAGATAATGTTGAAGCCTACAAAGGTGCGTGGACTGAAGAAAATATCTCTAAAAATAGGGATATTGCTTATGCAATGGCTAAAGCTAACACTGAAAAGATGATCTATAAAATAGCAGAATCTGATGGGAATTTTGAAGCTATTTCAATTAACCCTCTGCATGTTGTAGGACCATTAATGACTGAAAACCATAATCAATTCTTTAGTTGGCAATTCTTTGTATGGCAACTACTCCAAGGAAATAATTTTGGCGTCTTGGATGGAAAACAATTACGAGGGGATAGAATGTTATGGAATTTGGTAGATGTAAGAGATGTAGCCAAAGCGCATGTTTTAGCTGCAGAGAGTAAAAATGCAACGAACGGATCCCGATATATCCTATCCGCAACTGATACCTCTGGTGAAATGTTTACGTGGCAGTTGCAAACAAAACTTCAAGAATTATTTCCGGAAATAAAAGAAATCGGTGGCGAAGGAATGAAAAATGGTAAACCTGAGAAGAGTACATACGACTCACCCAGATCCTATTGTTTAAAAGCTATTAATGAATTAGGACTATCGACATATTCAATTGAGGATACCTTAAAGCAGACTGGAGAATCTTATAGAAGAATGGGTCTTCTTTAGTATTAAATACTAAAAGTTTGTCTTAGGCCCTCTATAACGAATTCAATTGCTAAAGCACCGAGCAAGAGTCCGAAAGTTCTTTGCAAGGCTGAAGATATAGATGTAGGCAGACTCTTTGCTATCTTTCCAGAAGCCCACAAACTAATAGCATTTAGAATCAAAACTATAATAATGGGACTAAACCCAACTATTTGATTTTCAATAGAGGTTCCAGATTTCTCAGATAACAACATAACCAGGGTAATTGCTCCTGGTCCTGCTATTAAAGGAGTAGCTATTGGGAATGTTGCCAGCAAAGAAAGCTCATCATCATCCATAACTTCCTCTACCGTTTCTTCCCTTCTTTTTTGCCTTTGTTCAAATACCATCTGATATGCAATAATCATTAAGAACATGCCTCCAACAATCCTAAAAGAATTTATATTGATTCCCATAGTTTGAAGTAAGGCGCTTCCAAATAACCAAAATAAAAGCAAAATACCAAAAGCTGTTAATGTGCTCCTCAAACACAGAGTAATTAAATCTTTTTTGTTCAGGTCTTTGGTGAAAGTAGCAAAAATAGGCAATATAGTAATTGGATCAATTGCTACAAAGATTAAAACAAAATTTTCTAGAAAAAGATTCAACATACTTAAGGTCTTCCAGTTCCAGGCACATCTACTTCAACTATTTCTATCTTCCCTGATTTTTCTCTAAGAGCGGCATCGGGATCTACCCCTGAACCATTTGAGGTGCAAATGAACAAAGTTTTTCCATCCTCTCCTCCAAGCATGCAAGCAAATGCATTGGTTTCAACAGGAATCCTTTCAGAGATCATGCCTCCCTCGTGTACTCTAATGACCTCCCCAGTTGATGGGGAGGCGACCCATATTGCTCCCTCTTCATCTAAACACATTCCATCAGGTAATGGTACTAACCCCTCTTCTGCATTTACCTTTAGATCTGCCCAAATTCTGCGATTAGTTAGGCTACCATCATCTGCCTTGTCGAAAGCAGTTAATCTGGCTGCGTAAGTCTCACCTACTATCAGAGTTTTATCATCAGAAGTAATGACCGTACCATTTGGAAAAAGTAAGTCATCTGCCGCGATAACAGGATCTTCACCTGGCTTCACAAGTATCAAATTCGTAGACTTAATTTCTTCTCCTGCGTAAGTATTAAATCCGAAATTTCCGATATATGCATTTCCAGAGTGATCCACAACCATGTCATTGCAATGAAAACCTGCAAATTCAGATAGGTCAGCTTCCTCTTTTAAGCTGTCATCTTTGAAACTAAGTAACTTCCTGTCTTTCATTGAAACAATTAGCATTGTGCCATCTGGCATCCAGCCCAGTCCTGAAGGTTGATTAGGAACTTCAACTATTACTTCATAATTTCCTTTTAGATCTAAAGAATAGACTTTGTGACTATAAAAATCAGAGAAATAAAATTTGTTGGCATACCACCTTGGACCTTCACCGAAGGTCAGGCCATCCATTAATGTTTTCAGTTCTCTTTTCATCCTTCTCTCCTCAGATTATGGGTATATTTCCTCTACAAGACTCACCACATCTTCAACTTCGATGTTCTTCATATCATCTCGTACGAGAATCTTAGCTTTATCAGACCAAGGCTTCCAATTAATTGGATTACTTGGTCCAAATAGAGTAATAGACTCTTTATTCACTGAAGCAGCTATATGAGATGCCACAGAATCTAAGCCAATAAAAAATTTAGCGCCTTTAATGAGAGCAGCTAAACCTAGGAGGCTAGTTTTACCAGCAAGATTTAAAACTTTATTCTCAAGCATATCAGTACTCCCTAATATTTCACTCACATAATTCATCTCATCTTGATCTGGGCCAGAGGTTATAACAACTGAAAAGTTTTTTTTAACTAATAGATTAATTAGTTCTGCAAATTTTTCTTTATCCCACAATTTTTTTTCTCTTCTTGAAGTAGGATGAATGACACAATAGGAATTGTTTTGATTTAGATACGGAAAGCTATCGGACAGGGCTCTATATTCTATTTCTAAATGAGTTGGATCTAGAGCTAAATCCTCTTTAAATATCTTTAATCCTAAACTCTCCAAAGCTAAGAGATTTCTTTGAACAATATGATTCTCTATAGCTTCAGGAAAAATTGTTGAAAAAGATTTGGTCCAAAGTTTTTTTCTTCTTTTTTTGTCATCTACCGCTGCTTTCAGAGCTTTACCTGCAGCCCAACTAATAGGAACCACTCTCCATTGCGTAGTTAAAAAGAAAGCATATTTGTATTGTTTTGATCTAACTTTAGCCCACAACTTGATCTCTTTCTTTATCCTAGAAAAGAAATTCTCTTTAGATGCATTATCTATTTCTATAATTTCCGCAATATTTCTTTCTTGCTCTAAAATAGAACCTGTACCCTCATAAACAACTAGATCTATTTCGCCATCAGGATCGTTTAGCTTGATGTTATCAATCATGGGCTTAGTTAGCAGAACATCGCCATGAAATCGTAGTATTACAATCAAATACTTATTAGACATATCAGACATTGTTACTTGACACTTTGCTCTTCAGAATGCATTATGCGCGCCTCTCAGTGATATACAAGATTTATGGCAAATATTAAATCAGCAATAAAAAGAGCAAGGCAAAATGTAAAAAGAAATGCTCTCAAAAGCTCTCAAAGAGCATCTACCAGAACAGCTGTGAAGTCTGTTCTAAGCGCTATTGAAGCAAACGATAAAGAAATGGCAAAAAGCGCATTGGCTGGAGCAGAAAAGACACTTGATTCAATGGCTGGTAAAAAAGTGATCACAAGAAACAAAGCATCTAGAACTAAATCTAGATTATCAAAAAAAGTTAAGGCCCTTTAACTTAAGACCAAGTTATTACGATGGATTACCTCTGCTTGGGTGAGATAGCCTAGAGAAGTAGATATTTCTTCAGAATTAAGGCCTTTAATCGCCTTAACCTCTTCATTGCTAAAATTAATGAGTCCAGTAGCAATTTCATTTCCGCTTTTATCAGTGCATCTTACTAAGTCACCTTTATTAAAATCACCTACTACATCGGTGATGCCAACAGATAGAAGACTTTTGCCTTTTCTTAATAAGGCTTCAATTGCTCCATCATCCAACTTTATGGTACCTGAAACAGAACCAAATGATGAAATCCAAAGTTTTCTGGAAGATAGAGTAGATTTCTTTGTAGTTATTTGAGTTCCAACCTCTTCTCCATTATAAATCTTCAATAAAGTATCATCCCCTAATCCGCTTACTACCCAGGTAGCAGCTCCAGAGTTGAGAGAGATCTTGGCAGCTTCAATTTTTGTTTTCATCCCTCCGCGACCTAAAAGGCCTGAGGTACTACTTAATTGTTGAGAAAGATCAATATTTTCGTCATCTAAGTTTATTAGATCCAATAATTTAGCTTCTTTATTTTTTGAAGGATCATCAGTAAAAATTCCATCTTGGTCCGTCAACATCACGAACCTATCGGCTCTGATCAATCCTGCTAGAGCTGCTCCCAGCCTATCATTATCACCAAAAGAAATCTCTTCTGTTGCGACGCAATCATTCTCATTAACAATAGGAATGATTCCGAGTTCCAAGAGTGCTTCTATGGTATTTTTGGCATTCAGGTATCGTGTTCTATTGGCAATATCATCATGAGTTATGAGTACTTGACCAGTAATGTATCCAAGCTTTTCAAAGGTTTTTTGATAGATTTCTGAGATACCTCTTTGACCAACTGCAGCACAAGCCTGAAGCATTGCCAGCTGATCGGGTCTTTTTTCTAAACCTAAATCATTCATACCTTTAGCGACAGCTCCAGACGAAATAATAATAACTTCTTGCTTATTCTTCCTTAAAAAATCTATTTGAGAAACTAATTGAGATATAAAGTCTATATTTACACCTTCATGATTGCCTGATACCAGACTACTGCCTGCCTTTATTACCCACTTATCATCTTTATTCATTAGATGTCTCCATGAATTCTCCAATATCTCGCATTAGTTGCTGCGTGCCTTCTTTTTTAGCAGCGGAAATACAGTATATATTTAAATTGTCCTTATATTGGTTTTCTAACTCTGATTTTAATTCATCAAGGTTGTCTCCACTGATTAGATCAATCTTGTTTAAAGCTAACCATTTAACCTTATTTATTAACATAGGATCAAAATTGGTTATTTCTTTTGAAAGCTCTTTTATCTCCTCTATTATTTCGTTAGGTCCTTTTTCATATACATCAACTATCTGTAAAATAACTTTAGTCCTAGACAAGTGTTTTAAGAACTGAATCCCTAAACCAATTCCTTCAGATGCACCTGCTATGAGTCCAGGAATATCGGAGATAACAAAACTAGAGTTTTCAGAGTAATCTACTACTCCTAAACTGGGATGGAGTGTGGTGAAAGCATAGTCTGCAACTTTAGGTTTTGCACTAGAGACTGCCCTTACAAGTGATGATTTACCAGCATTTGGTTTTCCAAGTAAGCCGATATCTGCCAGTAGTCTGAGCTCTAATCTTAATGAGAGACTTTCTCCTAACTTTCCTTCGGTAAATTTTGTAGGAGATCTATTTGTCGAACTCTTATATCGTAAATTTCCTAAGCCTCCTTTTCCACCTTTGCAAATAAGGAACTCATCTTGATTATTAACTAAATCTATTAAGGGATTTTCTGTTTCAAGATCATACAAAAGAGTGCCGCATGGAACTTCTATAACGAAATCTTTTCCATCTGATCCGGTTTTATTTTGACTCCCACCTCTTTTGCCATTTTCAGCTTCGAATTTTCTTTGAAATCTAAACTTTGATAAGGTGTTGAGATTGTTGACAGCTCTGAAGATTATACTTCCTCCGTGTCCACCATCACCACCGTCAGGTCCACCTTTAGGAATATTTTTAAGACGCCGAAAGCTTGCAAGACCATTTCCGCCATCACCGGCTTTCACGTCAATAGTGACTTCGTCAATGAACTTCATTGATTTATTGAATTGGAAAGTTAAAGAAGTACTTTTATAAGTTAAACAGGATCTACGTTTACAAACTGCCTTAACTTAGGACCTTTTTTGACAAAAGAGACTCGGCCATCGACCTTCGAAAAAAGAGTATGGTCTTTGCCACAACCAACATTCTTTCCTGGATGGAATTTTGTACCTCTTTGTCTAACTATAATTGAACCAGCAGTGATTAATTCACCGCCATAGCTCTTAACTCCAAGTCTCTTAGACTGAGAATCTCTTCCGTTTCTACTGCTTCCGCCAGCTTTCTTATGTGCCATCTTACTCTCTCAATTATGAACTAATAGACTCTATATGAATTTCACTAAAATTTTGTCTATGACCATAGGTTCTTCTATAGTTTTGCCTTCTTTTCATCTTAAAAACACGGATTTTGTCGTGTTTACCATTGGAAACTAATTTAGCAGTAACTTTCGCATTATCAACGTAAGGATTGCCAATCTTAGATTCACTTCCATCTGATATCATGAGGACTTTGTCAAATTCAATGGTCGAACCTTCTTCAGCAGATAAAAGTTCTACTTTGAGGCTTTCACCCTCTGAAACTGTGTGTTGCTTTCCTCCGCATTCTATTACGGCAAACATATGTATCTCCTAAGAGGAATTAAAGGATGTGCACTATACGAAAAAGATGAAGTATTCGCAATATAATTCCTCGATTAACCTTACTTAATTTAAAATACATAGACTGATGGAATTGTTATATAAAAAAGTCATATTTGATGAATTAGAGAAACTAGAAATTACTCTAAGTGAATCTATAAACTCTGATATTGAATTGGCCACAGAGGTTTCTGGTCATATTGTTAACTCAGGAGGAAAAAGAATAAGACCTGCGATATGTATTTTAGTTGCCAAAACCTTAGGATATTCTGAGTCGGATCTAATTCGGCTTGCAAGCTCCATTGAACTTCTTCACACGGCCACGCTAATACATGATGATGTGGTAGATGAAAGCCTTATTAGAAGAGGTAAGGAGAGTATTCAGGCTAAATGGGATGATGCTCACGGAGTATTAGTTGGAGACTTTGTATATTCCAAAGCTTTTCAATTGATGGCCAATTTTGATAATCCCAAAATTATAAGAGCATTGGCTAATGCGACTAACAAAATCTCGGAAGGTGAAGTTTTACAACTCTCGATGAGAGAGCAATCCAATCTTTCAGAAAAAGATTATTTCAATATTATTGACAGAAAGACGGCAGAACTTTTTAAGGTATCTGCAGTGACTGCAGGTATTTTATGTGAATGTGCAAAACCGGAGCTTGATAGTCTAAATAATTTTGCTACTTCGTTGGGTTTAGCCTTTCAAATACAAGATGATATTCTGGATTATTATGGACAGGAAAATCTGACTGGGAAAAAAGTCGGAAAAGATTTTGAAGAAGGAAAATTCACTCTACCTATTATTTTGTCTCTCAAGACTATGAATCAAACAAATAAAACGAGATTATTATCTCTCTTTAAAACCAAAAAAATTGAAGACTTTGCTGAGATACTCGCTCTAATGGAGAGTGAAAAGACTACTGAGCAACTTCAAACTATTTTCACTCATTATTCTAATGAATGCATAAATGAGCTAGAAAAATTACCTCAAAATCAATACAGAGATGCGCTTGAAAATATAGTTAGAAATCTTGGTTCTAGATTAACTTAATTTTTTGTTGTCAATTTTAATGTATCATTAATTTATTACTTGGAAGATAAATGTCTTTTTCACCTAAAAATAGTTATAACAAGGAAGAAATACTTGATTGCGCTCAAGGAAACTTATTTGGAGAGGAAAATGGTCGCCTACCTACCCCAAACATGCTCATGTTTGATCGTATTACTGAGATTAATGTTGACGGAGGTAAATTTTCAAAAGGCCAAATCATTGCTGAGCTAGATATAAATCCAGATTTGTGGTTTTTTGATTGTCATTTCAAAGGTGATCCTGTAATGCCTGGTTGTTTGGGGTTAGATGCAATGTGGCAACTGGTTGGATTTTATTTATGTTGGATGGATAATCCTGGTAGAGGCAGAGCAATAGGCGCTTCTGAAGTAAAATTTTTTGGGCAAGTTCTACCCTCAGCAAAACTCGTAACCCTTAAAATTGATATGAAAAGAATTCTTAATCTTGATTTAACAGTAGGAATTGGTGAAGGGTCTATGCTCGTAGATGGTAGAGAGATTTATACTGCAAAGGGCCTAAAAGTTGGTCTTTTCCAAGATACGTCTAGTTTTTAAATGCGTGAAGTAGTAATAACAGGAATAGGTATTATATCTAGCTTAGGAAATAATATTTCTGAAGTAACAAATTCTCTAAGAAATTTAAATTCAGGTATCTCAAAAAATATAATCAATAAGGAACTTGGTCTAAGAAGCCATGTATCAGGCTCTATTCAAAACTTAGACCCAAAAGAACTAATAGATAGAAAACTATATAGATTCATGGGTGACGCTGCAGCGTATGCATACTTGAGCACAGAAGAAGCCATAAAGGATGCATCTTTAAACGATTCTGAATTATCTAATCAAAAGACTGGTTTAATTATGGGTTCTGGAGGAGCGTCCTCAGAGGATCAAATAGATTCTGCTGATATCCTGAGAACAAAAGGGTTAAAAAGAATAGGTCCATACAGAGTTACCAAAGCTATGGGTAGTACCGTTTCAGCTTGCCTTGCAACCTCCTTCGGTATCAAAGGCATAAATTATTCGATTTCATCTGCCTGTGCTACCAGTGCTCACTGCATCGGTTCAGGAATGGAGCAAATTCAATTAGGTAAACAGGATATTGTAATTGCTGGAGGTGGTGAAGCTGAACATTGGGGCATGACAAGTTTATTTGATGCAATGGGAGCATTATCTACCAAGTACAATGAAGAACCTGAAAAGGCCTCTAGAGCTTACGATAAAGATAGAGATGGATTTGTGATCGCTGGAGGAGCAGGATCGATAATCCTAGAAGAAAAGCAACATGCAATTGAAAGAGGAGCAAAAATATATGCCCAACTCACTGGTTATGCGGCAACATCTGATGGATTGGATATGGTTAGTCCTTCTGGAGAGGGTGGAGAGAGATGTATGAAAATTGCCTGGGAAATGAGCGGTAATAAAAATATAGACTATATCAATGCTCATGGCACAAGTACTCCGGCCGGAGATATCACAGAATTAAATGCAATTAAAAATGTTTTTGGAGATAAGGTTCCCTGGATAAGTTCTACAAAGTCCCTTTCAGGTCACTCTTTAGGTGCAGCAGGTGTTCAAGAAGCTATCTATGGCTTAATTATGATGGATAAAGGTTTTATAGCTGGTTCTGCAAATATTGAAAACCTTGACGAGGGCGCTGAACCTTTTCCAATAGTAAGAGAGAACGTATCTACAGAATTACAGAGTTTTTTGAGCAATAGTTTTGGATTTGGTGGAACTAATGCAAGTCTTATATTTGAAAAAATTTAGAACGGAATATCGTCATCCGTGATCCCGCTATCAGGCAAATTTTGAGAACTCATATCTTGATTAGTATCTTCATAAGAAGAGCCGTCTGACGAAGAACTACCCCTGCTATCCAAAAACTGCATGTCCCTGCCTACGACTTCTGTAGTATATCTAGTTTGTCCATCCTGTTCCCATTTTCTAGTTTGAAGTTGCCCTTCTATGTAAACCTTTGATCCTTTTTTTAGATATTCTCCAGCTATTTCTGCTAACCTTCTCCAAAGTACTACTCTATGCCATTCTGTTTTCTCTTGATCTGATCCCGTATCTTTATCTTTCCAAGATTCTGATGTAGCCAAACTTAATGTCGTGACAGCAGCCCCTCCAGCTGTGTACTTTACTTCAGGATCTTGTCCTAAGTTACCCACTAAAATAACTTTATTGATTCCACTTCTAGCCATATATATTTTTAATTTTAGTTAATATTACTAACACCGATTATAATCACTTTTCTAAACATAAGTTCCAAAACATTATTTTTTTTTAATGAAACACATCAAAGTAAGAGGTGCCAGGCAACATAATCTTAAAAATATAGATATAGATATACCTAGAGACAAACTTGTTGTCATTACGGGTTTATCTGGGTCAGGTAAATCTAGTCTAGCTTTTGATACTCTTTATGCAGAAGGGCAAAGAAGATATGTAGAGTCTCTATCTGCGTATGCAAGACAATTTCTATCTATGATGGAAAAACCAGATGTCGATCACATAGAAGGTTTATCTCCTGCTATTTCAATTGAGCAAAAGACTACTTCTCATAATCCCAGATCAACTGTTGGAACCGTTACAGAAATTTATGATTATTTGAGGCTGCTATTTGCAAGAGCAGGTACACCAATGTGTCCTGATCATAATATCTCCTTGGAAGGCCAAACTTCTAATCAAATTTGTGACAAGATCTTAGAGCTGCCGAAAGAAACTAAGCTTATGATATTGGCTCCTCTTATTAAGGAACAGAAAGGTGAGCACTTACATATTTTTGAAGAGCTCAAAATGCAAGGCTATGTAAGAATGAGGGTAAATGGGATTACTGTTGATGTAGAAGATAGTCCCAAGTTAAATAAAAATAAAAAACATTCGATTGAAGCAGTAATTGATAGATTGGTCCTACCAAAAGAGCATGATGAAAACTTTCAATTGAGACTCGCAGAGTCAGTAGAGAATGCTCTTAGCTTAGGCGATGGAAATCTAATTATTTTCTTGATGGATTCGAATGAAGACATCACTTATAGCTCAAAAATGGCATGCCCAACTTGCGGTTATAGTATCCCTGAGTTGGAACCTAGACTTTTTACTTTCAACAATCCTGCTGGCGCATGCCCAGATTGCGAAGGATTAGGTGTTAAACAATACGTTGATGTTTCGAAAGTAATTCATGAAACTACAGCCAGTTTAAGTGAAGGAGCAATTGTCGGTTGGGATGTCAGTCATAGATATCATTATCATCTGATCAGATGTTTATCAAAAGAGTATGACTTTTCATTAGAAACTCCATATCAAGACCTTGAAAATGATATACAAGATCTTCTACTCAACGGTAGTAAAGGTAAACCTGTTGATTTCAGCTGGAGAAATAAGAGAGGTAGCCTTGTTGAGAGAATTTTTGCGTTTGAAGGTATATTGAATAATATTGAAAGGCGATATAAAGAAACTGAATCTAGTTGGAGTAGAGACAATTTATCTAAACTTATATCCCTTTCAACTTGCAAAAGTTGTGATGGCACAAGACTAAGAAAAGAAGCAAGAAATGTATTTGTAGAAGATGTAAACCTTCCTCAAATTACTTCATATACTATTGATCAAGCATTTAAATTCTTCTCAGAGCTAAGTCTAAAAGGTTCAAAAAAGGAAATCGCAGATAGAATAATCAAAGAAGTTAATGAAAGATTAGAGTTCTTAATTGATGTTGGTCTAAATTATCTGACACTTGATAGAAGTGCAGAAAGTTTAAGTGGAGGAGAGGCACAAAGAATAAGGCTTGCAAGTCAAATAGGGGCAGGTCTCGTCGGAGTGACGTACATCTTAGATGAACCATCTATTGGTTTGCATCAGAGAGATAACGAAAAACTTTTAAAAACACTTAAAAAACTTAGAGACTTGGGAAACACTGTCATAGTTGTAGAGCATGATAATGAAACCATGTATGCATCTGATCATGTAGTCGATATAGGTCCAGGTGCAGGCGTTCATGGTGGAAAAATATGTGCCGAAGGAACTGCCTTAGAAATTTCAAAATCAAAAGACTCCATAACTGGCCAATTCTTATCTGGAAGTAGGAAAATTGAAATCCCAAAAAAAAGAAAGAAGCTTGATACTAAACGTCTTGTAAAACTTTCAGGCGCAGACGGCCATAATCTCAAATCAGTTGAATTAGATCTTCCTCTTGATTTGTTTGTATGCATAACAGGAGTTTCTGGTTCTGGGAAATCTACTCTCATAAATCAAACACTACTCCCTGCAATTTCAAATGAAATATCAAAAGCAGAAAAAAAAGATACGAAACCTTTTAAGAAACTTTCAGGCATAAATGATATAGATAAAATCATAGAGATAAGTCAAAGTCCTATAGGCAGAACACCAAGATCAAATCCAGCGACTTATACAGGTCTTTTCACTCCTTTAAGAGAGCTTTTTGCAGGAACGCAAGAAGCAAGATCAAGAGGTTATAAAATAGGAAGATTTAGTTTTAATGTTAAGGGCGGTAGATGTGAAGCTTGTCAAGGAGACGGTGTAATAAAAGTAGAGATGCATTTTTTACCAGATGTTTATGTTAAATGTGATGTATGTGATGGACATAGGTATAACCGAGAAACTTTAGATATTAAGTATAAAGGAAAAAATATTTATGAAGTCTTAGATATGACTGTTGAAGATTCTTTAGAGTTCTTTGACTCTATTCCATCAATCAGAAAAAAGTTAGAAACATTAATGGATGTAGGTCTGGGTTACGTGAAATTAGGGCAACAGGCTACCACGCTATCAGGAGGTGAGGCTCAGAGAGTTAAGCTAGCGAAAGAACTCTCAAAAAGTGCCTTAAATCATACGTTATATATTCTTGATGAGCCTACCACGGGGCTTCACATGCACGATGTCCAATTACTATTAAAGGTGCTAAAAAGGCTAAGAGATAACGGAAATACAGTCGTTGTAATAGAACACAATATGGACGTTATAAAAACAAGTGATTGGATTATAGATCTTGGCCCTGAAGGGGGATCAAATGGAGGAGAAATAGTCGCTACAGGTTCTCCAGAAGCGCTAACAAAGATAAAGGCCTCTCACACTGGAAAGCACCTTAAAAAAGAACTCTGATCTTAGGCTGTTTCTTCAGTTAAAGACTCGAGTTCTTCTGAATCTGAGACATTTTCTTTAACAAATTCAATTTGAGCAGCTGGAGCTTTATCACCTGGTCTAAAACCTCTTTTTATGACTCTTAAATAACCTCCCGGTCTATCTTTATAACGCGGACCAAGCTCATCAAATAGCTTTGCTACTGCCTCTTTAGATTGCAATCTTGAGAAAGCAAGTCTTTGATTAGCGACTGTGTTCTCTTTAGCAAGAGTGACCAACGGTTCTAGAAAACCTCTTATTTCTTTGGCTTTTGCTAAGGTAGTCTTAACAGACTCGTGTTCGATAATAGAAATGGCCAACCCTTTCTTTAGGGAAGCTCTTTGAGGGCTATTTCTATTAAGCTTTCTTCCAGATTTCCTATGTCTCATTTTTTTCTCTTAATTATTTTCTGGTGGCCAGTTATCGAGAATTAAACCTAACGAAAGACCTCTAGACAAGAGAACTTCCTTAATTTCATTTAAGGATTTCTTTCCTAAGTTTGGAGTTCTCAAAAGATCTGATTCCATTCTGGTAACTAAATCACCTATGTAATGTATATTCTCAGCTTTCAAGCAATTTGCAGACCTAACTGTGAGTTCTAGTTCGTCTACAGGTCTTAACATAATTGGATCTATCTTCGCTTCCTCTTTTTCCTCAATAACCTCTTCTAATCTTCCAAGTTCAGCAAAAGCGGATAATTGATGCTGGAGAATGGTTGCCGATATTCTTAAAATCTCTTCAGCTTCTAAAGTTCCATCTGTATCAATATCTACTGTAAGCCTATCTAAATTAGTTCTTTGCTCAACCCTGGCATTATCTACCTGGTATGTCACTCTTTTAATAGGTGAGTAAGTTGCATCTAATCTTAGAAGTCCAGTTTCTTGGCCTTCGTCTTCGTCAAGAGGTCTAACAGGTACAAAGCCTCTGCCTCGTGTTACTTTCATTGTCATATTTATAGAGCCTTCTTCATTTAAAGTAGCAATATGATGATCTGGATTGATAACTTCTACTCCTGTTGACAGTTCTATATCGGCTGCAGTTACAACTCCACTTCCAGATTTTGATAAAGTTAATTCAGCATCTTCCACTTCTGTTAGTCTCACTGAAAGGTCTTTTAAGTTTAATAAGATATCGATCACATCTTCTTGCACACCCTCTATGGTGCTATATTCGTGAAGTACACCATCAATTTTAACCTCTGATACAGCTGTACCAGGCATAGAAGATAATATAATTCTCCTAAGAGCATTCCCTAAGGTATGTCCGAAACCTTGTTCAAGAGGTTCAAGAACTATCTTTGATCTTGTAGGACCTGATTCTTCAACTACTATTTCAGTTGGTGTTAAAAAATCTTTAATAATATCGTAATTATCTGTCATTTCTTTTCCTCTTTTATTTTGAATAAAGCTCTACAATTAAATTTTCATTTATGTCGGTATCAAGTGAAGATCTTTCAGGAATATTTTTGTATGTCCCTGAATAATTAGATGTATTTACATCTATCCAATCACAATCTTCTCTATTTTTTGCAATTTCTATGGCCTGTTGGACTCTGTTTTGGCCTTTTGCACGCTCTGTAAGTGAAACCACATCACCCGGCGCAATCATATAACTAGGTATGTTTACCTTTTTATCATTAACCAAGATAGCTTTGTGACTTACGAGTTGTCTTGCCTCAGATCTGGTAGAAGCGAAGCCCATACGATAGACAACATTATCCAGTCTGCTTTCAAGAATTTGGAGTAAATTATCACCTGTAACTCCTTTCATTCTGGCTGCATGCTTATAGTAAGTCTTGAATTGTTTTTCCATTACACCGTATATTCTTCGAACTTTCTGTTTCTCTCGAAGTTGAACACCGTAGTCTGAAATTCTTGGGCGTCTGGTTCTTCCATGCTGACCAGGTACGGTCTCAGATTTACATTTTGAATCATGAGATCTTATACCACTCTTTAAAAGGAGATCTCTGCCTTCTCTTCTGGATAATTTACATTTAGGTCCTATATATCTTGCCATTAGACTCGCCTCCTTTTGGGTGGTCTGCAACCATTATGTGGTATGGGGGTAACATCGGTTATTTTGGTTATCTTGAATCCTTTTGAATTTAAACCTCGTATAGCTGACTCTCTTCCTGAACCAGGACCTCTAACTTGAATTTCCAAGCTCTCGATGCCAACCATTTTTACTTTATCTCCAACTACTTCAGCAGCTCGTTGAGCGGCAAAAGGAGTACTTTTTCTGGAACCTCTAAAACCTTGAGCGCCTGAACTGGACTGAGCAATTGCATTACCTTGCTTATCTGTAATACTGATTAGAGTATTATTAAAAGATGCGTGAATGTGTGCAATACCTTCACTTACTCTTTTTTTAGTTGTCTTTTTTGTTACCATATTTTTATCTTCTTATTGGACGTTTAGGCCCTTTTCTTGTCCTTGCATTATTTTTTGTTTTTTGACCTCTTACAGGCAGATGTCTTCTATGTCTGATACCTCTATTTGTACCTAAATCTTGTAATCTTTTTATGTTAGTTGCTACCTCTCTTCTGAGATCCCCTTCAACAAGAAATTTTCCAACTTCAGCCCTTATAAGCTCTAATTGGTCTTCAGATAAATCTGAGATCTTAGTTGATGGATCTATACCAATAACACCACAAATATCCTGTGCCCTAGTCTTACCTATCCCATAAACATAAGTTAATGAAATCTCCGCATGTTTATTATCTGGAATATTTACACCTGCTACACGAGCCATTACTTTCTCCTTTAACCTTGCCTTTGTTTATGTCTAGGTTCTGTTGAACATATAACAAAAAGTGTTCCTTTTCTTTTCACAATTTTGCAATCTCTGCATATTTTTTTTACCGAAGCTCTTACTTTCATTTTTTACCTTCCACCTAAGGGATTTCCACCGTATCCTTTTAAATTTGCTTTTTTGAGAAGTGATTCATATTGATGCGACATAAGATGTGATTGAACTTGAGCCATAAAATCCATTACAACGACTACGGCAATTAATAATGATGTACCTCCTAAATAAAAAGGTACATTTGCAGAAACTATTAAGAACTGAGGCATAAGACATACCAAAATTAAGTAACCTGAGCCCCAGACCGTAAGACGAGTCATGACGCCATCAATATAATCGGCTGTTTGATCTCCTGGTCTTATTCCAGGCATATAAGCTCCAGACCGCCTTAAGTTCTCTGATATTTCTTTTGGATCAAACTGGAGAGCCGTGTAGAAAAAACAAAAGAAAGCAATCAAAACTGAAAATAGAATGACATATAACGGTTGTCCAGGACCTAGAGCCAGTGCGATTTCTTGCAACCACTCAAAACCTTCCCCTTGACCAAACCAAGTAGACGCAGATGCAGGAAAGAGTAGCAAACTACTGGCAAAAATAGCAGGTATAACCCCTGCCTGATTAATTTTCATTGGCAAATAAGATGCTTGCCCTTGAACCATTTTTCTTCCTTGCTGTCGCTTGGCATAATTAACAGTAATTCTTCTTTGTCCTCTTTCTATCCAGACAATAAAGGCAATAGCAGCAATAGCAACTAGAGCAATTGAAAGAAGCATAATTAAATTTATATCACCTTGTCTTGCACCTTCAAATGCTTGTCCAACAGCTCTTGGGAGACCTGCAACAATACTTGAAAATATTATGATAGAAATTCCATTACCGATTCCTTTTTCAGTTACTAGTTCACCAAGCCACATTAAAAATACAGTCCCTGAAACTAAAGATGTCACTGCAATGATTTGGAACATTAAGCCTGGCTCTAATGCCAACCCTTGATTCTGTAAACCTAGTGCTAGACCACTTGCTTGTATTAATGCCAAGAAAACAGTTCCATATCTAACATAGGATGTTCTTAATCGCCTGCCTTCTTCGCCTTCTTCTCTGAATCTTTTTTTCAATGAAGGTGTCGTACCTTCAAGTAAACTCATGATTATTGAAGCAGTTATATAAGGCATTATATTTAATGCCATGATGCTCATTCTTTCTAAAGCACCTCCTGAGAACATATTGAATAGATCTAATAGAGTTCCTTGATTTTGCTGGAAGATATTAGCTAACTTATCAGGATCTATACCAGGAATAGGGATATGTGTTCCTATTCTATAAATGATTACAGCCATAAAAACAAAACGAAGTCTTTTCCACAACTCGGAAAGACCTTTATTTTGTCCTATAGCTGAGGGATTGACTGACATATTTAGACCTCTACAGAGCCTCCTGCTTCTTCAATTAATTTCTTAACTGAAGCTGTTGTATGTATACCCTTAAGATTCATCTTTGTAGACGAATCGGTATCCAAAAATACTTTTACTTTTTTGGTTGAATTTCTTATTAAGTCAGCCTCGATTAAAGTTTCTATACTTACTTCCAATATGCCAGAAGAAACTAAAGTGCTTAAACGAAGTTGCTCGGTATTTCTATTCTTTCTAGACGTAAAACCAAACTTAGGAACCCTTTTTTGAAGCGGCATTTGACCGCCTTCAAAGCCAATTCTTACTCTTCCACCTGAACGAGATTTAAGACCTTTGTGACCTTTACCACTTGTTTTACCAAAACCACTTCCAAGACCTCTACCGATACGTTTACTATCCTTTACTCTTTTAGGATTTGGTTTTAATTCATTGAGTTTCATTTCTCTACCTTTAGTTAACTTCTAGTAAATGAATAGCTTTATTGATCATTCCTCTATTTTCAGGAGTATCTTGGACTGACACAACTTGCCCTAACTTAGACAAGCCTAATCCTCTAACAGATTGTTTCTGATAATCTTTAGAGCCAATAAGGCTCTTTTTAAGTTTAACTGTAATATCTTTATCAGCCATTCCTAACCTCTACCTAATCTTTTTGCAACTCTTGCGGGAGATTCCATCTCCCTCAAAGCCTTTAGTGTTGCCCTAACAACGTTAACTGGAGTAGTAGAGCCATAACACTTTGCCAAAACATCTTTTACACCTGCTAATTCAAGAACAGCTCTCATTGCACCACCAGCTATAATTCCCGTTCCAGGAGCAGCAGGCTTCATATAAACAACGGAGGCACCAAATTTTGTTTTTATCGGATACTGAATAGTGTCACCTTTCAATTCAATACTAACCATATTTCTTCTGGCATGGTCTAAGGCTTTTTGTATAGCTATAGGTACTTCTCTTGCCTTTCCTCTCCCAAAACCAATTTTTCCGTTTCCATCACCAACAACCGTTACAGCAGTAAATCCGAAAATTCGGCCTCCTTTGACAACCTTAGCCACTCTATTTACTTGAACTAATTTTTCTTCTAAAACTTCTGATCCGAGATTATCTGTTACAGCAGTATTTTCCATATTCTTTCCTAAAATGAGAGACCAGCTTCGCGAGCCGATTCAGCTAGAGCTTTAATACGACCATGAAATTTATAACCTGATCTATCAAAAGCTACTTTGTTTACACCTTTTTCTATTGCCCTTTCTGCGATTAATTTACCTACTTTAGTGGCAGCTTCTATATTCCCATTGTTTCTGGCTTTCAAAGAAGCTTCAGTTGTAGAAGCGCTTGCAATTACCTGTGATCCATCAAAATTTAAGATTTGTGCATAAATATGCGTATTAGATCTAAAAACAGTTAGTCTGTTATTTTCAGAGAGTTCAATCTTAGATCTACTCTTTTTAGCTCTTTTCAGTCTTTTTATATTTTTTATAGCCATCTTTTATTATGCTTTCTTAGATTCTTTTCTTATTATTCTCTCATCGGAATACTTAACGCCTTTACCTTTATAGGGTTCAGGTGGTCTGTAATCCCTAATCTCTGCAGCAACCTGTCCAACAAGTTGCTTATCCATAGATTTGAGAATAATTTCTGTATTACTTGGCAGTTCTGCGGTCACTCCTTCTGGCAAGTCATGTTTTATTGGATGAGAGAAACCCAAGCTCAAATTTATAGAATTACCTTCAAGAGAAGCTCTGTAACCTACTCCATTAATTTCTAATTTTTTTTCAAACCCTGTAGCCACTCCTTGCATACAATTAGCAGTTAAGGCCCTCATGGTTCCAGTGATAGCCAGAGATTCTTTTGTCTCCTTATTGGGGCTAAAACTAATAGTGCCTTCATCTTTATTAATATCCACATCTTGATGGACTTCTAAAGATAAATTTCCTAATTTTCCTGTAAAAGTAATTACACCTTGATTATTTTCAAGAGTAACTCCTTCAGGTATATCTAGAGCTTTTAAGGATGTTCTTGCCATAATTTTATAATTCTTAAAAAACTGAACAAATTAATTCCCCACCAACCTTTTCTTCTCTAGCTTGTTGATCAGTCATTAGTCCTTTATTTGTTGAAACAATTGCTATTCCGAGGCCGCCATTTATCTCAGGCAGTTCTTTATAGTTAGAATATCTTCTTAATCCCGGTTTACTAATCCTTTTCAACTGCTTAATAACAGGAGCGCCTTCAAAGTATTTAAGTTTAATCTCTATTTCTGGTTTAGAGCCTTCAGAAGTAGAGTAAGAATGTATATACCCTTCTTGCTTGAGCATAGATAAAAGTGCCATCTTCTTAGAAGAGGAAGGGACTTTCACAAACTCCTTATTCCTAGCTTGTGCATTATTTATGCTTGAGAATAGGTTTGCAATTGGATCTTGTATACTCATATTATTTTTACCAACTTGATTTAACTAATCCTGGAATATCTCCTTTCATAGCCAGTTCTCTTAATTTATTACGTGCAAGGCCAAATTTTCTATATACAGCATGTGGTCTCCCTGTAATAGCACATCTTCTTTGCATTCTTACAGGGCTTGCGTCTCTAGGCAGTTTTTGTAGTTTTATCTGTGCCACATCTTTCTCTTCTTGAGAAAACTTTGGACTACGAATAATTTCTTTCAACTCTGCTCTTTTTGCAGCATACCTTAGAACTGTTTTTCTTCTTCTTTCTTCTCTTGCTTTCATTGATGCTTTTGCCATAACTTATCCTTTAACTTTTAAAAGGGAACTTCATTGCCCTTAGAAGAGCCTCACCCGACTCATCATCTATTGCTGAAGTAGATATACATATATCCATTCCTCTAATTTTGTCTACCTTGTCATAATCGATCTCTGGGAAGATTATGTGTTCTTTGATTCCCATAGAATAATTTCCTCTTCCATCGAAAGATTTTGTCTCTAGGCCCCTGAAGTCTCTTTCTCTAGGAATTGCGATTCCTATAAGTCTGTCCAAAAATTCATACATTCTGTCACCCCTTAAAGTCACCTTGCAACCGATTGGCATCCCGTCTCTAATTTTGAAATTAGCTACAGATTTTCTAGCTTTCGTTACTAATGGTTTCTGACCAGCGATTAGGGTCATGTCTTCAACTGCCCGTTCTAAAAGTTTTTTGTCATTCATTGCCTCCCCGACACCCATATTGAGAGTTACTTTTGTAACTTTTGGAACAGCCATTATTGATTCAAGCCCTAATTTACCTTTGAGTTCAGAAACCACATTTGTTTTATAATGTTCTTTTAATGGCATCATAGTTATATCTCCTTACCTGAAGATTTATAGACTCTTTTTCTTGAACCATCTTCTTGAGATTGAATAAGTACTTTGTCAGCTTTTTTTGTTGATGGATTGAAAATAGATATATTTGACATATCTATTGAGGCCTCCTTTTCAACAACACCACCGGCAATACCTGCATTGGGATTTGGCTTAGTATGTCTTTTGACCATTTGAACTCCAGAAACAAAGCATCTTCCGTTTGTAAGTATCTTGGTCACTGAGCCTTGTTTGCCTTTGTCCTTACCGGCTATGACAATAACTTGATCACCTGTCTTTATCTTATTCATGACTATAAAACCTCAGGAGCTAGTGAAACTATTCTCATGAACTCTTCACTACGGAGTTCTCTTGATACAGGTCCAAAAACTCTAGTTCCTATTGGTTGTTTTTGAGCATTAATTAATACCGCTGCGTTATCATCAAACCTAATTGCAGATCCATCGGACCTGCGAAGTTTATTTTTTGTTCTTACAATTACAGCATCAACAACTTCACCTTTTTTTACTCTTCCAGTAGGTATTGCTTCTTTAATGGTAACTTTTATTACATCACCAACCTTAGCAAATTTCTTCTTTGATCCACCAAGGACTCTTATGCACATGAGCTTCCTGGCACCACTGTTATCTGCGACCTCTAAATAGCTTTGCTCTTGTATCATCTTTAAATTATATCTCTTGAGATTTCTCTTCTACTTTCAATAAATTCCAAGATTTTGTCTTGGATATGGGCCTACACTCCTGAATTGTGACAAGGTCGCCAGCATTACAGATATTGTCTTGATCGTGTGCCTGTAACTTCGAAGACCTACGCATAATCTTTTTATACAAAGGGTGCTTGACCTTTCTTTCAACAAGAACAGTAATGCTCTTGTCTCGAGAGGAACTTATCACTCTGCCTGTTTCTGTTCTTGTTCTTTTATCCGTCATTATTTTCTTGTGCTTCTTGTTCTTTATTTAGAGTTTTAAGTTGTGCAATTGATCTTCTTATCTCTCTAATTTTATGAGTTTCTTTCAGTTGTCCTGATGCATGTTTAATTTTAAGTTCTAGCAATTCTTTTCTAAGCTTTCCTTCTTCATCAAGTACATCAGTTGATTTACTTCTTAATCTATCTAATAAGCTCTCTTTTGCCATTAGACTCTCCTGATAAAAGTTGTTGAAATTGGCATTTTTGCTGAAGCTAAGGCAAATGCTTCTTTAGCTAGCTCTTCATCTACACCTTCCATTTCATATAGAATTTTTCCTGGTTTTATTGGACATACCCAGTATTCAACATTTCCTTTGCCTTTACCTTGTCTTACTTCCAAAGGTTTTTTAGTTATTGGTTTATCAGGAAAAACTCTTATCCAAATTTTTGCACCTCTTTTAACATGACGGGTCATTGCTCTCCTGGCAGCCTCTATTTGTCTTGAGGTTAATTGTCCTCTTTGGGTTGCTTTTAAACCAAAGGTGCCGAAACTTAGGGTAGCTCCTCTCTGAGCATTCCCAGTATTTCTACCTTTTTGCTGTTTTCTATATTTTGTTCTTTTAGGTTGAAACATTATTTTTACCTTTTAGTCAGAATCTTTATTAGAGGTATCTAGTACCTCTCCTCTGAAAACCCATGCTTTAACACCAATAACACCATAAGTAGTATTTGCTTCAGCTAGACCATAATCTACGTCAGCTCTTAATGTATGAAGAGGCACTCTTCCTTCTTTCTGAATCTCTGCCCTAGCTATTTCAGCGCCACCAAGTCTTCCTGCAACTCTTATCTTGACACCCTCTGCACCTTGTCTCATTGCATTTTGGACTGCTCTTTTCATTGCCCTTCTGAACATTACTCGTCTTTCAAGTTGCTGTGCGACACTCTCAGCCAAAAGTTTAGCGTCTAGATCTGGTTTTCTAATTTCTTGAATACTGAGAGTTACAGGTATACCCATCCTGTTAGTTATATCTTCTCTCATTTTATCTATATCTTCGCCTTTTTTTCCTATCACTATGCCTGGTCTTGCAGTATGAATAAGAACTCTTGCATTATCAGCAGTTCTCTCTATATCTATTCTGCTTACGGAGGCATGAGAAAGTTTTTTAGTTAGATGCTCTCTTACTTCAATATCTTTAAGTAGATTTTCAGTATATTGAGATTTCTCTGCATACCAATTAGAAGTATGTTGAGTAGTTATTCCTAACCTAAAACCTATTGGATGTACCTTCTGTCCCATTATTTACCTTTTTCCTCTAATGTAAGTGCTATATTGCAGCTTCTTTTAAAAAATCGATCAGCGCGTCCCCTTGCTCTGGCTCTTACCCTTTTCATGGTAAAGCTCTCATCTACAGCAATAGTTGAAACAAATAATGAATCAATATCTAATCCTTGATTATGTTCAGCATTAGCGATTGCTGATTCAAGAATTTTTTTAATAATATGAGCAGATTTTTGAGGAGCAAACGAGAGTATACCAAGAGCTTCTTCAATATGTTTTCCTCTAATTTGATTAGCTACCAGTCTAGCTTTTTGGCTAGAGACTCGCGCACTTCTAAGTTTTGCTGATGCTTGACTCATTATTACTTTCTATCTCCAGAGTGCATTTTGAATGTTCTTGTTAAGACAAATTCACCAAGTTTATGGCCCACCATGTCCTCTTGTATGAAAATAGGAACGTGTTGTCTGCCGTTATGCACAGCAATATTTAGGCCGACCATGTCAGGAGTTATCATTGATCTACGAGACCAAGTTTTAATGGGCTTTTTATCATTAGTCGCCACAGCTTGATCTACTTTTTTAAGTAGATGTAAATCAACAAATGGTCCTTTCTTCAATGATCTTGGCATAATTCTAGTTTCTTCTTCTTACAATCATTCGATTGCTGGATTTATTTTTCTTACGAGTTTTGTATCCCTTTGTAGGAACACCCCATGGAGTAACTGGATGTCTTCCGCCCGAAGTCTTACCTTCTCCACCACCATGTGGGTGATCAACAGGATTCATAGCAACACCCCTGACTGTAGGACGAATTCCTAACCACCTTTTTGCGCCTGCTTTACCTATGGAACGAAGGGAGTGTTCAGAATTAGATACGCTACCTATAGTGGCTCTACATTCAGATAAAACTCTTCTAACTTCTCCGCTTCTAAGCCTTAAAGTTACATATCTACCTTCTATTGCTAATATTTGTGCAGATGTGCCAGCACTTCTTGCCATCTGCGCACCTTTTCCTGGGAATAATTCAATAGCATGAACGACAGTTCCAAGAGGCATATCTTTAAGTGACATGCAATTTCCTGGAGAGATTGGAGAATCTTTACCGGATAGGAGTGTATCACCAACATTTAGTCCATCAGGAGATATTATGTAAGTTCTTTCTCCATCTGCGTACAGCAATAATGCAATGTTTGCAGATCTATTAGGATCGTATTCGACTGTTTCTACTTTGGCTGGTACACCATCTTTTAGTCTCTTGAAGTCAATAATCCTGTAATGTTTTTTATGCCCACCCCCGCGATGTCTTGTAGTTATTCGGCCTTGATTATTTCGGCCAGATTTCTGTTTTTTCGCTTCTAAAAGAGGAGCATAAGGATCTCCTTTATGAAGGTCATCTCTTGAAACCCAAGATCTAAATCTCCTTCCAGGAGAAGTAGGTTTTGATTTTTTTATTTGAGTAGCCATTATTCTGAAGTGACCTCTATAGATTGACCGTCAGCTAATCTGACGTAAGCTTTTTTCCAGTCGGATTTCTTCCTGATTCTGTATCTAGACCTTTTGGTTTTTCCTTTAACTTTAATTATGTTCACATCTTCAACATTGACAGAAAAATAACCTTCTACAGCTTTTTTTACTTGCAGTTTGGTTGCGTTTATATCAACTTTAAAAGCGTATTGATTTGACTCACCCATTAGAGAAGAAACCTTTTCTGTTAAGTAAGGTGACTTAATAACTGAATAAAGTTCAGTTTCCATTATGAGAGCACCTCTGTTAATTTTTCTAATGTTGCTGATGTTACAACCACCTTTTCAGCTTGAATCAGGGCTGATGGATCTATTGAACTGATAGTTTGGACTTTGCATTGAGTGAGATTTTTTGAAGCTTTATTCAAATTATCATTACTACTGGATAAAACAATTAGAGCCGTATTCAGACCTAAATCTGAAAGTATAGTTTTTACTTGAGAAGATTTAACTGGCTCGTCTATTTTTAGATCATTAACCGCTACAAGCTTATTCTCTTCAGCTAGCTTAGACCAAATTGATCTCATAGCAGATCTATACATCTTTTTGTTGATCTTTTTAGGCTTGATATCACTGTAGGTGTGTGCAAATGTCATACCACCGCCTCTCCAAATTGGAGATCTTATTGTTCCAGCTCTTGCCCTTCCAGTACCCTTTTGCTTCCAAGGCTTTTTACCTCCTCCTCTAACAGCCGATCTATTCTTTTGTCCTTTAGTTCTCTGGTGACTGTTATGGATATAAGTATTGACTAGCTGATGAACCAGATCTTGGTTAAATTCTTGATTAAATACGCTTTCAGCCAGAGAAACTTTCGAGTCTCCGGAACCATTCTGATTTAGTACTTCTAGTTCCATATTATTTTACTGCAGGTTTAAGGATTACATTAGAACCTGTGGGACCTGGTATAGCTCCTTTGATAAGTAATAAGTTGTTATCCGTATCGACAGAAGCAATTTTTAGATTTTGTATTGTCTTTTTCTCATCACCCATGTGGCCTGACATTTTCTTTCCTTTCCAGACTTTACCTGGAGTTTGACACTGTCCTATTGAACCAGGTGCCCTATGAGAAATTGAATTTCCGTGAGTGGCATCTTGCATTTTGAAATTCCATCTTTTAACAGTTCCAGCAAAACCTTTTCCTTTAGACTTGCCCTGAACATCTATCTTTTGGCCTTCTTCAAACATATCAATATTCAACTGACTTCCAATTTTTAAGTCCTCGAGATCTTCAACATTTACTCTAAATTCCCAAAGTCCATCTCCAGGATTTACTGATCCCTTTTTGTAATGACCCGATAGAGGTTTAGAAAGATGTTTGTCTTTCTTTTGACCTGTTGTCACTTGTATAGAAGAATAACCATCAACTTCTTCAGACTTTATTTGAGTGATAATATTTGGATTGACACTTACAACACTAACTGCGAAAGCATCACCTTCAGGTGTAAAAAGCCTCGTCATGCCTTGTTTTTTTCCTATCAATCCTATGCTCATTTTATTTGTTCTCGTCTAAACTAATTTGCACAACCACTCCAGCAGATAGTTCTAATTTTGTTAAAGCATCTAGTGTTTTTTCTGAGGGTTCTAGGATATCTAGCGTTCTTTTGTGAGTTCTGATTTCGTACTGGTCTCTTGCGTCTTTGTCTTTGTGAGGAGATATTAGGATGGTAGTCTTATGTTTCTTTACTGGCATTGGTATAGGACCTTTGACCTTTGCTCCAGTACGTTTAACCGTTTCCACTATCTCTTTAGCAGAACGGTCAATAAGCTTATGGTCAAAAGCTTTTAGCCTAATTCTAATGCTTTGATTTTGCATGTTTTTCCTTTCAAGCCCTAAAATACAGAGCGTAAAAAAACCCCCCTACAGTGTAGGTTGATTTATTAAATTAATTCGCCTTAACCCCAGAACATTCCGAGAGTAAGGCCCCTCCAACTAAACGAGCGGTGATTCTAGTTTTGTGACCCCTTTGTGTCAACTAAAAAAGTAGAAAAAACCTATATTAAAAGGGGTTTTAACTAACTTTATAACAAGAAATACTAATCGTTTTTACTTATTATCGCTTCAGCAACATTTGATGGAACTTCTGAATACTTCAAAGGTTCCATTGTGAAGGTTGCTCTGCCTTGAGATGCAGACCTTATATCTGTTGCATATCCAAACATTTCAGCAAGGGGAACTTCCCCTGAAACTATCTTTCCAGAAGGTCCTTCCTCCATTCCATGAACGACTCCTCTTCTTCTGCTTAAGTCACCGACTACATCTCCCATATACTCTTCGGGAGTGACTATTTCAATACTCATAATAGGTTCAAGCAATACAGGATCTGCTTTTTGAGCGCCACCTTTGAAAGCCATTGAACCTGCTACTTTAAAAGCGACTTCACTAGAATCAACATCATGATAAGAACCGTCATATAATGTTACTTTTACCTTCACAAGAGGATACCCGGCGATAACACCGGCTTCCATTTGTTCGCGACAACCTTTATCAACTGCTCCTATGAATTCCCGAGGTATAGCTCCTCCAACTATCTCATTTACGAATTGATAGTTTTCATCCTTATCATCATCTTGTTCTTCTAAGGGCTCCATCTTAATGTATACGTGGCCATATTGTCCTCTTCCACCTGATTGACGGACAAATTTAGCTTCTTCTTCTACATACTTCCTTATAGATTCTCTATAAGCCACCTGAGGCTTTCCGACATTTGCCTCGACACCAAATTCTCTTCTCATTCTATCCACTAAAACATCTAGGTGAAGTTCTCCCATTCCCGACATGATTGTTTGTCCAGATTCTTCATCCGTTCTAAGTCTGAAAGATGGATCTTCTTGAGCTAATCTACCTAAAGCAACGCCCATTTTTTCTTGATCTTCTTTAGTTTTAGGTTCAACTGCTACAGAAATAACGGGTTCTGGAAAATTCATAGATTCAAGCGTGATTTTATTCTTTTCATCACATAAAGTTTCACCCGTAATTGCTTCTTTTAAACCTATTACTGCACAGATATCTCCAGCTCTTGCTTCAGAGATTTCATCTCTTTTGTTTGAATGCATTTGAAGCATTCGACCAATTCTCTCTTTCTTACCCTTAATTGGAAGATACACTGAATCTCCAGTATTTAAGACACCTGAGTAGACCCTAACAAAAGTAAGAGAACCAACAAAAGGATCGGTAGCAATTTTGAAAGCTATACCGGCAAAAGGAGCTTCATCATCAGAGTCTCTGCTGCCTTCTTCCTCATTGTCTAAAACACCAGTAACAGCTTTTACTTCATTTGGCGCTGGAAGAAAATCAACCACAGCATCAAGCATTGTTTGAACACCTTTATTTTTAAAAGCAGAACCACATAGACAAGGTACGATTTCATTTTCTAAAGTTCTGATTCTCAGGCCAGTTTTTATATCTTCCGGTAACAAATCTCCTTCTTCGAGATACTTATCCATAAGCTCTTCATTAGCTTCAGCTGCAGACTCAACCATCTTTTCACGCCATTCTTCAGCTAGAGATTCGAGATCATCTGGTATATCTTCCTCTGTGAAGGTTGTACCCATGTCATCTCCATTCCAGTAAATAGCCTTCATTTTGATTAGGTCGACAACACCCTTAAAATCATCTTCAGCACCTATAGCAAGTTGAATAGGAACAGCATTAGCCCCTAGCCTAGTTTGCATTTGGTCAATAACTTTTAAAAAATCTGCTCCTGCTCTATCCATCTTATTGATGAATGCGATTCTTGGAACCTCATATCTGTTAGCTTGTCTCCAAACAGTTTCAGATTGAGGCTCAACCCCAGAGCTGCCACAAAAAACTACAACTGCTCCATCTAAAACTCTGAGAGAACGCTCGACTTCGATAGTAAAATCAACGTGACCGGGTGTGTCGATTATGTTGAATCTATGCTGCTTAAATTGTTTAGCTGTGCCTTCCCAAAAACAGGTAGTTGCAGCAGACGTGATAGTAATACCTCTCTCTTGTTCTTGCTCCATCCAATCCATTACGGCAGCGCCATCATGAACTTCACCTATTTTGTGAGATATGCCTGTATAAAAGAGAACTCTTTCAGTTGTAGTAGTTTTTCCTGCATCAACGTGCGCGCAAATACCAATATTTCTATACAGTTCTAGCGGAGTAGTTCTGGCCATAATTTTTTAAAAAGTAATTATTAAAATCTAAAATGGGAAAAAGCTCTATTTGCTTCTGCCATTCTATGTGTATCTTCTTTCTTCTTGACTGCTTCCCCTCTTCCTTCGCAGGCATCTAAGAGCTCATTAGCTAGCCTAAGTGTCATATTCTTTTCTGATCTAGATCTCGCATAAGTTGCTATCCAACGCATAGCTAGTGCGCTTCTTCTTGCAGGTCGAACTTCCATGGGTATTTGGTAAGTAGCACCACCGACTCTTCTCGCTTTTACTTCAACCATAGGACCAACTTCCTCTAAAGCTTTTTCAAAAACTTCTACGGGTTCTTTGTCCGATTTCTTGGATATCTCGTCAAATGCCCCATAGATGATTTTTTCAGCAACAGACTTTTTTCCATCCGTCATGATTTGATTCATAAACTTAGCAACTTTTAGATTGCCGAACTTGGGATCAGGTAAAATTTTTCTTTTGGGTGCTGCTTTTCTTCTAGACATATCTATTTAGGTTTCTTTGCGCCATACTTAGAACGGCGTTGTTTTCTATCATCCACGCCAGCAGTATCTAAAGTCCCTCTAACTGTGTGGTAACGAACTCCTGGAAGATCTTTAACCCTCCCTCCTCTAATAAGCACAACAGAGTGTTCTTGCAGGTTATGTCCTTCACCACCTATATAAGATATCACTTCAAAACCTGAAGTTAACCTTACTTTGCAAACCTTTCTTAAAGCAGAATTAGGTTTTTTAGGAGTTGTTGTATAAACCCTGGTGCAGACACCTCTCCTTTGAGGAGAACCTTTCAATGCAGGTACATCTGTTTTAGAGACTTTTCTCTTACGAGGTTTTCTAACTAATTGATTAACTGTTGCCATAATTATTTTTTTAAAGGTCGAGAATTGTAAAGAGAGGCATGTTCCACGTCAACGTATTACTCAGCTTCGTTAAGCGCATCGCTTAGTGCTTTTTCAAGATCTATCTCGAATTCTTCTTCAACATTTTCAACTTCAGAGTTCAGTTTTGCTAGACCAGAACCAGCAGGAATTAATCTTCCTACTACAACATTCTCTTTTAAGCCTCTTAAATGATCCACTCTTCCTGTAGTGGCTGCTTCTGTAAGCACTCTTGTTGTCTCTTGGAAAGAGGCAGCAGAAATAAATGATTCAGTAGCAAGTGAAGCTTTTGTAATTCCAAGAAGGATTCTCTCAAATTTTATTTCAGCTTTTTTTGCTTCTCGCAACGATAGGTTGATTTCACTTACTTTAGAAAATTCTGCTTGCTCTCCTAGGATTAATTCAGAGTCGCCAGGATCTGTTATCACAACTTTTCTGAGCATTTGATTTAATATCACCTCAATATGTTTATCATTGATACTGACACCTTGAAGCCTATAAACTTCTTGAATGCCATCTACTATGTATTCTGTGAGTTCTTCAAGTCCTCTTAAGGCTAGAATATCATGTGGACTCATTGCTCCATCAGAAACTATATCTCCTTTTTCAACCCTTTCACCTTCAAAGACATTTATATGCCTCGTTTTAGGTATAAGAGTAGCATTTTCGTTTCCATCTTCATCAGTAATGATTAATCTCTCTTTACCCTTGGTTGGTTTACCCCACGATACGATTCCAGACTCTTGAGCTAAAATTGCTTGCTCTTTAGGCTTTCTAGCTTCAAATAGATCAGCAACTCTAGGAAGACCACCTGTAATATCTTTTGTTTTAGTGGATGCCTGAGATATTCTTGCTATTACTCCTCCAACTTCAATATCTTGACCATCTGTAAGCTGTAGAAATGCATTACCAGGTAGGTTATAAACAGCAGGAGCTTCAGAATCAGGTAGAGTCTTTTCTTTACCTCTACCGTCAACTATATGAATAGCAGGACGTTTATCCTGAGCTTCTCCTTTAGGTCTTTCGGTAACATCTATAATTTCAATATTACTCAATCCAGTTACATCATCTTGTTTAACTCTAGCAGTTATTCCATCTTCAATATCGACAAATTTTGCCTTACCAGCAACTTCTGCAACAACAGGTCTTGTAAGCGGATCCCATTTAGCTAGTACATCCCCAGCCTCGACTTTACTGTCAGAGGAGTAATTAAGAACTGTACCATAGGGGACTTTATGACTTTCCACTACCATTCCTCTGTCATCAATAACATTTATTTGGGAAGACTGAGCTAGAGTAATGAAAGTACCATCCTTCTTCTTGACAGTTCTAGTGCTGTACACGACTTTTCCAGGAAAATTAGTTTCAATGTTGTCTTCAGCTGAAGTTCCGGAGGCAGCTCCTCCTATATGAAATGTTCTCATGGTAAGCTGAGTGCCTGGCTCTCCAATTGATTGCGCTGCAACAATTCCAACTGACTCGCCAATATCAACTTTGTGACCTCTTCCGAGATCTCGTCCGTAACATTTTGCACATATACCATGAATTGTTTCACAATGAATAGCAGACCTTACCTTAATCTCGTAGATATTTTTTTCATCTAAACTATCAACGATATCTTCATCAATTAAAGTTCCTTTCTTTAAAAGAACGTCTTTACCATCTTGTGACATGACATCAACGGCAACAGTTCTTCCTAGAACTCTGTCCCCAAGAGGCACAAGAACTTGACCTCCGTCAATTATAGGTCTCATTAAGATACCATTCTCAGTCCCGCAGTCTTCTTCACTCACGACCATATCTTGAGCTACATCAACTAAACGTCTGGTTAAGTATCCAGAGTTAGCTGTTTTAAGAGCCGTATCAGCAAGACCTTTTCTAGCACCATGGGTTGAAATAAAATATTCTTGAGCAGTTAGGCCTTCTCTGAAGTTAGAGGTCACGGGAGTCTCAATTATCGATCCATCCGGTTTAGCAAGTAAACCTCTCATACCAGCTAATTGTCTTATTTGCGCTGGTGATCCTCTAGAACCAGAATCTGCATACATATATACTGAGTTAAATGAATCAGAAAGAATTTTCTTACCTTCTGAATCTTCAACTTCCTCTTGAGAAATATTGTCCATCATAGACTTAGCAATCATTTCATTTGCCCTTGTCCATATATCAATTGCTTTATTATATTTTTCGCCTTTTGTGACAAGTCCCGATGCAAACTGCGACTCAATGTCTTTAACTTCCTGTTCGGCCTCACTAACTATTTTTTGTTTGTCATCAGGAATAACGAAATCATCTATTCCAATAGAAGAACCTGATTTTGTAGAGAATTCATAGCCCATATACATCAGTCTATCGGCGAATATAACTGTACTTTTTAGCCCAGCTTTTCTATATACAAAATCGATTAATGAAGAAATCTGCTTGCTATCCAATGTTCTGTTTACAAGATCAAAGGACATTCCTTCAGGTAGAAGTTCATAGAGAAGAGTTCTTCCAGTTGTTGTTTCTACTATCTTAGAAGGCTCATCATCTAATTTATTAGGTTTTAATCTAACCTTGATCTTAGCCTGAAGGCCAACAGTTCCAGAATAATAAGCTCTATTAACTTCATCGGGTGAAGACATAATTCTTCCCTCACCTAGGTCATTGATCTTTTCTCTAGACATATAGTAGAGACCTAGAACTACATCTTGTGAAGGGTCGATGATAGGTTTTCCGTTTGACGGTGAGAGTATATTATTTGTAGCCATCATCAAAGCTCGACATTCAAGCTGTGCCTCTAAAGTTAAGGGAACATGCACAGCCATTTGGTCTCCATCAAAGTCTGCGTTGTATGCCTTACAAACTAATGGGTGAAGTTGAATGGCTTTACCTTCTACTAGAACTGGTTCAAAGGCTTGGATACCTAATCTATGCAAAGTTGGTGCACGATTTAGCATGACAGGATGTTCTCTAATAACTTCGTCTAAAATATCCCAAACTTCAGGTTCCTCTCTATCCACCATACGTTTAGCAAGTTTAATTGTATTAGCTAGTTCTAATTGTTGAAGTTTCCCAAAAACAAATGGCTTGAAAAGCTCAAGAGCCATTTTCTTAGGCAACCCACATTGATGTAATTTAAGAGTAGGACCTACTACTATTACTGAACGTCCTGAATAATCTACCCTCTTGCCAAGAAGGTTTTGTCTGAACCTTCCTTGTTTACCTTTGATCATATCTGCAAGAGATTTTAAAGGTCTTTTATTGGAACCAGTTACTGCTCTTCCTCTTCTTCCGTTATCCAATAGTGCGTCGACTGATTCCTGCAACATTCTTTTTTCATTTCTTGTAATGATATCAGGAGCATTTAGATCAAGAAGTCGCTTCAAACGATTATTCCTGTTTATTACCCTTCTATACAAATCATTTAAGTCTGATGTAGCAAATCTTCCCCCTTCTAAAGGTACTAGGGGTCTCAAATCAGGTGGCAAAATCGGAAGAACTTCTAAAATCATCCACTCTGGTCTATTACCTGATTCATTGAATGATTTAAGTAATTTTAATCTCTTGGCATACTTCTTTAGCTTAGCTTCAGACTTAGTTAAAGGCATTTCCTCTTGGATATCTTTAATAGCAGCCTCTAGATCTAATTCTTTTAATAAAGTTTGTATAGATTCCGCACCCATTCCTGCTTCAAACTCATCACCCCAAGTCTCTAAAGCTTCGTAGTATTCTTCATCTGTAAGAAGCTGACCTACTTCTAAGTCTGTCATCCCTGGTTCAGTGACTATGAATGATTCAAAGTATAAAACTCTCTCTAAGTCTTTCAGTGTTAAGTCTAATGCTAGGGCAAGCCTAGAAGGTAGTGACTTTAAAAACCATATATGAGCTACGGGTGCAGCTAATTCTATATGGCCCATTCTTTCTCTTCTTACTTTTGAAAGTGTGACCTCAACACCACATTTCTCACACACAACTCCTCTGTGCTTCATTCTTTTGTACTTACCGCATATACATTCATAATCTTTGATAGGTCCAAAAATTTTGGCGCAGAATAGACCATCCCTCTCAGGCTTAAAGGTCCTATAATTGATGGTTTCTGGCTTCTTGACTTCTCCGTAAGACCAAGATCTGATTTGTTGAGGTGAAGCCAAGCCAGCTCTTATTGAATTGTATTCAACTCCATGGCCTTGTGTTTTTAATAAATCTACTAAATCTTTCAAATTATTCTCCTAGTCAATCTGTTCTAAATCAATATCAATTCCTAAAGATCTAATCTCTTTAGTAAGAACATTAAATGATTCAGGAACACCTGTTTCCATTTCAAAATTTCCGTCAACTAAGTTTTTATAAACTTTAGTTCTACCCGCAACATCATCTGACTTAACAGTTAACATTTCTTGTAGCGTATGAGCAGCTCCGTAAGCCTCGAGAGCCCAAACTTCCATTTCACCAAACCTCTGCCCACCAAACTGAGCCTTTCCTCCAAGAGGTTGCTGAGTAACAAGGCTGTAACTACCTGTAGATCGAGCATGCATTTTGTCTTCAATTAAATGATTTAATTTAAGGATGTACATGTAACCTACCGTAGTTTTTCTATCAAACTTCTCACCAGTTCTTCCGTCATATAGTTGTGTTTGTCCACTAGAAGGTAAGCCGGCAAGCTCGAGCATAGATTTAACTTCAGATTCTTTAGCCCCATCAAATACTGGTGTAGCCATTGGTACACCCTCTCTGAGGTTTTCTGCTAACTCTAATATTTCTTTTTCTTTTAAAGAACTGAGATCTTGAGATCCATCTTTTTCATAAATTTCTGAAAGAAGTCCTCTAATCTCATTAGCTTTCACTTCGGAATCGATCATCTCTCCAATCTTTGTTCCTAGCTCTTTTGCGGCCCATCCCAGGTGAGTTTCCAAGACTTGACCTACATTCATTCTAGATGGGACTCCTAATGGATTGAGAACAATATCTACTGGCTGTCCATTTTCATCAAACGGCATATCTTCCTCAGGCATAATTACAGAAATGACACCTTTGTTTCCGTGTCTTCCTGCAAGCTTGTCTCCAGGCTGAATTCTTCTCTTGATTGCTAAATAAACTTTAACTATTTTGAGAACCCCAGGTGCTAAATCATCGCCATCTGTGACTTTGGATTTTCTTTTTCCAAATGCTATGTCCAAATCTTCTTTATATTCCTTTAAACTCTTAGCAATATTTTCGATTTGTTTATTTGTATTTTCATTATCAAGTCTAACCTTGAACCAATCATCTTCAGGAATTTCTTCTAAATCAGAAGTTTTAATAGTTGAACCTTTTTTTAATCCTTTGCCTGATGCAACTTTTTTTCCAACTAAAATAGACTCCAGACGAGAGAGAGCGGCTTGTTCAAGAATTTTTAACTCATCGTCTATATCTTTTTGAATTTCAGCTAATTGTGATTCTTCTATTGATTCTGCACGGCCGTCTTTTTCTATTCCATCCCTTGTAAATACATGAACATCTATAACCGTACCATCAGCGCCTGAGGAAACTCTCAAGGAACTATCCTTTACGTCTGAAGCTTTCTCACCAAAAATTGCTCTTAGCAGTTTTTCTTCTGGGCTTAATTGTGTTTCACCTTTTGGTGTTACTTTACCGACTAAAATATCACCTGACTTAACCTCGGCTCCAATATGTACAATTCCAAATTCATCTAACTTTGAAAGAGCGCTATCTCCAACATTAGGTATATCAGCTGAGATTTCTTCCGGCCCTAATTTGGTATCTCTAGCCACACAAGTTAATTCTTGTATATGTATGCTTGTAAATTTATCGTCTCTGACAAGCTTGTCTGAAATAAGAATTGAGTCCTCAAAGTTATAACCATGCCATGGCATAAAAGCAATTCTTACATTCTGACCTAGTGATAATTCACCCAGATCAATTGAAGGGCCATCAGCCAAAATATCATTCTTATCGATTTTATCTCCCAAAGAGACAATCGGCCTCTGATTTATACAAGTATTTTGATTAGAACGTGTATATTTGATTAAGTTATATATATCAACTCCTGAATCACCGGCTTGGATTTCTTTTTCATTGACTCTTACTACTATTCTACTTGCATCTATACTTTCTATCGTACCTCCTCTTGAGGCTGTGACACATGAACCTGAATCTCTAGCAACGAGTCTTTCAACGCCCGTACCAACAAGAGGCTTTTCGGCTTGTAAAGTAGGTACTGCCTGTCTCATCATGTTAGAACCCATTAATGCCCTATTTGCATCATCGTGCTCTAAAAAGGGGATAAGAGAAGCAGCAACTGAGAAGGCCTGCTGAGGAGATACATCCATGAAGTCCACTCGTTCAGGAGGCATAAAAGAGAATTCGTTTTTATATCTTACGGGCACCAATTCTTCTGTAAAATTATTGGAAGAATCCAATAAAGCGCTTGCTTGTGCTATTACGTAATCTCCTTCCTCTATCGCTGAAAGATAATGGAAACTATCAACAACTTTTCCATTCTCAGCCTTTCTAAATGGGCTTTCTAAGAACCCATACTCATTAGTTCTTGCGTAAGCAGCTAAGGAATTTATCAAACCTATATTAGGACCTTCAGGCGTCTCTATAGGGCAAACCCTACCATAATGAGTTGGATGAACATCTCTTACTTCGAATCCTGCTCTTTCTCGCGTGAGTCCTCCTGGACCTAATGCAGAAACCCTTCTTTTGTGAGTTACTTCAGATAAAGGGTTATTTTGATCCATAAATTGGGATAATTGACTTGATCCAAAAAACTCTTTGACTGCTGCAGAAACAGGCTTCGCATTAATTAAATCTTGTGGCCCTAAATCATCAGCTTCAGCGGTTGCTAATCTTTCTCGCACAGCTCTTTCAACTCTCACAAGTCCTATTCTGTACTGGTTAGAAACCATTTCACCTACTGACCTAATTCTTCTATTTCCGAGGTGATCAATATCATCAACATTGCCTTGTCCATTTCTGATAGATACCAATGTCTTTAAAGTATTCAAAATATCGTCATCACTTAAAATACTACTCCCTTCAAGATCTTCAATTCCTAACCTTTTATTAAATTTCATTCTTCCAACAGCAGATAGATCATATCTTTCGGCATTAAAAAACAAGTTATTAAATAAGGTAGTAGCAGCTTCTTTAGTTGGTGGCTCTCCTGGTCTCATCATCCTATAAATTTCCACTAAAGCTTCGATTTCGTTGGTAGTTGAATCCGCTCTTAGGGTATCAGCAATATAGGGTCCTGATTCAATATCATTAATATAAAGTGTCTCGAGTTCTGACAAATTTAATTCATCAAGAACAGGCATAGTATCTTCATCAATAATCGTATTAGCTTCAATGATGATTTCACCTGTGGACTTATCCAAAATATCTTTAGCTATAACTTGACCAAACATTGCCTCTTTGGGCATATCAAGCGATTTTATTTTTGCACTTTCGATTTTTCTTATATGCCTAGCACTAATCCTATCTCCCTTTTTGACGATTACTTCACCCTTCAACTCGATTTCTACGGGCGAAACTCTTCCCATAAGTCTTCTAGGTATGACCTGTAATTGGAAAATATCATTCTTTTTATTTTTGTAAATTTCCGTCTCATAAAATCTTTCAAGGATTTCTTGATTAGTTAGTTTGAGAGCTTTTAAAAGGATGGTAGCTAATAGCTTTCTTCTTCTGTCTATTCGAACATAAACTAAATCTTTTGCATCAAATTCAAAGTCTAACCATGAACCTCTGTAAGGTATAACTCTCGCACCGTACAAGACTTTTCCAGAAGAGTGACCTTTTCCTTTATCGTGATCAAAAAATAATCCAGGAGATCTGTGTAGCTGAGAAACAACAACTCTTTCTGTTCCGTTGATTATAAAAGTTCCATGATCGGTCATAAGAGGAACAGTGCCCATATAAACACTTTGAGACTTTCCTTCCTTAAGCTTGCCTGAGTCTTTATCTATAAAAAAGAGATCACAATTAATATGCAAAGATATTTCGTAGGTTATACCTTTAAGCTTGCACTCTCTTTCGTTAAAAATAGGTACGCCTAAAGTGTAGCCAGAGTACTCCATCCTAGCGAACCCATTATGGCTCTCAATAGGAAAGATTGAATTTAGGACTTGTTCCAGACCAGCATTCAATCTTTTTTCACTATCAACGTATCTTTGTAAAAAAGCGTCATAAGACTGGATTTGAGTTGCAAGAAGATTTGGAAGCTCCATAACGCTGGAGATTTTTTCAAAACTCCTTCTAACTCTTTTTTTCTCAGTATATGAAAAACTCATAAAGACCTCTTTTTAATTTATTTATATTTATAGAAAATTTGTTATTTTAATTCAACAGTTGCACCAGCATCTTGTAAGGCCTTTGCATGCTCATCGGCTTCAGCTTTATTTACGCCTTCTTTTATAACTGAAGGAGCTTCATCGACCATAGCTTTTGCATCTTTGAGGCCTAAACCAGTAATTGCTCTCACTGCTTTAATAACATCTACTTTCTTATCACCTACTTCTGATAGGTGAATATCAACAGGAGCATCATCTGCTTCCGCTTCTCCACCTGCATCACCACCACCAGCTGCTGCTGGAGCTGCGGCTGCTACGGGAGCTGCAGCAGATACTCCAAATTTCTCTTCCATTGCTTCTATTAGATCAACAATGTCTATGACGCTCATTTCTGCTATAGCGTCCAATATTTCTTCTTTACTTAGTGCCATTTTTATTCTCCAAATGTTAGTTAATTAAGGTTATGCCGATTCTTTTTGTTCTTTCACTGCTTGCAAGGTTCTGACAAGTTTAGAAGGTACTTGATTAAGAATATTTACGAATTGATTCATAGGTGCATTCAATAAACCTGCTAGTTGGCTTATGGCCTGTTCTCTAGAGGGCATATTTGCTAGTGCAGAGAGCTTTGAAAGCTCTAATAAGGTGTCTCCTAAAGAAATTCCTTTCACCGCAAATTTACTATTGATCTTAGTGAAGTCATTGACTAGTTTAGCTGCACTTGTGGGATCCTCTAATGAGAAAGCCAACATAGTTGGGCCTACTAGTAGGTCTTCAAAACAAGAATACTTAGTGTCATTTAAAGCCTTCTTCGCAAGAGTATTTCTAATAATCTTCAGGTGAACTGAGTTGTCTCGGGCATCTTTTCTAAGTTTAGTTAACTCAGTAACGGATGCACCATGATAATCAGCAGCTACAGCTGAAGTTGCTTTATTAGCTATGTCTTTGAGCTCGTCAACAGCAACTTTCTTGTCATCAATGCGCATTGGCATCTTCCTATCCTCCAAATACCAATAACTGGTATTGTCATTTTTGGCTATGACTGCAAGCAGTCAATTACCATCTGCGTAGGTCAAAATAATTAAGCAAGGAACCTTTCCTCGCACCTACGGTCTTCGATGGGCGAATAATCGCACCATACTGAAGAAACCTTTTATCTTTTGTAATCTTTAAAAGACTAACGAAGATAAATCAATTTCAACTCCAGCTCCCATAGTGGAAGATAGAGTTGCTTTTTTAATAAAAACTCCTTTAGCTGAAGGGGGCTTATTCCTCTTCAAGTCATCTAAAAGCGTTTCTAAGTTCTGTTTAATCTGTTCAGGTGTATAGCTTATATCCCCTATTCTTCCATGGATAATTGCACCTTTATCTGTTCTATATCTAATTTGTCCTGCTTTCGCATTTTTCACTGCAGAAGCTACATCTTTTGTGACTGTGCCTGTCTTAGGATTGGGCATAGTTCCTTTTGGACCCAAGACCTTTCCTAGAGGACTAACAATTTTCATTGTATCCGGCGTAGCTATGATGACATCATATTCAACTTCACCTTTTTTAATTTCTTCTGCGAGGTCTTCCATGCCAACAGCATCAGCACCGGCTTCTTTAGCAGCAGAAGCTTGATCGCCTTCTACAAAAACAGCTACTCTACAAGGCTTTCCTGAACCTGCTGGCAAAGTTGTAGCACCTCTAACATTTTGATCTGACTTAGTAGGATCGACGCCCAAATTTATGGCTACATCAATTGATTCATTGAACTTAACTTTTGGAGAAGCTTGAATAAATTCCATTGCCTCTGAAACATTATATTTTTTTTCTTCTAAAGAGTTGATGTATTGTTTTCTTTTACTCTGAGTCATTTTAACCTTCTACTTCTATACCAGCGCTTCTGGCACTTCCAGATAATGTTCTAACAGCCGCATCCATATCAGCAGAAGTGAGATCTGGATCTTTTATTTTTGCAATTTCTTCTAATTGTGCTCTTGTAACCTTTCCAACTTTAACACTATTGGGAGTTCCGCTTCCTGATTTAATACCTGCAGCTTTTTTGATAAGCACTGATGCTGGTGTAGTCTTGATAATAAAGTCGAAACTCTTATCTTCATAAACTGTTATGACTACAGGGCAGGGTAATCCCTGTTCTAAGTCTTTAGTTCTTGCATTAAATGCATTGCAGAAATCCATTAAAGGTAAGCCATGTTGGCCTAATGCAGGACCGACAGGTGGACTTGGTGAAGCTTGACCAGCGGGGACTTGGAGTTTTACATATGTTTCTATTTCTTTTGCCATTATCCTTTCTCGATTTGATTGAATTGCAATTCAACAGGTGTTGATCGACCAAAAATCAATACAGCGACTCTAACCTTACTTTTCTCGTAATTAACTTCTTCAACAACTCCGCTGAAGTCATTAAAAGGTCCGTCTACTACTCTTACCATTTCACCTGGTTCGAAAGATACTTTCGGTTTGGTAATGTCTGATCCCTGTTCAAGCTGTTGCATAATTCCTTGAGCTTCGATATTTGAAAGAGGAGATGGTTTTTCTTTAGTACCTCCTATGAATCCCATGACACGAGGAGTATCTTTGACGAGGTGCCAACTATCATCATTTAGTTCCATATTTACCAAAACATAACCGGGGAAGAATTTCCTTTGAGTTTTCCTCTCTTGACCGCCTTTCATTTCAACGACTTCTTCGGATGGAACCATAATCTCTCCAAATAAATCATCCATTCCCAGTCTTTCTATTCTCTCAATTAGAGCTTCTCTAACTTTAGTCTCATATCCAGAATAAGCATGTATTACGTACCACTGTTTTTCCATGTTTATCCTAATAAAGCTGCAGTTGCCCAACCAAACAAGGAATCAAGTCCCCAAAGGATAAGAGCTGCTATTGTTATGGCCACCAAGACGATAAGAGTAGTTTGAGTTGTTTCTGTCCTAGTAGGCCAAACGACTCTTCGAATCTCAGTTCTTGAATCTATTACAGTTTTAAGGGCCTCTTTACCTTCTTGAGTTGTAGTTAAAATAAAGAGACCTAAACTAGATATAACGATCACTCCTATTACTCTGTAAAGAAGTGGTTCTTGAAAATAATAAGAATTACCGTATACAGCTAGTCCCACAACAGCGAGTCCAAAAATCCAACGGATGTAATTTTGCATTCTTATAATATTTCCCATTTTATAAGGCTAAGCTTTTTGGCTGAGTGGCAGGCCAGGAGGGAATCGAACCCCCAACCTACGGTTTTGGAGACCGTCGCTCTGCCAATTGAGCTACTGGCCTACTAATCAATAATCTTAGTAACTACTCCAGAACCAACTGTTCTTCCACCCTCTCTTATTGCGAAGTTCATTCCGTCTTCCATTGCAATTGGAGAAATTAGTTCAACAGTCATATCGATATTATCTCCAGGCATGACCATTTCAACCCCATCAGGAAGCTCTACAGCTCCAGTTACGTCAGTAGTTCTTACATAGAATTGAGGTCTATATCCTTTGAAGAAAGGTGTGTGTCGTCCACCTTCTTCTTTAGATAAAACATATACTGTAGCTTCAAACTTAGTGTGAGGATTAATAGCTCCTGGCTTGGTGAGAACCTGTCCTCTTTCAACAGCATCTCTCTCAGTGCCTCTTAAAAGAATACCGACATTTTCTCCTGCCTTACCTTCGTCTAAGAGTTTTCTGAACATTTCAACACCTGTGCAAACGGTCTTTTGAGTATCACGTATGCCAACGATTTCTATTTCTTCATTAACTTTAATTTCACCTCTTTCAATTCTGCCAGTTACAACAGTTCCACGTCCTTGGATTGTAAATATGTCTTCTATGGGCATTAAGAAAGGTTTGTCTGTGTCTCTTGTAGGTTCAGGAACAAAATCGTCAAGAGCTTGCACAAGCTCTTGTATTTTTGCTGAATATTCTGCATCTCCTTCTAGAGCTTTCAATGCAGATCCTACAATCACAGGAGTGTCATCACCAGGGAAGTCATACTCTGTTAATAGTTCTCTTACTTCCATTTCAACTAATTCAATTAATTCAGCATCATCAACCATGTCAGCTTTGTTTAAGAACACTACTATATGAGGTACTCCTACCTGTCTAGCTAAAAGTATGTGCTCTCTTGTTTGAGGCATGGGACCATCTGCAGCATTCACTACTAGTATAGCGCCATCCATCTGAGCGGCACCTGTGATCATATTTTTTATATAATCGGCGTGACCAGGACAGTCTACGTGAGCGTAATGTCTTGATTCAGAATCATATTCAACATGAGAGGTAGATATCGTGATACCACGTTCTTTTTCTTCTGGTGCATTATCAATACCATCGAAGGCAATTGCTTCCCCACCTTGAGCTTCAGCTTGAACTTTCGTTATCGCAGCAGTTAAAGTTGTTTTACCATGATCAACGTGTCCAATTGTACCTACATTGACATGGGGTTTGGTTCTTTCAAATTTTTCTTTAGCCATTTTTTTTCCCTAAATTTAAATTACTATTTCCTGGAGCTCATAACCGGAGTTGAACCGGTGACCTCTTCCTTACCAAGGAAGTGCTCTACCTCCTGAGCTATATGAGCAAAAATCTTTATTTTTGCTGCTTTTTTAGGGTGTAGAGTATTTTTTCTGATAAACAGAGAAACGAAATAATCTATAAAATCTAACGAAATAAAAACTACAACCCAAAGCTCGGAGCGCTTTTATAGTATTTTTAAGCCTCTATTGCAAGTGTTTTCGCATCTTTTGGAGAGATTTTTTAGTGGTGGAGGGGGAAGGATTCGAACCTTCGAAGCACGAGGCGGCAGATTTACAGTCTGCTGGGTTTGACCGCTCCCCAACCCCTCCTATAAATTAGGTTAAAAAACAGCGCGCAATTCTGTAACTGCAAGCTTACTATGTCAACTTAAATTACTTAAATTTGGAAATTTTTTAGGTTATGAATGACAATTATATTTCTCTAGATATAGATTTATTAAAAGTTTTCTTAGATAAAGATCTATTAGATTCAAATATCGAAATATTTGTATCACAATCTACAGGGTCCACTAATGATGATGCAAAAAATTTCTTGTCTGAGCAATCATCTCTTTTATGTATCCATACGTCCGAACAGCAAATTGCTGGAAAAGGTAGAAATGGTAAGAAATGGATTAGCCCAAAAGGGAAAAATATATACCTTTCTATTGGATGGCTATCGAATCTGAAATATTCGCAACTTGATGGACTAAGTCTAGCTATTGGAACTATTCTTGCATCTAGCCTTAATGAATTAACTCAAAATCAAGTTGGCATAAAGTGGCCTAATGACTTGTTGGTTGAAAATAAGAAGATATCAGGAATCTTGATCGAAACTATCGATTTAAATAATCAAGTAGGCGTTGTAATAGGTATAGGCATAAATGTCCACATGTCTGAGGAAGAGGGTAAAGAGATTGATCAGTCATGGATTTCTTTAGATGAACTAACTGAATCAATAAATGATAGAAATGAAATCATAGGAGATATAGTTAATAAAGTTTTCCAACTGACTTCTCTATTTACTGAGAAAGGTTTTAAACCCTATAAATCGGACTATGAATCGTTTGATATGCTCATAGGAAAAAAATGCAATGTCATTATTAAAGGCATTCATAAGACAGTTGAAGTCCTAGGCGTTAATGACAGAGGAGAAATGCTTGTCAAAGATGGTTCTGAAAATCTTACTCTTCGTTATGGCGAAGTTTCAATAAGAGAACTATAATGCCCGTCGCGCTGGCGTAGCTCAGTTGGTAGAGCAGCTGATTTGTAATCAGCAGGTCGTAGGTTCAAATCCTATCGCCAGCTCCGTATGTTATGGAGAAAGAGTATTTTATTCTTTAATTAGGTTTTCTGCTTGAAGCAGAATTTCTTCGGGAAGACTAAAACTTCCTCTTTTTATGTTCCAACTTTCAGATATTTGGTGAGTCATTAATTGAGAGTAAAGATGAGGAAAAGGACTCTTTCTTTTTCCTTCATTGGGAAGAGGAAATTCATAGATTAATTGAGTTTCATCTATCTTATCTAAATTTAGTTGTAAGAGTTGAAGAGAGTCTGATTCCTTGAAGAAAAAAGCTAATGTGACAGCTAATTGAGAAGCAGTTGATAAATGAATGAATCCATCTTGCTTATCTAAAGCCGTAATAATTTGACCAGATTCTTTGGCCTCTTCCCATTCATATTCTCTTAATATTTTGTACACATTATTCATAAAATCTATCTCAAATCCAATACCATAAATCTTTCTTGCAATAAGCGAACAGCTTAAAAATGCAAATGAATAATAAAAGTTTCTTAATTAGTAGCATTAGCCATATCTATAATCATATTCGTCATAAAAGAATTAAGTTTAATCAACTTTTCCATATCTATAGAGTCTGGCCATATATCTTTTGGATGATGGAAAAGAGGATTGCTTCCAAGTAATGAAATAAATTTTCCACCCCCATCATAGATATTTCTTGCTTCTCCTAATGGCCTAGATAATACAGGCCAAGATGTGATTTCATCTAAGTTTAAAGCCTTAAGTTGCTCCAAACCTTTTTCCATATATTCATCTGAAGAGGCTTGCCATAATACCTGATCTGATTTAGCAGCGAAATTAGCTCCCAGATGAACCCAGACAAAAGCATCTATGACTAATGACGAATTCTTTTCTAAGAAATGATCCAAACCTAGATGACTTAATTCGTGCCCTGTATTTGCAGTAAATATTACATTCCGGTTAGGTTTGATTTTGGATAAATATCTCATTGCGTTTAACCAAATAGTTATTCCGCCTCCTCTTTCTGAAGTACAAGTCCACCAGCCACTCTTTGGTGTCATGACAACTAAAGGACTAAGTGATTGGTCTTTTCCTTCTATCTTAGTTTGAACATTTAAGCCTTCAGATTCTTCATCGATTAATTCAACAGATACACTTATCTTTTCATCTGCTTTTAATTTCATAAGCCACTCTCCCTCTTGTGTTGCAACCTGAAGAACAGGTGGTCCAAAGGGTTTTCGATAAGACTCAGCATTTAGTACAGCAAGTCCTGGAATATTGGGAGAAACATCTGCTATAGCTACAATTGCAGGATGTTTATTTTTTGCCCTTGCTTTATTAAGATTTATAGAAGACTCGTCATTAGCTGAAGAGCTATATTGAGTTATTGCAATGACATCGTCAGTATTCAAAGAACCATGTGGGCCTTTAATTCCGTCGAAAGCAGTGCTTCCTCCATCAAACATGGGCAATCCGATTGCAGTATTAGTGCCATTAGTAACCTCGCATTTACCGGGAGTTCTCTTAATAAAATTAAATTTATCTACTTCTGCTGTAAGACCACATTTTTTTATCTCATCGGCTAGCCAATAAGCAGTTTCATTATCACCTTTAGTACCTGTTCTATGAAGCTTAATGGAATCCCACTTTATGAGATCCTCCTCTATATTTTTTTTTATATTACTCAAATTAAATTTAATTTCTTTGGAGCCTAAATTAAAATCAATCCTGCACATAAAAAAGATATAAATTTTAAGAAACTTCTTTTGGTTAAAAGAAGATTATTCTTCATTCAGATATTCTTTTGGCTCTTGATTTAACCCTCCATAGTCTAAAATCGGTGCAGCATCTATTTCTTCTGCATCTATGAATCTTGCTACCCTCTGTAAGCAGGATACGATCATGCTTTGCTCCCAGTCATTTAAGCTAGAAAATTGTTCTTTGAATTTATCTTGCAAAACATCTGGCGATGATTCGAGTATCTCCAGTCCTTCTTCAGTGATATTTAAATATTGAATCCTTTTATCATTTATACCCTTCTCTCTTGTGATTAGATCTCTGGATAGAAGTTTATTGATGACCGTTGCAATGGTTGTATGTCTCAAAGTTGTTATATGTGCAATATGACTTGGTGTGCTGTGTTTCTTATTAGCAATGATCTGCAGAACAATATGTTGCGTTGGGGTAAGCTGAGATTTTTTTGCTAAAGACAATGAATTTATTTCAGTGGCTCTCATTACCCGCCTAATTGCCACCAGCGCTTCTTCAAGATGATTATCTTCCATGTAAATCTTCCATTTTTTTTGAATCATATAGTTCTATATAGACTCCTCGCAACAAACTCATTGTTGCAGTTATCAATATAAATACAAATGGCAATGCCATTGATATTGCGCCCGACTGAATTGCTGATAAAGCATAAGAGCCTCCTCCAACCAATAACACGATCGCTATTAAGCCCTGAATTATTGCCCAGATTACTCTTTGTTTACTTGAATTATTATCTTGCCCTCCAGAAGTTATCGTATCAATGACCAAAGAGCCTGAATCAGATGAGGTCACAAAAAAGAGAACCAACATAAAGAGAGCAAATAAGCTTGTAAAAGTGGGTAAGAATAAATTATCTAACATATAAAAAAGTACGAGGGAAATATCACTTACGGGCTCACTTAACCTACCTATTCCTTCTTCAAATTGAAAAATTGCTGCTCCTCCGAATGAAGAGAACCATATTAAATTGAATATAAGAGGTACAAACATAACCACAGATAAGAACTCTCTTATTGTTCTTCCTTTTGAGATACGAGCGATAAACATTCCAACAAAAGGAGACCAAGAAATCCACCAAGCCCAATAAAATATTGTCCAATCTTGATACCAATCACGATCCTCAGGTCTATTCCAGTTACTTAATGGAACTATATCCTGAAAATATGCTATTAAATTCGTCCCATAAGAAGAAATAATTTGATATGTTGGTCCAGCAAGAACTACAAAAAGTAATAACAATAAAGCTAAGGCGATATTTAAATTACTCAATATACGTACACCTTTATCAAGACCTCTATAAACTGAAAAAATTGCTACAGATGTAATAAAGATTATGACCAAAGATTGACTAGCTAAATTATTGGGTAAATTAAATAAATAAAATAAACCAGAAGATGCCTGTTGCGCACCTAATCCTAGGGAAGTAGCTAAACCAAATAAAGTAGCCAAAACAGCTATTATGTCTATTAAGTCTCCCTGCCATCCCCAAATTTTATTACCAAGAAGGGGAAAGAATATTGAACGAATGGTTAAAGGCAATTTCCAGTTGTAACTAAAGAAAGCAAGTGACAGTCCTATAATTGCATATACAGACCAACCGTTTATACCCCAATGAAAAATTGTGGCGCTAAAAGCTAATCTCCTCGCTTCTTCAGTCTCCGGGGTGATATTTAATGGCGTTCCAAAGACCCCTGTATAGTAAGAGAGAGGTTCAGCGGCTCCATAAAAAGTCATTCCTATACCCACACCTGCCGCGAATAGCATGCAAATCCATGATAAGAAACTAAATTCCTGAGATGAATCCTTTCCACCAAGTTTAATCTTTCCAAAAGGGGAAACTATTAAAAAGAAAATTATGAAAGTAAAAGATAACATCGAAACTGTAAATAAAGTATCAAACCGACTGACAACAAATTGCCTACTACTTGAAAGAAAATTATTGGAAGCCTCCGGAAACACTAATACTAGACAAGAAAAAAGAATTGCCAACCCAGAACTGATCAAAAAAACTGGAAAATTAACATCTAAACCCAAAAACTTTGAATTTTTGAGAGATTTTGATTCCATAATTAGCGGACTTTTTAATTGTTCATTCATAGATATCCTAACCTCTTATATAAGCAATATCTTCAGGCTTAAGATGATCTTCATCTATGACATCGAGGAGTGGTTTTAAATATTTAGCATAAGGTTTCCATCTTCCCATGCCATCTTTATTGACAGGTTTTCTAACTTGTTCTGAGCTAGGCGTTCTTATTAATCTATCCGTCTCATAAAAAGAGATGCATTGTTCCTCAAAAGGTATCTCTAAAAATTCAAGCAGTCTTGAAACCTGATTCTCAAGATCTTCAACAACATCTTCATTATTAAATCTCAATACCTTACCCGGTAAGACTCTATCCCAGTGATCCATAAGTTTTGTATAGCTATTGTAATAGCTACCGGCTTCACGTAGGCCATATGTAAACTCCTGTCCCTGTGCAAAGAGTTGCTTGAACATACTAAAACAGCAATCTAAAGGATATCTTCTTGCATCAATTATCTTTGCATTTGGCATAATTAAATGGATTAAACCAATATGTCTAAAATTATTAGGCATCTTATCTGTGAACATTGGAGCATTTTTTCTATGCATTCTTGTTTCTTCAATAAAGCTTTTTCCAAAATTCTCTCTTTGTTGTAATGTCAAAGACTCCATGGCCCTTGGATAGTTGCCATCTTTTCCATAGATATCATCGCCTCTGAGACTTTGAGCCATCGAAAGGATATTAGGAAGTTCAAGAGTACCATCAATCATAGAATGTGATGCTAGTATTTGCTCTACTAATGTTGATCCAGCTCTTGGTAAACCAAGTATAAATATTGGATCTTTGGTATCGTGGCCACCTTGACCTAATTGTTCAAAAAAAGCTTCGTCGCAAACATCTATTTGTGCTTGAAATTCTCTCTCCATATTTTCAATTGAATACTTACTCTGATCCTTCTTTATCTGATTACCTCTGTCTAAATGAAAAAAGGCTTCTTCGTATTCTCCATTAACCTCACAGCCTTGAGCTAAAGCAAAGTGAAAATAAGCCTTATCTCTTAAAGATAAATCAACTCTCTGCACTTGCTCTCGCATGCTATCCAATTCATTTTGAGAAAAAGAATAAGTTTTCAAATTTGCGAGAGAAAAGAAAGCTTCTCCATGATCTGGTTTTATTTGATAAGCAGTTTGATAGCTTTTGATTGCTTGATCAGTAAAGCCCAAGGTCTTTTGAGCATGACCTTTAGATATCAGAGTACTAAAGTTATATGGGTTCATCTTGAGGATATCATCAAACATAGTTATGGCCTTTGCATGATCTCCGCCTTGCATAACATCACTAGCCTTTTGGGCACGATAATTGAGGTTATCAGGAAATTGATTACATAAGATATCTACTTGTTCTGTAGTCTGAGCAAATTTTTGTTTTTTCCTGAGTATAGAGGCATATTTCAGCCTGAGATCACCATCTTTGGGTTTAAATTCAACAGCCTTTTGAAGCAAAAATTCTGCATCATCAAAATATCCAAATCTGTTAGCAATTTCAGCAAGCAAAGACATAGCATATGTATGGGTAGGGTTTTCTTTAAGAAAAGCTCTACATTTTGTCTCGGCAAGTCCTAATCTTCCTTCGTTGAGAATCTGCTCGATAAACAAAAGTTGTCCTGGTAAGGTCTGTAATTTCTTGATCTGCTCTAAAGCATGATCTGCTGCAGGTTTGTTATTAAGTTTTTCAAAGTATTTGTGCAAGGCATTCCAGGATGCCGGTAAAGCTGGATTAAGTTCACATGCTTGCCTGTAATGAGTAATTGATTTTTCTTCATTCCCGATGTCTCTATTAAGGTGACCGAGTTCTTGATAAGCGCGACCCATATCAGGAGCATTGAAAAGTAAATGTTCAATATGTTTCCTCGAATCATCAAACTTTTTTAAAAATCTAGTTGAAACTGCTGTCAAGTATAGAATATCGATATGATCAGGATTCTCCTTGAGAAGAACTTTTAGTAAATTAAAGGCATCTTCAAATCTACTCTCTTTTACTGCTTGAGTAGCATTACTCAAATCCACGGAAAGCGTGGTCTCATCTAAATCGAATTGGTCATCATTCATATCTAAACTATTCTAACAAAGCTCAAAAAATCACTTCTCTTAAAAGAAGCAAAAAGGGAGCCATGGCTCCCTTTAAAAAAACTTTTAACAGTTAAAAGTTTAGCTTGTATCTAAGGCCAATAGTCATGGGTCTTATTACAGCAACTCTTTGTCTGTCAAAAACATAGTTGTTACTTATTTCAGCTCTTTCATCTGTAATGTTGTCTATATACATTTCAGCTACCCAAGAATCATTACTGATACCAGCCCGAATATTTGCATAACTATAACTGTCTTGTTTTGCTTTATTGGGTTCTATAATGTCAGAAAAACTTTTGTCTGATGCTACAAGCTGACCTTGAATATGACCTAAGTTACCAGAGGCCACGTCCCACTCATATCTTGCTGATATATTAGCCTGCATTCCGGGAGCAAAAGCTAAATCTTTTCCAGCTATTACATCATTGGTTGTGAGAGATTTTTTTATCTCCGTATCTAGTAACGAAAAAGCTCCAGATATCATTAAACCATCAATATTTGGGTAATAAATAAAGTCACCTTCCAAACCAGTTATGTCTGCATCTGCGGCATTGTCAGAGAAGAATAAATTAGCAATACTTGGATCGAAAATAGTTGTTTGTAAACCTGAGACATCGACCATAAACACACTACCATTAAATCTCAATCTTCCATCTTGTAAAACTGTCTTCCAACCAAATTCATAATTAGTGACTTCATCAGAATCAGTCACAGGTCTTACAGTATAGGATCCGTCTGGTGTTGATTGACCTGCTGGACGATTTAATAGTCCTGGCCTAAATCCCTCAGACCAAGTTACGTAATACATTACATCTTCTGACTTATTCCAAGATAGAGTAGCTTTTCCGATAACTCCATCCGATTCAGCCTTATCGGGATAATTCAATTCATCTATAAATGGATTACCTGTAACAACACCAGGTTCATTAAATGCTGCTGATAAATTAGTACCAAATCTTTGTTGGTCGCGATGATCAGCTCCAGCACTCAGAAAACCAGTTGTAAATCCAGCATTTGCAGCTCCTTCTAGATCCACTGCAATATCATACCAACGAGCACCTACCGTTAATTCAATTGTGTCTGACAAATCGATAGCTAGTTCGCCAAAAATCCCTTTTTGTTTGTCTGTTCTTTTAATATCATTTACGAACATTACAGGCGGCATGTAAGGACCTCTACCAGAATGCCATCCAGCAGCTGCGTATTGTTTAGACTTTAAATTTCCATCACCGTCTAGTAAAGCTTGATAACCAGCTACAGAAGTATCTGTCAGAGCATAATTTGGGCCCCATCCAATATCGCTTTCAACTGCACCGGGATAAGTAAACATATTATGCTCTTTTAATTCAAGGTCACTCATAAATGCTCCAGCTGTGATACTCATGTTCTCGCTAATGGGTGCATTTATTCTGATTTCATGTGTTTTTACTTTTGAATCTGTCAGTGAATCAACAAACATATCGGGAGCAGGACAAGCACCAGTTGGTACATTTCCAGGCGCATATTTTGTGTAAGTTACATAATAATCACAAATGTAATAAGGAAGATATTGACCAACAAAAAGGTAATCTGTGTAATCAATGATCTGATCAGAAGTTCTGTCTGTATAAGCGCCAGCGTAAACAACTTCTAGGTCACCAATTGAACCTTCAATGGTCAAACTCATATTATCGAATTCATCTTCTAAAGTATCATTGTGATATCTTTGGATTTCAAGATCACCCAAAGTTGGGTCAGTAAAAAATACTCCATCTGATTCAATTGTTTGATTCGAAACTGATACTAAGGCATCCCAGTTATCATTTATTTCTTGAGCTAAACTTAATCTAAAACCTTCATACGTGACTTCATTAATATCTTCTTTAACGATAGCATTTGCATCAGCAAAAGTTACTCCAGAAAGATCTGCACCAGCCTGAAAACCATTTCTTCCTTCAGAAACAGGAAGTCCATTGCTTCTTACGGTACCTGAAGGCCTGAAGCGAGCTGATTGGCTAGCATCTACTTTGCCAGCAACTTGATCAATGTAACCACCTCTTCTATCTCTATAGGCTACCAATCTAGCAGCTGAAGTATCGCCAAGAGAAAGATTTGTTACGAACTCAACTTTACCTCCGGTATCACCTTCAGACATATATCTAGATTCCACTTCGATATTTGTTTCGGACTCACCTATTATAGGTTTATTAGTAATCATTCTTACTACACCTGCTTGTGAACTAGCTCCAAAAAGTGTTCCTTGTGGTCCTTTTAATACTTCTATACGGCCAATATCTGCGGCATAAACATCTAGATTCCTACCTGGTTGAGCCAGGGGTTGCTCATCAAGATAAAATGATACGTTTGGGGCCAAACCACCAACTCCTGCTGTTGTAAGGTTTGGGGTTGTGGATGCAAGACCTCTGATGTAGATAGTACTTGTTCCTGGACCAGCTCCACCAGCTGTGACGCTAGGAAGCTGGAGTAAATAATCTTCAAAAACATTTACACCAAGTTCTTCAAGAGAGCTTTCTCTAAGAGCCGAAACAGACAAAGGTACGTCTTGTAAACTCTCTGCTTTTTTCCTTGCAGTAACTACAATTTCTTCTAAAGCATCTTGTGCTAAAACATAGCCACCGAATGCAGAAGCATTTAATAAAACAAGAGTTGAAAGATAAAAGGTTAACTTTTCACGAATTTTTCCAAACATTTTTGGTCCCCCATTAAGCGCGCAAACTTAAATAATTTAAAATTAGTACGTAAAGTGTAGTATGTAGTCAAAAATAATCAAGTAATCAATTGGTGTTTCTTTTCAAAAGTCAACCTGTTCGTTTATTTTCCGTAATGATGGCTCTTTGTAACCTTAATCACTGATAGATTACGAGAAGTAGCAGCGGAAGAATTAAAGCTGCACCCAGAAGTGTGATAATTTTACTCGGCTTTAACGCCACTATTAAGCAGATAAGAAATATGAAAATAGCAGCAACGAAAGATGAAAATTCCATGGTTAGTCTATTTCCATAAGCCTAGTTAGTAAGTTACCTTTCATGCATGAATCAATATAAGCCGTTTTCTTATCATCAGATACTTTTAGTATTTTGGCGCCTTTATTTTTAAGTAAATCTAATTCTGTCTTCATATCGGAAACCTGAAATATCATTTCCGCCACGCCATCACCTCGTTGTGCTAATGAATTTTTATAAATACTATCTTTTTCGGCCTGTATCAATTCAAAAAGTACATTACTTACATAGAATTCTTCAGAAGTTATTTTGCATTCTTTTCTAACCTTCTTTTCTTCAGTTCTCTTGTAACCTAGTTTCGAGTAATAACCAGAAGCAGACTCCAAATCATTCACACATATTCCTAATCCTAAAAATTTCCATTTGTTCACTAGAGGATGTGATTCATTATTTTTTCGCCAAGATTTTTCCCAAGTATCGGCAGGTGGTCTCAAAGAAATCATCAAATCTCCATGCAATCTAGTGTCTATATAGTTTTCTACAGTTTTACCATTAGTAGTGACATTAAAAACTAAATCGCAACCTCGATCTAAAAAGAATTGTGTATCTCTTTCAATATCTGTCGTATTAAAAGCTATATGATTGATTCCATCACCTTTCGTCTCAAGATATCTGCTAATGAACATGCCGGGTCCAGGTCGCATAGGATAAACTTCCAACTGACAATTTCCAATTTGTGATTGTCCATCTTTGAAGCTATGCGCTCCCCCAGTTACGAATCTATGAGAGACAGGTTCGCCATCTAGCTCTTTAAAAAAAGTTATCTCTCCCTCACCTTCTATATACGGCAATAGAGGTTGAGGTCCTACGCTAACTCCAAGTCCAATAGACTGATAGTAGCTCAATATTTCATCTCGATCTGTGACCATCATCCCGAGATGATTGAATTCCCAGTTATCTATCATGCCATGTATCCACCATCCACATTTAAGATAGTGCCGTTTACATAACTAGATGCATCAGAAGCTAGGAAAACAGCCGCATTAGCCATTTCATTAAAGGTAGCAACACGTCCTAAAGGAATATTTTCTGGTCCAGTAGACCATGCTTCAAATTTATCTTTTTCAGATATTTCTTTTTTTACTTCTTCTTTAATTGTAGTTTTATTTTCTTTATTTTCTTGGCCCGGAAATTCTTCCCACTCGACTAAAGAAGGTGCAATGGCATTGACTCTTATATTGTGAGGTCCAAGATATCTTGCATACTGTCTTGTCATCATTGCTATACCTGATTTAATTATTGCGTAGTTTCCCATAGCTTTATCGGCATGCGCTTTAAGTCCGCCTCTCGAAGTTAGGTTTATTATGCTTCCACTTTTTTGCTTCTTCATTATTGGAGCCACTTCCTGAATAGTGAGCCAGTAACCTTTCAAATTTACATTACTAAGCATATCCCAACTCTCTTCATCTAGATCAACAACAGATTTCATGTGATACATGACAGCTACATTCATCAAAATATCGATACCTCCAAATTCCTGCATAACTTGATCAACCATGCTTTTTACATCTGGCTGAGAAGAAATATCTGTCTTGATGCAGATAGAATGCCTGTTCATAGCCTTAATTTCTTTACAAACTGCATCAAGCTGACCAGATTCGATGTTTAGATCTGTGACTGCAACATCAGCACCTGCTTCAGCAAGTCCAAGAGCAAAGCCCTTCCCCATATTCCTTCTTGCTCCAATTACTAAAGCTTTTTTTCCTTTTAATGAAAATTCTGAAAGAGACATAAACCAATAAATAAAAATGAATAAATATTTACATTAGAGTCTTTTCAAAAAAGTATCAACAGCAACCGCGCGAATTAAGATTAGTAGGTAGGATTAATTTGGAATTTACTTTTGAAGAACTACTCAAATTTTCATTATTTGGATTATTGTATTCTTTAAGCTTCTTGTTTAAGTCTTGTTCTTCTAACTTTGATAAATAATAGCCTGTCGTTATTTCAAAATTATGATTTGCCACTTCGGTATTAATAGTTATTTTTGAATTATCGATGATTTTGTAATCTTTAAATACTCTACCATCACATAAAACATCAATGGAATTTGAATTAGGTAGATTGAAAACTTCTACAGTTGTACTTCGATTAGTCTTAGTTTTATCACCGTCGCATATACTGAAATATAATTTTCCTTTCTGGTCATCATGAAAAGCCTTTTCAACATATAAAGATGGAAAGTCAATCCCTTGAATGCTAGGTGAATAGAACTTAGTTAGATTAGGATTATTGAAAAGATTTTCCCATGCATCAGGTTCACAAACTTCTGCACACATGGCTAATGCAGAAAGCTGCCCTCTCGGCCAGTTTTCTCCAAAGTTAAACCAAAATCCAAACTTACTGTCATTAATACCAAAGAATTGTGGTTCAAAATTTTCTTCTGCATATTTTTTTAGTCTCTCATAAGTAACTTGATCATCAAATTCTCTAGACATAGTCAATCCAAGCGCAAACATTCTTGGATCAGATATATATTCATTTGTAATCGGAATAGATGGGTTGTCCCATCCTAGAAAATTAATGGCACCTCGATAAAGAAGTTCAGCAAAATGAGGATCTTGTGGTTTTGCATAAAACGCTATTGCAAGACCATGAGTAGGTAATGTTTTGTGATGATGATCGTTAATTTCATCGAAATACATTGTGACCCATTGCAAAGCACCACTCTTATCAAATCCATAATATTTATCTTTGGTAAAAGATAACCAATTAGAGTATGAACTATGGAAATTATTATCAAAAATTTTGTCATACATCATTAATCCTAATCCAGCAGCTGACAAACAAAATGGCCAAGCTTTAGTATTTTCACAATGAGGTCCCATAGGAGTTTTAGACCATTGCTGATGCAGATGGTCAGCTAATTGATGTTGAGTCCATTCGAATCGTGAATTATAAGCGCCGGCAACACTAAAGGAACTAGACCATTTATCATAACCACTAACATAAGTATGCAAAGATTGAGTTAAATTGAGCCAGCCTTTAAAAAATAAATTACCATCCGCACCAATAGGATCCATATGAAATCCCCACGGCGCAACGCCATTAGCAGTCCATCCGGGGGCGTCATAATTACCCCAAAATTCTTCTGGAATAAGAGTACCTTTCCATGCTTCGGGATAATTTTGCCTGTTCGGATCATGACCAAATTGAGATAGCCAATCAACAGCTGCCCAGTAAGTAATTGAACGTTCAGCGATTTCATCAAGAATTTCTGAATAAACCTCTCTCCAAGCAGGAGTCTTATCGGCCATCAACCCTATTGCATAGGTTGACTCTTGAAGATCAAAACGGGGGAAAGAGCACATTGGTGGTGTTGATGTCTGATCCCACCACTCATTTGGAGTTCCTGCTTCTGACCAATCATCTGATGTAGTTGCCTTTTGATGTAAAAAATTTAGCCATCCTTTAGCTCTTTCGTTCAGTTCAGGATGATTGTTTTGCATTAGATTATTAAATTGATGAACTAGGTCTTGATAGTATCTGATTATGCCATCTATGCAGATTTTTTAGACTCTCATGAGGTTTAAGCTCTACCATACTCGAAGCAAAGTCTATAGCTGATAGAAGAGTAATGTCTGCAACAGTATACCTATTTCCCGCCACATATTCTGAAGATGAGAATTCATTATCTAATCTTTTATAGTAAGAATTAACATTATTATCACTTGCTTCTTTGGCAGCTGGAATCTGCTTAAATAAACCCATAGCGCCAACAATTGGTCCATTAACCCATGAAGTTCCGATCTGAGTCCAAAGTTCTAACTCTATGTGTCTATTTCTACTTTCGATGAATGAAGTCTCAAAAGCATCTTCTCCAAATAAGTTAGGTTCTGGCTCGAGACTCTCTAGATATCTGCAGATAGGTATTGATTCTGATATGCATCTTCCATCTTCTAGTTCTAATACAGGAATTTTTCCACTGGGGTTCTTTTTTAAAAATTCTGGTGACTTATGCTCTCTGCTTGCCATATCACAGTTGACAAGCTCTAAGGCTATTTGCTTTTCTTCGGCAAATATTTTTACCCTTCTTGGGTTAGGTGCTTGGGGAAAATCATAAAGCTTCATCATGAAATTGCAGGAGCATCTGATCCAAGAAGATCATCTCTTAAATTCCTTTTTAAAACTTTACCAGTAGCATTTCTGGGTAAGGCATCTAAAAACTCTACTGAATTTGGTACTTTAAATTTTGCGAGGTTATTTAGACAATGCTGGATGATATCTTTTTCTTCCAGCATTTGTTCCGGTTTGAGGCTTATGAAAGCTATACCTGTCTCACCCCATCTCTCATCTGGAACACCAATAATTGCTGCCTCAGCAATTTCCGGGAGTTGATAAAGAACATTTTCAACTTCCGCTGGATAAACGTTTTCTCCACCTGATATATACATATCTTTCCAGCGATCTACGATATAGATAAAGCCTTCATCATCAAATCTAGCTGCATCACCAGTTTTAAGCCAATCGTCTTCGAAAGAGTTCTTTGTAGCTTCTTCATTATTCCAGTAACCAGGTGTAATATTAGGACCTCTAATATAGAGCTCACCTACTTCTCCCCAAGGGAGTTCCTTACCTTCATCATCAACTACTTTAACTTCTGTATGTAATAATGGTTTTCCTGCAGAGCCTAACTTTCTTTCTGCATCTTCAGCGGGTAGTCCTATTCCTCCAGGACTTGTCTCAGTCATACCCCAGCCCTGAATCATAGAAACGCCTCTATCTGACCAGGTTCTGAGTATTGCCTCTGCGCATGGAGCACCACCTACTCCTGCAACTTTCAGACTTGATAAATCAGTGCTATCAAAATCAGGATGATTCATCATGAATTGATAAGGGGCTGGAACTGCAAAAAAATGAGATACCTGAAATTCGGGATTTCCAAGAATTGACAATGCTAAGCCAGGATCAAAATCTCTAATAAGAATTAATTCTCCACCAGCATGCAAAACAGGATTTGCATAGCAGTTCATACCCCCGGTATGAAAAAGCGGTAAAACCACTAGCTGAACAGTATCCGTAGATACAAATGCAGGTGAGGCAAGATTGATGACGTTATACAGTTGCATTTGATGATTAATCATCGCCCCTTTTGGGTGACCAGTTGTACCAGATGTATACATGATCATAATCAAATCTTCTTGAGTAATTTCCGGTTGATCGTAATCAAAACTAGATCCCTTTAAAGTAATTTCATACTCGCTTTCTAAATCTTCCTTATTAATCTCCAAAGAGCTGGAAATATTACAGTCTTTTACTAATTCGTTTGAGATATCGGAAAAAGATACATCATAGATAAGAACTTTAGGCGTGCTGTCATTAAGAATATATTCAAGTTCAGGTTTTGTTAATCGCCAATTTAAGGGGAGCTCAATAGCTCCTATTTTTGCACATGCAAATTCTAGTTCGAAAAATTCAGCACAATTCTGAGATAAAATTGCGACCCTATCACCCTTTTCTACTCCCTTTCTTTGTAACCAATTTGCTAAGAGACAAGCTCTATCATCAAGCTCTTTGTAAGTAAGACTTTGTTTTGCACTCAAATCACGAATCGCTATCTTAGTTGGCCTCACGTAAGCATGATAAGCTGACCAATCATAATGTTTGACAGACATAAATTTCCCCAGTTATAAAAAAACAACCATGAATAAGTAGAATACTATTACTGCTCCCCAAATATTTAATAAGAAACCAATTCTTCTTCCAACTTGCTCTCCTTTCGAATATTGCCAAAGAAAGAATAAAAGGCTAATAAATATTAAAGAAATAATAATTCCAATATGCATAACACAACTTTAATAGCTAAGTTATTAGCAAGCAACCTTGTACTAATACAAAAATCACTCTTAGAGAACTTAATGATTTAAAATACACTAGTTAGTTAAAAGCAAAATGCTTAACAGAAATCCATCCATTGAAAAAATCATATAAACAAACCTCTAAAGCACTTAGAGGGATTGTAAAAAAATCTAATAAATCCAGAGGATTTTATGTCGATGATTCCAAATATGATTCTCAATTTAAACTTGGAAAGAAAGAAGTGTTTAAAGCAATGCCTGGAGACTTAGTTCAATTTTCTCTTACTCCAAAAGGTTGGGCAAAAATAGATAAAGTCATTTCAGAAAATACAAGTGAATTTATTGGGAAGATATTTAGAAGAGGAAAAAGGTTATACACTAGTCCCATGGGCTTCGAAAATGATTTAAGGGTTTTAATCAAAGAGCCGTATCCTAAAATGATAAAAGATGGTGGCATCGGTAAATTTTCGATGTATAAACAACCCAGTCTAGAAACACTGCCTGAAGCAAATCTTATTTCTTTATTCGATTTAGATAATGAATTTAGTTTGGCATATGAGATGGCTGTAACTAATCATAATCTTAAACGCGAATGGCCTAAGGCGGTAATTAATGAATCGAGAAAGTTAAAAGATAAGAATTTTGATATTGAATCTGTAGTAGATCTCAGAGGTAAAACTTTTGTGACTATAGATGGAAAAAGCGCAAAAGACTTTGATGACGCTGTACTAGGAGAAAAGGATGAGGATGGAAATCTAATTTTATACGTAGCAATAGCCGATGTTGCACGTTATATAGATGAAGGAAGTCATCTAGATGATGAAGCTTTTGATAGAGGAACCTCAGTTTATTTTTCGCAGAGAGTAATTCCTATGTTGCCAGAGGAATTAAGTAATGACTTGTGTTCATTAAAACCTGATAAAGATAGATTCTGTATAGTTTGTAAAACTACTGTCAGTGAAGATGGAAGTCTCATGGATACTTCTTTTTTTGAAGCAATAATCAATTCTAAGTCTAGATTGACTTACCCTACAGTTACACGGGAAATAGAGAAAAAACAATTTAAAAAGCCCTACGCAGATTCTTTAAGAGTTCTATTAAAAATTTATAGAAGATTAAAGAAAAATAGAGTTGAAAGGGGCTCGCTAGAGCTCGAAGTACCAACATACATCCCTAAGATAGAAAATCAGAAAATTGTAAAATTTATTGATTCACCTAGAGAGATTTCTCATATGATGATCGAAGAATTCATGCTAGCAGCAAATATATCAGCTGCTGAATTATGTTTGAAACATAAAATGCCATCCGTCTTCAGGGTTCACCCAAAGCCAGATATATTAAAAATTAAAACTCTTGAAAAATTTTTAAGGAGTAGAAAAATTAATGCTTCTTTGGGTGATGGTAGTGACATAAAAAAATTAACATCTCTTGCTAAAATAGCAGAGGATAGAAAAGATAAGAGCATCATTCACTCGCAAATTTTATATTCTATGAGCTTGGCTACTTACGAAGCTGATGTTGCAATCCACTATGCCCTTAATTACTCAAACTATTCTCACTTCACTTCTCCAATAAGAAGATATCCTGATTTACTTGTTCATAGAGCAATAAAATCTCTAATAAAGTCTAATCATGGACATATCAAAATATCTGAAAATCCCATAAAAACTAAACCTGTTTATAGCCATGACCAGTTAATAGAATCTTCAAAAAGTTGTTCCATAAAGGAAAGAATTGCCGAAAAAGCTGAAAGAGAAGCCCTAAACCAGCTGAAGTGTGCTTTTGCTTCTGAGAATATTGGAAATACTTTTAATGGTCAGATAATTGGTGTTACTAATTTTGGTCTATTTATTCACTTAAAAGAGATAAATATTGAAGGTCTCTGCCACATAAAGTATCTACCGCGTAATGAGTATTATGTCTTCGATGAAGATAGTAAGATGCTACAAAGCAATAGCTCAAGACACTCATACTCTCTTGGAGACGAGGTTAAAGCAACAATTGAAAAAGTGGAAGTCTTCTCTCAGAAAGTAGACCTTAGATTAGTTAAATGAGTTCAAATTCAGATCAGGAATTGGTGTGTGGCTTAAATACAGTCAACCAAATAATCATCTCGAGACCTAAATCGGTTCAATCTCTGTATGTTGGCGAAGCCTTAAATGCAAGGATCGAGTCTGTTGTTGATGAAGCTGAAAAAAATAAAATAAAAATTACTAAAAAAGATCCTGAATTTTTTGAAAAGGAATTTAAAGATATTAATCATCAAAGTATTGCGGTGACATGTAATAAGAGATTAGAAGAATCTGAAGCGTTCATCCAATCAATAATTGAAAGACCTAACCTTACATTTCTTATTTTAGATGGACTCTCAGATCCTCATAATGTCGGAGCATGCTTAAGAAGTGCGGCTGCAGCAGATGTCGATGCAGTAATAGTCCCAAAGAATAGATCTTGTCATCTCACCCCTACAGTTAGGAAAATATCCTGCGGAGCTTCAGAACTTATTCCATTTGTTATTGTCACTAACATAGTGAGGACAATTAATAATCTAAAAGAAATGGGAGTAGCAGTGTATGGAAGTGATCTTAAAGCCTCATTAGGTTATAACGAAATTAATTACCCCAAGAAGTTGGCGTTGATAATTGGATCTGAAAATAAAGGCATTAGAAGGCTAACTAGAGAAAATTGTGATGAACTCATAAAGATAAAGATGTCGGAAAAAATGGATAGTTTAAATGCATCAGTGAGTGCCGGGATAATGCTGTTTGAGATCAAAAAACAAAATAATTCTTTTAATTAAACTTTATCTATAGAATAACAAAATGCTCACTCAAAGAACCCTGCAAAATCCTATTAAGGCATTTGGTGTAGGTTTACATACGGGAAATCCGATCATATTAAAGATTCTTCCTGCACCTACAGATACAGGGATTATTTTTAAAAGAGTTGATTTAGATCCTGTTGTTGAAATAAAGGCTTCGGCAGAGAATGTTGGCGATACTTCATTATCTACTAGCCTAACTTCAGGAGAGACAAGAATCTCAACTATAGAACATCTCATGTCTGCTATAGCAGGACTAGGTATTGATAACGCATATGTAGAAGTAAATGGACCTGAAATTCCTATAATGGATGGAAGCGCTGCACCATTTGTATTCTTATTAGAATCTGCTGGTTTACTTGAACAAGACCAAATAAAAAAATTCATAAGGATAAAAGATACAGTGAAAGTATCCCATGATGATGCTTGGGCTCAAGTATCACCTTTTGATGGATTCAAAGTAGATTTTACAATGTTATATGACCACCCAGTTCACAAGGATCATGCTACAAAAGCCTCAGTTAACTTTAATAGCACTTCATTTGTAAGAGAAGTAAGCAGAGCAAGGACTTTTGGATTTATGAGCGAGCTAGAAACTTTAAATGAAAATAATCTTGCCCTAGGAGCAAGTGTAAAAAACACAATAGCCATTGGTGATGATTGCATATTAAATGAAGATGGTTTGCGGGTTGAGAATGAAATGATCAAGCATAAAATCCTAGATGCTATTGGGGATTTATACTTACTTGGTCATAATTTGGTAGGCTCTTTCGAAGGCTATAAGTCAGGTCATAAAGTAAATAATGCACTTTTAAGAGAACTCATTGCTAGACCAGATACATGGGAAGTTAAAACTTATGATGATCCAGTGAATTCTCCCATCAAATACCTCGAGCCCATCATTGATCCTAGTTCGGGATAATTTTTTATCTGATATTCGTTAGCAACTGTTAGAATTGCGCCTAACAAATTTTTATGGGTTTATTAGATAAAATATTTGGTTCAAAAAACCAGAAAGTATTAAAAAAAATTCAACCTTTGGTGAATTCTATCAATTCCCTTGAGGAAGAGTATTCAAAGCTCACCAACGAAGATCTCAAGAAAAAGAGAGAAAATTTTATTGACCGCCACAACAATGGAGAATCTTTAGATGATCTGCTCCCTGAAGCTTTTGCTGTCGTTAGAGAGGTAAGCACAAGACAGCTTGGTTTAAGGCACTACGATTGCCAGCTGATAGGTGGAATAGCCCTTCACAATTGTCAAATAGCTGAAATGGCTACTGGAGAAGGTAAAACGCTTGTAGCTACCTTGCCCTCCTACCTCAATTCCATAACAGAAAGAAAAGTTATATTAGTTACAGTGAATGATTACTTAGCAAAAAGAGATGCAGAATGGATGGGGCCAATATATGAAAATCTAGGTATGTCTGTATCTTTTATCATTCCAGGACAGCAACTAGAAGAAAGAAAAGCTGCTTATGAAGCAGATGTGATATACGCAACTAATAATGAGCTTGGGTTTGATTTTCTTAGAAATAATATGGTTGTGAATACAAATGATAGGATGATGAATGACTATTATTTTGCAATCATTGATGAAGTAGATTCTATTCTTATAGATGAAGCAAGGACTCCTCTTGTTATTTCCGGACCAGCAGAAAATACAGCTCAGATCTATCAAAAAATTAGCAAATTTATTCCTAAATTAGAAGAACAAACTATTATTGAGGCAGATGAAGAGGATGACCAAGATCAAAATAAGAAAGATACAGGTCATTTTATTATAGATGAGAAATCAAAGCAGGTTGAGCTGACGGATTTCGGACATGATTTCATCGAGCAGCTATTAAAAGATGATAATTTACTCGAAGAAGATCAAAGTCTTTACTCTTCAGGAAATTTAAGACTTCTTCACTATATTCAATCCTCATTAAGAGCTCACTTTCTTTTCAAGAAAGATGTTGACTACATGGTCCAAAATAACCAAGTAGTATTAATTGATGAAAACACAGGCAGAGCGATGCCGGGAAGAAGATTGGCTGATGGTTTACACCAAGCTATAGAGCAAAAAGAAAATGTACCCATACAAATGGAAAGTCAGACTCTGGCGTCTTGTACTTTCCAAAATTATTTCAGGCAATATGAAAAATTATCTGGGATGACTGGCACAGCAAGCACAGAAGCTGAGGAGTTTGCTGAAATCTATGGTCTCAATGTTCTAGAAGTTCCAACCAATGAACCTATGGTTCGTGATGATAAAAATGATCTTGTGTATTTAACCCAAGCTGAAAAATATAAAGCTGTAATAAATGAAATTAAAGACTATAAAAATAAAGGTAATCCCATACTCGTTGGCACAGCATCTTTAGAAAGTTCAGAGCTTTTATCTAGCCTTTTAAAAAAGGAGAATATTGAACACCAAGTTCTCAATGCAAAAAATCATGCAAAAGAAGCTGAAATAATTTCACAAGCTGGTAAACCAGGTGTTATTACTATAGCTACCAATATGGCAGGTAGGGGAACAGATATAGTTCTGGGCGGAAACTGGGAAGCAGAGCTTGAAAAGCACAAAGATGATTCGAAAAAAGAAGAATTGGAATCTAAATGGAAAAATCTAAATTCAGAGGTTATTAATTCTGGAGGTTTACACGTTATTGGGACCGAAAGAAATGAATCTAGAAGAATGGATAATCAACTTAGAGGACGTTCAGGCAGACAAGGTGATCCTGGTTCTTCAAGATTTTATATTTCTCTTGAAGATAATCTGATGAGAATATTTGCTTCCGATCAATTCAAAAATATTATGCAAAGAGTAGGTTTGGAGGAAGGAGAATCTATCGAACATAGGATGTTGAGCGGAGCGATAGAGAGAGCGCAAAAAAGAGTTGAAGGAAGAAATTTCGATATTAGGAAAATGCTACTTGAATATGATGATATGGCAAACGAGCAAAGACAAATTATCTATTCACAAAGAAATAATATTCTTGAGTCTGACGTTATAACTGAACTGCTTGACTCTATGAGAGAAACCATAATTTCAGATGAATTAGATTCTGTTTCTCTTGGAGATTTAGAGCCTCACGAATGGAATACTGATGTGTTGGAAAGTTCTTTATCAAATATATTTGGACTACAAATTCCAATCAAACAATGGATTGCGTCAGAGAGTAATATGACGCGAGAAGATGTAGAGCAAAAAATACTCTTGTCTGCAAATCAGGCTTATAGTGAAAAGAGCAGTAGCATAGGTCCAGTCATGAGAGATTTTGAGAAGCAAATACTCCTTCAGATAATTGATAATGCTTGGAAAGATCATCTAGCAGAGGTAGATGCCTTGAGACAAGGTATTGGCCTTAGAAGTTATGCCAGTAAAAACCCCAAACTTGAATTTAGAAGAGAATCATTTGAATTATTTGAGAGCCTTTTAAATAAGATAAGATTAGAGGGCATAAGATTCTTATCAAGAGTGGAAATTGAATTAGAAGATTCTGGAGACTTGAACCTTCCGAAACAAAATCAAGCTCAGAATCTAGACCATCCTAGTCCTGAATCTGCATTGACTCCAGCCAGGCAAGAAGAAGCAACTACTAAAGAGCAGGGCAACAGAAGACTAAGAAGAGCAGAAGCAAAAATGGCTAGGAAAAATGCTAGAAAAAAATAATGCCAAAAAGAATATATAAGATTCAAGGCATAAGCCTTGGTACAGCTTCAAGTAATACGCGATATGGTAGAAAAGAAGATAGCCTGCTAGTAACGCTTCCTCAAGAATCAATACTTAGCGGAAAATTTACCTCTAATAAACTAAAAGCTGCGCCAGTTAAATTAGCAATTGAAAATTTATCTAATTCTAAAAAAGCCAAAAAGGTTTTGTTGATTAATGCTGGAAATGCAAATGCTGCTACAGGGCCCAAAGGTTTAAAGGATGTTAGAAAATACTGTAAAGAGATTGCGCTAGATTTCAAAACTAGCCAAGAGAACGTTATACCCTTTTCAACTGGTGTCATCGGTGAGCCATTAGCTACAGAAAATTATCTAAGCGCCTTTAGAGAAGCATCAAAAGGATTAAGTGAGAATAAATGGAAAAAAGCTGCTGAGGCCATTTTAACTACTGACACAAAGCCGAAAATAATTTCTAAAGAGGTCAAAGTTGGCAAGACTTCTTATTTTGTAACTGGATTTGCAAAAGGTTCAGGCATGATCAGACCCGACTTTGCTACATTATTGAGTTTTGTATTCATAGATGCAAAATTAACTCAAAAATCTCTAAACACTATCCATGCTAATGCTCTCAAAGTTAGTTTTGAAGCTATTACTGTTGATGGAGATACTTCCCCAAATGATTCTTCTTTATTAGTTGCAAATGGTAATAAAGAAAAATCTATTAGAATGGGTTCTCTTGAAGAAAAAAGACTTTCTAATGCAATCACAGAAATCTTTAAAAATCTTGCTGAACTACTTGTAGAAGATGCAGAAGGCGCTACAAAAAAAATTAAAATCAAGGTAGGTAAAGCCAAGAATACTGATCAAGCTAAATCTGTAGCGTTCACAATAGCTGAGTCGCCTCTAGTTAAGACAGCTATGTTTGGGAGTGATGCTAATTGGGGAAGAATACTTTCCGCAATTGGTAGAAATAAAGACATTGATAGAATCGATAAAGTTAAGATTCAATTAAATGGACAGCCACTGGTCAAACAGGGCTATATTGATTCTAAATATTCAGAAAAACGCGCATCAAAGGAAATGAAAAAAAAAGAAATTCTCATCGAAGTGAGTCTCGGACTTGGTAAAAAAGACTTTGAGGTGATGACTTCTGACTTATCTGAAGATTATGTTCTAATCAATAGCAATTACAGGAGCTAATGACGCGTTTCAAAATCTTCTTCTGGCTCAAAAACTTTTTCTCCTGCTATCTTTCTATCTTCACTTGCCCAAGCTCCTAAATCAAGAAGTTGGCAGCGCCGGCTGCAAAAAGGCCTATGCTCATTTTTATCAGAATATTCTGCTTGCTGTCCACATTCTGGGCATTTGACATATTTCATAGTTCAGCAATAAATTGTTGATGAAGTTTTTTCACGGCTAATTGCAAAGCCTCGAGAGTATTATCATTGATGATAACTTCATCAGCATGCTCCAATCTCTTTTGTCGAGAAATCTGAGCTTTAATAATAGAATGAACTTGCTCTTCAGATACGCCATCTCTTTTCAAAGTTCTCTCAACCTGAGTTTCGACAGGAACATCTACCACTAAAACTTTATCGCAATAATCTTTTTGACCTGTCTCAAGTAAAAGGGGTGAAACTAAAATAGAATAAGGGCTTGTTGAGGCTTTAAGTTCGTCTTGTATTTGTCTTGCTATGGCTGGATGCAATAAAGATTCTAGCCAATCTTTCTCTTCATCAGAGTTAAAGATTATTTCTCTCAATTTTGCTCTATCTAACTCCCCTGCTTCATTTAGGATATCTTGACCGAAGCGTTCAGATATTTGTTCTAAGCATGGTTTACCTTTTTCGACTACTACTCTTGAAGCTAAATCAGCATCTACTATAACTATCCCGAGCTCTTCAAAGCAGTCTGAAACTGCAGTCTTACCGCTTCCTATTCCACCAGTTAAACCAACTATCATGTGATTGATATTATCAAAAGGTACTCTAAATTACTCTGAATTTAAGGTCTTTTGTAGAAAAGAAATAGCAGCATTAGCAAAAATATCATTTCTATCTCCAGCTATCATATGAGCAGCATGATCTATCTCAATGAAATCAGCATGATCTATAGTTTCCAAGAAATCATCGACCTCTTCCTGAGTGACGACATTACTTAAAGCTCCCCTAATGAGCAAAGTAGGAACATTGACTGATTCAGCGTACATTTTTTGTCTTAACTTGTAATCACTTCTATTACTTGTCCTAGATTCAATGAATCTGGGATCCCAATGCCAATAATATCTTCCATCTTCTTTCAATCTTAGATTCTTTTTTAAACCCGAGATATCTTTTGGTTGTTCTCGATGCGGCAGATAGGAAGCTATTGAATCAGATGCTTCTTCTAACGAACTAAATCCCTTAGAACCTGAACTCATAAAATTAAGAATTTCATTTGATCCATCTTCATTTGGATAAATCCCTATATCAACCATAACTAGTGCATTACATATATCTCTGCATTCTTTATCACCTGCGGTGGACAAAGAAACCATCCCGCCTAGAGAGGCACCTATCAAGGAGGCATCTTTGCCTAATTGATGGATAATACTTACCAGATCTTCTTTATAGCTCTCAATTGCGTAATCTCCTTCCTTACTCCAATCACTGTCTCCATGTCCTCTTAAGTCAATAGCTACAGCATAGAATCCTGCTTGAGATAGTTTTTCAGCTGTCCCACCCCATGCGTGTCTTGTTTGACCACCTCCATGAAGCAAAATTACAAGAGGGTCATCAGGATTACCTAGGGCAGTTGCTTCAATATTTAGGCCTGAACTAACTTTAAATTTCATTGGTATTAATTTTTTCTGAAAAGAATTAAGGAATTGTTCCATATTTAGTGAGAAAATCTATACAAGAATGCAAGAAGCACCTAAAACCTTTTTTGAAAGATTAAAATTCATTGGCCCGAGTGTGGTTGTCACAGGTAGTGTTGTAGGAAGTGGATCAATAGTGATGACACCTTTATTAGGAGCGGCTGCTGGGTTTATGCTTTTATGGTGGTTGCTCTTAAGCATGTGGAGTAAACCTATCATCCAAGCTGAGATAGCTCGATATGTAGTTGTTACGAAAAAAACATTTTTAGAAGCTTTTGCTGATATGCCTGGCTTCAAGACATCCATCCAAGGAAAAACTACTTCTTGGTTAGTTTGGTTCATGTTTATCGGAGTCATACCTTCAATTGCGGGTATGGGCGGATTAGCAGGTGCTGTGGCCGAAGCCGGCAATACAATGTTTCCCTTTCTGACAGTAGAGATATGGGTTGTAATCTCTTGTTTAATTACTTGGATATTGTTGTATTTTGGGTCTTACAAAAGCTTAGAGAAGACCTTGCTTGTGATGGTATTGTTCTTCTCCTTCATGACGATGATTATCGCAATTGCAATGCAATCTACTGATTATCAAGTCAGTGCTGAGCAAGTTTCATCTGGTCTTACCTTTTCTTTTCCATCGGGGTACTTACCCCTAGCTTTAGCTGTTTTTGGTTTTACTGGAATAAGCTATGGAGAAATAATGGCTTATACATATTGGTGTTTAGAAAAAGGATATGCGGAAAATAGTGGAAATAATGTTGAGGAGACAAAACATTGGATAAAAACTATGCAGACTGATGTTTGGGTGACAGTTTTTTTCATTACCCTTGGAACGCTTCCCTTTTTCTTTTTAGGAGCAGGTGTTCTTTACAACATCCCTGAATTACAACAATCTTTAGCAACAAGCTCTTTTTGGGATATAGATGTTATAAGTTCTCTTCAGAATATGTTCTCTCTTGTGCTCGGCGGTTGGGCTAAATGGCTTTTTATCATTCTGGCATTCTTTGTTTTGTTCTCTACCCTCTTATCAGGAACAGCTGCATTCACAAGGACCATATCTGACTATTTAATTTCTATGGGTCTGGTAAAAGAGCAAGCAAATACAAGAAAAAAGTTAATCAAACTGATAGCTTTCCTTATCCCATTTCTATCTGGTTTATTCTATTTTGTTTTACCAAATCCCTTCACCTTACTTCTCATAGCAGGCATATGGGCCGCAATGGGATTACCAATTGTTAATATAGGTGCGCTCTATTTAGTCAATAAGCTTGAACCAGAGCTACAACCCAAAGTAACAACTAAATTAATTTTATGGGGGAGTTTAGTATTACAATTGAGTATGGCAGTTTTAATCATAGATGACATACTTTTAGCATTCTAAGGTGAATTGATGGAACAAATAAAATGGCCTTTTCTCAAACAAACATGGGGAATAGAATTTGAAAGTTCTAAGGGAGCATACTTATACACTAAAGACGGAAGAAAAATTCTAGATGCCGCTGGCGGAGCGATAGTCAATAATATCGGATATGGAAGAGAAGAAGTTGCGGAGGCTATTTCAAAAGCAGTAATAAATAATTCTTACATACTCCCTCCCTTTCTTACTCCTGAAAGAGAAGCTTTACTTGATGAACTGAGAAATCATTGGCTTCCAGCTCATCTAACTAGAATACATCTCTCATCTGGTGGATCAGAAGCAAACGAATCTGCAGTCAAACTAGCTATACAATATCAAGCGAGTAGGGGAAAACCCGAAAAGAATATCATTCTTACCAGAAGTCTCTCTTATCACGGTACTACATTAAATATGTCAGGTATTTCGGGTCATGAAGCTCGAAAAAGAGGACTGGAAAGTTATGTCCCTTCACCAACCACAATAGAAACACCTTATCCACTTAGATGTCCTTTAGGTAGTTTTCATCCTGACTCAAAAGATTATTATTTAGATAATCTTAGAGATACGATCAAGAGATTAGATCCAAGAAATATAGCTGCCCTTTTAATGGAACCTATAAATGGATCTAGTGGAGGAGCAATTACTCCTCCAGATGGATATTGGGAAGAGGCAGAGAAAATATTAAATGAAAATGATATTTTACTAATTGCTGATGAGGTCATGACAGGCTTTGGGAGAGTCGGAATAGACTTCGCAAGTAATTTTTACAATACTCAACCAGACATCCTTGTAGCAGGTAAAGGAATGGGTGGAGGATATGCAGCTATTGGTGGAACCTACAGCACCGATATGATAGCTGACTCTATTCAATCAGCAGGTTATGAGGTTATGTTTCATACATTTGCTGCACTACCTCAATCATGCGCAGCTTCAGCTGAGGTCCTAAAGACCCTTAGAGAGGAAAAATTATGTGAGAAAGTTCAATCTCTTGGTGAAAAGTTATTACAAAAACTCAATTCTGAAGTAGGACAACATCCAAATATTGCCGAGATAAGAGGCAAAGGACTTCTAATAGGTATAGAAATTGTGGAGGATAAAACCAACCTAAAACCATTTGATGAATTTAAGAAAATTACCAGCAAAGTCATGCAAAAGGGTCTTGAAGAAGGAGTTTTTCTCTATCCCGGAGGTACTGGACAATATCGAGATATCATTTGTCTGGGCCCAGCATTTATTATTGGAGATCAAGAAATTGATTTAATGGTTAATGTATTAAAAAAATCAGTAGACTATGCTGTCTCAGTTAGTTGAGACTTAATCTAAGCCACACAATAAGTGATAATTTTTGTAGTAATCTGAGTAGTTTGTTGATCCCACTACCGGCATAGAGTTCCTGCTAGATTTTAGACTACTGTAATATTCAGAAATTGCTTCTATATTCCCAACTGCTCTTATACATTTCTCAATTTTTGGTCTACCCTCTAACATTTTGTCCATATTTGGAAAAACTCCTGCACCCCACCATGAGATAGCAGCAAAAAGAAGAATATCTGCGCACGAAAGAGTGGAACCCAATAAAAACGGACCTTGATTGCTAATAGCATTTTCTAAAAAATCAAACTGTGTCGCAAGATCGCCATTTCCTTTTTCCATTCTAGGATTTAGAAAATCATCTAAAGTGCCTTGTCCTAACATTGTTGAGTATAACGGTGCCGTTTCCATTGAATCTGCTCCATTTAAACCAATTAAGATCGGCCAGATGTCTTCCATCATATCCATAAATCCATCAACTCTAGCAGAGGTCTCGGGCTCTTCTGGGTAAAGGTAGTTTCCTTCATGCTTAATTAATTTACCTAGGTATCTAAGGATAGCTCTTTGTTGTCCAATTGTTTCACCTGAGGGCAAGAGGAGTGTTGGAAGAGTTCCCCATGGAGTTTGAGGTTTGAGTTTAACCCAAGTTCCATCATCAAATGGGGGAGGACTTTGATTCTCAGGATTTTCTAAAGGTAAAGGTAAAGGTACAAAATTATTTTCAAACTTGATTCCGCCAAGGGCTAAGATCACTCTTATGCTCTCTCCACGACCAGGCACATTCCAATAATTTAAAGTATACGAACCTTGACTCATCTTATTTGCTCAAAAAAATTTAAAAGATTAAGTATACCAATAAAAATATTGAGAAATGCTTTAGAAAGTTTCAAATTTTCTACGATTCTAATAAAGACAAAATCTTTTGAATACAGTCTTCCATTGAACCGTTATTAGTCACAGAAAAATCAGCATATTTTTCGTATAGGGCTAATCTTTCCACATAAGCATCTTCAATTGATTGATGTGATTCTTTTATAAAACCTCTTTCTTTAAAATCCAACACCCTCTCAGAAATATTTTCAAAGCCGACTTCTAAATAGATAACATCAGAATTATCACATAAATGTTCCATAGCTATAGGAGAAAAAACTGCACTGCCCCCAGTAGCTAGTAAAGTATTCTTAAATCTTGTAGAAAGTAGAACTTTTTCTTCTATAGCCCGAAATCTATCTTTACCTTCAGAATCAATAATATCTTTAGATTTTCCATAAGAGATTTCTATTATTTTGTCTGTGTCCAGAAATTCATAACCTAGCTCAAGGGATAAAGCCTTTCCTACAGATGTCTTCCCTGCACCAGCCATTCCTATTAAAGAGATTGAATTTTTCAAAATACAGCTAGAGTTTTAATAAATGGTGGAGCCAGTCGGGATCGAACCGACGACCTCATCCGTGCAAGGGATGCGCTCTCCCAGCTGAGCTATGGCCCCACTTAGGGATGCGTAGATTAACAAAAACTAACTACTAAGTAAGTTTTTTTTTCAATTTAGAAAGGATTAGCCATCTCTTCGATGGAGTCATTTATTCTTTTGACAACATCTTTTTGATCAAGATCTTTTGTGAGTTTATAGTGAGGATGGCTCAATGTTGCTAAGTCTTTAGCAACTTCAAGAGCTTTTGTCATGAGTTCTTCAGACTCAACAACTTCATCTAGATAGCCTGCATTCACAGAATCAGATATAGGATAGGCTTCAGCATTTAAGATTGCTCTATACCAATGATTCTTGAGAATCCTTGACTTGGAAATTTCTAAAATTGGAGTTGGAATCGACATCCCATTTCGAGTTTCATTTGCTTGTACTATAAATTGACCCGATGCTCCAACTCTGTAATCAGCACAGCACAAAAGGAAAGCTCCTAAAGCGATTGCATGACCGCTAGACGCTGCTATGACAGGCCTTGGAAAGTTATAAATTCTGGACAAAAGCTTGAAACCAGCTTGTGTCATTTCGAGTGCAGCCTTTGGATCTCCTCCTGAAATAGTTTTTAAATCAAAACCAGCAGAAAATAAACCTTCTCGACCAGTAATTAATAAAGAACCTTTGTCTTCAGGCACTGAATCTAGAAGAGAATTGATTGTATTACTCATATTAGTTGAAAAAACATTAGCTTTTCCATCATCTAAAGTAATAATTGAAACATCTCCATCCTGCGTTAAAGTTGCTGTTTGATCCGTCATAGTTTTTCCTTTTAATTTGTCTGTGTTCGTATAATCTTACAAGTAGTCGAATAACTCAAATATTTTAAATATGAAAATCTTTAAAAAACTTTCTAGATCAGTCAAAGGAAGAGTTGCAATCATTACAGGTGCTGGAAGTGGTATGGGCGAAGCAACAGCTAAAGTTTTTGCATCAGAGGGAGTTAAGGTTATTGCTACCGATGTAAATCAAGAGGAAGTCAATAGAGTTTCATCAGAAATAATAACAAGTGGCGGAGAATGTATGCCCTTTCTTTTAGATGTAACAGATAGTGCTTCAATAAATAAATGCATAGATGCAACCATCGAGACATATAAAACTATTGATTTCGTTATCAATAATGCAGGGATATCTTCTGTCACTGCTGTAGATGATGAAAATTTTGAAAATTATTGGGATGATACTTTGAATGTAGTTCTTACTGGTCAAGTAAGATTAATTAGAGCCTCACTTCCATATCTTCTTGAATCTGACAACGGAAGAATAGTAAACATATCGTCTACTGAAGGCTTTGGTGCATCACCATTTCATAGTCCTTACACTGCAGCCAAACATGGTGTGATTGGTTTAACTCGCTCTCTCGCACTCGAATTAGGCCCAAAAGGGGTGACTGTAAATTGTATATGTCCTGGTCCTATCAATACGAACATGACCGCGGCTATAGATACCAAAGACAAAGAAACCTATGCTAGAAGAAGAGTTGGTCTAAAAAGATATGGTGAACCTGAAGAGGTTGCACACGCTACTCTAAATCTATGCCTCCCCTCTTCATCCTATATTAATGGCGTTTATTTACCTGTGGATGGTGGTCTTTCTATAAGACGAGCTTAAATACCCTTGAATTCAAAGTCTTGAAGTAAATCGTAGATCCCTATCCTATCTATATCTTTTTTTCCTACCTCAGATCCCAGTACCTGCCACTTATTTTCACCAGGTAATAATTTTTCCCATTCGGGTAGCTCTTCTGAATTTGGATTTCCCGATTCAGCAAAATTTGTCCAATAAGAAAGCATAATATCTGATAGCTTTTGATTTTCTATGATGCCCAAGCCTCCAACTCCGAAGACATAGCTTATTTCGTAGGCATGGAAAGATCCTAATACTTCTCCAGCTTTACCTGAGGGCTTCTGATTAAAATGATAAAAATAAATGTCTTCAGAACGTTCTGCCATAAATTTAGAGGCGAAAAAAGATGGTGCTCCAAACAAAGAGTCTCCCAATAATCTCTTGCTCGATTTGATCATCTCTTCTTTATCAGAGGCTGGATAAATAGAAAGAATTTTTTCAGCTTTTTCTTCAAATTTATCCAAAATGACCAGCTTATATTTTTCTACTGAATTAACCGGAGGTGCTACATCTGCCAGAGGACTTCCCCAGTAAAGCGCCGTCCCTTCATCCGCATTGGTCCCAATAATTGTTGGGACCTTATGATTTAAACCTTCTTCAAAACTCTTCATCACAGGGGCAAGGATAGTTTTATCATCAACATAAAATGAAGAAGAAAATCCGATTTTTCCCACCTCAATTATCTTGTCTATATCAAGTTCTCTCATCAGCTTTAACTGATCATCACTATTTGGGATACCACAAAATTCTCCGAATCTTGATCCGAGATCAGCAGCAGAAAAACCATTACTCGATTTTTCAGACGAATGGAGAGCCATTCTTGAAAAACCACCACTTTGGACAATTGCTTTGTGAAACAGACCTTTTGAGAGAGGAGATACTAAAAGCGTTGCAACTGAAAATCCTCCAGCAGATTCTCCGAATATAGTTATATTAGATGGATCACCGCCAAAGTTTTCTATATTTTCTCTTACCCAATGCAAAGCCTTAATTTGATCAAGTAAGCCAAAATTAGTTTTAAATTCTTCTTCACTATCATTTATTGATGGATGAGCAAAAAAACCTAATTCTCCTAATCTATAATTTATTGTTACAAGTATTTTTCCTTTAGATAGAATTCCATCCGGTAAATAATTATCTCCCGATCCAAATCTTAAAGCTCCGCCATGAATCCAAAACATAACGGGTAACTTTTCTTTCGGAGCTAAATCTCCTGAATAGATATTCAGCCTTAAACAATCTTCTGATTCTTGAGGTGGTTCCTCCTCTGGTATTTCAATTTCGTAAGCATTAGCAATTGAATCTCTAAATCCCCCCTCTCCTCTTCTAAATTGAGGACATTGTGGTCCAAATGAACTTGCATCAAAATTTTTTACCCATGGTTCAATATCCTGAGGAGCACGCCATCTGTTATTACCTGATGTATCAGCTGCATAAGGAATACCTCTGAAACTGTAGCCCTTAATTCCATTAAATTCTTCAATTAAACCTTCTACTGGTCCGCTTTTAGTTTCGACAACTGGTCTCATAAGCATTTCTCCCTATTACTTATTTAAAGAGTTAACATATCACGAAATATGAAAAAGAAAATAATAATTGATACTGACCCAGCAATGGGAACAAAGGGTGGTGATCCTGAAGATTGTTTTGCAATTATGCTTGCGATGAACTCTCCGGAACTTGAAATACTGGGCATCACAACCGTTCAAGGAAATGTCCCTGTAGAAAGAGGTTTTAGCAATGCTACTTATTTAGTTGAGCAGCTTGGAAAAGATATACCTGTTCATACTGGAAAACCTGGAACATATAGTCAGGATAGAAATGAAAAAAGAAAATGGCTTGGCCAAAGGGAGGAAATGGAACAATTGACTCCAATACTACCAGTTGAAAATGATAAGAAAGGTGCACCAGCCTTTATTGCTGAAACAGCAAAAGAAAATTCTGGTGATATTGAGCTTGTGACTATTGGCCCTCTAACTAACATCGCTCAAGCTTTAGACTTAGATCCTGAATTACCAACTCACATAAATAAAATAACCATGATGGCCGGAGCATCAACTGTGCAAGGAAATGTTACACCAGCTGCAGAGTTTAATGTATGGGCTGATCCTGAATCAGCCGCTCGAGTCTTTGGCTCTGGCATTCCAATAAGAATGGTTCCATTAGATGTCTGTCATAAAACTAGGTTTGGTAGAGAACAGCTGAATTTAATTGGAGAAAATGAACATCCCTTTTGTCAATTTGTTCAGAAATCAGTAGATCCATGGTTAAAAATAAATCCAAATAAAGAAATAATTGATCAGGGACTTCATTTATATGACTCTTTAGCTGTTGCCCTCTCGTTTATGCCTGAAATAGCAGATTTCAAAAAAGCCTATGTATCTATAGAAACTAAAGGTGAATTTACGGATGGACAAACAGTTAGTGAATTCAATGAATCTATTATGGGACAGATCTTCAAGCCGAAGCCTAACTCTGAAGTTGCTTTAGATTTAGATGTTGAAGCTTTTAATTCCTTATTTAAGGAGAGGGTAATAGATTTTTTGGTAGAACTATAATTTATCCAAACTCTAAGACATCTTGGGTAGTTGGCATAGAAGCCGATGCACCTTTCTTTGTCACAGAAATAGCGGCAGCTTTATTGGCAAAAATAGCAGCCTCTGATAAATCATGCTTCTCAAGTAAGGAGCTTGCTAATGCTCCGATAAAACAATCCCCCGATCCAGTTGTATCAATGGCATCAACTTTATGACTCTCGATAAACTCATATTTATTATTTTGATGGATATAGACACCTTTAGATCCAAGAGTTATGACTATAGATTGTTGATTATTTAAACCCATGGATTCAATACCCTCTTTGATAGAATCCAAGGAATCTATTTGAATTGATTTTTTTGTTAAAGACTCTAACTCAATTTCGTTAACTATAAATAAATCAGTGTCAGAAAAAAGCGATTTACTTAATGTCAAAGCTGGCGCAACATTTAATATACGATAGCAATTTCTTTCTTTAGCCCTTAAAAACAGTTTCTCAATTTCTTTGGATTCAACTTCCATTTGAGAAATAAGGATATCCGTAGATGAAAGCACTTGATCGCTCATCTGTTCGGATCGTGTATGAGAATTCGCTCCTGGGACAACTATTATTTGATTTTGAGAGGTACTTTCGACGACATTAATCAAAGCCACGCCAGATTCTCCATCGTGACATCCCAATAATTCTGTATCAATATTTTCTGAGTCAAGTCTTTCTCTAAGTAGTTCGCCATAGAGATCATTGCCAACTGTCCCGACAAACAACACATTTGAACCTGTTCTTGAGGAAGCTACTGCTTGGTTGGCACCCTTACCTCCAAGAAAAGTTTCAAACTTTTTTCCAAAAATTGTTTCACCATCTTTAGGTTTGGCAGAACTATAAACTACTAAATCCATATTGATGCTGCCAAAGACTGCAATCGGATTTTTCATGTAATTTAAGCTAGGTCAGCTACAGAGGAAAATTTATCGACAAGGGTGCATGTTCTTTTAACTAAGCTATCTAGATCGAGTTCTCCAACTCCGGCAATCGCTGTTTGTACTCTGCCTTGCCACGGAGATGTCCATGATTCCGGTATAGCTCCCATATCTAAGCCAAGTAATCCTCCTACCGTTGCACCTGTGCAATCTGTATCCCACCCACAACAGATGGTTTCTCCGATTGCTTCATCAAATGAATCTTGAAATGATAAAAATGCCCACACTACTACCGCTAAATTATTTAAGCTATGAACGGGTGACATATCTCCATAATGTTGATGAAGATTAGAGGCAGGTTCATTTTTATATTTAATACCTACTTCAACAGCCTCATAAGCCAAGGAATCTTTTTCTATAAAATCTAATGCTGCTTTAACAGCCTCTTCTCTTGACGAAGAAACTGGAACCAATGCACACAATGCGGCGATATAAGCTGAGGCCTCTACAGCACAGGACCTATGCGATAGCATTGCATCTCTTCTTGCTAAGTCTGCAGCTAATTTTGGTTTTCCGGGTAACAACCATCCATACATATCAATCCGGATCTGAGCTCCTATCCAGTCGTTGTATTCTCCATCATTTATTTCCTCTAGATCAAAGCTGCGCGGACCACCAAATTGATATGCCATATTTGATTTTTCTATGAGCTTTAAATATGAATCTCTTTCTGCAGTAAATGTAGCTCCGACTGGCAATAAGTTAATCCATGATCTTGCAACATCATCTGTACTTAAATCTAAGCCATACTGCTCCATCATCATTAAGGCCAGAACGAGATAGGTTATGTCATCATCAACTTCAGCCCTTTCCATCATTCCTAAGCAACATCGTTTATTTGCACCCCTCAGTAATTCATGCTCCATATAGTTGACGTAGTTGCGAAGAGGAAGTGATCCTGAATCCTGTAAAAAGGTATTTAATCCTTGTGGGCCTTCTCTCATAGAAATCATTTCTACAGGTTTTCCTAACAAGCAACCGGATATTCTCCCCTGCCAAGCTGCTCTAATTCTTTCTTCATTTGTCATAATTTTTCCTCTATCAATCCAAGACTTCTTCTTTTATTTCATCAAACACCATTTCTTCCTCAAACATTAAAGTCTTTATATCTTTCATTCTATCTACATAAAGTTTTCCAACTAAATGATCCAACTCATGTTGAAAAACCGTAGCTAGAAAATCTTCAGCCTCAATAGTTCTTGGCACCGCATTTTCGTCTAAAAAATCTACTCTAATACTCCTCGGTCTTTCAACAAAACCTCTTAATCCAGGAACACTAAGACAACCTTCCCAAAAACCTTGTTCAGTTTCATCCACCACAGAAACTTTTGGATTAAAGATGACATAAGGCTCACTATCCTCCATATCTGGATATCTATCTGATTCTTCAGATAACTTTATTACAGCTAGTTTTTTTAAAATGCCAATTTGAGGAGCTGCTAATCCAATTCCACCAGCAACTTCAAGAGAGTCCCACATATCTTCAAGTAATAATTTTGTTTCGGGACTTTTGATTTCTTCTATAGTGAAATCTTCAGCCTCTTTTCTTAAAAGAGGGTTACCCATTCTCAATATTTCTTTAACGCTCATAAAAATCTACTTTATAGAGTATCTGAGAATAAATCTCATTAGTAATTTTATCTAGAATTTATGTTACTTTTTTTTTATGAATAATCCAAAAGTAGTTCAAAAGTTTCCTTATAAAGTTACCGTTGAGTCTGAAAAAAGTTACTGGTGGTGCAGTTGTGGAAAAAGTTCTAAACAACCTTTCTGCGATGGCTCTCATGAGGGAACTGAATTCTTGCCATTGAAAGTAAAACTTGATGAAGAGAAAGATGTTTTCTTCTGTGGATGCAAGATGAGTAAAAACGGTGCATTTTGTGACGGAACTCACAAAGATCTTTAAAATTTATTCGGGATCAGCTATTTTAAGAAGTTGCTTGCCTTTATTTTGACCCGTGTAGAGCCTCAATAAAGTTTCAGGTGCATTCTCAATACCCTCCTGGATATCTTCTTGATATATTATTTTTCCTTCCTGAACCCATTGCATTAATTCTCCAATTGCTTCAGGGAATCTATCCATATAATCCAGCACAATAAATCCTTCCATCTTGGCTCTTTGAATTAAGAGAGCGGTATAGTTTGATGGTCCAGGAGCTGGTTCCTCATTATTGTAGCCTGAGATGGCTCCACAAATTGCCACTCTTGCATTTTGATTAATACTCAAAAGTGATGTGTTTAAAAACTCACCTCCCACATTATCAAAAATAACATCTATGCCTTCTGGACATAATTCAGGAATAACTTCCTGTAAATTTGCAGTTTTGTAATCTATTGCTGCATCGATTTTTACTTCCTCAGTTAACCATTTACATTTCTCAACTCCACCAGCAACACCTATGACACGACAGCCTTTGATTTTAGCAATCTGTGCAACGATTGATCCTGTAGAGCCCGCTGCTCCAGATACAAGAACCGTTTCCCCTTCTTTAGGCTGTCCAACATCTAGTAAACCAAAATAAGCAGTGAGTCCAGTAATGCCAAAGACGCTTAAAGGTGCTGTGAGAGATGCTCCTTCCGGAATGACAGTAGCGTTTAAAATACCCTTTCCATCTGAAATGGCGTACTCTTGCCATCCAAAAGTGCCCTGAACTTTATCACCTACAGCATAATTAGGATTATTTGATTCAATAACTTGGCCTACAGAGCCAGCTCTCATTACCTCTCCAATTCCAACTGGTGGTACATAGCTTTTTCTATCTTCCATCCAACCTCTTTGAGCAGGATCAAAACTAAGATACAAGTTCTTAATAAGAAACTCTCCATCTTCAATATCTCTTACTTCCTCCTCTTCATAGGAAAAATTATGTTCCCCAACCATCCCGACTGGTCTGCTAGCTAAGGTCCATTTTCGGTTTCTTAAATTTTTCATATTACTCACTTAACATTGAATACGTGTCTTAGTCCTCTGTTAAATAATGCTCCAGTAATAGTGAAGTGCGTCTCGTCTTCTAAAATCAAACCTTTTAACTTAAGGCTTGGGTAATTCCTGCTATTGAGCTTTTCTATCATCTGTTCAGTATAGTCAGCAGTTTTGGCTTTGGAGAAGATCTCGACCATTACTGGATTCATTTTTTTTAAATAAGGTCCAATAACATCTTCTTCTAATCCGGATGCCATGTATACAATAGCTTCCATATCCTCATTATTTTCTGCATAGCTTTCTTCAAGATCAAAAGTGTTGGGATGACTCCACTCTTGCCAGGGGCTACCAATCACATATCTCTTAAAGGCTTTTGGCTGATGAAACAAAGTGTAGAGTCCAAATAAACCGCCCATAGAGTCTCCAATATATGTCGTGTCATCAGAAACATTAAATCTTTCTGAAACCCAATCCCTTAATTCGGTTGTTAAAAACTTCAGGAACTTATCCGCACCGCCTCCCTTTACTTCCCTGAGAGTCATTTGTTCCATTAATTTTTGATTTTCAATATCCTCAACAGGCGTGAATTCGCGAGTTCTATTAGTTACAAACTGCATGAAGTCTGGTTCATCACCAAGCTTGTATTGTATGCCTATGAAAAGAGCCGGCGGAATTTCTCCACCAAGGTATAACCCGTCTATAGTGTTGATGTAGCCTCCAGCTGAGATATTACAATCTGTCCCATAAATTACTGGCAGTGGCGCATCTCCAAACAAAGAAATAATATTGGGATCCGGTTGTTTTACTAGAATCTCAAAAGTTTCTCCAATTATCTCTGATTTAAGTTCATGTATCTCTACATCGTGAAATTCTAAATGTTTCATAATCTACCTCGGGTATCTAATCATGGGGTGAGCTGGGGGTGAATCTCCAATCTCTATCCTCTTAATAGTTTCAAATCCATGTCTTTCATAAAGGCTCATGTTCATAGGATTGGAAGATTCAAGATATGCAATTTTTCCTTGCTCATCTGCCTGTTTTAAAGATTCCTTGAGAATTAAAGAACCAATACCCTGACCTTGTTTTGAAGGATCTAAACCTATAAAAGGTAAATACCAGTGATCTTCTTTAGGGTGACACTCATCAAATTCATCGAACATTTGTAAGGCACTTTCCAGCCTATAAGAGGGAATGTCTTCAAGCGTTGGTCCTAGCACCTCGGCGTCTAAATGGATTCCAGGAGGATGCCAAATTGCGCCTCCATAATAATTTTCATCAGTAAAAATAGAATCTGACTCAAGAGCGGGTTTAGAAAAGGCATCCATCCAAAATGCAAAATTCTTTAGAAATTTGTGTGGATCAGGGAAAAACCATCTCAGTAAAGGATCAGCAGCAAACCCTAGAGTGATTGCACTCTTTACTTCTTCAACATTGGATGAATCTGCTTTTATAATTTTTGGTGTAT